>NZ_QBUY01000005.1 GCF_003121405.1 Paraburkholderia sp. C35 | reverse complement strand
CTTCGCGCAAATCCCACCACCAACGCCGAGTCCGTGACGACGCGTCACTCAAACCACCTCAGTCCCGGCCTGCAAAGAGAGTTTTTCAACAGTATCGGCCGGACCCGGTCAGCCGTGAAAGGCTGGTCTCGATGGATTCGGCAAATCACCACCAATCTTCATCGGCTGCGCACGATCGACTAGCCATATCATCATGATCTGTGCGGCACGGCTATCAACATCAGATGTTGGGCTTCGCCACTGCGACCACACTGACGTTCGAAAGAGTCAACAATACCGAAGGCGCAAGCAGAAGCTTCGCCTCGCGTATGCCAGCGCCCATGACAATGGTTTGACGTTCCAGCACGGCTGTGTCTACCAGGATTGGCCAGTCCACAGGCACCCCAAATGCGGTAATGCCACCGTATTCCATTCCCGACGCATCAACCGCTTCATCGCGCGACGCGAAAGAAATGCGACTTGCCGCCAGTGTTCTTCTGGCGGCGCCATTGACGTCGATCCGTTTGCCTGCGAGTGCGACGACAGCTGCCAGATGCTCGGCGCCGTCCTTCCTGAACCGCAAAATGATTGTGTTCGCATTGTCTTCCACGGGAATGCCGAAACGCGCCCTGCATGCGTCGGTATCCGATGCATCGTCGGGCACGTTGAACACCATCACGTCTTGTCCATCGAGCGAGTGAGCAACCCTGTTGGGCAACCGGACAAAGCGTTCAGCTTCAGGGAGCAGATCCAGTCTGGAAAGGTAATCGGGTGTCAACATGCGCTAAATCCCTCAGGCAGTCATCTTGTCCCGGCCACCCACCTTTGACTGATACAGCGCGCGATCGGCTCGTTGAAGCGCATCACGCAGATGCGATTCATCCTGCCTTACCTGAGCAAGACCTACGCTGATCGTCCATTTCGGCATACCGGACGAGTGCAAACGGCACGCGTCGTGAATCTGTTGCGCGCACGCCTGCGCGTATGACGCTCGCGATGCCGGCAGCACGGCGACGAATTCATCGCCCCCCAGGCGTCCGAACTCACCACCTAACGACGCCACCTCGCCACCGGCAAGATCCGCAAGTGCCCTCAGCACTTCGTCGCCCACAGCATGACCGTGGCTATCGTTGATCTGCTTGAAATGATCGAGATCGATCGCGAGCACCGTTGCGCCAGGCTCGACGAGCGAGCGCGCATGCGACTCAAAGCCCGCGCGATTCCAGACGCCCGTCAACGGATCGCGCTGCGCAGCGGCGCGCAATCTCTGGTGCGCGCGTTCAGCTGGCATGGCCAGCAGCCCGAGATTGAGCACGGCGAGCAGCAACTGGTCCGACAGCATCGGAATGAGCGCGAGCAGATTGTGACCCGGAACCGTCCACAGGTACCCGCTGAGCGCGATTGCATAGCCGGGGAGATAACACAGCATGGCGAAGCCAGCGAGGCGTCGGCCGCGGCTGCGATATCGCGGGACCATGCGTGAGCCAGAGCGACGCTCTTCTCCAGGCTCCCGGGTGAGGCAAGCAAGGCCGGCAATCGTCGCCGATACAGCGATGCTCAACGTGTCGCAGACCTGCGTGACAACTTCGATGTGCGGATTTACACCGGCGATCCAGAACGGCAGAACGTGCGTGCCGACGCATGCCGCGACAGGCAGCACCATCCACCAGCGAAACGGTGGCACCCCGTCAAAGGCCCGGATTCCGGACACGATGAGCATGTTGGTGACTGCGAGCGCGCCGAGCAGCGCACTCTTCAGGTACGGATGGCCCGGCGCAAATTCAAAGCCAATCAGCACCGCCGCGTAAAGCAACGCACTCGCTGACCAGTGAAAGCAGTAGCGCTCTTCCTTGCGCCCCAGACCAACGAGTGCGAATACAAGTCCAAACGCCGTGCTGGAGAGGACACTGCACAGACGAAGCGTTTCGGTATCAGGCGTGTGGAACATGGGGAGAAAATCAGAAAACTTGACCGACTGGCCGACATGCGGCTCGATATAGCCGGTTAACGGCATTTTATCCGCACTCTTTCACTGGCCTTTTCCGCGTAGCCCGACGATGCTGATTCATCACCGCGTCCCCGAGGCCGCATGAGCGTCTGGGATACCGCCTTACCTGGACTTCGCTGGTGCGTCACCTATGCTTAACGCATGCCCCTCTGTCGAACTGGAAAATGGCATGGGAAGCTGTACTGCATGTAGCGGATTAGCAGGGATGCCCTCGACCGTTCTGCCGCACGCGGGTCTGCAACGCGCCGGTACCGGCGTTTTCGGTACGCCAAGAAACCTTATCCGGCGCTACATCCAGTATCGGTGCACTGTTTGCGGCTGCTGGATGCATCAGAATACACTCGCCGGAGTGCCTCCGGGCGCATGGTCGATTTGCGGTTCGAATGTGCCAGCCGTTGAACTGAATCAACGTAGTAGCAGCACGTCGGCCGACGGCCAATCCGTCGCGACAAGCACAAGGTCAGAACCAGCCCACTGATAATCTAGCTTTTCAGACAAACGAAAAACCGAACCGCGCTATTGCGATAAGTTTTCTTATCAAACTATTTTTTTGGTTTCGATGTTACTTGCTCTACGTATTCCAATCTTTAAGTATGTCTTCTTGCTCGCGCCATTCGTGGTTTCTTCACAACTCTGTCTCTTCTAAATGGCCCGAACCGTTCCAACTCTATCTCTTTAGCGTTCAATCGTTCTTCATCAGGAAGTCTACATGGACAACGTCATAAGGAAACTCAATGGCACCGTCAGCGTTGCGCTCAAGGACACCGACATCGAGTAATGCATGAACATCGCGATGCACGCACTTTACGTCTCGCGTCACACGGCGCGCGATTTCGCGGATTGATAAAGGCCCCGCACCCATGATGGAGCGGATAAGGCTCCAACGCAGCGGTGTCATTGTCTGAAACAGCAGCTCGTGCGATGCGAACGAAATATGCGCGCCCTGCGCATTGCCTTTGAAGGCTTCGATGAACCGATCGGATATTTCCTCACGCGAACTTACGCCAAATGTAACCGTCCTCATCTTTCCTCCCCGTGCTTGACGCATCGTCCGCACGCTTACCGGTGCGTATTACGCAGCAAGCTGATGCTCGAAATACGGGTGCACCTTGTCGTCAAGAATTGCGTACTGGGCCGCCAGGTCTCCCGGATCCGGGTTGAGCCACGCCGCGACGTTCTCCGGCTTGATTGAAACAATACAGCGGTCATGTCCCGCCGCTGCAACCTCTGCCGGAGGCTCGTCGGTGATAGCCGCAAACGAATAGAGGTCTGGTTCGCCCGGCGCCGGCCACTTCGACCACAGGCAAGCTACGAGCATCCTGCTCCCATCGCGCGGTGAGAACTGAAGGACGACGTTCGCGTCATCTTCCCCCTCCGCCAGAACGCGACCCTCCATTTTCGATCGAGGGACGTTTTCATAGAACGAGTCAACGATCACCAGACCGTGCGAGTATCCGAAAAGCGGCGCCCAGAATTTCGCCAGGCTGTCCAGCCTGGCATTGTAGGGCCCCGGAAATCTGAAATCGTACTTGGCCGGCTTGCCCGCTATCCTGCATTGGTATCGCATTGGCCGCACCACGAGTTGCCCGGCTTCCTGAATCAGGACCGGCGCATAGTGCCCGGGAAAAATACGCGCATCACGCGGCTTGCTGTCCGTGCGCCTGATGTCATCAATGCGGCGAAGCGCGCTTTCGATCTTGTCGCCCGCGATGCGTTTGCTCTCACTCGCGGCTTTCGTTGTCTTCGTCTGCAATGTCCGCTCGGCTGCCACAAAGCGCGCGCGCTGCGCAAACAGCTCCTCCTCGAGTGCCTTCATTTGATCACCGTTGTAATGGTCAATGAGGTCTTTGATTTCACGCTCTTCGTCAGACTGCGGGTTCGCGAATGCCTCGTCTATCGCCTTCGGAATCTTTACCTTCATGCGACCTTCGGCACGCTCCCAATACAGGCGCGCAAACTCCCGGATATCAATGGTCGCACCAAACATTCGGACGAATTTCTTGTAGTCCGCTTCAATCTGGGCTGAGTAACACACATGACCTCCGTCAGTGCTCGAGGAATCTGGCCTTATTGGTCGAGTGCCTCCATGGCCGCTCCCTGCGTCGCCTGCGACTCTTCAAAAGGCGCAGGCGCGGCTATGCGCGCACTCTGACGTCGTGGTAATAGCAGCACGGGCGTTGGTTGCAGCGACACGGAAACAGGCTCAGCCATGGTCGGCCCTCGCCGCTTGACGACATCCACAATAAGTCCATCCGCTGTTGGTCGTAAAGCGAGACGTAGAACCGTTGGCCAAGCATCTTGAGACGTGGCGAACGGTCGGACCATGATGAACAGTGACTCCGCCGACTGGGCGGCCAGGTGCAGTCGGCATAGCGACGAGTCTTTAACATGCTGCGCCCAGAAGACGACACTGCTGCACGTGCCAGCACGGAGAATCTGTTCCACTGACAACAGCGCATCCGCAGTCGTTGCCGCTTTGATCAGCATCAGCCAGTCAAGCGGCAGGCCAATGTAGGCGAGGCCCAAACCGTCCGGCTGATGCGGAGGATTGACCAGGGCAATGGCTCCTCTATCTCTCGCGCTCACAATGCCCGTCGGAGCAAACGCAGCTCGCCCACGCCCGCCTGCTGCACGAGGAGGTCCACCAGCGCTGCGAGCGGCCACCCTCCTCTGGGCAGTTCTTTCGATAATTCCGGATAGCCCGTTTCCAATACGCGCCCGCGGCCCCGGGCGAGCTGCGAAGCGCGCCAGATGAACGGATGTATGTCTTCCGGGGACGTAGTCGATGCAGTCATCAGCAACAAAAACTGTATATATACAGTATCGATAGTACCTCGCCGTTTGTCGAGGTGAAATCTCAACGACCTTTGGGACTGGATGATCGCCCGGTCTTCACCAAACTGGCCGCCACGCGTTGTTGTGCTATTATTGTGCGTCAAATGTGCGTGGAGTCTTTCGATGAATACGGAATCCGTGACTGCCCGCCCCAACGCGGGCCTAGGCTTTGACCAGTTCATGGCATCGCTTCGGGACCCGGACAGCCTGGCACCGATTGTCTCGGCCCGACGCTTCGGCGAGGCGTTGCATATTGACCTGCAAACCCTCGCCCAGCAGGCGCATGTGCATCGCAACACGCTCAGCAGGCAGCCGGCCTCGGAGAGCGTCCAACGCTTCCTGCGGGAAGCGCTGAGGGTGATCCGCGCCGCAACGGACATCTCCGGCGACGTCAATCAGGCGTTGTTCTGGTACAGGAATGAGCCACTGCCCGTCTTCGACTACAAGACAGCCGAACAGCTGGTGTCGGATGGTCGGACTGACGACCTGCTTCGCTATATTTCGTCCCTCGAGGCGGGCGCAGCCGGATGATCCTCACAGCGCTATCGAAGGTAACGGCGTACCGGATGCATGTGCCCAAATGGGCGGTTGCGCCGACGAGTGGCGCTGGCGCGGGTAAGCACGGCGGACGGGCCAACCGTGTAGGACTCAACGCCCTCTACCTTGCTCTTGATGTGAACACGGCGGTGCGGGAATATCAGCAGATCTCCCCGTTGATGCCCCCGGGCACGCTTGTAAGCTATCAACTGACCGTCGATCCGGTTGTTGACTTCACGACCGGGTACCGCGCCGAAAAGTGGCTCCCCATCTGGGAGGACTTCTATTGCGACTGGCGTGGTTGCTGGTTCAACCAGCGCATTGAGCCACCAAGCTGGACTATCGGTGACGAGGTGATCGCGGCCGGTGCGAAAGGCATTCTGTTCAGATCAAACCTGTCGCCGGACGGCGTCAACCTTGTCGTCTACGTCGATGAGCTGGAGGCAGCAGACCGTCTTGATGTATACGATCCGCAACGCGCGCTTCCGCAGAACCAGTCGTCCTGGACATAACCGCTGGGCGGTGGACGGTCGGCGTCGCAATCTGCGGTAAGACTCTGGATCGCCCACCGGGACGCTCCTGGCACGCATATCCTTCCGATGTTTTCGATAGGAGTGGTGAAGCCGCATTGACTCCCGGTCGCGGCTGCGCCCCCCGTCGAGACACCCATTCAAGCCGGTCCACGTGTGCGCAGCGCGAGACGTTTCCGGCGAGCGCTGGATAGACAGTTCTTACGTCGCCGCCGGGTGGACAATCCAGGCCGGCGTGGCGAGTATCGGATAGGGATGTGGCTTCAATACATACGTCGAGCACCGGGTGATGCAAACGCCACCAAATGATTTCATTGTCGCTCGCCCCTTGTGTCCAGCGATGAGTCGAACTCGAGAACTCGCCGCTGCTGTGTTAAATGCGATGACGCAAGACAGACCGACGCCGTGGGCGAGAATCAAATATCCGCAACGCATGCCACAGGTCCTTACTAGTCGCCATTCAATCGTAAAAGGATCAAATACTCGCCGATCAGCACACCCGGCAGGTCAGGTGCATTGGTCAAGACACGAAGGTGTTCGTCAAGGATTATCATCCGGCGGCAGCGCGCATCGTGTCTATGACGAGACGTCTCGAGCGCGTGGGGCGATGGAACTTGGATCGGGATACATCCTGTCACGGCGCGAAAGTCAAGAACACCATTTACTCCCGAATGACAGCGACATACCGCGTGCGGCTCGGCGAGCTTGGTCCGCGCCGCGCACTCACGGGTATCGACATCAACGTAGC
The DNA here is from genome assembly GCF_003121405.1 of Paraburkholderia sp. C35. Classification (GTDB taxonomy): domain Bacteria; phylum Pseudomonadota; class Gammaproteobacteria; order Burkholderiales; family Burkholderiaceae; genus Paraburkholderia. The sequence continues at coordinate 212,738 of NZ_QBUY01000005.1, read as the reverse complement.
AGCGCGCCGCGAGCGGTTAGAAGTGGGACGGTTCCTCATCACAAGATCGAGCCGCTCGCGACAGATTTCGCGGTTTGCATGGCCCCCTGCATGAGCCGTAGGCTCGCCGATATCATATAGCGAGCGCAAACGTCCGCGCATATCGGTCACGACTCGCTATCGGGCGATATAGGCATGACCGCCTTTCTAGAAATGTGGCGACGGCGAAACTCAGGAGCCAACCTGACGGCATCGGCAGTTAGTGGATTTTCTCGACTCAGGGAGCGCAAACGCCCTCGGGATAGCCACTTTCGAATCACGATCGCTTGCGGTTCGAACGAGCCCAAGAGGTCTGCAGGCGCATCCAACCACCCCCCGCAGCAAACACTCTTCGTCCGCGACTGATACCCACTCGTAGTCTCGATCCCCGGCCGCGTCGGCGGCGATCACTGGCAGACAACGGCGGTCGCTCGTCAAGCACGCGCACACGTGCGATCAGAGCGCCCGACATCGTCGCGATCGCGAATGCCAAAGATGAATGCATAGCCGTCGTTGGCGTGCAAATTCCTGCTATGTCAGACTGTTAACTGAACCTGCTCAGCCTTGTCTGGTATGGGTTTCCGGGGGAAATATCCGATTCACAAGGGCTTTTATGGTGAAAAAGTCCGGCTCCTCAGTCTGTTGGCAGGGCGACGCCCCAGCAGGTGATTCGACGACGTCAGGACCATACGACTCACAATGTCCGCCCGCCATCCAATACACACAGCTGTCTTCGAGACCCTTTCGCTAGCTGCGCCGTTGAAACTTAATAGCCCGGACACCCGGCGGACGGCTGAGGATTTGCAATACCCTATACCCTGACGAGAAGATACCTACCTAAGTCGCACATATGAATGACTGCCGCGGCGAGTCCGTCAGTCGACCAGCCGAGGTACGGAAGAAATCACACATATGTCGTCGTTAAGTCGCTTCGGGAGCATTCCGGGACATTCATTGGTCTCTGACATACGAGTGCTGGGGGCACCGCATTGCGTCGAGGAAGCCATCTGGTTCAAATCAGAGATCAGCTGAGACTTCTCGCAGCTGGACGGAAGTCAATTGCCGCGCCACAGCGACCGATCGATTTGAATAACTGGGAGGATCAAGTTTTGCGCTTCGATCAGCCATTGGCGGCCGTTGACATTCAGGCTGATCGGCCGACATCCTGCACGCCGGCTTTGCGATTCGAATCCTACGGGGCGCTCAGGTCGGCGGTGTCCCCTGCACTTCGATTGCGTCCCCTTGCACGAGTGATTTGACTGCCGTTATACTTGAGTCAGATTCAAACGCCTTACTCAGGCATTATCACCACGCTTTAATCCGGCCTACCAGCGCAAGCTCTTAGAAGCCGCAGAAAATACCCGTCACTTCGCCAGAAGTGACCAGGGATAGCACGCGCGACAAAAGCAATCGGCTCGCGCGCGCCAGAAACATCCATCCGTAACCAGGCTTCCGGGTCGATACCCGAGCCAGAAATCATCCATAACGCTCACGGACTGCCTGGACTATTTGTCCAGACGGAACTCGGAACGTCTTCTTGCCGTGCTCACCGCGCACCGGCCCGCAAATCGTCAACTCAAAACCTTCGACTGCCAAGGCCCAGCCGCGCCTTGTCCGCAAGATTTATCTCCAAGCGGCTAGGAGCGGGTGCGCCCACTCCGAAAGGCGATCATCGCCTTGGTCTTTCCGCTTTACTGCTTCATCGCACTGCTAGCGGCGTCTCCGGAGTGGGACGTGTCGCTGACTCATATTTTCAACCCACCGGACGGTTCGAAAACGATGTCAATGCAAGAATTGATAGCTGCGCTACGCGGGCAATATGGCGAATGTCCACCCGCAAAAGAACGACAACGCAGGCGGCCGGCCCCGCTTGACGAGTTTCTTCCCCTGATGCGGAGCTACACCATGGCCCGCGTCTACGCCGAGGACGCGCGGCCCTTTACGCTTGAGAGGCTGGCGGACGAAATCGAGGTCGCAGCCGGCCGCCGGTTCTGTCAGTCTGCCATCAGGAAGGCGCTGATCGAACACGCGCTGTATCAGTTGTGGAGCCGATAGCATGAACATTACCCAGCGCGCCTGCGAGACGATCGCCAGCATCACGGCACATGGCGCATCCAAGCAGGATCTCCAAGAGAAAAAACTCGACAAGCTCGCGGTCCGGTCTGTCGGGACCGAGCGTACGTATCGCCAAGCCTTCAAAGGCTATCTGCGATGGCTGATTGACAATCGAATCTCTCTGGACGATGCAGGCTTTCGGCCCATGATGCTTGAATACCTTGAGGAGTTCGCAGAAGGCCACGCGCAAAAGTCCGTCAATCAGGCCAAAAACATGCTCGAAAAGGTCTATTCGGTCCGACTCCCCTGGTTTGAAAGCTGCATTCCGGCTGTGGTCCAAAGAAGAGCCTATGACTTTGACCAAGTCGAGCGGTTGATTGCGTTTCAGACACCTCAAAACCAGCTATCGACACTCTTGTGCTACGACGCCGGACTCCGGTCGCATGAATGCATCACGTTGCGCGAGAGAGCGTTGGGCAAGCCGTCTCCGCGGCGGAACTGGACAGACGCGCGTTTCTGCGGGCGCACGGACGTTGAAGTGTTCCTCGTCACGGGGAAGGGAGGACTTACGCGCGAAGTCGCAATCTCAACGCCGCTTGCCCGTGAACTCAGGAAATACGCACGGCCACATCCAACGGTAATCCGCGACCGCGAGATCGAGCACCTCAGCTATTTTGAGATTGGGGGCGGGCAGGCACTCTCCACAAGTTTCAGCAGGGCGAGTCAAATTGCCCTTGGCTGGACCCGGGGAGTACATGGCCTGCGTCATAGTTTCGCGCACAACCGCATGCGCACCCTCATTCCGCTCGTGGGTGCAAAACTGGCGCTTGAGATACTAAGCCAGGAGTTGGGGCATTTCCGACCCGAAATCTGCCTGGCTTATCTTGTGGGACGCTAGACCGACATGGAAAAGAACACACTTCCTCCCGGCCTTCGAGCGCGACGAACGCTCGCAGGCAATGTCTACTACTACCTGAAAACGGACCTGCAAAAGGAAGTTCCCTTGGGGCAGGACCGAGGCAAGGCATTCGCTCGGTGGCGCGCGCACACCCTTGAGCGGTACGTCGCGGCTCAACAGATTGCGTCGCCCGTCGCATTGCTCCGGTGCTTTCTTATTTGCGAGATTCCTCTCCGGGAGCCGCACGCGCGTCCCGCGCTGCGGCGACAGGTGGCAGCACTCGAGGCGTACTTTTCCCTGTGCGGATGCAACACGCTCACGGGACTGCCGGAGCCCGGTCTGTATCTTGCACATCGGGGACCAAACTACCTGATACGGGCAGGCGCAGAAATCAGGCTTTTCATTCACATCTGGACGTGGGCAAAGCGCCATGTCACCAATCTGCCGGCATGCCCGTGGACATCCACTATTGTCGGACGTCTATCGCAAGATGCTCGCATGACTGATCTCGCCGATGCGCTTAGACTCCATGGCCGATCTGCCTTTTTGGCGGGGCAGAAGGTGCCTGCAAGTCAGTCCCAGCAGGAAATGGCCGACAGTCACGCGAAGTACCTCGATGACGGGACTCTCACCTCCTTCGCACGACGTGTGGCGGACCAACTCGCACGGGATGGACGGCCCGACCTCGCGCGCGCACTCTCACGATTAGATATCGTTGCGATACGCACCATACTGGAGGCCGGAGAGGGAGAACATTCCCGCTCGCCTGGGAACCTGATCCTCGGCACGAGCCGCCGAAAACGGTTGCAGGAGCTACGACAGGAGCTACGAGAACGATCCGCGACGCAAGCCATCGGCAACAAGCGATAGACAGCGCCATATGTCCAAGGAGTATGTCGTACGTAGCATCCTTAAGTGTGTCGGGACGCGACGACGCTGCAGCTGTGCCTGGCCCATTCAGATATGGCGGCGTACGACATCTCAAAAAAAGCTTGCATCTTTCACTCCATTCGTCGTACGATCGACTCCGCGAGTGGCCGCCTCTGCGGCATTAACACAGCGATCATATGAACGAAATGCTCGAACGCTCACCGATGGCTCAGTTGTCATAAGTTGCAAATGGGCCATCAGTGAGCGTTAAAGCTAAGTCTCCCGCGGCGCAATTGCGCCGGATCTGTCAAGCGGATCTGCGGGACAGGAATATCGCAATTTATCAAAAGTTGCGGTTTCCCATGAATTGTACTGTATCAATCATCTCCGAAATCTCGTCTTGCCTGCCCTCAGTCCGTTTCGGGCTTGCGGGGCACGCGCAGTCCTAAACTATCAAAACTGAACCATCGTCAGGGCACCCTTTGCGGAGTCGTGACGAGATTGCGCGCGAAGGCCTAGCTGCGCTCGTCTGCAATTCGACAACGGCATTCTTTCAAAGCCGGTTCAGAGTCGTCCTTCTTCCAGCTTTTGGACGATTCCTGCATCTGAAACCTGCAAGCAAGGGTCCTCGCCAAGACCAGCCCTTTCCTTCTCGATCAATCATCAATCTACGCGCACCGTCACTAACCGGTGCAATCAAATCGTGCCCGTTCGACTGGTCGATGGCGTGAGAGCACGTCCACCAGGCTGATCTTCGCCCGGCACTTTTCATCCCGAAATGAGGAATACGACCGCCTCTCGATCGTGTCGCTAACTTCGCTTTCCGTTCGCTTTCTACTTCTTTCTCATCCTTCAAAGGAGGATCTATGCCGATCTGACCAAAAACCAAAAATGCGAACCAGCTTTGTCGTTCATCCACTTCATACCTCAATAAGGACTACTGATGTCACAATTCGCCCGTACCAATACCGACCGGATTTTGTCGTACAACCCGTTCCGCCCGGACATCCGTCTGATGGCGGAGATGCTCGGCATCCCATTGCGCACGACGCCAGAACACCTGGCGGATTCGATTGCGCTCTCCCAGATGCTGTACGAGGTTGAGAAGGACGCCACCAAATCGCAGCATATCGAGCTCTGGGACACAGATGAGCGGAAGCTGCGCGAAACGCACGCTTTCCACGAGCGCGTTTCCGATTTGCTCTCGCAACGTGCCTACTATCTTGATTGCCCGTGGGGCGAACTACAGCTCCTTGACGCTAGCTTCCGTGAATGCGGTCACGTGCATTCGCAGGTGGCGTTGGTGTGTTATCCAGACGCGATCATTGATGATCCGAAGATCGCTGATGACTTGTGTGTCGCAGATGAGTACATGCATAACTACGCGCTGGATGTAATGCTCGTGGAAGAGCTCGGCCCGCTGGTTTACAAATACAGCGGACCTTGCGACATCGACGTCGACGAGGGCGACGAATACCACGAAGGCATGATCATTCGCATCTGCAGTGAGCCGGGAAAGCCCTTTCCTAGCGCGGAGGTTGCAGCGGGTATCGCCCGCATGTTTGAGCGCGAGAATTTTCACGCATGTTTCCAGCAGGTCGTGGAGCAAGTACAGGCAATTCATGACGAGCTCCGGGGAGGCGTATAGATTTGTCTGCATGAGCTTGAGCATCTCCGGTCATCAGTCGACGGGAGGTGCTCACTGGACAACGTACCAGATTGTTTCTCTGCTCCGTTGACGGTCTATGACGCGCACCCGCTGTTCCTGCCTTTTTCACGAAACCAGATGGGTTCATATGTCTGCCCATCTGTTTTCTTTGTAGTTCGCAGTTGAATGATTATGCAGCCCGATCTGGCTTAGCTATTTATCTCTGCTGCCACGTCGAAGCCGTCTTTAACTTCTTGTCCGATTGCAGGACTCAACCGGAGGATGCTATGCACCCGTACCCCCTTCATCGCGAGCCGCGTCTTAAAAAAGCTGTTGTTGGAATTGACCTGGGCTTTGGCAACGTAAAGGGATTCATGGAGGATCCCGACGGTCAGGTGACGACCACGTTCTTCCCTTCCTGCATTGAGCCCCTCGATGCTTCGTCACAACTAGCAGAGTTTGCCGCAGGGTCAGCCGACAAGGATGGCGAGGTGCATCCCGTTGTAAATGGTAAAGAGTTTCGTGTGCTTACTCGGAGCACGTCCCTGTCCACAGTCGCGCGGCCAACCCCACTTGACGACTTCCAGCAGAGTGACGAATACACAGCACTTCTTGCTGCCGCTCTCCACTCCCTGAAAGCGTACGAGATTGAGGTCCTCGTCGTCGGCACCCCAATCTACAGCTTTTCGCAACACGCCCCCGAACTTCGCCGCAAGTTTGAAGGCGTAAAAAATCACGGGCTCGGCACAGTAAAAATCCAAAAGGTGGTTGTGTTGCCGCAACCGTTCGGATCATTGCTCACCGCCCAGAACACCGGACAGCTTCCGCAGGACCCGACGCTTGCGTCCGTCATTTTCGACGTTGGCTTCCGGTCCACTGACTCGCTGTGTTCGGTAGGACTGCGTTGCGATCCAAAGCGCAGCATCGGCGTACCTATCGGGATGCACGCAGTGCTCACTCGGATGGCCGATGTGCTGGAGAAAGAGCTTGGCCAGCGTATCTCCAAACTCGAGCGCATTGAGTTTGCGCTGCGCAATAACATGACACTGCGGGTACGCGACAAGGATGTCGATATAGCTTCCCTCTGTCTCCCTCAGGTGCAACCGATGATTGACGATGCGATCAAGACTATCAAAGGCAAGCTCGGGACGGACGAGGATATCCACATCATTGCAACTGGCGGTGGAGCGAAATATTTCCTGCCTGCACTGCAACGCGCGTTTCCAGGGACGCCAATTGTCAGCGTGGTCGATCCTTTGCATTCGAACGCCAAGGGATTTCTCACCGCAGCGAAGACCACGGCCGAGCAGTTCGCACAAGCACCGCTTCCGAAACAGTTCTGATGACAGGAGCAGTGCGATGACACGGAACGAAGGGAATTCACGACGCAAGCCCGTGGCGGCCGAAGACTCTATTAAAACGACCATTACAATTTCGCGGTTCAGCACCCCTCGACTTCACGCGGCCGCTCGTGAAGCGGGCCGGGGAAAGGATCAAACGCCAGCCATGGTCAAGCAGCTTGCTGAAGAAGCCCTCATGCTGCGCGAAATGTTCGCTCGGGGACACGCGCGTCTTCGGGAGGACGCGTTCCCTGGATTCCCAGTTGTATCTTCGAGTTCCTCTTCTGCGACTGAGCCGTACGAAGGCGATCGTGCGAACCTGCTCGATCGCGACAGCGTATTGGACGCGTTGTCTCAGTTTTCAGATAACGCGTGAGAGACCTATGCGTTCCTGCAGCAGCCCAGCGCACGAGAAGACCGACATCACGTGGAGGGGTTATCCGTGCCCCCGACAGCGAGGCGTTGTTCGTTTCCGGCATCCATTGAGAAACGCTGTCGTCGACGTGATGTCGCGCATCGGCAGGTCCACTGCCTTAGCGGGAATCGCCACATATCCCTTTGAGCTCTTCTAGATAACCGGGAGTAACTCACCTTGTGATGGGTACACAGCGCATATTGATCACCAGCTTTATTCGAGGTCAACCGGACGTAGGTGCATGATCGCACCTGTACCTCAAAAACTCCTGCTGATCGACCCTCGGTCTGCAAGATTGGGCTATCGATACGCATGCACGCGACGGGTAGTACGTGATGAAAAGGGGGTGAACCGCCCCTGAGTCTTTTGGTCAATCAACCGATATAGGTCGAGGCAACGCCTCATCGCGTGACCGCCGACGAAAAGAACGGTACGTGACAAAAAAAAGGGCGATCAACCTCTGAATCCTTCGATGATCCAACCGATAAAGATCGAAGCGACGCTCGCAAGCATACGTCGTGTGGGTGGGCGCGGCTGAATAGGCAGCATTAACCAACTGGTAGCTTTCTTGTAAAGCACAGATTATTTGAAAGGGACTGAAATAATGAGCAATTACACGCCTGAGCAAGCGCACAGCGTTACGAGCAACTTCCTTGGGTTTATCTCGCTTTTGGCTTACCTTGTTCTAGAAGGAAAAAATCGAAAAATCTTCGACGACGCCTTGGCGGCTGCAGAAGTTTGCTTGAAACTCCCGCCGTCAAAATCGACATGCAACGAACTGGGTCACTACTTGGGAATCATGGAAGATTGCATGCACGACGCGCCGTTGCTTTACACGAAACCCGAAGATCAAGTACTAGTAGTTCTGGATTCGTTCTCTATTCCTGGCATCGCGCTGGCTGTTGCGAGTGGACATTGGCGGCCCGCCGGTAAAACTTCGGTACATTAAAAATATGTGGAGAATGTAACCGAAGCGGCGCGAGCCTTTTTGTCGCTTCGGTAGTGCTATATCTCTGCATCGCGTGCAGGCGTAGTGCCGCTCAACTTGAGCGTTTTTCTTTGCGCCAACTCCGATGAGAGTTAACGTTTCGTACGGACCGACCGAAGACGGCTGTCCGTAAAGGTCTGCGCATGGCGCGCAGGGTTGCATCCAAAGTTCCAGGTTGAAACCCCTGCTTCTTCAACTGTGAAAAAAGGTCACGGAATTCAGCGGCAGAATGAATCAGGACGCTCGCGAGAGGTCGGGTTCCACATCGAACTCGAAAAGCACTTGCGAGATCGAGGTTCCAATGACCGCCCTCGTCTAGATCGTGTCCGGTTGCGGACTATATCCGATTGCAGTCGCACCGTGCTTCCCTACGGATAGAGAGACACATGCATCCCGGGTTCATAACCACCGATGTCAGGCATTCGCTTGTTAACCTCGGCAATAAACTCTTCTGGCGAAATCACGAGTTTGGACGTGGTTGCGGTCTCATGGATGTTTTGCGAGGAATGCTGCATAGGCGCAATCATTAGGCCTTGCTGCTTGACGCTATCTAAGGTCGATAAAAAAATCATCGCCGCCTACATCCAGCCTGTATTGGCGCCCAACAAACGCGAAGCCCGCCCCGAGTTCGAGAAGAAATCGCGTAATGTGCTGTGTAAGCGCCTGCTCGATGTCGCGTTCCTGCACGTTTTCAGTCAGGTCGAGAAAATCGAATATGTAGGGGTCTTTCAGCGCCTCCCGCGCGAGGTCTGACTGCGGCGACGGTAACGTCTCTCTGAAATTGGGCACGGCGCGGCCGGCCCGCGCATGTGCGGCCGTTTCGATCTGCATAGTCAGCACCTGCCGCGACCAGCCGTGCTCCAAGGTCTTGCCGGCGTACCAGTTTCGTTGCTCTGGATCTTTGACCTTGTCCAATAAGGTGCAGAGATGGAACCAAGGCAATTGTGCAGCAGGCTGCTGCACAAATTCCACGTCGGGCCAAGCTTGCGCCAGGGAGCGCATGTATTTGAGGTTGCGGGGGGAAAAACCACGCATGTCTGGAAACGCCTCCTTCAGGTCCCGGGCAAGCTGGTCAACTACGCCAGCCCCCCAACCTTGCTGCTGTTGGCGATCCAGAATTTCCCGGCCGATCTGCCAGTACAGGGTTACGAGTTCGCGGTTCGCGTTCGAGACGGCGCGAAGTCGCGCCCTTTCCACCCTTTGTTTCAGCTCGACGAGCCAGTGCCGGTAGTCTTCGCCCCAAGGGCTGCTCGGGAGTGATTTGTCATGCAGTGTCTGCGGTCGCTATTCAACAGCATTCATTATCCGGACGCCATCGACCCGCAGCAATCCCAAGCTCAGAAAGCGAAAAATCATTGTCCGTAGCAGGCCACAACCAGATTCGACACGCAGTCACACCGCCTATTAAAATAGGGGCAGATTATTCTATGGAGCTTAAATTATGTCAAATTGGGGCGCGATCGCGATATCGCTGGACCGCTAATGCGCAATATTTTGCGCCTTCCGACCAGTCGGCTTATACTCCAAGGCGGAGGGACGCGATCATGGACATCCGCACACTTGGCAAGACGATCAGCGAACGGCGCCGGTCACTGGGCCTGACACAAGAGCGCCTAGCAAAAATGGCCGGCCTGTCCCGTCGCACCATCCAGGCGCTTGAAGCCGGCACGCTGCAAGATCTGGGCTTTGACCGGGTTATGCGGACTCTGGGCGTCCTTGGACTGTCGTTTTCTCCAAGCGCGGAGGCGCGCAAACGTAAGCGTGGCCTATGGATGGCAGCGAAAAACGCCAGCGTCAGCTATCGCGGAGAGTTGTCCGCGGACATGCTGGAGCAGGCGCTCGCGACGGCTGAGGTGCCATCGGGCTTCGAGGCGCACGTTGGCCACTTCCTCGACGAGTCACCACTCGACTACGTGGTCATGGCGGTGGAGGAAGCGGCCCAACTGGAGCACCGCGCGCCCTCCGAGATATGGGCGAATGTCGCACGCCTCGCGCAGCGACACTCAATTAACCGGAAGGATCTGTGGGCATGACCCAGCCGAAAGAGCTTCCTGCGGGCCCTTGGGAGACTTTGCTCCTGAAGGCACTGACACTTGTCGACGAGATTTCGAAGCACGGCGGCGTATCCGATCCGTTTTTTACGTTTGGGGGCGGCACGGTCCTGATGCTTCGGCACGGCCATCGCATCAGCAAAGACATTGATTTCTTTGTGCCCGATCCTCAGGCGCTCGGATACGTAACGCCCCGCCTCAGCGATGTCGCCGATACCTTATGCGACTCGCAATATACAGAGGCGTCCAACTTTGTGAAATTGCATCTGGATGAGGGCGAGATCGACTTCGTTGCCTCCCCCAACCTGTTGCCTGATGAGCATGCCTTTGAAACGTGGGAGCTTTGCCAGCGTTCCGTTCGCGTGGAGACCGCTGCGGAGATTGTCGCGAAGAAGATGTGTCACAGGGGAAACCAGGGAACCGCCCGCGACCTGTTCGACCTGTCGATGGTCGTGGAGCGCGAACCCAACGCGCTGCAACACGTGCGACCGTTCATGTACCGGCATCTGGACGCACTTGCTGAAGCTCTCGACGCACCGCCCCTCGCGATGAAAGAGCGCTTCGCCTCAATCGAAATGTTGAACTACACTCCAACGTTCGATCAGGCAGTAAGCGTCGTCCGCCCATTTTTTGCGGAACTACGCGCGATTCAACAGAGGTCCGGCAGTGAAGCCGAGGCGTTCGTGTTGGCCCATAACCTTACCTGGCAGGAAATCGATACGACTCAGGGTGAATACGGCGGCCCGATTATCCATCTCACCGAGCGGCACGCGGTACAGGATATCGGACACAATCGGGCGCTCGTGCACGACGTTGAGCGATTGGATCGCGATGTTCAAACGGGTGACGGATTGCTCCGGATACGCTATCGGAATGGTCGAGCGGCCGTCACGCCTGCTCAGAAAGCCGTCAAGACCAAGCACATGTGAGCGACTGTCCCAAACCAATATCGCCAAATCGATCGATCCATTTGCATAGAAATCCTATTAATCTAATGTTAGCTTGGTTTATATCAAATCGTATAGCTTTACTAACTATGTGGCGGATAAGATGTCGTCCTCGCCGACGTTCGCCCTATTCCCAGTGAATCTTGCATAGGTGCACCAAAGCGATGGTTTGCCAGACGTATGACTACCGAATCCCTCTCGGCACAGCCCGAACCGGTGCTGCCTGACGGTGGCGTACGGAATTTTCCTGTCCGAACCTGTGCAGACTGCGAATGCACCAAACCGACCCAATACTGCGAGTCGTACTGTCACGCTGTGATTGACGGTTACCGACGCTCGGATGTCCGTTTCTTAACCGAGTCATCTGCTCACCGAGCATTTCCGGGCGACGATCCGCCAAAGTTGCCGACTGGCGGAAGCTCACAAGATCCCAGTTCGAACTGCGTCAGCCGCTGACGCTTGCGTCGCGCGAAAATCCTCGATATCGCCTCACAAAATCGCGAGCTTTTCCAGTACACCGTTCAAGGCATGAGCACGCACTTCTTTTTCCCAGGCTGAAGCAGGATTCTCGTCGCGATAGTACCGCTGCAGTATTTCACCTGGTCCAGCTTCGAAATATCGAACAGGAAACCGCGCGCCGTCTTTGTGACCGTCACGACATCATCGACCAACATCTGGTATGTAGTCGTAGTACCGGAGACGATGGGTGTACCCTTGACCAGGCTGGAATCTATGGTGCAATTCGTCGCGAGACCCTGGGTGGGAACGCTAGACAGATACGAAAAGCTGACGATGACACCATTGGACTGCTTCACCTCAAGATCGTGAGACACCTCTTTCTGGTCAACAGAGCATTCGAGACTGTTCGGGTCTTTGACTGCCGCTTGCGCATTGCCAGCAAGCACAATTGCCACACAAAGCACAGTTCCGGTTCTCTGCACAATCATGTTCCTTTTACATCATTGGCGGTATCTGCGATGCTCTTCGCCACCGCTAGCTTTTGAAGGGTCACAGGTGAGTCCAGTCCCCAGCGGAGAGACCAGCCATGAAGTAGAAGCATCAGTGCACCTCTCCCTCCATGAGAAACGTCGGATGCCACCAATGCTTGGGTATTTTGATTCATGAACGGAGAGAGCTTGCTTGCCGGGATTGTCGCCAATCTAGCCCTCAACGTCCAATGTCCCATTATGGCCGACTCGTGCCCGATGCGATTGACTATGGTTACCTATGTTTACCAGTCCAGTTTCCTACCACCAGTCGTACATAGGAGGCCAACGATCGCCTACAGCTATGGCAATGGGCCGGTGGATGGCATCGGGGGTGGGGAAATCATCGCCGTTGATGGCGGACGACAGATCGGGTTGAGTACGACACGCTGCGTGGCTAAGAATGGCTCGGATGCGACCAGCGTCGAGACTCGTCGTGGGCACGACGAATCACCAATCGATGTCGTGTGGGCGCGAGCCGGCCGCCCTTACCCGAGTTGCTCGGCCAGTCCGACGATGATGCCCTCAGGCCCACGAATATAGGCCAGCCGGTACGATTTCTCGTACTGCATCCGGCCAATTAGTTCTGCGCCATGGGCCTGCATCCGCGCTACGACAGAATCGATATCATCGACGGCAAACATGATGCGACGAAGACCCAAAGCGTTCACTGGCGCATCCACGGTCCCAAACCTGACTGCATCTGGCCGGTGAAATTTATTCAGTTCAATTCCCTGCCCATCGGGAGTCCGCAGCATTGCGAGGGTGGTTCGGACGTCTCCAAGCCCGATGAGGCTCCCGACAGAAGGCCCTTCAATCGTGGTTTGGCCCTCGAACTCGAGGCCCAACTCGATAAAGAAAGCCTTCACCGCTTCAAGATCGTCGACAACGATCAGGACGTTGTCCATTCGCTTGACTGTCATGTCCTTTGGTTCCCTTTTGCAACGCTGCCTCCCATTTGTAGGAATGGGCGTCCAGATCGATCCCGGGCGGATGGTTTCCCGAAGCAAACAGCCTACCTGAGAGTTGCCCTGGGCGACTAGCTGCTTTTGGCCGTGGCCAGTGCCCGTGATGGACTCGAGTCGGCCCACCAGGGACAATTGAGACTGCCCAAATCGAGCGTTCGCGCCATCGCCAGACTGCGTGTAGCCGGCGAGCCTGTCCCTGGCCGCAAGCCGCGTCGGCACGTTATACAAGCCCTTGAGCGGTCATCGCTAACAATAGTCGTTCAGCGCCGATACCAAAACCGGCTCCCTCCTGATATGCGCCACCACCCGCCACTTGCTGTTGTGCCCCGAGTTCGGTACAGCGCATTTCGAAGCCCCGACCGTTCAGATAGTAGCTGAGGCCTCTGCAGGCCGAATTGTCGAGTTCATAGCGAAGGCCGAATGAATCGAAAAAGCCGGTCGCTATCTCCTGGCTACGTTTGGCGGCCGATCCAGGATTGGAGCACAGATACTCAAATCCCAGTTGGCAGAATTCACGGTAACGACCAGCTTGCGGTCGTTCATAGCGGTAGCATCGCGCGACATAAAACAACATCCGCTCCCGTTGTCGCCCCAGCAGCTCGCCGCATCGCTCCTGAAACAGTGCCGTTGCCTCTGGAATCAGGCAACAAGCGCGCCCCTTCTTATCTGGAAAAGCCCACATCTGGCCTATGATCTCGCTGCCGCCGGCTTTTTGAATGAATGTATCTTGCGACCACAATGCAGGGACAATGGCCTCCTCTGCTCCAACGTTAATGAAGATAGCTCCGGAATCGGGTTTCCAGAGCGCGAATTTGCGCAGCTTCCTTGCCAACGATGAAGCGTGTTCCGCGAATCATGGTCATCAGAGTTCTCCTCGAGGTAGAAAATAAAAAAGGCGCCTCAGGCGCCTTGGTCGTTTGCACAGGAAGGGGAACTGCAATCCCGGGTGTCCTGTTATGGACGTAACGAGCCACGGCGCATCAAGAGGCGACCGTGATGATGACAAGATTGGTTCGGGACGTTACGGAGTTCCATACCAGCTATATTGGCACATTAAATTTGATTTGTGAATGGATGGCTCAGGATCGTCGTCGATCTATGCTCTGTTGCAGGCTGACCGATTCTCGACCTCGGGCACCTTTAACGCGACTATGCGACTTGGCACAAAGCGATCGAGTGCGCGCCCGCGTGACACATACGTCATGACGACCACGCCGAGTTTTGCAAAACGATGCGGTAGCCGTCGTGATCCTCGAAGGTTCTACCTGACACGTCCCAGTACGGATTGAACGAGGTCACGCGGATAAATCCACTTTCGGCGAGGCGGTCGCAACTGGACTGCCACTCGATCTCATCCGGGGCGTAAAACACCAGCAAGTCCTCGCGTGTTGGTGTCGGCGCTACTGGATGATCGCGGCATTGGGTGAACTCGAAGTGATAGCCCGTGCCGGGGCGCCCAAGCATCAACCCGTCGAACCCCTGATGATTCTGGAATTTTGCCAGGACAACGAGTTCGAGCCCTGCGCAATACATGCTTTCTGATTGCGCGAGGTCGCTAACAGGTCTGGCGATTCTAAGATGTGCTTGCATCGGGCCTTCGATCTCCAGGAATATTCCGAACTTAATTGTCGCCAATTTTCGTTGCTTTGCCGAGTGACCGGTTGTGGCCGAACCCGGCAGTTCGAAGCTCGCGGTTGGGAGAGCAGCGCCTAGCTGCCCCCCCAACTTCCGTAGCCGAGTCGTTGCAGCCGCTCACCCCGTCGGATATCCACGGCTGATCTCAAGGCGAAATGGTAGCCTGGCGTACGTCGTTTTTGCGCGGCGAACGGCGCCTCGTGGAGCGGTAATCTCAAGTGCCGGCATAACACTGACCGCGGCAGTAAATTGTTCGCGTTGTCAGACAGCAACAATAGTCCACGCTTCGACGCGACCAGTTCCACAAGACTGTCGACACTATGCCCGGCTTTCGGGTCAAGTCCGTTCTCCTGCAGATAGCACGTGACGATATCCTTAAGCACACTTGCCTTCTTTGATACCAGTTTCGCTACAATCTCCGAAGCTCGAACCAAGGGCCTGGAATCCACGACAAGAGATCGACGACGCTGACGAGTGCTCTTTTCCTCACACATACAGACGATGGACATCAAGCACCTGCAACTGTTTTCCGACATCGTCGAGGCGGGCAGCCTCAGCAAGGTCTGTGCATCGCGGGGCATCGCCCAGTCTGCCCTCAGCAAGCTCATCGCGACGCTCGAAAGCGAATTCGGCGCCAAGCTCTTCTATCGCACTGGCCGCGGTGTGATGCTGACGGAATTCGGACAATCCATCATGCCGCGAGTGAAATCGCTGCTAGGCGAATTCGAACTTCTGAGAAGCGAGATCAGGGATCGCGCAGATGTGCCCAGCGGGCCAGTCAGGCTGGCGCTGCAAGCGTCCATCACGCAGCACATCGTTGGCCCGCTGTTCCGGCAGGTGCGGGCCGACTTTCCGAAGATCGAACTGCGCTTGATGGAAGGTTTTGCCGGCAATATCGAAGACGCGCTCGCGAACGGCCGCACGGATGTGGGTGTCTTCTCGCGCTATGGCGACCGTCTCCACAAGACGGACGAACCGCTCGCTACCGACGAGCTCTACCTGATTGCTCCTGCAGGGGACCCCAACATCGCCAAGCCAAGCTGCCCATTCGCACATGCCGCGGCTCTGCCGCTCGTGCTGCCCGGCGCGCCCGACGGGTTTCACATGATGTTGCTGGACGAGGCGAAGAAGGTGGGCGTATCCCTGAACACCCAGATCGAGGTCGATTCGCTCACGGCCATGCGCGAGGTCGTCGCCAATGGCGCCGCGTACACGATCCTCACCCGGCAAGCCGTGGAAGTCGATGTTCGACTCGGGCGGGTCGGGGTCAGCCGCATCGTTGACCCCGTACTGACACGAACACTGGTGCTGGCCACCAGCACCCAGCGGCCGCTAACGCACGCGAGCCGCACAGTCATCAACCTGATCCGGAAGTTGACGCAGAACAGCGCCCCCGCCGAACCGCAGGTTGCGACGACGGAGACTCCTCCCACGAGCACGCGCCGTCGTAACACGCGGTCATGAGGTGCAGGTCTCTGCGCTCGCGCGCCTATGCAAGAGGTCGAGCGCAACATCGACGATCATGTCCTCCTGACCACCCACCATGCGACGTTTGCCAAGTTCCACCAGGATGTCGACGGATTTGATTCCGTACTTCGCCGCGGCCGCCTCGGCATGCCGGAGAAAACTGGAATAGACGCCGGCGTAGCCCAGTGCCAGCGTTTCGCGGTCGACGCGCACGGGCCGGTCTTGCAGCGGCCGGACAATGTCATCGGCGGCATCCATCAGTGCGAACAGATCGCAGCCGTGGTCCCAGCCCAGGCGATCGGCGGCGGCAATGAATACTTCCAGCGGCGCGTTGCCCGCGCCCGCACCCATTCCGGCCAGGCTCGCATCGACCCGGTCGCACCCTTCCTCCACTGCCACGATCGAGTTCGCGACGCCGAGCGACAGGTTGTGATGCGCATGAATGCCCACTTCTGTGTTGGCGTCGAGCACGTCCTTTAACGCGCGAACCCGATGACGGACATCTTCCATGCCGAGCGCGCCGCCGGAATCGACCACGTAGACACAGGTCGCCCCATAGCGCTCCATCAGTCTGGCCTGCTCGGCCAGCTTCGCCGGCGCAGTCATGTGACTCATCATCAGGAAGCCTACCGTGTCCATGCCGAGAGCACGCGCGGTCTCGATATGCTGCTCCGCGACATCCGCCTCCGTGCAATGCGTCGCCACCCGGACTACACGTGCGCCCGCGGCGTAAGCTTCCTTCAGGTCGTGGACGGTGCCGATGCCCGGCAGCAGAAGTGTGGCGATCTTCGCCTGCTTCACGACGCCAGCAACGGCCTCGATCCATTCGAGGTCAGTGTGCGCGCCAAAACCGTAGTTGAAGCTCGACCCCTGCAAACCGTCGCCATGCGCGACTTCGATTGAGTGGACGCCAGCCTCGTCCAGCGCCCTGGCGATCGTCCTGACCTGCTCCACGCTGTACTGATGACGGATGGCGTGACTGCCATCGCGCAGTGTGACGTCGGACACGTAAATCTTCTTGCTCATGTTCTGCTCCTTCAAATGGCAGTCACAGATCGTTCGACCAGGCTCACGGCAATCCGGCTGGCAATCTGCTCGGCTGTCGACAACGCTGCGCTGGTCATGATGTCCAGGTTACCGGCATAAGCCGGCAGGTAATGCGCGGCCCCTTCGACTTCCAGCAGCACTGTGGTCTTGAGTCCGTCCATCCGGCCGAGGCCCGGCACGTTCAGGTTATGCACGCGGTCGAACTGGACATCCTGTTTGAGCCGGTAGCCTGGCACGTAGCGCTGCACGGCCGCCGCCATCTCCTCGATGGACGCTGCCACCCGCGCCTCATCCGTCTGTTCGCTCAGGCAATAGACCGTGTCGCGCATCATCAGCGGCGGTTCGGCCGGGTTGAGAACGATGATCGCCTTGCCGCACCGGGCGCCGCCTACCGTCTGGATCGCCCGGGAGGTAGTCTCAGTGAATTCGTCGATGTTCGCTCGGGTACCCGGTCCCGCCGATCGGCTGGAGATACTGGCAACGATCTCCGCGTAATGGACGTTCGCCACTCGTGACACGGCGGCCACGATGGGAATGGTGGCCTGTCCGCCGCAAGTAACCATGTTGACGTTCGGCGCATCAAGGCAACTGTCTCCATTGACGACAGGCACGCAATAAGGTCCGATCGCTGCCGGTGTAAGGTCCACCATCCGTATGCCGGGCTTGCGTTCGCGCAAAAAACGGTCTTTGGCGATGTGGGCGGCGGCGCTGGTGGCGTCGAAGACGAGTTCGAGGTCAGCGAACGCAGGCAGGCGAGCCAGTCCCTCCACACCTTCATGCGTAGTCGCCACGCCGAGTCGAGCCGCGCGCGCCAGCCCTTCCGATTGCGGATCGATGCCGACCATTGCCGCCAGCTCCACGTTGCGTCCATGTCGCAGGATCTTGATCATCAGGTCCGTGCCGATGTTGCCGCTGCCGATAATGGCAGCCTTGACCTTTCTGGTTGACATGCAGTGCTCTCCCGTTCAGTTGGCGGAAAAGGCCGTCCGGACGACGCCCAGGCCCGCGATGGTAGTTTCGATGAGGTCGCCCGGCTCGACGGTGACCATGGGCCCAAGCGCGCCCGTCATGATGACGTCGCCCGCCTGCAGCGGCCGGCCGACTTCCGCCATCTTGCGAGCCAGCCAAAGCGCGGCATTCAGCGGATGGCCAAGGCAGGCAGCGCCCACGCCTAGCGAGACGACTTTGCCCTTGCGTTCCATCAGCATTCCGCACATGCGCAGGTCCACCTCCGACAACTTGCGTGGCTGGGTGCCGAGCGCATACAGACCGGACGACGCGTTGTCGGCGACCGTATCCAGCAAGCGGATGTCCCAGTCCCTGATCCGGCTGCCGACAATTTCAACCGCGGGCAGAACGTAAGCCGTGGCCGAGATCAGTTGCGACAGCGTTACCTCTTCGCCGTCGAGATCGCGCTCCAGCACCACGGCGACTTCGGCCTCGACCTTCGGCTGCAACACGCGGCCCGGCGCCACTTCTTCGTCGGGGGCGAGCTCCATGTCGGCGAAGAGCATGCCGAAGTCGGGTGCGTCGACGCCGAGTTGCTGCTGCACGGACTTCGAGGTCAGGCCGATCTTGCGGCCCGTCAGACGGCGTCCGCTTTCGAGTGCGTGGCGCGTGTTGATATCCTGGACCGCGTAAGCGCCCACGATACCCATCCCGGCGAGTTCGTCCCGCACCGGCAGGATTGTCTGGCGCTGCCGCGCGGCGTCGCGAAGCGACGTCGCCAACCGGAGCAGCACGGTGCTATCCATCGTCATGAGCAGCTCCTCAAAGCGGCGGGTTCAGGTTGTCGGCGCATGCGAAGACAAGCTTCCATGGTTTCATCACGATCTCGCGGAACAACGACGCCTGCGCGAACGGGTCGTCGGCGGCGAGCCTGGCTGCTTCGCTCTCGTTGGCGACCTCGTAGACGAACAGCCCGCCGCTGCCATCGGCGAACGGACCGGCGACGACCAACCGTCCCTGTTGCAACAGATCCTGCAGGTACGAGCGATGCGCGGGCCTGAACTGGGCGAGCCGCTCAGGCTCGTTGGCGTATTCAATGAAGGCTGCAAATTTCATGTCAGTAACTCAGTGAGAAAGGAATCCGGTGGAAATCCAGGGCACGGCGGCGACCACCAGCGTCCCGACGATCAGGGAAACCAGATAGCGCCAGATGTGGCGCGCGCCGTCGCCCGGCTTCGTTCGGCTGATCGCGCAAGCGGCGTAGTAGCCGACTCCGAACGGCGGCGCGAACAGACCGATGCCCATGGCGAGAACCACAACCATCGAGTAATGCACCTCGTGAATACCGAGCTGCCGCGCAATCGGGAACAACAGCGGACCGAACAGGACAATGGCTGGAATCCCCTCCAGCACGCTGCCGAGCAGGACGAATGCCACGATGGAAACCGCGATAAACGCAGCAGCGCCGCCCGGCAGCTTCGCCATCGCGGCGGCAAGGTCGCTCGCAAAGCCTGACTGCGTGAGCGACCAGGCCATGCCGGTAGCAGTCCCGATGATCAACAGGAACGCGCCGGACAGCGCCGCCGTATCGACGAGCGCCGGCCAGATGCGCCGGACGTCGAACTTCCGGTACACAAACAGCCCAACGACGATCGCGTAGACGATGCCGAGGGTCGACACCTCCGTCGCCGTCGCCACGCCCTCCACCACTGCCGCGCGAATGACGAACGGAAGCGCCAGAGCTGGGAATGCCACCAGCAGGCTCTTGCCGACCGCTCGCCAGCCTGCGCGCGGACTGCATGCGGCGCCCGCCTTGCGCGAGCGCCACCACACCACCCCTGCGAGCATCAAAGCCAGCACGACGCCCGGCAGCAGACCGGCAGTGAACAGGTCGGCAATCGAGATGCTGGTGACGGAACCGATGGTGATCAACACGAGGCTCGGCGGCACGGTCTCGGTCTGTGCACCCGGGGCCGCGAGGAGCGCAAGCATCTCGCCGTCGTCCGCGCCACGCTTCTTCATCTCCGGGAACAGCGCCGGCGCGACGGCTGCCATGTCCGCCGCCTTCGCGCCTGAAATGCCCGACACGAGATACATCGCGCCGATCAGCACGTAGGACAGGCCGCCCCGCACATGCCCCAGCAAATTGGCCAGGAACTGCACCATGGCTCGCGCCATCGAGGTCATCTCGATCAGCATGCCGAGGAAGACGAACAGCGGCACCGCCAGCAGGATCAGATGCGACATCCCTTCATCCATCCGGCCGACCACGACGATGGTCGGCGTCGACGTGGTGAGCGACAGATAGCCGATCGTTGCCAGTCCGAACGAAAACGCGATAGGCACGCCGGAAAACACCAGCATTCCCACCATGCCCACGAAGAACAACAGCAGGTTCGCATTGCCCAACGCCTGCAAGATCGGCTGCAGCTGGACCAGCCCGGCGATCACAGCGCCGCACACGACGAGTGCCGCGAGCACCGTGCGCGGTCTGGCCGTCGTTAGCAGCCGCACCACGCTCATCAGCAGGATCAGCACGATCCCGACGGGCAGCGCCGAGGCACGCCACGCGTTGGAGATGTCCAGCCCCGGCATGGTGACCAACGTCTCTTCGCTGGCGAATTCGTACGCAGGCGCCGCAACCAGTGCCAGCCACATCAACGCGGCGTCGGTCGCCACGAGTTCGAACACGCTGCGCCATTCCGGCCCCGCCTTGTCGACCAGCGCCGTCATGCGCATATGGCTGCCGCGCCGGAACGCAACCGCCGAGCCGAGCATGATCAGCCAGATGAACAGCAGCGACGCCAGTTCGTCGACCCACACCAACGGTGTGTGCAGCACGTACCGGCTCACGACACCGCTGAACAGCACGCCGACCTCGGCGACCACGAGCAAGGCGGACGGCACCTCCGTCGCGACGCCCAGCACCTTGTCCGCGACTCGCAGCGCGCGAGCCGGCGAGCCGCCTCCAGCTTCATCCGCGTCGCACTCGATGCCGTGCGGGTCCGCTTCGACGATATGGTTGGACATGATGCCCCCTCACTTTTGCGGCAATCCAAGCACGTTGGCCTGAATCTCAGGATCGGTGAAGCGCTCGAGACGCTCCGGGTACACGGTGACGGTTATCTCGCATGAGCCTGTCCCGACCGTCAGGCCGAGCAGATGCCCGCCCGCCGCCTCGAAGTTGCCGCCCGTCACTGTGCCATGCGCATGGATGGACGGCTTGCCTTCCTTCCACGCGATGGAGCCGGTCATGTTCGCCATCTCGACGTTGTGGTACGTCTTCGGATCGAACTGCTTGCGGCTGAAGTCGTAGAACCCGAAGGTCGCCTCCGACATGAAGCCAATGCCGACGAAACTCCCGGCGGGAATGTTCTGGTCGCGCGCCAGTTGCTCCAGGCTCTGCAGCACGTTGTCGCCATGCCGGAGCACCATCAGGTAGCCGGTGGGGGTTTTCATGAACTTCCCCTTGAGTTCGGGCGTCTGCGCGCCGCCGCTCGTCGCCATGCAGGAAAGGGTGAGGCCAAGTGTCAGGACAGAAATCGCGCGCTTCACAAAATTCATGATGTCTCCTGGAATTCGAGTGCGAGCGCCACCGTGGCAGTGGCGAATTGCCACCGGCCATCGGTACGCCGGATGGGAAATCGGGGAGGACTCCGCGAGCCTGCCTGCGTACTTCTCCAGCAAGGCCCAACTCGCGGCTGGGAACTTCTGCTGCCAGCCCGTGTAGAAGCCGACCTTGCTCAGATAATTGCGGAAGGACTGGATATCGGGCTGGTTGAACGCCATCCCGCGCCCTTTCAGTTCGTCTCGCAGGCGCGTGTTCAGCGCTTCCACTGCCTGGCGCTGCTTCACGGCATAGGCATCGAACGTCGTGACGGCGAGTTGCCGCAGATCCTCGGGCAGCACGTTCCATGTGCGCAGGTTGGCCACGAGCCAGAACCCGTCCCACACATGCGATGTGAGCGAGCAGTACTTCTGGACCTCGTACAGTTTCTGCGTTTGCAGGATGGTCAGCGGGTTCTCCTGCCCATCGACGACTTTCGTCTGCAGCGCAGTGTATGTCTCCGCCATGTTGATGCCTGCGGGCGCCGCGCCGAAGGCCTTGAACATCGTGGTAAGCGCGGGACTGAGCGGCACCCGGATCTTGAAGCCGCTGAGGTCTTGCGGCGTGGCGATCTGCCGGCTGCTGCTGGTGACCTGGCGGAAGCCGTGGTCCCAGATTTTTGGCATCGGCATCAGGTTGACCTTCGCGAATTCGCTACGGATATGCGCGCCCAGTTCACCGTCCATGGCGCTCCACACCTGGTCATAGCCTGCAAACGCGAAGCCAATCCCGCTGATGGAGGCCGCCGGCACCAACGTGCCCCAGATAAGGCCCGCCGTGCTGACGAAGTCGATAGCGCCGGCGCGAACCTGCGAGATCATGTCCGTGTCGTTGCCCAACTGGCTGCTGGGGAACACACGTATGTTCAGCCGTCCATTCGATGCGCGGGCAATCTCGGCCGCTGCGGCGGTGAGGTTGACGGTGGTCGGATGGGTAGCATCGAGTGCGATGCCGAGTTTGTAGTTATAGACCTGCCCGGCTGCGCGCGCCGGCATACCGGGCATCAGGCCGGACGCGACGGAGGCCGCTGCCATGGCACAACCGTGCTTGAGCGCCAGACGGCGCCCGCTGTTGAATCCGCTCATCACTTGTCTCCTTCGACCAGAATCGGCGCTTCAGCGCCTGACTCCGGTCCCATGCAACGTCGTTGCTGGTCTGTTTTATAGTGTCTGGCGATACGATGACGATGGCCTATGCGGCCCGCGCCGGCCGGGCTTCCCGGCCGCTGAGATACTTCGAGAAACTGCGCGCGCCGTCCCAGTCCTGGATCAACGTCAGCCGGCGCTTCAGGAACAGCCCGTCCGCCACGCGTTCCGCGAACGCCTCGAAGGTATCGGTCGGATCGTCGATCTCGAAGACGAAGTAGACCTTGGCTTCCTCGTTGGACAGCCACGGTCCTGCGAGAAGCTTCAGGTCACCCGGCAAGTTGTGCGGACGCACGCCCTGGCGCAGGTTTCCAAGGAAGTTCACGACGCCCTGCATGGTCTTCGGGGACATGTCGCGCAACCAGACTTCATTGAAAAATTTCGGCATGTTTTTTCTCCTGTAAGTTCAGAGCGACACGCGTTCCGTGTACGCCTTCATCTGGTCCCAGCCCGACAGCAGCGTGAGCTTGCGGCGTGCGAACAGCCCGCTGACCACGCGCTCGGCGTAGGCGTCGAACATGGTGGAAGGGTCGTCGATTTCGAAGATGAACATCACCTTCGCTTCCTCCGCGGAAAGCCACGGGCCAGCAATCATTCGTAAATCAGGCGGCAGATTGCCGGGCTTGGTGCCGACGCTCAGGTTGCCGAAGAAGATAATCGCCTCTTCGATCACGTCGGGTTTGATATCGCCAAGCCAGACTTCGTTGAGAAACAGGGGCATTGATGTCTCCAGGTCTATGTTCGGGCCGCTCAGGGTGCGGCGCGATGACCCAAGGATATGAAATGGTCGCCCCGCGTCATATCCTCAAAGTGAGATATCAGACTTTCCGTTGGCAGCTATGGGTAATGTGCGATCAGGAGTACTGGGACGCACTAACCGGAACCTCGTATCAATAGCGGCCGAAATGCAGTTTTCGGCTTTGGCTTATCTCGGAGCGGACCGGCCCTTCGGATGATGGCTTCACGAAACGAGCAAATGACCAGAACGGGCCGCATATTGCCTGCCGTCTCTGTGCACAGACAATGCTGCTCGATCTCTACGAGACCGAACGGGCGGCGTCCCCCCAAACGCGATGGCCCGACGGGTGCGCTCAGAGAACCTCAAACGGCATGCAGGCTCGTGGGCACCGTATAGTGTCGATCACGATACTCAAGAAGAAAGTTACACGTGAGTGGTCCGCGGCTCCTGCAGAAGGAGCTCACTTGGTTCCGATGTCGAGATAGGTTTCTTTAGGCGTCTCTTCGTATGCTTCCTGATGAATAGACGCATCGTTCTGGCCACCATTGACCGTTTGTGACCGATCCCAATATCTCGAAGGCCGCCGAGGGCCTAGCGGCCGAGGCGCTCCCGAACTTCCGTTGCGCCCCGTAGCGGCCTTTCGGAATGGCCGATACAGGTCACTCGCCACGCGCCTAGGTGCTTGGCCGAGTGCGCTTGCCTGTTACGCAGCACTCGCTTGAACCGTTTATGTTCTCCAATTGTCGCCGAATCAAAAACGTGTATCGAACTTCTCTGCCTGACCGAACTCTATCGCATGCGAGTAGCATGGACTACGCGAATTTCGCGGTCAGCATCGACCACACGGAGCCTTGAGCAGCGCTTCGACTTCATCCTAAGAGGCAGCGCAAACGTCTGGTGAAGCTGCTTTGACGGTCAGTCACCCGCGCGCCATTCCATTTTCTGGACTTCGACGTTTGGATGACTGGCCAACGTTTCCCACTCCGGCAAGAACACGAAGCCGTGCCGACGATAAAGACTCGCTGCTGGAGCATTGTCTGGTGAAAAGTTCAAGACAGCCCTACGGTGCTCTCTCTCAATCGCCCGTGTCTTGACCGAGTCAACCAGGCACCTCGCAACTCCTCTGCCCGGAACATGGGATTAACCCACATCGCGATCAGGTTGTATTCCTGCGTTGGGCTAACAGCGTCGCCGATGAGACCGACCGCTTGCCCTTGATGGATGGCGAGCAGAAATGCAGGTTGTGTCTTATTTGACGCACGTTCGCGCCATTCCTGTTCGGTATAGGCAGCCGCAGTCGCGTAACTCACGCCAAACGCCTTTGGGCTGTCTAGCAGCGCGGCAAGACGAACTGTCTTCAGGGTTTCCCAGTCTTCGTCCGTCGTTGCACGCACCGCCGAAATACTCAAGTCCGTTGTCATGTCGGTCCCTAGAGTAAGAAAATAAAAAAGACGCCATTGGCGCCTTGATCACTATCAGCATCATTCGGGACCTGAAGGTACCAAATCAATTACGTAAACGAAGCAAATCATGGCGCACGAGGCTCCGACCGCAACGCTGGTGAAAGTGGACGAGGAAGTTGAACGATTGCATGACTTCAATATTGGCAAAAACCCCAGATTTTGTCAGCAATTCACGGCGTTATTTCGACCGTCGCGAACTGGCCGCGCCAGATACCTACCAGACCAGAATCGGTCTTCGCAAACCTAGCGCGTCGTCGCGTAGAGCGGCTCTTGACACAAGCTGGCGATACGCCCCTGCTGCTGGAAACCCATTGCCATATATATGTTTCCGGCATGGTATGCCTCATCTGCAACGATGATAAGCCGGTTTGAACGCCCAGCGATCTGCCTGATAACTTCGCTTACCAAGGTCTTGCAAATACCTGTGTTTCGATGCTGGGGCGCCGTAATAACTGACTGAAAACGCGCGATGCCCCCAAGGAAGAATAAGCCAAGACTTCCTACCTGTTCATCTTCGATATAAGCGCCCCACCAGTTTCCCAGATCGCGGTTGATCAGACTCGTGTAAGCCTTCCGTTGATATTCGATGTATCGCTGTGAACTATCGGTTGGATCTGACATATCGGAGAGGTGCATTCGTGACCATGCATCCCAATCTTCCGCTGTGTCAAACGGGCGCACTTTGATCAATGAGTTTTTTTCGATGGGACGTATGTCGTCAGGATGAGCAGCTAACACTCGACAGACAGCCGGGATGTAGCCTTGCTTGACGAATGCATCCAGATTCACAGTGCTTTCGGCGCTTTCTGACCACGCAAATGTCCGATGTGCGATCAGGGGCGGCTCTCCGACGAGTTGCGCGAAATCGTACTCCAGCCGCTTGAGATCCCGGGTCGAGGGTCGCCAGGGTAAAACTAGCATGTTTCCGAAAAAGTACTCGGGCGCGTCCGGTGTACGGACGGCGATATTCTCGCCCTGCGACTCGACCAGGCTGCCGGTTTCCGCGAGCAGCAATAGATCAGTCGCAAGGCCGACGCTAACAGGTAAATGACACATTCTTGGTAGGGTAGCGGCAGTTGGACCTTGTTCTTACGTCCCTAGGCGTTTAGATGAATTCTCGGGGCGGGTTATCGCGTGCTCGAATTCCGATGCCATGACTGCGATTGTCAATGATCGATACAGTTATGTCGACCATCCAAAACTAGCCCTGCTATACGCCTTCGAATGTCGTGCCGATCGCTTGTCTCAGCAGAGCAAGGGAGGCGGCAGGCTTAAACGCGGCCTCGAATATGCAGAAATGCTGTTCGATGGTTTCGCTTAATGTTCGCAAACTCTGTTTGGGACCCAAGTACCACTTTCCACGAACGACAAAGCAGTCTTCAAGCAAAACGCAAAGAAGCCAGTGACGACGGCAGTTCCCCTCTGCGTCCGCTTTGGCTGTTCGCTCGGGCATCTTTTCTGCTCAAATTTTTCGCACACGCAACTCTGACTGGCATTGCCTCCGGTCCTGCGTCGACAAGCGCCTGCACCCGAGAAAGCACATTGTCGCCGAAGCTGTCCTTCTAGATCGTTGACGTGATATGCGTAGTTGCCTGCTGGTGTCTCGTGAGCCGTCGCATAGCTATGGACGTAGTCGCGCGAAAATGTGTACTGTCGCCCTAGAGTCAGCGAGCCGATTCCTTTCATGTCCAAACCAACCCACCCCTGGCGTCCGAAGAGTGCACCGCCTTGCGATATCGATCCGTCTCCAGAACTGAAGCCGCCTTCAATCGTGAAGATCGCGCTGATCCCGCTGCCGAGGTCGTCCTTCCCTCGAAGACCCCGACGGCTCCCCTCCGCCAACGGTACCTCGACGACGGCCGGGCGACTGTTGAAGTAAGCCGTTAAGCAGGCTGGGGGGTCTTTGCAAAGGCAACGTGACGCGTTGCTGTCCAATCCACGGGACCTCTCGTCTCGTTGTGCAAGTTCGTGAAATTTCTGGTTCAACAGCGCACATCGCGATCGCTGTCTCGCCTCGACTTCGCTGGTGCGTCGCCTATGCTTAATGCATGCCCTTTGTGGGCAATTCGAACTGGAAAAAGCGTGAAGCGATGTCTCGCATGTAGCGGGCTAGCAGGTATGCCCTCGACCCTTCCGCCGCACACAGGCCTGCAACTCGCCGGTACAGGCGTTTTCGGTACCCCCAAGAACCCGATCCGACGTTACATCCAGTATCGGTGCACGATTTGCGGCTGCTGGATGCACCAAAACACGCTCGCCGGGGCGCCGCCGGGCGTATGGTCGGTTTGCGATTCGAACATACCCTCCATTGAATTGAATCAACGCAGCAGCACATCGGCCGACAGCCGATCTACGCCTACAGGCGTAAGACCAGAGCCGGCCCACTGACGATCCACGAGTCTGCGCGCGAGATTCACTGTGCCAGACCGCAGCTCTTAGGCTTTTTGCGTGCTGCGTGCTTCCAGAATTGCCTTCAAGCGTGAGAGGCCCGCGAGATAGAGACTACGATAGTTTGCGGTGATCGTCTCTGCTTCGCCCGGAATGTTCGGTTCAAAGCGGCTCGCCCATGTCACTGTCGTGCTACGTGCGTCAAGCCGCCGCACCGACATCGACGCAATGTAGTCTGTCACCGGGTCGGGGCTTTCGATGATCGTGTAACGATACTCCATGTTTGCATCGCTATGATCAAGCAGCCTTTCGACGACGATCGAGCCGTTCGCCGCCGCCAGACGGCGAACCCGGCTGTCGTCCGACAGCCGCGATGAGCGGATGAGTTCGAGCCACACAGGCAACCCGTCGAAGTCGCCGACCAGCAACCACACTTCTTCGGCAGATGCTGCAATGTCGATGGATACGCTAACGCTCGCCATGTCCTTTCCTTTAAACATTGAACGCGCGGCGTCTGCGCGCTCTCGTTGTCGATTCGCACGACGGTCGCCCGTCAGCCGTTCGTGCCTGTGAGGGCCGGGTAATCGGTCAGCCCTTGAGCACCGCCGCCAAATAGCGTCTCGCGATGATGCGATGCAAGTTCAGCATTCGCGGCGAGGCGTTGCGGAAGATCGGGGTTCGCCACGAATGGTCGGCCGAACGCAACGAGATCGGCCCAGCCTGCAGCGATTGCCTCGCGCGCGCGCTCCGCCGTGTATTTGCCCGCGTAAATCAGCACGCCCGGAAACGCTTTCCGGATGCGTTGCTTGAATTCGACGGGCATATGCGGCGCGTCGTCCCAATCGGCTTCTGCGATATGGATGTACGCGACGCCGATCTGGCCTAGCATCGTCGCGGCGCCGATATAGGTCGTTTCGGGGTCGGCATCGACGCAGCCGTTCAGCGTCGTCAGCGGCGCGAGCCGGATGCCGACGCGTTGCGTGTCACCCGTGCCTTCGATCAGCGCATGGGTGACCTCGTTCAGAAAGCGCAGGCGATTTTCCAGCGAGCCGCCGTATTCGTCGGTACGGTTGTTCGCGCCGGAGTCGATGAACTGATTGACGAGATAACCATTGGCCGCATGCAGTTCGACGCCATCGAAGCCCGCGAGCATCGCATTGCGCGCCGCATCGCGATACTGCGCAACGACCTCGGCGATTTCAGCCTTGCTCAGCGCGCGCGGTGTAGAGGCCTGCACGAAGCCCGGCACATTGCTGCCGTCAGTACCGGCGATAAACACATTGACGCCCTGCGCCTGAATCGCCGATGACGACACCGGCTGTTCGCCGCCAAGCAGGCTCGTGTGACTCAATCTGCCGACATGCCAGAGCTGCGCAAAGATTCGGCCGCCTGCCTGATGGACAGCCGTCGTAACCTTGCGCCAGCCGTCGATCTGCGCCTGAGTGTGAATGCCAGGCGTCCATGCATAGCCCTTCGCGAGCGGTGAAATATACGTGCCTTCGCTGACGATCAGACCGGCACTCGCGCGCTGTGCGTAATAGGCGGCCATCAGATCGTTGGCTTCGTCGCCGGGCTGGCTCGCGCGCGAGCGTGTCATCGGCGGCATTACGATGCGGTTGGGCAGCGTGAGCGAGCCGAGCGTGAGTGATTCGAAAAGCGGGTCGTTCTTCATGATGCGATTCCTTGCGACACGCGCGGCAATCAGGCCGCGCACATCGAGCGTAAGAGCGTGGTGTGTGCTTAGTCCCAGACGGGTGCAAGGCCTTCGGGGCTGACTTCGCGGCCGTTGCGTTCGAGCGCGGCGATCTGCGCCATGTCGTCGGCGGTCAGTTTGAGCTGTTGCGCGAGCAGGTTGCTCGCAAGGTTCTCTCGCTTCGTCGACGACGGAATTACCGAATAACCGAGTTGCAGTGCCCAGGCGAGCGCGACTTGCACTGGCGTCGCGTCATGGCGTCTCGCGATCTCGCCGATAACGGGATCCTTCAGCACCTTGCCGTAAGCGAGCGTCATGTACGACGTGACGTGAATGCCTTGCTCTGCGAGGAACTCGACCAGCTTGCGGTTCTGCAGATACGGGCTCAGTTCGATCTGATTGGTCGCGATGTTGTCCTTGCCGACCGCAGCAATCGCCTGTTTCGTCAGTTCGATGTTGAAGTTCGAAACGCCGATCTGACGCGTGAGGCCCTGCGCCTTTGCATCGGCAAGCGCGCTCAGGAATCCTTCGAGCGGCACGCCATTGTTGGGTGCGGGCCAGTGGATCAGCGTCAGGTCGACGCGGTCGGTGCGCAGCTTCGTCAGGCTGTCTTTCAGGCTCGCAACGAGCTTGCTGCGCGAGTAGTTGTCGACCCAGATTTTTGTTGTCAGGAACAGTTCGTCGCGCGCAACGCCCGATGCGGCGATCGCTGCGCCGACTTCGGCTTCATTGCCGTAAATCTGCGCGGTGTCGATCGTGCGATAGCCGAGTTCGAGACCATTGCGTACTGAATCGATTACAACCTGACCTTGCAGACGGAACGTGCCGAGACCGAATGCAGGAATGTGACTCATGGTGATGCTCCCCAGAATGGATGAATTCGTATAGCGATGAACAAGGCTTATTCTGCTCCGCCCGATTCAATCGAAAAACCCTTAGAAACGGGAAAGAATCTTGATTTCTAATCAAGGATTGCCGACCGCTTCCAAAGCGAATGAAGACTGCACATTCTGTTCGGCCGCATGAAAACGCGGCAGCACTTCTTGCGCGATCTCATGCAGCGTTTCGTCGAGCGGCCGACGGTTGCGCCTGAAATGCAGCGCGATGTGATGCACGCCCGCTGCGTTCATCGCGGCAAGCTCGTCGATCAGCGCGAAGCGTCCGGCATGCGCGCCAAAGCGGTGACGTGTGAGCGGCTCGTGCGGATCGTCGGCGAGATCGAGATGGATAAAGCTGATGTACGGCTTGTTGCCCGCCACCGCGCGCCACGCGGCGGAGCGGCGCAGATGGTCACCGGGCGTGCCGGGATAGGCGAGACAGCCGTCCATCTGCGCGCCGAGCCATTCGGGCTGCTGCTGCGCGAGCCCCGCTACCAGCAGCGGCAAGCGGCGTTGCATATGCGGCAGCACTTCGATGCTGGGCGGCAAGTGCTCGCGCGCGCCCGTGCGCAGCATCGCGATCTGCTCGCGGAACTGCGCGCCGCGCGTTGCGAAGTCTCGCCCGAACAACGGATATTCAACCGGCCGGTCACCGCTTGCGACACCCAGCAGCAGACGATCGCCACTCAACTGCTGGATCGTTGCCGCCGATTTCAACGTGAGCAGCGGCTCACGCAACGGCAGCACGACGGCTGCTGTGCCGAGCAATACGTTGCGCGTGATGCCCGCGAGATACCCAAGGTACGAGAACGCTTCGAAGACCTGCGCGGCATCGCCGAATGCCGGATCGTAGAGCGGCACGTCACGTACCCACAGCGCACGGAAACCCAGTGTGTCGACGAGCCGCGCGAGTTCCGCGTGACGGCTCATGTCGGGGACACCGGGACGACGCGGTGCGTGTCCGTGATCACGTTGCGTAGCGGGCGACCAGTCGTTGTCGAGCGGCAGTTCGACGCCGATGCTGAAGCCGCCTTGCGTGAGTTTGTCGAGTGAGTCGATCATGAATGGCTCCGTTCAGGTTCGATGCGCACTTTAATGGGTTACGGCGACGGCTTCCGCCGGACGCTCGGGCAGTCCCGCGCGGCGGTCGAGGCGGCCGCTCAATGCTGTCAGCGCGAAGGCGAGCAGGGTCACGGCAGCCGCGATCCAGGGCGTATGGCCCAGCCCCAAATGCGCGACGATCACGCCGCCCAGCGACGAACCGCCCGCGACGCCGAGATTGAATGCGGCGATGTTGAAACCCGATGCGACATCCGTGGCTTGCGGCGCGAACTGCTGCGCCTGCTTGACGACGTAGACCTGCAACCCCGGCACGTTGCCGAACGCGACGGCGCCCCACGCGAGCATCGTCAGAACGGCGAGCCACGCGTTGTGCGACGTGAACGTGAACACAAACAGCACGGCTGCGAGCAGCAGGAAAATGCGCTTCAATGCCTTGATGGGGCCTTGCGCATCGGCGAGCTTGCCGCCCCATACGTTGCCGAATGCGACCGACACGCCATACGCGACGAGCACCATGCTGACCTGCGACGGCGTGAAACCGCTGATCTGTTCGAGAATCGGCGCCATGAACGTGAAGGCGATCAGCGAGCCGCCGTAACCGACAGCCGTCATCGCATACACCAGCAACAGACGCGGATGCGCGATCACGCGAGCCTGTTCGAGCAGCGCGGCAGGGCGCTTGTGCGGCAGATTGTTCGGCATGAAAAGCAGCGCGCCGAGCATCGCGACGAGACCAAACAGGGCGACCACGAGGAACGTCGCGCGCCAGCCGAAATGCTGGCCGATGAACGTGCCGAGCGGAATGCCCGCGACGAACGCGACGGTCATGCCGCTGAACATCGTCGCGATGGCGCTCGCGGATTTCTCCTTCGGCACCAGCGTCGTCGCGATGATCGAACCGACTGAGAAGAACACGCCATGCGCAAGGCCGGTAAGAATCCGCGCGATGACAAGCGATTCATACGAAGGCGCGCGCCACGCGACCAGATTGCCGATCGTAAAGAGCGCCATCAGCGCGACCAGCAAGGTCTTGCGCGGCACGCGTCCCGTTAGCGCGGTCAGCAGCGGTGCGCCGATCGCGACGCTCAACGCGTACAGGCTGACGAGCAGGCCCGCGGAAGGAAGATTGACGCCGAGATCGGCAGCGATGGTGGGAATGAGGCCGACGATAACGAACTCGGTCGTCCCGATCGCAAAAGCGCTGAGTGTCAGCGCAAAAAGAGCAAGTGGCATGGTCGTCTACCAGAGAGCTTCAAAAGGATGGACGAAGTGTGCCGTCTTTACTTTTGCAGAAAAACTGGTCTATAGAGGAAACACTTTTGATTTCCAATCAAGTATGAAAGTCACATCCGATGAACTGCGGACCTCCGCAACCGTAGCCGACATGGGTCCGATCACGGCCGACGCCGGGAAGCTGGGTAATTGGGTTTTCGGCGTAAGCCGGGCGCTTAGACGGCCCGATGTCCATGAATTGACCGAAACCGCGCGGATATTGGATCTCGAGATCGCTGCAGTCGCGAGTGTCAGGTGGCCCCTGTTTCGGGGTAGTCGCTCTTTCCGTGATGTATGGACCTGGCGCCTTTTGCACGCTTCTTATTCGTGATGTCGAAACGGTCTGCATGCATGTATCCGGCTTGCCAGATGGGCAGTTGCCGAAGCACGCCCGCAGCCTTGATGAGATCCCCGCGCCCCTGTCCTTAGCAAAATCGCGGCTTGCCTGAAAGTGCAGCCGGCACGGAAAGGGGTAATCGTTCGATGCGTGCAAAATCTGGCGGTTTTCACGAAAAACGACCGATAGATCAATGGCGTGCGCAAACCTTGATCGCACGAAATCGAGGAAGCGGCAAACCTTTAGTGCGCAAGCCTCTGTGCCCTGCAACCGCCAGATTTTGCATGATAAGTACGAACACCCCAGACAGCGTCACGCCTGTGGATTTCGATGCCGTGTTCTATCCGGGCGGACATGGTCCGCTGTGGGACCTGGTCGACGACCGGAACTCGATTGAACTGATCGAGTCGTTCATCGCTGCGGGCCAACCCGTCAGCCGTTGCTGAACGGCAAGGAAGTCACGGGATTCAGCAACACCGAAGAAGCCGCCGTCGGTCTGACCTATGTGGTTCCGTTTCTGGTCGAGGACGTACTCAAGGACGAAGGCGCTACGTACTCGAAAACCGAGGACTGGGCTCCGTACGTAGTCAGCGACGGCCCGCTAATCACAGGGCAGAATCCCGCATCGTCTTTATTGGCAGCGACGCATCTGCTGAATCAGCTTGCGCTGGCAGCGAACGCGTAATCGGCTTGTATTTGGAGATTGATCTGCGCCGATGGGTTTTGCGGCCAGAACGGCAGCTTTGGCACAAGACGGACGACGTACCCCCTACGTCGCCCTCAGAAACCCACACGCTCATGAACAAAGAAGACTCGAAACCGATTTCTTCGATTGACACGGAAAGTCATATCAGTTGTGTGAGCGTGCATGAGCGGCGGTGAACGAGAAACCAAACCGTACTATTGCGATAAGTCTTCTTATCGAGCTATTTTAGGTTTCAGTGCGCGCTCGCTCTATGAACAGGCCATTGATCTTGGGCATAAAGCTTCCGCGCTCAATCCGGACTTTTCCGGGAGGGGGCGTGTGAGGCGCAGAAGACGGGAGCGTCGTCCCGGACCGCACAAAGGCTATGCAGTGCGATCGCCGCGGCGGTGATGACAAACATTGCCAACGCCGACTGGAAGCGCTGCGTTAAGTCGTGACCGCCTGCAAGTCGCTCCGGTGCAACACGGCGGCCCTTAACATTATCGGATGGAACATCGCCTCTTCTATAATCAGGAAACGCAGATCAACCCCTTCGCAGGGAGTCCCAGTTTATGAGTCAAGCCCGCGGGCGATATGCGGGATCCCGGGACAGCGGCCAACGCCATCCTCGCCGTGACAATCAATCCCAGCCAAACCGGCAGGGACAACCGTACGCGAAGACGCCTCCCCGCGACGCCGCCCAGACTGCCTCAATTTTCAAAACACGGTCGTTCCAGTTTCTGGTGGAAGCGGTGGGCGCGGAAAATCTCGCGATCGCACTTGAATCGAACATGACACGCGTGGGCGAACTGATGAAAGGCGAGCGGTTCACACCCGAGACTGCGTTTCATATGGAAACCACGCTTGGATTACCGCATGGCTTTTTTGACCAGCCCAATCCCGGGCTCGCAGCCGAGACCATCGCGCGCCTGAAGTCACCGCTCGACTTCATTCAAACGGACGACGGATCCGACGTGGAGTCGGAAGCACTTCAGCCGGCTTCTGCCCTGAACGTCGATACGCAATCAATTCCTGAAAACGGTTTGTCCGAGGAAGTGCACATGCCCAAAAAAGCAGCTGGCGGGTCCCCCAGAGCCAGCAGGAATAGTCGAAGCGAAATGCCCGAACAGCCAGCAACCCGCGCGCCGCTCAAAGCTGCGCCTTCGAAACACAAAGCGCCTTCCAGAACGCCCCAGCAGCAACCGCTGGCATTGAACGACATCGCCGAGGTAGAGAGCATCCGACGCGCGATTCTCCGCCTACTCACGAGCCGTAACGGATCGAAGGTGAAACTTGGCGTTGTCATGGAGATGAGTGGATTTAACATCGCCGATCGCCTCCATGGCAAAAAGCGCATGGACAGCGTCGAAGCAAACCGGTTCACGGAACGGCTTGGTTTGCTGGCCGGCTGGCTGGACACGCCGCGCACCGAGGCCGAGATTCCAGAGTCGGTGTCACAGATGCTGACGCCTGCTTCGCGCGGCCGCTCCGCCTCCCAATCAAACGTCCCACTTGCGGCTGCGACAGACAAAGGCACGCCGGGGAAGAAGGCCGCAAGGGCGAAGGCACACGCCGGGCGCGCGCACGCGGATGCCGTGGGTGATTCGGCACACCCCTCACCTGTTTCGGCGGGCGCTGCAGAAGCGCAGGAAACGATCGTCGTCAGCCCGCAAGTGCATGTCGATGATTTTCGCGGCGATCCTGACGGTCGCGCACAGGGTGGCAGCGATGGCCAGGCATCCGCAGCCTCACCGTCAGCCCGTGGGTCGCTCCCCGCCTCCGCGACACTGCAACAACACCCGGCATCGCTTCCTGTAGCGTCTGTCACCAGCCTCGACAACCTTCACGGCATTGAACCGATAGCAGAAGCATTGATCAAGACGCTGGCAGGTAAGGCACGCACCGGTCGACTGGATGAATTGAAAGCGCTGGAACTTTTGCAGCAGGCGATCCTGTTGTGAACGGGTGGTAGCGTGCCAGCCCGCCTTCTACCATCATGTGTAAGTGCATCGAGGTAGTCGGACTGGTATGCAGAAAATCGCTACCGTGCGAGTCGGCGATCGATCATCGATCCGGCCGCGGATCGTCGTGAGTGCCGCACTGTCGGGAATGGTGGTGAATCGGATCGTCTGCCGCGGCGACAGGATGCGGCTGTTACGGCGATTTGCGGATTCGCAGCAGCATCAGGTGATGCGGCAGCCATCGACCTGCTGATTGGCAGGTCTCATTCCGGCGTGGTACAAAGTCATCCGTCGTGGGCGGTCGCTACGTGCCGTACCGCGTTCCTGACAGCGATTTTCAACGTCTACAGGTTTAAAAATGGCAACTGGTACAGTGAAATGGTTTAACGATGCGAAGGGCTTTGGTTTCATCACGCCGGACGAACGGGGCGAAGACCTGTTCGCTCACTTCTCCGAGATCAAGACGGAAGGCTTCAAGTCATTGCAGGAAAACCAGAAAGTAAGCTTCGACGTCAAGATGGGACCGAAGGGTAAGCAGGCCGCAAATATCAAGCCGGCGTAACAGGCACTTGCATCATCCTGTCGCAGAACCCGCCTCGCGTAAATCACATTTCGCGCGCCCAGCGTAGCAGGAACCCTCGAGGGTGATGGCGTTGTGGGTGTAGTGACACCGGGCAGGACAGACAGGGTCTGCGCGAACCCGTTTCTGGTGCAGTCGGCAGCACGGTCGCTGTCGACGCGCTCCCCTTCCTCGTCGCTCCCTTCTCGCCCACTTTCGGCTGTCGCCACGTTCTCACACGTACAAAGCGTCGTAACTACGCATGGCCCCTCAAAACAACGCTCCGCGTTTCATTCCAGTGACCCGGTTCGCCGCACTCGTCGGACACCACGGCGTTGACATCCGCCCATCTTTTATCGTATGTCAAAGCCACGGTGTTCATGTACGTCGGATTACATCCGGCATGGGTTGCGTGCCCTACCCGACCTTCGCCGTACCCTCCAATCACACAGATCGAGGATCCGTCGATCCACGGCAAACAGGAATGCCAGCAAGGCGCGCAGGATTGAGAGGAGCGCGCCTCAGTTCATCACCCGGCTGACAAGCATTGATAACGCCTCGGGGCTTGTCGACTCCAGCTCCTGCCTGTTCTCGAATTCCACCACATATCCCCAAACACAACCCTCCTCGTCCCTGGGAAAAAGACGCGTTATAAAATGCCCCCTCACGCATGGGCACCCGACCAGACCGCATCCGCCGTCTGGTGGGCTCGTCGCTATCATGCCGTTGACCGGCACTTGCGCACTTTCATCGATCAGTCCGTCGACGGGAACGCCGTCATACTGGATAATTTCTACTCGAGGCATTGCTTTCCTGGCATGGGTTAAGGAAATTCAACTAAAGAAACAATGACCTTTCGACACACTGTATTCATTCACTTCGAAAACCCTATCCAATCGCGTCCTTGAAGTTGCCTTCAGCGCTTCCTCACCGACACTTATAGGGTGTCGCCAGGGTGCCTTCCACCTCGTCGATCACACTTCTAAATAACGTTATATGGAGTGCGAATGAAGTTTATCAAGAAGGTGTGGTTCTACTTTTTTCCATCCGATGCTAGCGAAACTCCGATTCTCTTTTTCGCACTTGCAGTTTCGGTGACAACATGTGGCTGTTTTATCCTTTGGTTGTGGATCGTACACACGCCAGAGGCGCTGTCAACAGACGGTGCAGCGCATGCCAGTTGCCTGAGTAATCGCCAGCGGGCATTTAGCCCGACCGGTGGCTAGTACCTCACAACAGTCAGTCAACAGAACCGGGAGGCAAATCCGTTGGATATTCTCCATCTGAGGAACAACTTGAGAATGCTGAGACCCATTTTCCAGTAGCTTCCTGAGTGCGCAAGAATATCAGCGATTTTTGTTCCCCGGTCATCTTGTAAAGGCAACAACTGAGCGACCACCGCTACGACGCTCATACGAGGGATAATTTTGGCGCCAGACTTCTGGAGCAGAGACTATGTGCCGCCCTATCGCGTGATTAACCGGACATGTCCAGCCACCATCCCGGCGAGCCGAAAAGCTGATATCCGTCGTCGGTGCGACACTTCAGTCATCTGATTCCCGGTCCGCTCCCCATTTCTCTCGGTATAGCCAGACAGTGCCAGCTTCACGTTGGTCATCGTATACCACCAGGCTCGTTCACCGAACGCAGCTACGCGAGCTTGAGTCCCCGGCGCATCCGCACTGCACGGCACCGTCCGGGATGCACAATCTGGAATGCCAGGGTTTCGCACTCGTAGAAAACGATGAGGCAATTCCCGAGCGGCCCTTACGGTCCGTGAACCCTATCTCAAGCGATCAACTGGTTTTTCGAAATCGTGCAGCAAAGCATGAAATCTCCACCAGGCTTGCTTTTTGGCGGAGCCAGAATCCCCCTCTTTCTAGCAAACGGTTTGATGGCGCAGCTCGAGATGTTCTGCGATGAATCAGACCGTTAGTTGCATACGCCCTTACGCAATCGACGGAGTCGACGGCTTCGAAATGCTTGCCGTTTGAACATTAGACGCTTCAACGAGCCCATCAAGCAGTCCATCACAGCGACTGTGCGTCTGCCCTGGATACATCGCCGACATCCGGGCGAAGTCTGGTTGTTCTCTGCAGCCAAGGTTAACACCAGCGTCATCGCCCCGGTCCAGCAAGCGCGTGGTGCCTGCGTTCGCACCCACCACGCGACCTCTACGCGGGAATTTGCCTTATATGCGGTCGCACATACGCTGCGCTGGCTGCGGAGCGACCGGTTTGGGCACACGTTTGCGAAAAGACTATGCGAGTGCCGATACCACTCGACTTGCATCCGGAAGGTGTCGTGCGATCCTTGGCATCAACTAACCGGATATCTAAATGCGCACACTGCCACCAAACCTAAGTGTTGCCAATCACTTGCTCCGAACTTCTTCGGAATGCTCCGTATCGGAGGAAATCGATGCTCAAGGCCCATGACCGCGAGGTGAGAATGGGGAACGTGTTCTCTTCGTTGGCACTTCCGCGGCCTCCTCCCACAGAGCGGCGTGAGCGGTCAACTGCTTTATAAGATCTGCTCGCCTACCGGGCCCCGGTCCGTGCCCTGAATCCCCTACCGACAGACATTGCACGTTCCTATCGACGACTCCTCGACGGCCTGCTCTTTTACTCTCATCACCACACTTTTTTTATGAAAGGAACCGGAAATGAAACTATCCAAAAAGCTCTGGCATGCATTCGTTGACGAATGCAGGGCGTTTATCGTCGAATGCTTCATGCCTTTCATTGCCTTCGCAAAGAAAATAGCGCGTTGCCGTCGTAAGTGACGACATGGAATACTCGATATGGAGTTTTCGCAATGAAAGTCACCCGATTTACGACGATCAACGACCAGAAAGCAATTCGGGTCGTCACAGCATCCGGCGTCACCGGCTATGTTGATACCGCGATCCCGCCTGAAGCCCTGGAAGCATGGCGCCGGCGCCTTATCGCGAGACTGAAGCCCACGATCTCCCCGCTACGCCGCAATGTAAGACGGCAGCGAAGACGCGTGCGTGTTTCTGCCCGTCAACACGCACGCCGCCCTCGTCGGAACCTGCGCATGAACCTGCATAAGCGTCGCATTCCCCTCATCAGGCGTCGATAGCATGTACCGGCTTGCGTCTCAGCAGAACCGTGTGATCCTGGACCTGCTATCCGCTGCATACAACCTGCGTGACGGCAGTTGAGCCCTTATCCACTACCTTGAGGAAATGATTGATGCGCACCGGCAAACACAGCGACTCGCTGCTCAATTTCATTCACCCGGACCATGCGTGCCTTCCGTTCTACGTCAGGATGTTCTTCAATGGTGTGGCCTTACTGATCTTCTTCGCACCACCGTTCATGGCGATCACATCCGGCTTGGGGATGGTGATGGGACTGTCATCGCTTCAGCAGATATTTCCAGCGTTGGCGCGCGGTTTTGCTCACGAAGTCATCACACTCGCCAGGCTCGGAGCCATCGCGTTCTCCAGTCTCTTACTGACAGTCGATTTCTTCGAACGGCATGAACTCGCCCGCGTCGTCCGCAAAGATATCCATGACATGATCGAAGAGTTCGTGATGCCCCTGTTCCGCTAGCCTTGGTACAGCCGTCCACCAGACGACCATAAAGTGGCACGCACACCCGAATGTTCCAGCCCGGCCGCTGTTTCTTGAAGTCCGGCGGCGAGCGCATCAACGCTTGACTCCGTACCATGCGGGGTTGGCGATACGCATCGATGCGATGCGCGAAACGCTCACAGAGCGCATGCCGAACTTTCGTCGTGGAAAGATCATGCCTCGACTTGCAGACCCTCAACTTTCCCACAACGGCTTGCGCTCAACCTTTCATTACCTCCACCCTGACCGAAGTCTTTGGCCAGCGTTGCCTGGATTATCTGTCGACCTGCGCTCACATCGCCGATCGTGAGCTCGCGGCTTACGGGTTGTGTAACGGCATCAGCAAAAAGTCCTAGGCAACGACGTTATTCACAACGACGTCGCTCGCTGAACAGGCTTCCCGTTCTTGGCCCAAGCATAGTCGGATCGGCTGTCATGCCGAAAGCGCAGACATGTCGATTTCCTTAACTGATGAAGTTTGGACGGTGCGAAAAGGAGGTAGATCGTTCGACGTCATTCGAAGCACAGGCGCCGACGCATTGATTTGCCTTTTGCTCGACCCGAATGAATATGGACGTGAAGCATGGCGAACAAGATCGCGATGGTCGCGAAGATCGTAGCTTCTATCAAACAATTTCGAGGACCCAATGCGCGAGCTTCTCCGAGATTTCTTTGATGTGTTTTTCTGGGTCCCAGCGGCTCTTCTGGCGCTGAACCTGCTCAGATCTTTCGACGTAGGTGGTGCTCGCCTTAGCGTCGCGTCGAGCCAGTATCTGCTGGCGATCACGCTGGCGGCGGCGTGGGCGTTCTGGGCACGCCGCCGCGACAGCTGGACGTGGACGCAGGGCGCATTCGGTGTGCTGAGGCTTGGCCTCCTTCGACTGTTGCTCGCTTTCAACCAGTACAGCATGTATGGCGCGATTATCTGGGGCCTGGGTTTCCTTGGCATGGTCTACCAGCTTCGTCGCATGCAGCGTAACGGCGCATCGAACAGCACGGCAGCGCCTCAGGTCGCAAAGGCATCGACGGCGGCACAGGGCCAGCCGTCCCAGCAGCAACAGCCGCAAGCGCCCACCTACGACTATGACCACAAGGTGCAGGCCGCCCGCTATACGTTTGACGACATCGTAGGCATGGCGGACACGAAGCGTCGACTGCTGGCCGCCGCGGAGGAGATTATTCAGGGGGAGGCGTCCAAGCGAAACGGCATGATGCTATTTGGCGAACCCGGTAACGGCAAAACACTTTTCGCGGAAGCGCTTGCCGGCCAGCTGGGCATCCCGTTCTTTAGCCTCGCGTACGGCGATGTTGCGTCTGCCTGGATCAACGAGACGCCGATGAAGGTAAAGGCAGCGTTCGATCGCGCCCGTCGTGCTGGTGTCTGTTTATTCTTCGTGGACGAATTCGACTCCTTTGTGAAGGCCCGTGACAGCCGGGCATCGCATTCGATGGATCAGGATCTGACGAACGTGATCCTGACGGAGGTAGTGTCTCTGCGAAACTCGCGCGTGGTATTCGTCGCGGCGACGAACTTTCTGGACAAGCTCGACG
Organism: Paraburkholderia sp. C35; assembly: GCF_003121405.1. Lineage (GTDB taxonomy): Bacteria > Pseudomonadota > Gammaproteobacteria > Burkholderiales > Burkholderiaceae > Paraburkholderia. The sequence goes on along the minus strand of NZ_QBUY01000005.1, from coordinate 171,515 downwards.
CGGCGAGCATTCGCGAAGGTCGCTTCGACTACAAGATCGAAGTCCCCTCGCCCGACTTCGAGGCGCGGCAGGCCATCCTGCGCAAGTCGATCGGCGAAGCGTTGGACTTCGCTGCCGTGGATGGCAACGTCGTCACTAGTCTCGCGGACCGGTGGGAAGGTTTCAGCGCCAGCCGTCTGTCGAAGGTCGGAGACGAGCTCAAGTCGATGCGTCGCGATGGTCTGATCGGTCAGGGTAAGGTGTCCTTCGACAGTGCCATGCTTGCGATGCGACAGATGGTCGGCCGTAAGGGCAAGCTGCCGGAGAAGGTGCTGTCGATTGACGAGATCATCATGCCGCCGCAGTCGCGCGACGCGCTGAAGGATCTGGCGTTCAAGATGAAGAACATCGCCAGTCTTGAGAAGATTGGTGGTCGTGTGCCGGTTGGTCTCGCATTTATCGGCCCGCCGGGAACGGGCAAGACGGCAGCAGCGATGGCGTTGGCCAAGGCAAGCGAATGGGCGTTTCTCAAGATTACGGGCGCTGAAATCATGGCGGATCCGGAATCCTGGGACAAACTCATTCGCGAGGCCCGGGAGATACGGCCGACGGTAGCGCTTCTCGACGAAGCGGATGACATTTTGTGTGACCGACGTTACTCGAGTCACCACACGCTGACCAACAAGCTCCTCACGACACTGGATGGCGGCAGCGGTCGTATTCGCGACATCATCTACATCGCGGCAACCAATCACTACGACCGCATTGATGAAGCAGCGACGCGCGGCGGTCGCTTTGAGGAAAAAATTGTGTTCGACGTGCCGTCCGCGGACGACATGCAGCAATACGCTACGAAAAAGCTGAAGACGCTGGCAGGTACGAATTACCGGATCCTCCCGGCTACGCTAGAGACGCTGGTACTGGCTCTCACAAACCAGGCCATTGCCAATGCCGACGCCGTTATCCAGAGGACGATCGACTCTGCGGCAGTGAGGGCATTGCGTGAGCAGATTGCCGAGATCCGACCGGATGACGTCGAATCGGCGGTCCGTACGGTGTTCGCCGACGTCCCTGATCGAAGTAGAGATCGCTTCAACGGCTAGCTGCACTCGCGCTCTCCGCTGCTTGCGACGCGCCAGCTGTCGGAAGTGCAGCAACAGGCTGCGAGCGTGCAGCAGTCAATACCAAGCACTCTGCCCTGCCCAATCGGGCATAAGGCCATCGCTTAAGGCGGAATGACTCGCCGCACAGCCCAACGCGCCGCTTCGCCCGTCCGAACCCGAGTACAAGCGTGCCCATACGCTCGCCCGCTTGCGACGAAATCTGACGACAACAGCCTTAGGACTGTGGTGTGCACCGCTCCAGCCGTCTGGTGCCGCTTCAGCCGTGACCACCGGGTCGTGCCGCTGAGCACACACCGTCCGCGACATATGCGCAAATCGTGGGTCTGCACCGAGATGATCTGTCGCACCAGCCCAACAATGAGGACATCACACGATTCCTAAAACGCGGGAGCCTGCGGCAGCGCCCCCACGCCGTTAGGTGCCACCTCAATCGTCCACGTCGTCGCCCGGAGATTTCCCCCGTGTAACGCGCGTGATCGTTGGCAGCCGGTCCCGGAAAGGCAGACGCAGTTGACGGTCAGCGTGCTGGCGGCTCTTCACCGTTCCCTTGCGTTTCACAGGCTCTGCCTTCACCCTTTCATTGACGACTTTGGCTGCAAACCTGCCGACACCACGCACCAGTGGTTTCGACGGATCAGGACGAACACGCCCTGCTGGCATCGTGCGGTAATAGGAACCAATGAGGTCCAGAACTCCTTTCGGCGCTTCGCCCGCAGCGGCGAGCCGCTCCTCCAGGCTGGTCACAGTCCCAACCGGCGCTCGCTGCGTTGCGTTGTCGACGATACCGGTGGACGCACCGCTCCCGCTTTCCCCCGGGGATTCCGAGCCAGCCGTTTGCGGATCTGTGTTCGGTGGGCTGCCATAGTAACTATCTCGCGTAATCCGGGCGCGGCTGTGCCCGAGGTTTTCGCTGACCTGTTTCTCCAGAATCTCTAGGTCTTCGCGCGGCATCTGGTTTGCCTTCCCACCGAGTGACGCCGGAACGAACCCGCGAAGGAGCGCGCAGTTTTCCGCGTACTCTGCCCGGCCCCCATGGCCCGTCACAAAGACATCCCTTCTGGAGATGCCGAGCTTCTTCATATATTCCTTGTACCGCTCAAGGCTGTACGGCAACTTCGCGTCTTGGCCGCGCCGCGTTTTTTGCCACCCCAGATGAGCCCGCTTGGGAATCCGCGATTTCGCATAGTCGAGCGCCCATACCTGAAAAGGGAACTCGAGCCGGATCAGCCGCTGCCGCCCGCCCTTGGTGCCGTCGCGCTCATACATCATGAACGCGTTCTGTCCCACCGCCCGAAGATCGTTGATCCACGGGCGAATGCTGATCGTTTCCTTGCGCCGGTAGCCGAACGCAAATTGCATCGCAAGAATGATTCCGAAGCGCTCATCCAGCGCAAACGCCTCCTGGAGTTTCTTCTCGACGTCGATCCCGTTTGCGCTCCAGGACTTTGACCTGTTCCCGGTCGCGGCCATGTTCCGGCGCTCAACGCGTTCGACCGGTGCGTCAGGGAGATAGTCCCTGAGCGATCGCACAACCCCTTTCTTCCCCATCCAACCGTAAAACTTCCGGATCACGGAGAGATCGTTGTTCATCGTCGACGCCGCCTTGCCCTGCTCGTACCAGTACCGCACAAGCACCTGCACATGGCGCTCGGTCAAATTCTGCGGCTTTTTGACCTTGTGGTTGAGCTTGTTGTGCCACGTGTCAAACGCGCAGAAGATGACTGTCGTGTTGTGCTCTACCGTGCGATGCGCCGCCACACGGCCATTCACGCGTCGGCGAATATTGGCTTGCAGAATCGCGTCAACACGCTTGCGCCAGCCATCCGGATCATTGTCGAGCGTATCGTCGACACGCGGTTCCGATCCCGTACTTCTCAACTTATAGCGAGACATCTCCCTCTCCCACAATGTGAAATATCGCCCCTCTGCCTCTGTTTGACATGGGGAGACTGGTTCGCGCAATGACGCCGCGAACCTGTGCGTTGGAGCTCGTTCCTCGTCCCGGTCTCGCCGCCGGTCTGAGTTCGATGCGCGATCTTCCGCGCACCCGGGAGGAAGCAACTCCCGCATATCACAATGAGAAATGGTCGGTCTGTCGTAAAAATGTCCATTCCGGCGGTAGCCTGACCACTCAAAACTCCGCTCAGCCTCGCCCTTACGGTCACGAGGTTACCTGGTACCAGACCAGGCGCCGGCCCCTTGAAGGGGAGCCAATCCTGCGCGCTTCCATCCTTCGCGATGAGGAACGGTCGGAGATAGCGCACGTATCTCCAGTGTTTGATCTTCCCTGCCATGACTGGCGGGCAAGGCGACCCCACTCACCCCGACGCTCTCGCGTCCAGTGAGTAGTCCGTCCACCAAGGACGGTTACGCCTACGGTTCTTGCGAATCCGATGCGTTTCCCCCAAGCGCGTATGTCGTACGACGGTTGAGGCAAACAACCCGCTCGGCCGCACTCGTCAAGGGTTTGCGCCTTGCCTCTGTGTGGATATGTCGGGGATTCGCTATGGGCTGAAAAAAACGCCCGTAAGGGCGTCGGATGCAAAAAACGACGTTCGCGCGGATAACTCCGCGGAACCTTTGAGGGGTGTTCAGTGCGAGTACTGAACACAGATGCCGCCTAACCGCGACCCGGACTAATTCGTTGTCGCACTCGGGTTAAACACCTCAGAGTAGCGCTGGCTCGAAGTAAAACATAGACACCTGGCATTTGCAAGGGATGTACGAAACGAAAAACGTTAATCGCTTAGCAATACATAGAAATCCTCCAGACTGCACTTCAAGGGCAGTGAGCGAATGGCGCATTTTGAGAGCGAGCTGTTGGCAGCGGCCGCCGCGCAACCAAATCTACGGCGCCTATTCGAGACATCGGCAAAAGGCTTCAACATCGCCTCTGCACGGCCTCCTAACGGCAGCCCTATGGCATCGGTGTGGCATCGGTGTGGCATTGGACGGCAGCAACGCGGCGGCGTCATGGCATCACTGTGGACCCCTCGGCATCAAATGGTATCCACGTGGCACCGATGTGACATCAGCCGGCATCGCGATGGCCTTGTGTGGCATCGAGACAGCTTTTATGTGGCATGGATCCGGCATCGGAACTGCATCGATGTGACATCGGAGTGGCACTTTCCTCGGCATCGCACGGCATCGACATGGCACCGATGCCACTCCGTGGTGGAATCGCTACGTCATCGACATGGCATCGAACGGCAGCAGTGGGGCACCCACAGCACACCGATACGGCATCACGGACCTTGCTTGCGGCCGATTCTTAAAATGGCGCACTAAATGGGTTCACATTTCTCCGACGCCTTGTGCGGGAGATCCAGCAAACTGCTCATGCATGGACTATTCAAAGGCCAGGCACATATCTCCCTAAAGAGACATCGAAAGAAATGAAAGTAGAAGAGTTCCTTGCGTCCGAGCACTTCGAGCCGCGCACAAAAATAAGTGAGTTCGATGCAGAGATCCGCCTGTTGAGATCACGCGGCGTGAGTGCACGAAACATCGCCAAATTCCTGGTTCTAAACAGTGTTCCGGCCACAAAGAACGGGGTGGTCAAATATTTCCTGCGCCACCCGGAGCGCTATTCCCCAAATAAAAAGGTGGCCCGCTCACAGCACCGCGATGCTTCGGGTCCCGCAGCCTTGCAAGAAGAACCGGCTCGATCATCGCAACACGAGGGCGATTCGACTGCAGAGCACCTGGCGGACTCGACCAAGCAGGAAAGTCCCAAAGCAAACGCGATTTTGCCCGCTGAAGAGCCGAAACCAAGAGTTGCACCGGGCAATCACTCCCTCACTGCCCGCGACCCTATGGCGACTATTCGGCCAGCAGATCCAGCAGAAGAGTCTCGTGGTCGAGAACCCGGATGTGAAAACAAAGGAGATTTGCAGGAGCAACCCAGTGACGCCACGAATGAAAGCGAAAACACCCGTACTTTCGATACGAGTGGCACCACGAGCGTTCACTATGATCGGGATACACGCGTGCGAACTCAACTGGAGCCGTTCGAAGACGAGCGCCGCGTGCAGGGCAAGATTAAACACTGGGACCCGTACCTTCCTGAGAACCAGGAGGCCGTGCGTGAATATGTACAAGGGCTGAAGGCAGGGACCATCCCCACGGGCGTGATTACCAATTCTGAAGGACAGTCAAATGAGCGGAAAGAAGATCCTGATCATCCATAGTTTCGGCGGCGTCGGCAAAAGCACCATCGCGGGTTGCCTGATTCATCCGCGCACTGGTGGCGAGCTCCTGTCCGTCGAAAGCAGCAACCTTGATGCGTCGGCCTATGATCTGCGGGTCCATCGATACAACGCAGCTGAGTACACAGAATTCTATACAGACTTTCGCAGGTACTCAGCGCTCGGCAACGTCATCGCAGACATCGGCGCATCGAACGTCGAGAAATTCATCGACCATCTCATTAAATCCGGTGGTCATGAGCAGTTCGACTACGTCGTAGTCCCCGCGACGCAGAAAGTGCGTGGTGAGACCGAAACCATTACCACGTTGCAAACCCTTCTCGACGTCGTGGGAATTGCTCCCGCCCGAATTCGCGTTGTGTTTAACAAGGTCGACAAAGCCCGGACCAACGCGCCCATCGAACAATACTTTCCACGCCTGTTCGCTTTCGCCGGGCAGGATGGCCGGATTCAACTCAATCCGAACTGCTGGATCCCGGAACTGGAGGTCTTCTCGGTTCTCGCCTCGGCAACCCGCAGCTGGTCGAGCGTACGTAGCGACCATACTGACTATGATGCCAAGATTAACGAAGCCACTATTGCGCAGGAAACGCGAGCTATTGAGCAAGCCGCGAACAATGCCCTGATGCAGACGATGGTGCGTCAGGCCTCCAGATATGTAGACCCCGCCTGGGACGCGCTGAATATTGATATCGCCGAACCAGCTACCGAAAAACTTGTTGAAGATCTCAGACGTAACCATCAAGTCGATTGCTCATGAACAGCGACATCCCGACGATCGAGACTGCTCGCGTAGCACTCTTCTACAAACAGATTCTCGAGATCACTCAGAATCTGGAGGCAACGCAGACTGCTACTGCACAGACCGCCGAAAAATTGGAGGTTCTGATCAGCGCGGTTAGCAAGCAGGGAGTGCTGCCGGAACACGCGAAACAGCTCATCGACGAAGCCATAGCGAGAGTCGCCGAGATGATCAAGGATGATCCGATCTGGGAAGAGCGCTATAAAAAGATGGGCGAAGAAGTGCATTTCAACGGTTATGCCGAGCTCGCAACACTCGTCGAATTCAAGAAGAAAGAGATCGAACACAACTTCAGCACAGCAATCACGGACGCGCTTGCTGCGGTAGAGCTTCAGGTCAGCCACTTGAAGGATGCTGTCACGGGCAGGTCGTCCCTCCCCATTCTGGCGACCGAATCGACGCTCGGCCAGAAGATAGGTTGGCATTTCGCCAAGGCGGCCGCGCGGTTGCATCGTTGGTGTATCAGCGCAATGCCGCTTCATGTCTTTATCGTCGCTATTCTGCTTACACTGATGCTAGGCAAACTGTTCTTCCCTAATAACTTCTCGCGCTAGTGACCCACGGGGTGCTCAATCGAGCTCCCCTTCTCAACCCTCAGATCTACACGTTCCCGCTCGCTTCGGATCAGATAAGTAACCGAACCGCCGCTTCGTCGCGCTTCGCTTGAAAGAACGCTAACGCAATTTCAGAAACTGAATATGCAGCGCCCGTTTTCATCCGAGTCCAACAAGGCGGACTGCTCCACGAACGATTACCGCCTCTCGCTATGCGCGATGGAGTGACGCACCGCCGAGCGTTCGACATGAAATCTCAGGGTCCTTAGCGATCCACATCCCAAGCGCAGCCACTTCGTAGCAGGACTTGTCGCTCCTCAGCAACCCAAAACCGCTCTTTTCAAGCAGTCAACTGACCACGTCCGACGTCTTGGCGTGCATTGCGCTGTCGATTTCAGTCTCACAGTGAGACGAAATCGCGTGCGCTCCACGTTGATTTGAAAAGAAAAGCCCGGATCGAATTTGCACAGAATCGCTGATCCTTTGAATAAATTCGATCCGAGATCGCTCTGCGCAGCAGCGCTCTGACCGTCCATCGGAAGAAAGTCCTTTCGCTAAATTCCACACGTATTGAACCGATAATGGCTGCACTCGTCCCCGCTTCCGCCATACATTTCAGTACGTAAGGACGGCCGTTCTTAAAGGTACATCGGCCATCCTAACGGTCGCAATGGCTGATTACTTGCAGCGATTGCGACCGTTGGAACCGAATCGTGTTCCAGCCGGCGCGCGTTTTGGGGTTCGCGGGAATCTTCGAGGCGGTCTATGGCCTTGCTATCCACCTGCGGGAGCACCACGACGTCGATATATTCGAGATGGCCATACTTGACCTTGTCCTGGTGGTAGAGGTGGCGCCAAGTGGAGAGACGCCGGTTGCCGTTGACTACGAAGCCGTCGTGGTCGAGCAGGATCGGATCGACTTGCTTGTTGTCGGGTTTCTCGAAGAACTTCCGAAGGTCCGACTTGTCGGCATGAGACTCAGCAGAAGCGCATGCTGGGCTTCTTGTGCATCGAGCATCTCCGGGTCGCCAGTGAAGAGGTCTTCGCGTGCGGTCGGGTTCTTGGCGAGGTATTCCACCTGGACCGAGGCCGTGCGCCCATTCTCCAGGCGATACCTAGGGATGTCTTGATGAATGCGGATGACGGGCAGGTCACGAGTTTGTCCTTGGAGGACGACGCGAAAGGTCGCGGTCGTCCCGGCGGTCATCGAGTTCTTGAACTGCTCGCGCCGCTCAAGGAGCGGCCATACTTGATGAACGATCGCTTACTAGCACCACCGGGAAGAACAGAGGCGCCTGGAATCATTGCCAGTCGCAACTGCCTGTGTCAGTCGCAGCGCCGGACTTCAATCCAAACGCGGTTTTCTTGGCGCTTTTTCTGTTGATATGAACCATCGTTCCCTGACTCACCATCTGATACTCACCTGTGACCTGCTTTCCGTAGACCTCAATCCACGTCGTGGTGTTTTCATCAGGGGAATTCTTGTCGAGTGTTTCCGATGTTGCTTGCTTGTCTCACGAGGCCACAATGAAGCGTCTCGAATTGAATTGACGATTGGTGACCTGCCCAAGGTGTTGGATGCCGTGGACAAGAAGGCTGACTGGTCGCTGGAGGAGCCTGAGCAAGCGACAACTCCGTTACCTTTGCCTCTATCTGAATCCGAAATCAGTAGTTCAAACCCGCCAGTTCTCTTTTGAACCTGGCGGGTTTTCTTTGCCTGCGGGCGTGGGCTACATACAGCGGTGGAGTCACTCAGCCGTTCAGTTGCGACTCGACATTCAGGACGATCCGTGCGAGCGGGTTGCTTTCTGCGGATTGCGGCGCGAGCTTGATCTGGGCGAAGGTGACGATAGCGAGAGCGACGACCAGGAGTGCGCCAGACGCGGCGATGCGGGGAAGGTATTTCATAGGGACCTCATCTTGATGGTGAAGACAGAAACTGGGCGTAGCTGACAGGCGTATCGACTCACCTTCAGCGGCATGTCTGTCCGCAACCCGGCAGCGCCGGACGCGGTCGTCTGATCGAACTTGCCGATCGGACGGGCTTTGTGCAGTGCACTATAACACGACCGTCAGATCGCACCTACCGATCGCACGGGCTTGTGCAATGCACTATAAATGGTTAATCCACGTGCCCGACGCGGCATCCTGTCGCCAGCGGATGCTTAATTGCTCGAGCGTTTCGCACAGGCACGAACGAGGCCGAGGTGTCCGCCTCGACAGTCTCCCTGCTGGAGCCCGCTAGATTGAAGATGGGTTTGCGGTCGGTATCAATTGCGCTATGATTAGGTATCAACTGATACTTTAATCGGGAGTCGCATGTCGCTGATTACGCCTGAAGCAGTGGCCGCGGTCATGGGACTGCGGCAGGTTCCGCACACGCTCGCGGAGCTCGAGGCACTTGTCCGCGACGGCCTGCCCAAGTCCGCGCTGCGCGCGGGCGTCGAACATGCGACGCAGGGGGCCGACGCCCGGCGTGCGCTACTTGCCCGCATCATCCCCGAAGCGACCTATAAGCGACGTCGCGATCGGCTGACACCAGACGAATCGGAAAAGACTGAGCGGCTGGCCAGGATCGTCGCGACGACGGCCTACGTCTGGAACGACGAAGAGGACGCGCGGGAATTCCTGTCGACGCCGCATCCGGAGCTCGAAGGGCGGGCGCCGCTCGATGTTGCGCTGACCGAGCTCGGCGCGCGCCGGGTAGAAGAGCTGCTCTGGAAATTGTTTTATGGGTTGCCGGCGTGAAGCTGTTTCGAATCGCCGACACTCGACACACGGTCTGGAGTGGCACTGGCGCGATGCTGGTGGGCGGTCGCTTCAATAGCCCGGGGCGACCGGTCAGCTACGCCGCGTCGACCTTCGCCGGTGCGATGCTCGAGGTTCTTGTTCATGCGCGCATCGGCAAGGTACCGAAGACACACGGATGGGTTGAAGCAGCGGTTCCCGACGATATTCGCGTCGAACGCCATTCGGTCGAATCGTTGCCTAGGGGATGGGATGCGCCAGCACTGCAGGCGGCAAGGGAGTTCGGCGACGCCTGGCTGACCGAGTCGCGGACCGCGCTCCTGATCGTACCTTCCGGCGTCGTCCGTGCAGAATTCAACGTGCTGGGCAATCCCGCACACCCCGACGCGGCGCGGATTGCCGTGACCGAGCCGCAACCCGTGGTATGGGACGACCGCCTCTTTGGGATGCCGTCGGTCGGACACTCCTAGATTAGGATGGTGACGCTTTGCTACTCGATGGATATGACTAGGACGTCGCTTCCAGTTTAGTCCGTACTCGCCGCTCGGAATTGCCAGTGCAGCGCCATCCCGTATGCTCCGTGTCTGGTTGCCAAAGCCGACTCGGCGGTCAGTTTTTGACAATTGCCCCGACATTTGAATCTGGCCCAAGTGCCTTGCCAGAAAGGAGAGACGGCTATCGTCCCAAGCGTCACATCCGGATTGACACTGTGTGCCGCCCGGGACCGTCGTTCGTCGGATATACCTGTACCGGTGCGCGTCTATCTTTCATCTCAAGCCGCGACCTGTGAGCCCGGCGCCGGCATATAAAATCCGTTTGAGACGGATCAAGTTGTCGCGCAAATATGCGAGACATAGGAGGAAACATGCGCCTTGATGATGAAGCAGAAAGTCAGAACGTCGAAGACCGGCGAGGCGGCGGAATGCGGGTAGGAGGTGGCGTCGGTATAGGCACCATCATCATCGCGCTGGCCGCTTCGTATTTCTTTGGCATCAATCCACTCACCATCATCAATGGTGCACAGGTGCTCCAGGGCAGCGCCCAACAGCACCCAGGGCCGACGAACGCGCGTCCCGTCGAAGATCCGGGCAGCCAGTTTGTACGTCGTGTGCTCGGTAATACGGAGCGCACCTGGCAACTGATCTTCCGGACGCGCTTCAACCAGGACTACCCGGCGCCCAAACTCGTGCTCTTCACCGACGCAACGCCAACTGCTTGCGGTACCGGTCAGTCCGCCATGGGCCCTTTCTACTGCCCGCCTGACCGCACCGTGTATATCGATTTGTCGTTCTATCGTGAATTGCGTGACCGCTTCGGTGCCGGTGGTGATTTCGCACAAGCGTACGTGATCGCGCACGAGGTCGGACATCACGTGCAGAACGTCCTGGGCATCTCTGACAAGTATGAAGCGGCCCGTGCGCGTATGTCTGGCGCACGGCGCAACGCGTTGTCCGTGCGTCTTGAATTGCAGGCCGACTGTTTTGCCGGTGTATGGGCTGCCGTCGCGAAGCAACAAAATGCCAGGCTGATCGAGCCGGGCGATTTCGAACAGGGTCTCAACGCAGCCGGCGCAATCGGCGACGACCTTCTGCAACGGCAATCGCAGGGGCGTGTCGTGCCCGAAGCATTTACGCACGGAACAAGTGAGCAACGGCAGCGCTGGCTGCGGCGCGGCTTGTCGAGCGGCGATATCCGCCAGTGCGACACGTTTTCAGCGCAGTCGCTATGATTCGTAGTCGTCGCGAATATCGTTCCAGCGCGCCCGCAAGCCGTCTGGCATTGCGTAGCGCCCGCTGGGGATTATGACGCTCTACGTCGGCACGCACTGCCCGCCCACCACTGCCTGAAGCTCCAGGCTACTTTCAGCGGCAATGTTCGCCGCGGCCTGCGTCAGGTCGCCATCGGGTTGCGTTCCAGAATGAGTCACGCCACAAGCGAGGCGCGTAAGCCGCGATCGGCGGTTCGACTGCACCGCTTACGCCGGGAGCGCAGAGTCAGAAGGTTCCATCCAAAAACCACGCTTCAAGGGAAGCTCTAGCCTTCAGGCCGGGATAGTTCAAGCGTCGAAGTAGATTGATTCGAGCGACAGCGAGATGTCGAAGATGGATTGCTTCCGTTGTCCCTCGGTGCCATAAAACTGCACCTGACCGCGTGATCTGATGATAGCGACTTCGCGAGCGCCGCTTTCCAGATAAGCGTTCACTCTGTTTGCAATGCCTGTCGTAGGCCGATCCAGAAGCACTTCCACACAGAGATCTGGCGCAAACGGAACAGGGAGATCCCGGTCAATTCCTTCCCACTTCTCTGGGAGCATCCACACCACGTCTGGCACACGGATACCGAACGACCGCGTCATGACGGCAGTCGACATCCCGGCGATATGACCGATCTGCTCGGTAATCTGACAGTAGACATCCGTCGCAATGATCTGTCGCCGGGCTGACTGTTGTGGAAACGCTACCACTTCACCGTGTTGACCCACCTCAGAACAAACAGCGCTACTGTGTTCCGCACCAACGTTGATTCGACACCAGGTTGCTACCAGTCCGTCCTGTTCCAGAAGAGTCGACACAAGCAAACGCCTCAATAGGGAAGTTTTCTAAGGGTATTCCCTTTCTGCGTTTTTGAACATATTGTTTTTGTGTGCAACGCACAAGACAGCCTTGCTGTTCGCCATGCAATCGGCCAGCATTCGGCCTATCCTGTTCTGTGCCGATACTCCGAGGCGTTATGCAGCAACTGTTTGCCGGAGATTGTTGATCTTGTCGATTAAGAATTGGTGCAGTGCGGAATAATTTCTGAACCACCGCTGTTCAATTCGGTCTGACGCCCTACGCCCATCGATGCCCTAAACGGCGTGCGTTTTTCCGGCGTGTTAGCGTATCGAATGCTTGAGGCCCGTCGTACGTGAACACGTTTCCTCAGGAGTTGCTCGTTACCAGACCTACGGTAAACCTGCCGTAACGGTGAAGGGCTAGCATTCGCGTGATCACAGGAACTGAGATGGAACTGGACTTAGACACTTTTCGACGGTTGCGTCGCCTCGCCCCCGTACTTGACGACGTGCTGAACGCACGTGAAATTGAACACGCAGATCAGGCTGTGTACCTCGACGACCTCGCGCGACTCTGCTCCCAACTATTTGACGAGTATCGTCGTCTGCACCCGGAAGAGACTGCACAGGCTCAGCTGGAGGCGCTTGTGCCCCAGTGAGATTGCTGGGCAGGCGATCGCCGGCACATACGCGTAGAATCCTGCCTCGCGCTGTCATGCCGCAACCGGGTATCTTGATCCACGTCCCACGCCCTTTCGCCAGTGAGTCCGATGCGCTCAGGAGGCCTTGAATCCGCCGGCGACAGGCGAATTGCCCAACATGCGGCAAGCAGATAGCAAACAGCAACCTTAAAGACAACAAATAATTGTGCTGCCTCACAAAGACCCGTGCAGCCGCGATCGCGCTAACCGGACAATTGCACGAAAATGAAGGTCGCCCCTAACGTCCATTAAATCTGGCGGCTCACCCGATCAAGCAGCAACTGATCCGCAGCGAATCAGAACTCGCCCTGGCTCCCTAGCCGCTATCGTTACGGGATCGGATGGGAAAAAGTCATGCGCCGTATCGCGCATGACTTCCCAACAGTAATATCGCGCGTTTAGCGCGTTCGTAGCTGGCAAAACCCGCCGCCAGCGCGCCGTCGGATGGCACCTGCGACGATACACGAAGACGCTGAAATTTTAAATAGTGGGATCGCTTCCATTTGTGGTTTGTAGTTCGAGCGATTTATTTCACCTGGCGCATACGTGCTGCATGATTTCTATTTTTTAGACCTTTTTCGCCGAATTTTTATTTAGCTATCCATATTAAAAAATGATCAATTGAATTACGCCAAACAATATGCAGTTGGAATGTATGGCGTACGCGACCAAATCGATCCGATCCGCTTTGATCGCCAAGGTGGCGTTGACGTTTGAACCTACAGAAGGCATGAAAAACGTAATGCTTATGCTGCATACGACCCGATTGGTCGCACAAATGCCGCACCAACCCTCTGCTTTGCGCGATCGATCGATCAAAGAATGACGCGATTCAAAACACACCTTTGACCGCTTCGTCACCTAACTGGTAATTCCGGTTAGTCAGACGCGGGGTCCGGTTCACCAATGGTCGCGCATACAGCGGATGACGCAAACTCCTGACTTCATGTTCCAGTCTGAAGCACTGCGCACCGCTGACAGGATCGATGAGATCGGCGAAGCGAAACTGATGGGGCTCTTCTCCGTACGCCAATCCACGTCCCGCGAGCCGTGCATGGGGTTCCGAGAAATTAGCCACGTAAATCTGAATATGATGCCCATCGTATTCCCGGCTTGCCGTGGGCGTTTCCGCGTAGATGAGCTGCTGATGCCCACCGACTGCCACCACGGCCTGCATCGATCCGTTGCGCTCGTGCACGTCTGCTGAGGCTGCGAAGATCTCGCCATAGAACGCAGCAATCGACGCCGCGCAGCCCACGGGTACGTCGAGTTGAACATACGCGATGCCAACGTCGATGCGTGACCACGGATCAGCTGGCGCACGCGCATCGGGGTCGAGGCAATCGTAACGATTGCCCCATGGACACGTCACTTCGACGCGGTCGTCCCGTTCGATCCACCCGAACTGGCTGTGGACGAGCAGCGGCTGCGCGGCCCGCAGCCGCTCGATCAGCGCCGCGCGCGTGCCCACAATCAGCCCGACATGTCCACGCAATCGCTGGGCCTCGCCGTGCGGCAAGTGGATCTGCGAGCGACCGATATTGATCCACATGTTCGTCACGCCCGTCATCAGATAAGGATCGCGCGTCAGCCCGAGTGCGCTTACGTAGAACACCGTCGCGAGACGCTGGTCCGGTATGGTGAGATTGACGTGCTCTAGCAACACGAGATTGCCCGTATCTTCACGTGTGTAATCGGAACGATCCATCTAGGGTCCTCGAAGTGTTGGTGCGATAAAGCAAACATACACCACTTGTGCGGTGCTAACCGTCTCGCTGCTGGCGCCTGAGCCCGGAAACTCGATGCGCAGGACATCGTCGAGAACGAAATGTACGACACTGAACCCACCACTGCCATCACGCCGAGTTACACAAACCTTAAGAGCCGCCAAGGTGGACCGAAGTGGCTGTCATTCGAAGCAAAGAAAGGCACGCTCACCCTCGCCGACTCTCCAGATATTTGTGAACGAATGCGATTGCCATACTGCCTTCTCCAACGGCAGAGGCGACGCGTTTGACTGGACTCAGTCGTACATCTCCGCATGCGAATACGCCCGGGATACTCGTTTCGAGTAGATAAGGGTCGCGAGTTTCGGACCAGCGCCCGGCCTTAACGACATCGTCGCCCGTGAGTACGAACCCACGTTGATCGCGCGCGATCTCTATCGGTCGCCAACCGGGCTCCGCATCTGCACCGATAAAAACGAAAAGCCCCCCGCAGGCTTTCCAGCTCACCTCTCCATGTGACCGATCCCGCAAACAGATCTCCGAAAGACGAGAGTCTCCCCGTACCGCGGTCACTTCTGAATCGAGTTGGACGGAGATGTTGGATTTTGCCTTGATCTGCTCAACGAGATAGCGGGACATATTTTTCTCAAGCGAATCCCCACGCACAACAAGTGTTACGTGCCGTGCATGATTGGCGAAATTCAAAGCGGCTTGACCGGCCGAATTGCCACCGCCGATGAGGAAAATGTCGAGACCATGCGTACCGCCAGAGTCGCCGCGCGAGGCACCATAATGGATACCCTTACCAGCAAATCGGTCACAGCCCTCGATGTCGAGCCTTCGCCAGCTGACGCCTGTCGCGAGGATGATTGTTCGCGCCTGAATGATGTCGTCACCGTCGAGGTGTAGACAGTGAGCGCCAATCTCGACTTTCCTGACCGATCGCGCAACCACGATCTCTGCACCAAGTCGCTTTGCCTGCTGCAATGCGCGGCTTGCAAGCTCTTCCCCTGATACGCCATTCGGAAAACCCAGATAATTTTCGATCCGCGATGATGTACCCGCCTGCCCACCTAGTGCCTCGCGCTCGAGCACCAGAGTACGCAGACCTTCAGATGCACCATAGACGGCTGCCGCAAGCCCAGCCGGACCTCCTCCGATAATTACGGTGTCGTAGTCCCGAAGGCTCGGCTGGGTTCGCAAGCCAAGCGCTGTAGCGAGCTGTCGAGTTGACGGGTGCCGGAGAACAGTCCCGTCATGTAACTTTAAAACGGGAAAATCATCTACTTGAAAACATTCCCCGGACTCCGAAGATCGCTTCTCGAAATCGTCGGGCGCCGTCACCTCGAAGCTGACCTGATTGCGTTGCAGGAACTGTTGCAACGCCCTGCAGGCGGGATCAAGCCGATCGCCGATCATCGTCGCCCGAGTCCTGGGCGGCTCGTCAGCGATTTCCTGCAGCCCTCCGACGCGCTCTCGGGCGAGGAGGCCTACTTTTACTGCGATTTCTCGGCATGAGGCCGCAATTGCATAGTAGTGTTGCGTGTCGACACGCACAACGCGGGAGGGCGAAGCAGCTCGGTAAGAGATAACGAATGGCGAACTCAACACAAGCGGAAGTTCACCGAACACACTTCCGGGCGTTCTCCAACCCAGCGTGCGCTCGACATTATCAAACACCTTGAAGGCTTCTAATTTCCCTTCCAGCACTGCGTACAGTGCGGGCTCTCCGCCCTCATGTACGGCAAAATCTCCGGCCTGCAAATGTATATCGCCAGCGGACCTTGCCAACCGCTCAAGTTCGCTGTCGGGCAGACCAGCAAACAAGGGAATCATTCGTATATCGTCTATCGTGAGCATATGAAGTGCGGAAATATGGCGGATATATAACTCGTGAGAATAATTTGCTTCTCGCGATGATCCGCTTCCGCAAATTGTGTCCCCGCACTACTTCATACATCAGGTTTTCGACGGCTTTCAGATCATTATAATTTGCAACACACAAAGCTCGCTTGGTACCGCTCTCGATGTATTCGGCAGCTTTAGTCGCACGTGGACGCCGTCCTCGCAGTCGATTGGCGTGGATGTCGTCGAGCGCACCACCACGGGCACATCTTTCGTGTCATGCCCGCTGTTACCGACAGCAGCCTGCGTTGCGAATCACGGAGATGTCGCCCGGCTCCCGCTGGGTAACTTTCCAGAAACCAGGCGGCTCTCCGAACAGGTCACGAATAACGCCGTAGGCGACTGTGACGTAGCGAGCTTATTGCACAGGGCCGCTTGCGAGTCGGCGTCTCAACTATTCGTTTTCCCAATTGCGACAAGAACAAATCAGTCTTGGACGCTATAGCTGAACAGGCTCATTCTTCGTTCATCGGTTCCCGCCGGATAGTCCGCCTCCATGTCGGGCAATGTCGGCAGAGATCCGGTTGAGCCGCCTGAGCAGATCTTTGAATCTTTCGGATAGAAGAAAACGCGAAGCTCGGCCCTACAGTTGAGTCCAGGCCATCCGGAGATTCCCGCTTCTTTGGGATAGGCGGTTTGCCAGGCCTATCAACGTCGGTGACGCGCGGATCATGTCCTGAACCGTCGCCATTTAAGCAGGAATTTCATGAACACAATGTTAGCCACCCTGTCGTCCAGATCGGCGACATCCAGGCCACTTGTCATCGCAGCCGTGATGGCCTCGCTGGCGATGGTCGCCATCGAAGCAACAATCGTCTCGACCGCCATGCCGCAGATCGTGACGAAACTCGGCGGGCTGCATTTATATAGCTGGGTTTTCTCATCGTTTTTGCTGACGCAGACTGCCATGACGGTGGTCTTCGGCAAGCTCGCCGATATCTTTGGCCGCAAGCGCATCATGCTGACCGGCATTGCCATTTTTCTGGTCGGATCGGTGCTCGCCGGCTTCGCATGGTCTATGCCTGCGATGATCGTCTTCAGACTCATTCAGGGCATTGGCGCCGGTTCAATACAACCAGTCACGCTGACCATCGTTGGCGACCTCTATCCGGCAAAAGAGCGTGGGAAGGTCCAGGGATATCTGGCCAGCGTGTGGGCAACGGCAGCTGTCCTCGGACCGATGATCGGCGGCTGTATTATTCGCGACTTGTCCTGGGCCTGGATCTTCTGGATCAATATCCCGATCGGATTGATTTCAGCCGCAGGATTTGTCCTGTTTCTGCATGAAAAGGAAAGAGACGCCCGGCCGTCGATCGATATCGGTGGTGCGGTTCTCTTCACCGTCGCCATCGCCGCGCTCATGATCGGCTTGACGAGCCTGAGTACAGCGCAGTACACGCACGCTATACTTAGCGGCGCCGTGTTCGTTGCAAGCTCAGCGCTGTTTGTCTGGCAGGAGCTGCGAAGCCCGGACCCGATGATCTCGTTTAGCCTGTGGGGGCATCGTCCCATTGCGATGACCAATCTCGCAACGGTTTTCTCCGGTATGGCGTTAATGGGGCTGACAACGTTTCTGCCGATGTATGTTCAAGGCGTGCTGCATCGCACGCCGGTGGTCGCGGGCTTTGCGCTAACCATGGTGATGGTGGGGTGGCCGCTCGGCGCCACGCTTTCCGCCCGCTCCTTTCACAGGTTCGATCTGCGCAAGCTGCTGATCGTTGGAAGCGCAGTGATCCCTGTCGGCGCGATAGTCTTTGTCTCCTTGACCCCTCACAGCGCACCGCTTCTTGCGGCTATCGGGTCGCTGGTTATGGGCTTCGGAATGGGCGCGCTTAGCGTCACTTCTCTCGTCCTCATTCAGGAGCAGGTGGACAAGTCACAGCGTGGCAGCGCTACCGCGTCGAATCTCTTTTCGCGCAACCTTGGAAGCACACTTGGCGCGACCATCTTCGGCGCCTTGCTCAACTACGGACTGGCTCACTCGAAGACGCTTGGCGTCGTCACTTCCGATCAACTGCGCAAGGTGATCGAGTCATCAACTGGCGGCACGGACAACTTTGCCGCCATTCGTCTGGCGCTGCATCAGTCGGTCCATTTGACGTTCGTCGGACTCTTTATCGTTGCTTTGACTATCGTCGTTTTCGCGGTTCTCGTGCCTGCCATTGCTACAGCCAGAAACCGTGAAGCGCCGCAGCGTTAAGGCTGGCGTCACTATTCCACTCACACATTGAGCGCCGGCAAACCGCTTGCACATCCAATGCAACGGTGCCGGTAGCACAGCATTAAGTTCTTCGTTGTAGTCGCCTGAACGCTACGCGCTTCATATCTACTTGACAGAAACATCAAAGGAAACAGCATGACCCGTCTTACTACCGCCACGCCTGAAACCGCAACTGGCGCAACCGCAGAAGTATTCGCGAGGGTTAAAAAGAACGTAGGCAAAGTTCCCAATGCATTTGCGACGATCGGCACCCACAGTCCTGATGGACTTCAGGCCATATTCGCTGTCGACGCGGCGGTCACCCGAAGTGAACTGTCGAATGCGGATATCGAAGTACTCAAGCTGGTTGTCAGCGAGGGTTCGGGCTGCGATTACTGTGTCGCGGCTCACGCACTGAAGGGTAAATTCGCGGGCCTGTCTCAGGACGTAATAACGATGGTCCGCGCTGGAAAGCCTACTGGCGACACCAGGCGAGATGCGCCGGTCCGTTTCGTGCGGGTTCTCGTCGAAACCCGGGGTACGCTTCCCGTCGCGGAACTGGATGCATTTCGCGCGGCTGGCTACAGCGAGCATCAGGTGATCGGCGTAGCTCTGGCGATCGCTTCCATCACCTTTGGGAACCTGGTGAACCGCATCAACGATACAGTGATCGATTTCCCGCTGCCAACCGCGCTGGTGACCGGGAGCAACGAAAGCACCCGCGGATAACTGAATTGAGTCCCGGCAGTCGCGCGACGAGCACCCCCGCTTGTTCGTGCGAGTTGCCCCTGACCTCGCAATCGGCGAACGAAGCGCAATCCGGTTTCGGCGATGCGTTCGCCGGCATCGGTAGCTTCGTGGACAGTGCCATCGGATAGGCGCACGCTATGGGCTGAATGACGCAAGAGAATGCTACCAACCCAATGCCAGTTCGGCTCAGACTGACGGGCCAACCATTGACGGCTTAACTATGTAGCACCTTCATCAATCGCTGGCACCATGTCGAGAACACTCACCGATCCGCTGCATCCGAGTGAACGCTTCGTCGTCGATCTGTCCAGGCTGCGCTTCTCGCTTCTCACTTATGTCGCCGCGTCGATAGTATTGATCATATCGTTCACGTCGAGTCTGCCGCGTCCGTGGTGGGCGCTGCTGACGCTCTACGTCACAGCGCAATCGATGACGGGCCCATCCGCACCGAGAGTGCTTTATCGCATTCTTGGCATTGTCATCGGCGCCTTCGTGACCCTCGCGCTCGTTCCGAACATGCAGAACTCACCGGTTTTGCTCGTGCTGTGTCTGTCAATCTGGACTGGACTTTGCATCTATCTCGCGGTTCTGGACCGCACGCCGCGTGCCGTTCTATTTCAGATGTCGGCGTTTAGCGCAGCCGTCATCAGCTTTCCCTATCTCGACGACCCGACCAACATCTTCACGACCACGATTTCCCGCGTGCTGGAAATGATTGTCGCAATCCTTTGCATCGCATTCGTGCATGGCGCCACGCGGCCAATGAATGTGCACGCTGTAATCAGCAAGCGTTCATGTTCATTCCTGGTCCATGCCGCCCGGTGGACGGCCGACGCACTCGGGACTCGCCACACGACGCTCGAGTACGAACATCGCAGGATGCTGGCCTCCGATGTGACTGAACTCGGCATGCTTGCAGTAACGCTTGGCCGTACCGATCGCCAGGCGTTCACGACGCGCGACAACGTGATTGAACTGCAGCACCATCTCGCCGAACTGTTGCCTCTTGCTACAGCGGCAGCGAACCGGCTGGACACATTGCGCGCGTTGCAAGCCGTCGATTCCACGACTAATGCTCTCGTTGCGAGAGTCATCGACTACCTGCGCACCCCACCGGATGTCGCGAATGCAATGGACATCGGACTCTCGGCTCATTGTCGCGAGCTGGCAACGCAGCACGCGCTCAGCAAACAATGGACATCGCTTCTCATGGCGAGCTTCTGCGACCGGATCGCGGAGTTCATCGACACCTTGCACGCCGCGCGCGCGCTCGTTCGCGACATCGGCGACAACCGTACCGGGGACACGGATGATTCACAGAGACGACAGCCGCGCATCTTCCCGCTGTCGTCCGATGGAAGCATTGCTTTGCTAGCAGGCATCGCTACGATGACGGCCGTATTGATCTATTGCGGTGTGTGGATTCTGCTTGCATGGCCAAGCGGATCGACGACGGCCGCCTTTGCCGCGCTCATTACCTGCTCGTTCGCCGCGCAGGATGACCCCGCACCGGCAATCCGGCGATACCTGGTAGCCACACTCAGCACCTTTCCGCTCGCCGCGTTGTATCTGTTCGTGTTGCTGCCACGTGTGGACGGAACACCGATGCTGATCCTCACGCTCGCTCCCGCGCTCATCTGGATGGGATATCTTCAGGCCGATCCAGCAAGCGCTGCGCGCGCGTTGCCGATGTTGTCCTGTTTCATTGTCGCGCTCGGCTTTCTCGACCGGTTCCATGTGGACTTCGCCGCATTCGCCAACACTGCGCTAGCGCAGTTGACTGGCATCGTCACGACACTGGTCGTCACTACCCTGTTTCGATCCGCGAGTCTGCGGTGGAGAGCGTATCGGATCGTGCACAGAAACTGGTCGGACCTCGCCAGGCTTGCCGACCCGCACGAATCACCCGATACCGGATTCTGGACTGCGCACGCGACCGACCGTCTGGGCCAACTTGCCGCGCGGATGGCGCTCGTCAGCGCGGAGGATGCGCTGCATGAAGCGGATGGATTGATGGATCTTCGAATCGGTCGCAACATCATCCGGATCCGGCAGGGACTCGAACGTGGACCAGAAAGCGCACGCGAGGCACTACGTGAAGCACTAAGTCGAATCTCCGCGCTCTATCGCGAACGTATCGGCGAGAGCAAACCGGTCGCTGGATCGGTCGAATTGCTGAATGCACTGGATCGCGCGATTGGTGTATCTCTGGATCAGGAAGGACCCGGTGAGAACACCCTGCTGGCGCTCGTTGGTTTGCGCTGCAACCTGTTTCCGCATGCGCCACCCTTCGATATGGAGGGACGATGATCGAAGAGATCCACATCTTTGGCGTCTATCTGCCTGCAGGTCTCGCATGGGCCGTAGTTGCCGTGGCCATCACCATGGTTGTTCGGGGCCGTCTGCACCGCCTTCCGCTTCACGCCGTGCTGTGGCAACCCGCGCTTGTCGATCTGGCGCTATTCCTCGTTCTATGGTGGGGCATCGCGCGACTGGCCGATTCCTGTCTCCCGCACGGGTTCATTTCCTGACATGCTTCGCGCTACCCACCTCATTCGCACGCTTGTTACAGCAGTGGCCATTCTGGCCATCCTGGCGGCGATTTATGGCTTATGGGTGCGCTATCAGATCGAGCCGTTGACGCGCGACGGCAAGGTACGCGCGGACGTGATACCGATTGCGCCTGACGTCAGCGGCCTCGTGACGGACGTCAGGGTGCGCGACAATCAGCCCGTGAGAAAGGGCCAGGTACTGTTCGTCATTGACCAGTCGCGTTACAAGATCGCGCTCACACAGGCCGAGGCTATCGTATCGAAGCAACAGGCGGCGCTTGCAGAGGCGGTCCGCGAAGACCGGCGCAACCGCGCGATGCCCGACGTCGTCGCGCGGGAAACGACGGAACAGGATGTCTCCCGCGTCCAGCAACTACGCGCCGAAGTCAGCCAGGCCATCGCATCACGCGACCTGGCGGCGTTGAATCTTGAACGCACGTTGGTGCGGGCACCCGTCGACGGCACATTGGCAAACGTCGTTCTGCAACCCGGTGTGTACCTGAACGCCGGCATGGCGGCGATGGTGCTGGTCGACAGCGGGTCTTTGAGAGTAGAGGGATATTTCGAAGAGACCAAGCTGCCCGCCATTCATGTGGGCGACCCCGCGAGTATCTATCTGATGGGTGTCGCCAATGAAATCCGCGGACACGTGTCGAGCATTGCGGGCGGCGTCGAAGATCGCGAGCGCGCTGGGACCAGCGGCCAGCTTCCGAATGTCAATCCATCGTTCACGTGGGTACGACTCGCCCAGCGCGTGCCCGTCAGAGTGGAAATCGACCAGGTTCCGCCAGGTGTACTTCTCGTACCGGGCCAGACGGCTTCCGTCGAAGTGCATACCCGCCCCGGCGAGGTCCAGATACGGCGGAGTCTGCCGTGGTAAGCGTGCGCATCACGGCGATGGCCAGTCTGACCGCCGCATTGGTGGCTTGTGCAGCCGTCGGACCGGACTACACGATCCCGCCCGAAGCAGTCGTGAATGCGCCAGCCGCCAATGCGGGCTTTATCTCCGGCGGATCCGCCGTGTCGAACAGTGCGCTGCCCGATCATTGGTGGCACCTCTTCGACGATCCCGTTCTCGATAACCTGGTTGAAAAAGCGCTCGCGGGCAATACCGATCTCCGGGTCGCACAGGCCAACCTCGAACGAAGTGACGCGCTACTGGCGGAAGTCCGGACGCGCCGTGAAGTCAGCGTCGCGACTGACGTGGAAGCGAACTACACGCAGCAATCGGCTGAAGCCGTGCTGTCGCATGTGCAACCGCCCCGGCACGGCATCTACAACGTGGGCCTGACGATGAGCTATGACCTCGATCTCTTCGGCGCAATCCGTCGCGGCATCGAGGCGGCCTCCGCCGAAAACGAAGCGGCCGTTGCGGCACGCGATCTGGTGCGTGTCAATGTTGCCGCGGAAACCGCGCGCGCCTACGCCGACCTCTGCAATGCAGGTAACCAGATCGTCGTGATTCAGCGCGCTACCGCGATTCAGGAGCAAAGCCTTGCACTCACGCGGCAACTGGTCACGACGGGGCGCGCCGCACCGTTCGAGGAGGGACGGCAACGCAGTCCGCTCGAAGCCACCCGTTCTTTGCTCGCGCCGCTACATGCACGGCAACTGAATGCGGCATTTCGGCTTGCGACATTGACGGGACTTCCACCTGAACAATATGACGACACGCTGCTCGCATGTCATACGCCGTTGAAGCTGCAGACGGCACTACCGGTGGGCGACGGTCAGTCGCTGTTAAAGCGCAGACCGGATATTCGTGCGGCTGAACGCCGACTCGCCGCCGCCAATGCCGAGATCGGCGTCGCGATCGCGCAGTTGTATCCGGACAACAAGCTCGGGGCGTCGATAGGCTCGACAGGCGCGCTCACTAACTTCGGGTCGCCATTGACGAATCGTTTTGCCATCGGACCGCAGATCAGCTGGGATTTGCATCGCAGCGCGATTCGCGACCGTATTGCCGCAGCGCAGGCTCAAGACCGCGCGACTCTCGCGTACTTCGACGGCGTTGTGTTACGCGCACTACAGGAAGCCGAGAGTTCACTGGATACCTATGCGGCAGCGCTCGATCATCTCGATCGCCTCGAGGCGGCGAAGGATGAAGCGCTGAAGGTAGCGCAAAGGACCGAAGAACTCCGGCGAGGTGGGAGAGTCGGTGGCCTCGTCGCGCTCGACGCGCAACGTACCTGGATTCTCGATGAGATTGCTGTTTCTTCAGCGCAGGAAGCCATCAACAACGACCAGATCACACTATTCCTTGCGCTTGGCGGCGGTTGGCGCTAGCAGTTGAGGATTCGACGTTTGAAGAATGCTTAATGACATACGAGCTCTAAGCCGTCAGCAAAAGCGCGCCGTTACAAAGGAAAGTCGGTCTCAAAGGGACATGGTCTAGTATCCCCCGGAAGCCCCGTACTGTATGGCGCAAAGCCTGATTTGCATTTCAGCTAAAGTAGGTCCTGCCGGTGCCACGCCGTCAGCTAAAGTTGTAACGCGATGGGCTTGAGGTCGAACCGAGTTGATCATGGCTTACGAGCCGATCCAGGGTGCATACTGAGTAAATAACCGGGCAGCTTGGTTCGCAAAGGGCGGGCCTCGCATCAGCGAATCGAACCCGCTTGACTATTAAGCTGGCAGTCATGCCTTCCCCGAGGCTGCCTCGGGAAAACCGCAATCGGAGATGTAATGCAATTTGACAAGCAACAGGAAAGACTCAGGCAGAATGGCGCAACCGTGCGCCCTGGCCCCCCAAGCTTAATGGCGAAGGTGCTGACCGTAGTAATAGGGGTCGCGTTGCTCGTGGTAGGGTTTGCCGTATCGCTCGTGATGCTGGCAGTGGTACTTGGAGCAGGCATCGCGATCGGCGGCTTTATCTGGTGGAAAACGCGCAACCTGCGCAAACAGCTTCGCGAGCAGGCAATGCGCGCACAACAGATGCATGAGCAAGAGGTGCACGGGCGCGCGAGCCAGCGCACGAATATCGACGGCGAGATCGAGGATGTCGAGTTCCACGACGAGAATCGTCAGAAATAACCCGGACCGACCCGCCCTGCCTGTTGAGCTCGAGGACACCACCTATCACGGCACGTATCGCGTCATGGCAGGAAAGCGAAAGCGCAGTCTGCCTGCGCCGCCGATGGGCAGGCGCTGAGTTGACGGGTACCTTCCCGGCCGAGGCGAGCCTTGCCGGGACAATTCTGCTAGGGGCGACGCAAGGCGTTCAGACGGGCAAACTCCGCGGGCCTCGCAAAGGAACGGTAAAGTTCGCCGACGGTGCCAAACGCTAACGCGGGTTTCAACGTCGCACCGGGCAGCGCGCTCGAAAGCCAGTCATACGCGTTCATGTCCCGCTGCTGGCAATGAATTGCATTTGTGAGTACTTGAAGCGCTTTGTGTGCCGAATGTCCACCCAGGTCGATGAACAGTCTTTTCAACGCGTCGCTATGACATTCTGTGACGCGAGGTACAGCCGAGCGCTCAGTCAAATCATTCTCCTGTCAGAGAGTGGATAGTGATCAACACGAGATAACGTTGATGCAACGCGTCGCAGCTCCGCAGGCGAGGTCAACAACGGTACCTCCGTGACAAACTTCCAGCAGGTTCCCATGTGTACTTTGCATGTCCGTGACACTCATCGATCGGGACCCGCAACAATCGCAACATTATCTGGAGCGCTCGCATATCTCAAGGATATGCGTGACGGGCTCCAGAAAGTACGTCAATCATCGCCCTCACGGCGCCCGTCATGGGCCGTCATGACTCTGTGGGCAATCATATCCATGGCTGGCTTGACCAGACCATTCTTGTCCGTCCATACCTTTGGGGTCAATGCACCGCTCAGTGCGACGCTATCCGCGTCGGCCAGTGCGAGCAAAGTGGTTTGCACATCATCGTCGAACGCAATCACGTTGACGAAAATCGTATCGCCGTCATTGGTAGTCGCCCGGACCTTACAGGTCACGAATCGCTTGCCATTCTGCCCCGTCCGAATCTGAGCTTCGCCATACAAGCGCCCGCCCACCAGTCCATCGATCATCGCCCTTCTCCTGTGATGCTTGCCGGGCAAGAAGTCCCACCGCCTGGCGCAAGCCGAATGATCCCATGAAACGAAGTGCCGACAGCGTATACGCATGCACTACACACGCCTTTCGCCAGCGTCCGCGGGATAAGCCTCCGGTCACGAAATGACGAGGCAGTCTTCAGCGCAAGCCGATTCTCTGTTGAAAGGTGCGAGATGTCTTATTGCCCGCTTTTCAGGGCGTTGTACGCGTGAAACACGCCCTGTCGGTATCCTGGGCCGCGGCGGCCTGAACGTCACAGTCGACCCCGGCCCGGAATCGATCATCACGGACGCGAACAACGCGACTGACTGAAACCGCCGGCAGGGCTAACTCAGGCGATGGCCTTCTGCTCCGCTGCAGCCTGCTCCCGCATGCGACGGGCTTCATCGCGCAGGAACTGCTGGTAATCGTCCAGATCGCCGTCGAAGGGCTCGACGCCCCCCTTGGTGACCAGCCAGAACTCATCACATACCGCGCGCAACAGGGCCCGGTCGTGGCTGACCAGCATCACCGTGCCTTCGAATTCGTTGAGCGCCATGCCTAGCGCTTCTCGGGTGGCCAGGTCGAGGTGATTGGTAGGCTCATCGAGCAACAGCAGATTGGGGCGCTGCCACACGATCATGCACAACACGAGCCGCGCCTTTTCGCCGCCACTCATCGTGTGGACCGCTTGATGGACCATATCGCCACTGAAGCTGAACGTGCCGAGGAAGGTGCGGAGCGATTGCTCGGTGCCGCTCTGGCCGGGCGCGCGCATGTGCGGCGGGGTGTCCCTGGCAAGGCGGATCATGTGTTCCATCGGCGTGTCGTGCGGACGCAGCACGTCGAGTTCCTGCTGGGCGAAGTAGCCGATGTTCAGGCCCTTGCCCTCGCTGATCTCGCCAGCAATAGGCGCCAATGCATGCGCCACCGTCTTTACCAGCGTGGACTTGCCCTGGCCGTTTGCACCGAGGATACCGATGCGCTGCCCGGCCAGCACGGACCGGTTGATGCCTCGCACGATGACCGTGGGCGGTGTGCCGGCTGGTGCATCGGTCGGCGCCGGGTAGCCAAAGCTCGCGTCCAGCATCGACAGCAGCGGGTTCGGGACGTTGAGCGGCTCCTTGCACTCGAAGCTGAACTCTGCGTCGGCAAGCACGGGAGCGATCTTCTCCATGCGTTCGAGCGCCTTGACCCGGCTCTGAGCCTGCTTTGCCTTCGAGGCCTTGGCCTTGAAACGATCGATGAATTTCTGCAGGTGAGCGATCTTGTCAGCCTGCCTGGCCAACGCGGCCTGCTGCAACACGAGCTGCTCAGCGCGCATCTCTTCGAACTTGCTGTAGTTTCCGCCATAGCGCACAAGCTTTGCGTTGTCGACGTGCACCGTCACCTGTGTCACTGCATCGAGGAATTCGCGATCGTGGCTGATCACGACCAGGGTGCCTTGATAGCGCTTGAGCCACGCTTCCAGCCAGACCAGTGCGTCGAGGTCCAGGTGATTGGTCGGCTCGTCGAGCAGCAACAGGTCGGACGGGCACATGAGCGCGCGCGCCAGCTGCAGTCGCATGCGCCAGCCACCGGAGAAACTGTTGACCGGTTGATGAAGCTGCGCATCACTGAAACCAAGGCCCAGGATCAACGCCTGGGCACGCGCAGGGGCATCATGCGCACCGGCGTCGTGCAGATCCATGTAGGCGTGCGCCATGCGCATACCGTCCTCACTGGCTTCAGCGGCGGCTACTTCGGCCTGCGCGGCCAGAAGCACCGTGTCACCCTCGACTACAAAGTCGGTCGCGCTCTGCACGGTCTCCGGCATATCCTGCGCGACCTGGCCCATCCTCCACGCACCGGGAATCGAGAACTCGCCGCTATCTTCGTGCAACGTGCCGTTGAGAAGGCCGAAGAAGGACGATTTGCCGGCGCCATTGCGGCCGACAAGACCAATCTTTTCGCCTGGAGTGAAGGTGATGGACGCGTTGTCGAGTACGACATTCACGCCGCGGCGCAAGGTGAGATTACGGACGGAAATCATATGGGGCTACTTCGGAGAGGATAGGCATGATAGCCGACTGATGACGGCGCTGCCTCTTTTCTGGCCGGAGGAGTGAAGGATCGCTTGCGCCCTGCGGCGCCCACCGGCCTCAACGCAAGGCAGTACCGGCTGCGGGACCGGCGAACAGGATGATGACGTGTTGAGCCCTGCCGCGTTACCGGTTGGCTCAGCCGGCAAGCGCGCGCGACATCTCGCCAATTGGCAGCGCACGGATTGAGCCCAGCAAGCGTCGCTCTCCTGCGCCAGGCTGTGCGATCTCCAGGATCCGGTTGAACGTCTCATCGAGCCGCGCACGAAACGATTCGAGCATCGCATCGAGTAGCCGCTCGGCCCCTCTTTTGGGAAGACCGAGTTCATCCGCGAACCTCAGCATGTTGTCTCTCGATACGTCGGCAAAATGCTTTGCGTCGCCTATGGGCATCGTCAGTTCGCAATCTGGCCACTGGTCTGCCCGCCCGGCCTGATACGTCGGCGTGTGATAGACCACCGTGCTCACGATGTCGTAGAACGGCGCCAGCATGTAGCCGCGCGGCGTCACGAAAAACGACAGGTTCTTCATATGCGCGTCGCCATTGCCGACGAGCACGTTGAAGACAGCCCAGCGGAAGATCTCCAGGCGGGCGGCGGCGCGAGTGTTCGTGCTGTCGATCGCCTCCCGAAGTTTTCCCGCGTTCGCGCCGTCGTACTTGAAAGTCCGCGAGAAGTTCAGCAGTTGAGCCGCATCGATCACGTGTAACCTGCGCGCCGGCTGCATTGACTTGTCCCGGTCGAACCGGTCGATCAGATAGCACGGCGTCGGCACCCGCAGGAAATGCGTTGAGGGCACAGGGAGCGCGACAGCACGCGCGAGGCGCATGCAGAAGAACTCGTTGACCGCCGAGTGGGGATAGCCTGCTGCGCGCGAGTCGGGCTTGAGCAACTGCATGGAAGGCTCATTGCCTTCAGGCTCAAAGAGTTCACACTCCGGGGGCTCGCCCAGCATGGCCACTAGCAGCTTCGGTTGCGCTCCTGCCGCAGACATCCGTTTGGGTGAATCGGCCGTCAAGGACTTGTGTGGCATCGCCTGAATGCGTCCATCGAGATCCTCGAACGACAGCGGCTTTAGCGCTCCGGGCGGCTCTTCCTCATTGGGCGCGAGCAGCGTGAGCGCACCCGCAGACTCGCGGCCGTAGTATCCCAGCAAGCCCCACGCATCTTCCCGGTCAATCTTTGCTTCGCGCGCGAGTTCGGTACGCATGTTTTCTTCGGGAAGGAGATTGTCGAAGAACCACTGCACGGGCCGGTTACTCGATCCGTCGACGAATGGCTCCTCGCCCAACGGGAAGGCTGGCGACAACGGGAATGCACCTCGTGATGCCGGCCATTGCGCGTCATAGACGAATGACCAGATGTCGTTGTCGTCCTGAACCACTCCCACGCGCTCGCCGTTGGCCCATGCCACAAGCTGTCTAACCGGCATGGGGACTCCTGCGGGTGCGGCGGGCCTGCTCCGCGACCTTCGACGAGATGGCGACGGACGTCTGGGCCTGCAAAGTGATACCCAACTCCCGGAGCAGGACGAACACCTTGCCGATCTGCGATGTCGGCTTGCCCGACTCTACGTGCGTAATGAACTTGGGCGACAGTCCCGTGACGTTGACGAGGTCGTCGCGCGTGAGCCCTTGTGCGATCCGAGCGGCGCGCACCACATTCGCCAGTGATCCAACATCCGTTATTGGGAAATCCGACTGGTCCATGGGACGCCTCCTAGTCTTCGTATCCGCTCGGGTACATCATATCAGATCAATTGGTCGGGCGTGCTGTAAAGGCTACGATCGGGTACGAAGACTGGTGTGTGGATGCATTTTTAAACCCTGGTATCCGCTCGGGTACGATGAGCCGCACTTCGCCGCACCTCGCGGCGTTGGCATTCGATCGGGTACGACTGATGTAAGGGCCGAGAAATCGGGTATCCGTGTGCACTCTCGCGTATGCATCGGTCTCGTGGAACAGCGAGATGGTGTATCAAGGAATGGGATTGGCCCAGGTGTCTGCTCCTTTAACCGGGTCGTCCACATGGCCGCAACCGCACGCCGTTAGTCCTACCCTACTTCCTAAAGGCTCGAATTTTTTCGAGCGTCCACCCGGCTAATTTGAATTCGAGCGTGGCCCCGTTCGAGTTTCCCATTCAGCCGCTGAGAGAATCAGGGAGGATGCTACGGCGCGCCAAACAGAGTCGGGATCG
Source organism: Paraburkholderia sp. C35 (assembly GCF_003121405.1). Lineage (GTDB taxonomy): Bacteria > Pseudomonadota > Gammaproteobacteria > Burkholderiales > Burkholderiaceae > Paraburkholderia. The sequence continues at coordinate 141,391 of NZ_QBUY01000005.1, read as the reverse complement.
TCAAATTTCAAACAACAGGAAGGAACGAATGAAGAGATGGCAAAGCCTGGTCGGACTATTGACCGTCGCAGCAGCGAGCTACTTGTCGGTGGGACAGGCTCACGCGCAGTCCAAAGCTGGTGGAAACTCGAAGACTGAAGCTCAGGCGCTGTCCACTCCAAAGCAGGAAGATGGGTTCGGCACGAAGCTCCCGGATGGCTTCTCGCGAGCCTTCGTCATCAGTCAGGTTGCGCCGAAGGAAAATCCCGCTTCCGCGTTACTGGTTGGCGTGAAGCCCTGGCCCGCGCGCGCGAACTCGTACGTGGCGATCGTCTGTCTCGCCGAGTCAACGGATGATGCGAAGCGAAGACGCGAAAACGCCCCCGACTGCGACGCGAGAGATCCATTTTCCGCGTCAGTCTGGCTGGGTGTCTTCGAAAAGACGAGTGATAACCCGCCGACGCTCGTTGCGCGCAGCCCCGCCGCGGTGGACATGCTCCCCGACTGGAGTGACACGAATATCGACACACAGCAAGCGTTCGGCGACACTGCGACCATGCCCGAGCTATGGTCGCGATTCGACCTCGCACCGTACCAGCTGCGCGCGGGAGACTACGCTTTCGGGATACGAGCGGGCTGGAGCGAGAGTTACGCTGGCGGCGGCGGTAGCTTCGAAGGCCTGTACCTCTTCAGGATCGATGGCAAGGAAATTCGTCCTATCTTCGCTGAGCCCATGTCGTTCTCGAAGTTGATCGCTGGCGAGTGGCATAAGGACGGGACACGCGATCACGAAGAGACTGGCGCGACCAACACGTTGATCGTTTTGCCAGGTCAGACCAGCGGCTTTCACGATATACAGCTCCGTGAGTTGCACGGAAAATGGCGGCGGACGTACAAGTGGACCTCGCAAGCAGGCTCCTACGCGGCAGACCACTGATTGTATTGGCGGTCGCACGTAGAGAGAGAAATCCCCCTGCCTCTCTATTACGCGCGCGCTGTTTCCAGCACTCCGGCCCGTGCGCGGCTTCGGCTTCCCAGTGGAGAACAAGAGGTTTGTCCAATATGCCGAAGACGGACGGATGTACTTCGTGACTGAGATCGTGCTTCAGAATTTTGATCACACCTCGAGGGTGCGGTTGTATTCCAAAGATCGCGGGCCGGTGGAGTTGAAGGCGAGGGCCTCGGCTGAGAAGTGCGATCTAAGCTTCTAAGTGCATCATAATGGCCAATACATCGTTGTATGCGCGACAGGTCAATGACTGGGCAGAGGCATTCGCGATTGCTATCGGCGTTACGCTGCTCAGGCATTCGCACTAACCAGCCCGGTTAGCGAATGTAGGGCAAGCGGCGTGAAAGTCGCAAACGTGTTGGCGACGGGCCATCCTTGCCCGAGAGCGAAGCTTCAATATGCCCGTCCGGGAAAAAATGCACCTCTGGATATGCTGGCTTCTCAGCGACCGGACCCGTGACGCGAACGTGCGCTCTCACGATATCTTGATCCGCTGGCTTGATGATACGCTCCGAGGGATACTCGACCAAGGCTTCGCGTATGTAGCCGACGTCGATATCGAACGGCGTCTGGATAGTCGGATCAAGTCGGACGCAGCAGGCGTATTTTCCGCCACCTGCGGTGCTGGTGCTCAGAAGGACATTGCCACCCGACATCCCATTGACGGAAAAACCGAGCAGGGCTCGATCGGTGTAATCGTAACCCACAAGCGCGACTTCAATGGGATGCCTTTCGCACCCGCTCAGACTGCAAGCTCACAGAGAAACAGCAAGAGCGAGCAGACGGACGCTGAACATTCGGAATGTCATGAACGTTACTGTCGCGCGAGATCGCGGGTGCTCACCCACCGCACGACGTCTTTGCCTCGTTGGAAGTAGTCGACTTGCACCCACTTGTCTTCTTTTTGCAGCACAGCGACGACATCGTCGCGCACCAGATAGGCTTTGGTTCGTGCGCCATCCGCAGGCCCGACGAAGAGAGTCGCTCTTGCACTCGCAATGCTTGCGAAACCGATCCAGTTTCGCGTCGACTCCAGCGTCAGCGAGTCACCCGATTCAAGTGTCGGCACTTCGCAGTTTGGAAGATCACCGTCGACGTGTACCGACCACACACCCACATTGCCTGGTGACAGCGCGAGGCTAGCGCCCAGCTTGCCGGCGAAAAAGGTTGTCACTTGCAGTTTCCCGTCCGGAGCCGATGCCCCCTTGAACAGGAAACGGCAGGTTGGATCGCGGTCGGGGATGTTCTCCGCGGGCGTGGTGAAAGGGTTATCGAAATAACCCGTCACCTGTCCCTTGTCCACGGCGATATAGACCTTGCGATGATCAAGGTCGGCGCCGGGTACAGTGCGCAATGCATAGACGCCCGAGCGTAACTCTTCCGCGCCCGCAGCGCGTGCTATAAGAAGGCATCCGGCCATGAGCACAGTCACGCCAATCTTCGCATTAGCCCACTTCTCGCGTCTGTAGATCATTTTCTCTCGTGCAATATAGGGCTACGCGCGCCGCTCTCGTCGCGTGGCCCAGATTCAACGCTTTCCAGCAAAACATGGCCAGGTCCAAACACCAGGCTCACGATCGTGTCTGCATTGCTGGGTGATACGAGGCGCCCGGCCTTATCGCGCGAAATCGTCTCGATTGCCACGACGGGCACGCATGAAACAGCCGAGTCTCGGCCGACGAGTTCGCCATTGGCATCGTTGCAACGAAAGATGAAAGAATCGGGCAGCGTGCGCGCATCCAGTACGTCCCGCGTGTCGTTCCACGCATAAGAGACAGTGATAGTGCCCGGGTGCGGGGCGCGTGGATCCTGCACGCCAGGCTGCGGCTCTGCTCTCGAGATTGAACACATGCAGGCCATCAACGAGAGACCGACGATGACGACGCGCGCGCCCCTCGCGATTGTTCCGATGCATTTGGAGTAAGGTCGATTGGTGCTGGGCAAGTTATGAGGTTTCCGCAGGGGTTGGCCGACGTAACGCTAACATCAAAGTGTCGCTAAGCTACAAAAATGAGAGCCCTGCGGGAAGTTGAACATCCCCGTAGGTCTGATGCACTGTCAGCCGGCGACCGTCGACGACGACCTCTCACACCTATTCGCAATTTTTTATACGGTGCGATTAAAGGCATACGTCATTCATGCCGATAACCCAGACTCGTGTGCTAAGACCGGCAATCGACGCAGGTCTGGCGCCTGCTGTCTGGTCAGGTAGAGAGGCCTGACCTTGAGATCTATACAAGGACTTGAATGACGATTCGCAGCCCCATCGCGCTGGGCGTGGCCCTATGTGTCTCAGGATGTGCCATCAATCCGCAAACCGGTCAGCCGGAAGTCGCCGCTTCAGTCAAAACCCAGTTCAACAGCATATTCAATAGCGAAGACCCCTGCTCGAACAATGACCGCAATATCGGCATTGCCGTTGGCGTAGTCGCTGGCGGTGTAATCGGTTATCTGGCTGACGGGGCGAAGGGCGCGGTCGCTGGCGCCGCGATCGGGGCCGGCGGTGGCTTTCTGGTCGGTCATGCGCTGGACGCGCGCCGCTGCGAGTTGTACCGGATTGCTCAGGCAAACGGCCTGAAGCTGGCGTCCGCACCCATCACCCAAGGCAAGCCCAATGCTGGTTCCGCCGATAAACCCACGACAGTGGGCCTCGATGTCCAACTCGAAAACAAATCGGACGAGTTCGTCGCGGGCTCGGCGGAACTGACTCCGCAAGCACGTAAGTACCTTTCGCAGATTGCGAACCAGTATTCGCCCAAAACACTGATGGCTGCACTGCCGCCTGACGCGACGGCCGAGCAACGTGCGCAGGCAAGCGGCCGCAAGGTGCTGATCGTCGGACACACTGACGAAAACGATTCGTCTCTCGGCGTGGATGTTGCGTCGCTTTCGCAGCAACGCGCAAAAGCGGTAGCCAAGGTGTTCGCGGATCAAGGCGTACCTGTGCAGAACATCTTCTATCAAGGCGCGGGCGACACGTTGCCAGTCGCACCGAATGGGACGGATCAGGGACGCGAAGAAAACCAGCGCGTGCAGATCGTCGACGTTCCTACGGAAGCAGACCTTCAGCAGTTCCTGTCCGCGCGCACTGCCGACCCGGCCAATTACCGTTTCGCTAACGCAAGCACAACGTCCATCCAGGAGCCGTCATCGGTCGCGCGCAAGAACAGCGTTGCCTCCGCATCTCCGGACCACTCGGCAACAGCCAAACAGCCCGCCAAACCCCGCTCCAAACCGGTCGCTGTCGCGAAGTCGAACAACGCGGCTAGCGCGAAGACGGAAACCAATGCAGACCAGTCTGCCGCATCCAATGGTACGGCCGCCGTTGCGCCTCAGCAGCAGACCACAGTGACTGCGAGCGATGCTGGAGCATCGGGTTACAACTTCGGCGGCACGCCCACGGCGGGTAGCGGCATACCAGTGCGGCTGGGTTCGAGTCCCGCCAGGTCGTCGTTCAGCCTGATCAGCAATGCCAACGCGGGCGCACCGATGACACTCAACTCGTGCCTGGGCGATCGCCCGCACGTCGCGTCAGCGGTGCGCAATCTCGCCACTGGGCAGGTGCTGAACGTTCGCGACTACCTGCCCGGATTCTACGGCGCGCCATGGGCGGCTGGAATGGGCGGCAATCTGGTGGCGCTCCTCGACGTGCGCGTTCCCAGCGATGCCGGCAGTCCCGTGCCGCAACCCGAACTGAAGATCTACAAGGACTACACCGGCAACGTGAGCCAGAAGCCCTCGTATTCCGCGCGGGTGCCTGTCAACGTATATCGCGGCAGTGACGCGACGCTCTATCGGGTCTTCGTGGACGGACCGATGCAGTGCATGGATCTCGTCGTTCCGCTCAGCAAGCCTCGCGCGACGGGCAACGTCTACTACACGAACCGCTCGGTGGACTACACCGCATCAGGCAACTTTGCACTTCGTTGAAACCACCTAACAACCAATAACCAACATACTCCGGGGCTCGAACGTGATATCCGATATTCTCCAGGCTTTTGTCTCCACGATCGTGTGGTCGCTGCCGCTTCTGATTGCGGCCGTCTTGACGCTTTTTTTCGTGTGGAAACGCTATACCGACGACCTGTGGTGGGCTGACTTCTGGGTCTGCGTGCCGCTGGTCGGCAAGATGCGCCGCTGGAAACAGCAAACTCATGGCATCGAAAACGTGGCGACGTGGAAGGACGCCGGCCTGCCGCCGGCAGAAGAGTCGCTGTGCTCGACCTACATCGACAAACTGCCGAAAGTCAACCAGACGGTTTTCGAGCGCGCCAGCGAGTATCTGAAGATCACCCATCAGAACGGACGCTCGCCGATGTCTGCGTTCATGTTCGTCGCGCTGATCATTCTGACGATCGCAGAAGCGGCCGGGACAGGGATGCTGATTGCACCGTTCGTCGCTAGCGAAATCACGGGCAACCAGATGGTATGGATCGGCTATGTGATCGCTACTGTGATGGCGGTCGGCCTGCTCGGACTCACGCATGCAGCAGGCGCCGCTGTGTATAAGCGCTCGGCGATCAAAAAAGCGCTCGGTTCCGTGAATGCGACGGTCGAGGGCTATACGGGGCATAAGATCAGCAGCGGCGACGATCAGGACGTCGACAGGGACGCATCGCCGAAAGTCCGCTTCGGCAGCCGCATTCTGGAAGGCGCGCATGATCGCGGTAGCCTCGTTGTGCCGGTTGTTGCCGTTACGTTGCTGGCCGTGCTTCTGATCGGCATCACCTGGATGCGAATCAAGGGCCTGCAGATCGAAATGACTAATCATGTCGCGGATCACGGCCAACTGGCAGTGAGCGGCGGCAGCAACCCCTTCCCCGCCGTGCCGGGTCTCGATGCCTCCACGCCGTTGCCGACGGACGTGGCCGACTCGTCGCGCGCTGCACAGCAGAACGTTGACCATGAACTGAGCAGCGAGATGTTCAGCCAAGGCATTGCCGGCGCGATCGTCCTCGCGATCATCTATGTGATCACGCAGGCACTCGGGTTCTTCCAGGCATTCGGCAGTTCGTTTATCGGCGATGGCAAGAACGCCTATCGGCAGACCTTTGGCCATACTAGCTTCCAGAGCTACCAGGCGAAACACATCAAGCCTGCGCTCGATCGCGGCAACATGCGTCTGACCGACCTTCGATCACACCTCGGCCGAGAAGAGCCGAAATATCGGGAAAATGTGTCGAAGCTGAGCTGCAACGCCTACTACCGGCGCAAGGTGGACGAGGAAACGGCCCCCACGTCCGTCGCTCAATACACGCAGCAAAGCGATGCTACCGCTGCGCCTGCTGTTGTCGCGCAACCGTCTCAAGCGCCCCTCCAGCAAGAAGCAGTCGTCAACGTCGCGCAGGCGGCAGACGCACTGCCGATCTTCAGCGATGTCGCGCGAATCGCAGAGCGCATCGTGGATGAGCCTGATCAAGAGCGTCGCAAGGTGATTCTCGACATTGCCGCCGAAGGTTCGGCGGAACGCCGCAGTTCGCTTCTTGCCGCCGTGCAGGCCCTCAAGGCGCACCGTAAGGCCGCCGCCGAACAGGCGCGTCTCGAAGACGATATCCTTGGAGATCTCTGATGCGCCAATCGATCAAGGCACTGCGTTCGTTCGCGGTTGGCGCCGGCCTTTTGCTGTCGGCCGCGATGCCCGCTCACGCGGGTCTGACGAACAACGTTCCCAGTTGCTATGCGGCGAACAGGATCGCGCCGCCGCAGGTTCCGTACGACCAGCTCATCTACGTGCTGATCGACCAGACGGTGCAGCTCGACGCGACCTTGCAGAAGTCGGTGCTCGACAATGTGCAGTCGATGCTCAAACCTGGGACGAAGTTCGTCATCGCCGAGTTTTCGGCCTTTTCGCAAGGGCACTATCTCAACGTACTGCATACGGGTGTCATCGAACGTCCGATTCCTGCAGCCGATGAAGGCAATGTCGTGATGAGCCGTCTGCGGGATTTCCATACCTGCATGCAGCAACAACTCGCGTACGGCCAGAGACTCGCGCTCGCGACCACCGCACAAGTGCTGAAATCCGGCACATCGAGCCTCGATCAGTCGGACATCCTGATGGCGCTAAAGAGCGTGTCGCCCGCCGTCGCCCAGGAAAAGGCCACGCACAAGCTGGTCTTCGTCGTCACGGACGGGCTGGAAAATTCTAGCGTGACCAGCTTCTACGCACGCAACGCGGTGCGACGTGTCAATGTCGATGTCGAACTGAAGAAAGCGCAGGACAATAATCTCTTCGGTGACTTCGGATCGGCACGCGTGTACGTGCTCGGCGCCGGCGTGATGCAGCCCGCCTCCAATGGATCGACTGCTGAGCGCAACGGCTATCGGGACCCGAAGACCTTGATGGATCTGAAACAGTTCTGGAGCGGGTATTTTTCGCGGTCGAACGCGCAGCTTGTCGAGTTCGGCGCACCCGCGCTACTCGAACCGCTGTCGTGGTAGGTCGAAAACACAGAGCCATCAATCGGTGTTCACGATGCACACAACAACAATCGCCGCATCGCTTGTCGCTGCTGCGGGGCTCGAAGGTTGCGCTACCAGAGCGACCCTCGCAGAGGGTCTCGAGCCGCTCTACGATGGACCTGTGGTCCGCTTGCGCCACGCGCCCGGCCCCTCCGCTTCGAAACTATTGGTATAACCTCTGGAAAACATAGGATATCGGTCTTGGACCCTATAACTGGACTCGTGCATTCTTACTCCATCGTCACTTTTTTCTCACGGAGAGAATCATGAAATCCCGCTTCCTCGCTGCACTGATTATCGCCGGCGCTGTCGCCAGTCCTGTATTTGCAGCTACCGATGCGCCGGCGCTGACCCGCGCGCAAGTTCGCGCCGAACTCGCGCAACTGCGAGCCGCCGGCTATGACCAGTCTCGCGGCGAAGACCCAAGCTACCCCGCCGAGATACAAGCGGCCGAAGCACGTGTCGCTGCCCAGCATGGGAACGACAACAGCTATGGCGGCGTCAACGCAGAGGGCTCATCTTCAGTCGGCGCTCGCAAGATCGCGCGTCATCTGGACAACGACGGCATGCAACCGATCTATTTCGGCCAGTGAGGATCGGAGGCTTGATGGGCCGGGCGATTCTTCAAACATGTCGATGTCTTGTGTGAAGATTCGCCGGTCGCTTCAGCCTGCCAGGCCGACCGATTCCCTGCACAATGCGACCGTGCGGAAACGATATATTTCACATACGCCCGGCGACTAGAATTATTAGCAGTTTGCCTCTGTCGGGGTTACGCACGCGCCAGGCAAGGAGGTGCACATGATTAACACGCAAACCGCGCGTCTCTTCGCCCGGTACAAGGCATGGGCCGACGAACTGCTCTTCACCAGTGTTTCGCAATTGCCTGCCGCGGAAGTGAAAGCGACCCGACAGACTCTTTTCAAGTCGATTCTCGGTACGCTGAATCACAACTACGTAGTCGATTTGATCTGGAAGGCAAACCTGCTAGGAGAACCGCACGGCTTTAGCCGGCGTGACGAGATCCTTCATCCCGAACTGAACGATCTCTTTCAGGCGCAACGGCGCGAAAATCAATGGTTCGAAGAATGGGCGGCGAAGCAGACTGAGTCGTCGCTAGCCGAAGTCGTTCCGTTCAAGTATGTGTCAGGGCAAGAATTCGCGATGTCGCGAGGTGCGATGCTCATGCATCTCGTGAATCACGCCTCGTATCATCGCGGGTGGGTTTGCGAAATGTTCTTCGAGATTCCTGCAAAACCACCCGTCACAGATCTGCCTGTTTTTCTGGAGTCGCATCCGGCTTTTGACAGTCCTCGCGACGCCGACAGCCATCACGCGAGCGCGTAGGGACCAACAGCTTCAATCGCTGCGCGTCAGGCCGGTTGCGAGTGAATGCGCGTTAGAAATGCATTCAGATTGGCATATGTCCTGTCGAGTCCGCCACGTTGACGCGCATCCTCCAGCGGAAAGCTCATCACGATGTCGACAGCCGTAAATGTTTCTCCGGCAAACCATGGGCGCCCGGCTAGCACGGCGTCCATCCAGGCGAGATGGCCAGCGAACGATTTCCGAACATTCGTCGCTGCCGCCTGTCCCGCTTCTCCAATTTCCTCCGCCAGTGAGGTTGAAGATGCTCGCGACAATCGCCAACACAGATATCTTTTTCTCCGACGAAGGTCGATTGAATCCCGTCGTTTTCATACATGGACTGGGCGGGCAGTCAACGAACTGGGCTTATCAACGTCGCTATTTTCAGCGCGACTATCGGGTGATTTGCCCGGACCTTCCTGGTCACGGTGCTTCGTCGGGACGTGACCTTTCGTTCCAGCGCTTCGCCGCTATCGTCATTGCGTTGCTCGATGCGTTACAGCTGCCCCGCTACGCGCTGGTTGGTCTCTCTACGGGTGCGCGCGTGGCTCTCTCTGTTGCTGCTGCACGCCCCGATGCAGTAGCCTGCGTGACCGCTATCAACACGTTCGTGAATCTCACACCACGAGATCTGAGCACGCGCATCGCGATCTACGACCTTCTCCTCCAGGAGGACCACGCAGACAGTTGGGCAACGGTTCTACTTCGCGAAATGAACGTCCAGGAAGACTCAGCGATCGAACGAGGCTTTCGACGAGCCGCCGCAGCGAGCGACCCAATCCATATCCGTCGAATCTTTCGAGAAATGGCCGGGTGGGACCAGAACGATGAATTGAAGAACGTCTCCTGTCAGGCCCAGATTATTCGCGGCTCGCTCGACAAGTTCGTGCCTTCCTATTGCACCGAAGATCTCGCTTCGAGGCTGCGCGCGGTTCAGGTCGATGTCCTCGAAGGCCTCGGTCACTTGCCCTATCTCGAGGACCCAATCCGGTTCAATGACTGCCTGCAGCGATTTCTGCAAGCGAAAGCCAGTTGGTGACGATTGTCCCAGCGAAAACTTGAGCCGTTCGAGCATAAACTTGAGCTGTATAGAACTGGTTTTCCGGTTGGCGAAGCAGACAATACCGGCAACCTTACCGGAGAGCATAATGAGCCGCTTGCAGCTTCACACCGCAGATACAGCCCCGTCTGACAGTCGTCCTTTTCTTGAACGTTCGCTGGCAAACAACGGCTTTCTTCCCAATCTCGTCGCAACGCTCGCCAACTCGCCAGCGGCAACTTCGGCTTATTTCACCCTCGGAGAAATCAACGCGAAGGGCTCGTTGTCGCTGGCAGAACGAGAGATTATCCAGATCGTCGCCGCGACGATACATGGTTGCGGCTTTTGTGTCGCGGGCCACACCGCCGTTGCGCTCAAGAAGGCTCAATTACCTGACGCTATCGTTCAGGCCGCTCGACATGGTGAGCCGATAGAAGACCTCCGCTTGAATGCCGTGGCGTCATTGACGCGAGACATCATCGCATCGCGAGGTGCAGTGTCAGATTCTGCACTTGCAGCCTTCAGAGAGGCTGGCTTCGACGATCGAAATGCTCTCGATGTCGTGCTGGGCGTCAGCCTCGCCACGCTGTGCAACTTTGCGAACAACCTCGCAGGCACGGAGTTGAATCCGCAGATGAACAACTATCGGTGGGAGCCGGCAAAATCGTGACTTCGCGCTAACGCGTGAGTGCAAGACTTGACACGTTGGCAGCGTGATCTAGTCAAATCACATCGATGTAAGGTGCAATGTCTCGTGCGGGAACAATCAGCGCATCTCCCCGGACGGGACGCTGCATCTTCGGCATAGGTGGCAGATCACAGATAATGGTCGCCAGTTCGTTTATTGGACGTTGACCATCACTGTCTTCATCACGAAGGACCATCATATGCTCGTCATCGAGCAGCATCACAAACGTCAGCGAATTGCTTTCAAGGATTTTCTCAATTTCGCGTGCGGAAAATGGCCCCTTTAGATCTATTGTTTCCCCGCTGCTCTTGAACAGCCGCCTCATTTTCGCCTCCTGATTCTCTCGCATCGGAACTAGGAACTCTGCAAACAAGGCCCTCGATAAAACCACGCGGCATAGGTCAAAGTATCAAACACCCGACTAAAGCGGAAACTTTCACGACCTCCTGGCTTTCCCGCTGGAAACACTCCGACCGCGCGCACAGTGGTATTTCATCTTGCTACGCACCTTCTTCATTTGAGTCGTATTTTGCCAGGCGAACCCGCTCCGCTATAGAAGAATCCCATCAATATTGGACATTCTTATCGTAACGCCTGAGGCAATCGTCAGGGTCTCCGACCCGCCTTCCAGACCTTAGGCGTGGTGCCGACGATTTGCGAGAACACGCGAATGAAATGGCTCTGATCTGCGAATCCGGTTGCTGACGCAATCTCGGATGCAGTCATCTCACCCCGCTCCAGCATGATTTTGGCCAGTGCGACCCTGCGTAGCAGAAGCCACCGATGCGGCGGCACGCCCGTCGACTGCCTGAAGGCACGGGCGAAATGATAGGGCGACATGCCGCACTCCTTTCCAAGCAGCGCCAGGCTGACATCACCGGAGAGATTCTGGTCGATGAGTTCTTTCGCTCGCGCGAGGTCTCTCGGTGAGAGGCCGCCCCTGAAACCCACGGGTTTTGCGGAAATATTTCCATACCGCCACGATAGATGGGCGAACATTGCCTCCATCAGACCTGACAGGAATAACAGGTTCGCTTGCTCCGGATGCGTGAGTGCCGGACGCATCAGCAGGCTCAGCTGATATGCGACCGGGTCCATCGTTCCGTTTGGGATCACGACGTCGTGGACCAGTGGTGCGTCTCCGTCGTCAGCCATCGCTGCAAGGCTCTCTTTCGGAAAGTAAATCTGCAGCGAATCGAGCCTTCCGCCGTAGTATCCCGTGGGCTCCTGCTCCAGATTCACCACGGAGATCGTTCCGGCCGGCAGAGGTCCGACGGGGATTGATTTCCCTGCCAACCATAATTCGTGAACCAGCGGCTGGAAGAGGATGCAAACTATGTAGGCCGGACGCGCCGGAATGGGGAGCGTCTTCCCGATACCCTCATCCCCACACAGCATATGCGTCGCAGCGAAGAATGCACCGGGGCGGAGGTGGGTCGTGATAGATGGGGCACTCTTCAGCCGGAACCTGTTCGCAATGCCGTCGCCGTACGCCTGATTCAATTGCATCGTGCCTCCTGCGATATCCGGTTCGTGGTCGAGGGCGTGCCTTGAATCGATGCCTGCCGCTCTCACCAGTCTCACCTCTGAGAAACACACATCAGCCGAATAAAGCGTAGGTCTCTACCAGCGGCAAGTTCAATGGCCTGCGGATCTTCCTGGGTCGTGGGTATTCGCGCAGCATTCGCACAACTCGCCAACGCTGCGAGCGAACTAAGCACATTCCTTTCGATCCACCGAAATTCTGCGCAGACCTCACCCTACGTCATAGAACGATGCATCGCCATGTATCAGCCTGCGAGCCAGATACTCCGTTTCAGATTGCGGTGCAAAGTTAAATATTTCTTGTGACGCTAATGTTCTAATGAAACTGTCATTGCAGTGCACGGCTTTATCAGTTTCTTCAAAAACCCGACTGTGGCTGTTAACGCTTTGATCGCGACGCCTGTTCCCGCCAGCGTTTGGGTGTCAAACCCGTCGCCTTGCGGAACACCGTCGTGAAATGCGCCTGCGTATGAAACCCCACTGCATAAGCAATGTGCACGATCGGCAAGCGACCTTCCGCGAGTAACGATTTGGCAGAGGCCAGTCGCTTTTCCGTCAGATACGCATGCGGGCTCAATCCCGTCGCAAGCTTGAATTGCGCTGCAAAGTGCATTCGGCTCAAGCCCGCGCGCTGTGCGAGGTCTGTCAGGCTAATCTGCTCGCCGAGATTGTCTTCGATGTATTCAATTGTGCGCTTCAACCTCCACGGAGCCAGCCCCTGACGAAGTCCATCGTCTGAGAATTCGTTCTGAAACTCCATTGCCCGCGCGAGGATCGCCATGCCAAGGCTTTCGCAATAGAGGCCAGAAAATGGACTTCGCAAGCTCGTTGCTTCAAGCAAAGTACATCCCAGCTTGCCCATCACAGTATCCGGGGCGAACCCTGGGTCTGACAGGTGATATTCGGCTGGGCAGCTGCATTGCTGCAACTCCTCATAGGTCGAGACGAGAATTGACCGCGGTATAAATACGTGAATTGCTTCAACTGGTCTTTTGAAGTTGCAACGGATTTCTTCTCCCGGTGCTGCGATTTGTGTTCCGCCAAAGCCTCCCGTGCCCTTTGTTATGCGCTTTCCATTTCGAAAGCAGTCGACGATAGTGTTTCGCAGCAGTACTTCAATGATGTAATGCTCTTCAAGCACTGGCGCGCTCAACTGTCGCTCATGTTCTGCAGCATCACGCCAGAACGCAATAGAAATGCGTGACGCTGTGAGCTGGATGTGGGAAGACTTTCGCCAATCCGCCTCTTCTTCGAGCGAGTGACCTGGATCTCCTGGCTTTCCGACCCCAGCCTCGCAAGCAAACATGTCTGGATACATTGCACTGCCTCTCAATCGAATCCAATACGCACTACTGATTTAATTATCCTCAATTCACACGGATACTAATCACACGACTAGGATTGCAGCGTGAAATTCAGGCAGCTAAGTGGCGGCTCTCTATCCGCGCACAGGCGGAGGGCGACTCCGCACGTATCGGCCACATTTAAATTTATCGGATCTAGCTGCGTGGGTGAGCGCAAGACAATAACATAGGGACTTTGTCCCCTACGCGCGACATAGCTCCGCACGCCCGTAGCCATCTCTGTCGTCGCCAGCGTTGCGTCGCTTACCAGAACGACACGCGTCTGTTCGAAATCGACCGTTCCCATGCATACACCAACTGTGTCCGCCTCCGAACAGCGCACGCCCTCGAGTTCGAAGAGTTGTTGGTATCGAACAAGGGACGCTGGAACGTCGACAACTGCGACGTAAATCGAATCCATGCCAGTCACGCCATTGGGATGCAACCGGATATCACCGTCAGGAACTCGAGCGATGCGAGGCGTGATGTCGCAGCAAGCGAATGGAAGTTCTCTTGAAGCTGGCCATCCAGCTTCCCACTGCAAATCAAAACCCTCGACGGTCCTTCTGGACCCGCCAATAGGCCCGGTCATCTGAACGTCGTGTCTTTGCGCACGATCAAGTAGGCCTGCAAGGTCCCGCATGCTCACAGCGAAATCTACAAGACCCTCACCGTCTGTCTCCAGAATGTTTTGCCAACGGTCTTCCGGTGAATGCGCGGTCCACTCGATCAACTCGATGAACGATCCATCACCCAATACAATCAACGCGTTTCGCGTCGGTGCATGTCCGTGTTCTCCGCCAGCAATGACATGAAAACCCAGCGCACGATAAGCGCGACTCGCCTCGGCAAGATCCCGTACCGCGACGACCACATGGTCGATTTGCAATGTCGGGTTCACGACAGGCACTCCTTCAAATACTCACTGATCGAAACAAGTTCGAAATCGTATCAATCCGATGCAGCTGGATCGGGATCGCCCTGTATTGGCTCGTATCCACCCTCTGCAGTGTGAGTCTCTTCGCCCGCAAGGGCCGGCGTGAATACACAGACCAGTCGAAGGTCGCCTTTGATCGCACGCACGAGATGGCGGTCATGCTTATCGAGGACATAGACGCTACCGGGTCCGAGCTGAAACGTCTCGCCGCTCGTGAGGTCTACAACCTCGCCTTCGCCAGCGAAGCAATAATTTGCCTCCACATGGTGCCGATACTGCAGCTCCATCTGTGTGCCCTCTTCGACTGTCGTATCGTGGAGGGAAAAACCTACGCCGTCGGCCGCCACGACCAATCGCTTGCTGTCCCAGCCTTCCCCGCGAACGTGCCTCTGTGTTCCAACGGTCGTCTCGACATCACGTACTAACATGTCATGTTCCTCTCACGACTGCGCGCATTCGTTGCTGGCTCACGCAAGGCGACGCAACGTATTCCTACTTGCCACGCGCGACGAACACTTTCTCGTCGATCCATCTGTCGCCAGCCAGGCGATACACCGTGTACGGCGCCGCAGCGAGGTCACCGTTATTGTCGAATGCAATCGGCCCCGTCAAACCACTCATGCTCGTCTTTCGCACCGCCTGCAGTACGTCGGCGGCTTTGGCAGATTGGGCAGTCAGTACGGCCTGCACGATCACCGAAGTTGCATCGTAGGTGTAGGGACCTTGAAATCCTTCCATCTTTGCCTTGAATCGCGCCTCATAACGCGACGCGAAATCTTTTGCCGGCATTTTGTCCGATGGCAATCCAGGCTGGATCGTGACCGTGCCTTCACCGTCTCCGTGCGCAAGGTTCAGGAAGGTGTTGTTGTTGAATCCTTCACCGGCGAGCGTCGCATTCATGCCCAGACTGCGCATCCGTCTGACGATCTGGCCGGCTTGCGCATCGAAACCGCCGAACACAACCACGTCGGCATTCTGCGAGCGTATCCGGGTCAAAACGGCGCTGAAATCAACGGTCTTATCCGTCACGTACTCGCGCGCAACGATAGCGACGTGACGTTGGCTGATGAACTCGCTCACGTGGTCCGCGAGTCCCGCACCAAAATCCGTTCTGTCGTCAATGATTGCAACACGCCTCGCCTGAAGATCTTCGACGATATAACGCCCTAACTCGGCGCCCGCAACCGCGTCCTGCCCGACCACTCTGAACGACGACCGTTTCCCTCGAAGCGTATAGGCAGCGCTCGTGGAACTTGGACTGACCTCCGCAATCTGCGCGCCGTCGTACACGTTCGACGCGGCAATGCTGCACCCGGAATTGAAATGCCCCACTACGCCAGCCACCGACATGTCGGCAAAGCGCTGCGCGACCTGACTCGCAATCCGTGGGTCGGCCTGGTCATCTAGCGGCACCAACTCGAATGAAACGGGACGTTCGGCTATCCTGGGATGCCGGTCGTTCGCATCTTCGATTGCGAACCGCGCTGCGTTTTCCATTTCTTTTCCGTCGGCGGCAGACGGACCCGTCAGCGGTGCTGCAAATCCAATTCGAACGACAATCACATCCTCTGCCTGCGTGCCCTGACACGATAGCGCCCCCAACGCGATCACTGCTCCGCCGATGAAGTGCCGCGACGTGGTCATGAACCAGCTCATGATCTGCTCCCGATGAACAAGACTCCCCTAGTTCAACGGCGCGGTGTAGAAGCACAGGTTTTGCTGCATCGCGCATATCCATACAATAGAAACAAGCATCGCGAAATGCAAACAATTTTCTTAGAAAAATCCAATTGTCTGCATTCAATCATTCAATTAAGCGCATACATTTTTCTCCATTGCATTCGCGCGGTTGTCGCCCGCTTTGGCGCTATTTCAGAGCCTTTTGCTATTGTTCACATGTTTTGATCGCTTCAATCAGTGTTCGATGTATGCATCGCTTCAATTAAATTCGTCATATTCCGCTCAGAGCGCTTCATCTTTTCAAGCGAAGCGGATGCAGACACTCACGCACAAAAGCGGAGCAGATGTCAAAAATGTTGCATACAATAAGAACAGATTGCTCCGGGCGAGGTGCGAAATGTTGCGAACATCTGGCTGGACTCCCGTCCTTGAAGATGGGAACGGTCCTACGTATCTGGCAATCGCAAATGCCGTCGCCGAAAGCATCAACAACGGCGAACTCCGCGTCGGCGACAGACTGCCTCCACAACGCGCACTCGCCGCATCTCTCGGCATCGACTTCACCACGGTTAGCAGGGGCTACGCCGAGGCCCAGCGACGCGGCCTGCTCGAGGCTCGCGTGGGCCGCGGCACCTACGTAAAAGCAGTACATCGTCCACCTGCCGTCCCGACGAACGTGTCTGGCATCGACATGCTGATCAATCAGCCGCCGCCATTCGACGATCCCGCACTGGAAAAACGTATCTGGGAAGGCATACCCGCCATGCTGGCCGAGCGCGGGATGGACATGCTGATGCGCTATCAGGTGCCTGGCGGAGCCATGAGAGACCGTCTGGTGGGCGCAAACTGGCTTGCAAGGCGTATGCACGGGCTTGGGCCTGATCGCGTGCTCGTGTGCCCTGGCGCACAGGGTGCGCTGCTTGCTGTCTGCCTGATGCTGGCAAGCACCGGCGACACCCTTTGTGTCGAAGCGCTGACCTACCCCGGGTGCATTCTGCTTGCAAAGGAACTCGGTATCCGCCTGTCCGCCGTCGAGATGGACGAGCACGGCGCGATACCTGAATCACTCGATGCGGTGTGCCGGTCCGACAAGCCAAAAGCATTCTATTGCACGCCGATCGTTCATAACCCCACTACGATTACGATGCCCCTGGACCGGCGCATTGCATTGATTGAAGTAGCGCGCCGTCATAACCTGCCCATTATCGAAGACGATAACTATTGGCCGCTCGTCAACTCGCCCGATGACTCCGACGATGCGTTGCGCGAACTCCCCAGTCTTGCATCGCTTGCGCCCGAACTGGTCTATTACATTTCCGGTCTTGCGAAATGCGTTTCGCCCGCATTGCGGATCGCCTATCTGGCCGTTCCTGATCAAAACGCTGCGGAACGAGCTTCTGTCGTCATACGTGCGACGGCCTCCATGGCGGCACCATTGAGCGCAGCAGTCGCGACCTACTGGATCGAATCTGGCCTCGCAGACGAGATGCTTCGCGCGACCCGCACAGAAAGCGACGCTCGCCAGGCTATCGCGCGTCGATATCTCGGTGCGGACCTTGAAAACCGGCATAGCCACGGTTTTCATGTATGGCTGCCATTGCCCATGCCCTGGACGCGCAATGCATTCATCACTCAACTGAAGCTCTCGGGTATATCCGTTGCCGGCACCGATGCCTTTGCGGTTTCCGAGGCCCCCGATGGCGTTAGGCTCTGTCTGGGCGCACCGAGAACACGCAACGATCTTGAGAATTGCCTGCACAGAATCGCTGACATCCTGCATCTGAAATCATATGAACCGAGTCAGGTCATCTGATGCCTGTGGCGCAGTACGCAGAAATGTTCAGGCGCAGAGCGTCGGGGTTGCTCGAAACAACTAGATATCCAGCGTAACGCCTTCACGATTGAGCGTTCCGTCTTCGAGGTGAGGACCGGGATGCGGCCGCGCGATACAGATCAGCGCTTCACCCGGTTCCACGTCGTGCGCCGGCGCCTCGGAGTAATCGACTTCACCTTTGACGACTCGCGTCACGCAAGTGCCGCTACTGCCCGACCGGCAGGCATAAAGCGGCTGGAGTCCATTGGCTTCAGCCAGTTCGAGCAGACTGCCAGCCTTTGGCCTCCAGATTGCGGGCTTGCCACTTTTCGCGAACGTGACCACGACACCCTCGCTGTTGTCCACTTCCGCAGTCGGTTCGATCCGGCGCGCCACTGACGCCGGGCCGAAGCTCTCAAGGTGGATTCTGGAATCTCGCACGCCTAGCGACAGCAGTGCGTCGTACACGCTCTGCATGAAGCCCGGCGGCCCGCAGAGATAAACCTCGTAATCATCGAGGGGAAGCACTTTTCGCAAAAGCGTCCGGTCGATACGCCCCTCGCTGTGATAGGTTTTTCCAGGTACATCGTCTTCAGATGGCCGACTGAACACCGTATGGAGAATCAGGTTGGCGTGAAGCTCTGCTTTCTTCGCGAGATGCGCTGCGAACGCCTGTTGCCTGCTATTAACGGCGGAATGTATGAAGTAGATTGGCTTGTGGAGCAGCGTACGGCCATCGTTGACCAGTTGGCTATTGAGCATTGCGATAACGGGTGTAATGCCAACTCCAGCGGAGATAAGCGCCAGAGGTCGCCCTGCTGCTTCATCGAATACGAATGCGCCGCGCGGTGCGAGTGTCTCAATGGTATCGCCAGCCGTAATGTGGTCGTGCAAATAGTCGGAGCATCCGCCGTTGCCTTCTCGCTTGACGCTGATACGGTAGGTTCGCCCGTTCGATGCGTCCGACAGCGTGTAGGTTCGGGTTGCGGGTTCGGCCCAATCAGGCGGCTGCACCCTGATAGGCAGATACTGCCCTGCCTGGTAAGTCACGAGGCCGCTACCGTCCGTTGGCGCAAGAATGAAAGAGCGAATAGTTGTGCTCTCGTCGACGGTCTCGAGCACCTTGAACGGTCGCCAGACGGTACGTAGGCGCTCTGCTTCCAGCGTCTTGGCAACGTCATCCCAATGACCAGTACGCTCGAGGAGCGGCGAGTAGTCCGGCGCAGTGAAGGTGCATGGCAGGCTTGCTTCGACACGGCATACTTCGTCAATGTGATAGCGAAAGAGGCGCTGCGCGCCAGTAAAGGCACGGATCTCAGGACCGTCCCAGATAACCTCTGCGTGAGCGGCAAGGTAGAGCATGTCGCCACTCTCAAAGTCGACGAACATCAACCCCGCGTGACTGTCGAATTGCCAGTTGCCAATCGTATTGAAGATAAAGTTGCCGACAAAGTCCGGCGCCGTCAGCGTATGGTCGTCATCAATACGCACGAAGCCGGGCCGTCCGCCGCGGTGGGACACATCTGCGCCTGTTGCGACCGCATCCCTTTCCTGCAGAAGGACACTTGCAACAAAATAGGTATCGGCTCTGGAAATAATGGCCGAGGCCGAGGCATCCAGGTGGCGACTGCGATGAACCGGCCGTGACTCCGGTAAAAGCGGGTCGCGATGAAAAGAAAGCTCTCGCCCCTGAATATATTGCGGGCAGATTCCTAACGTCTGCCGGACGTCGATCGTGAAGCCATCGGGCAGCAATGCCCCAACCGTGCCTATCATGCGATTACGGCGGCGGGTATGAAACTGCACGCCGAGCAACGCGACTTCCGCGCCGGGCATGAGCGTGTCATTAAGTGGGTCCCCGTAAAGCGCGCGTGCGCGAACCTTGACTGCAATGTCAGTGGTGGGATCGACGAAACCGGGCTCGCCAACCAGCAACGAGGCCCAAGGTCGCCCAGCCCGGTCGACGGACGCCATGAAAACGTACGGCAGCAGCGGGAAGAACTCCCTCTGTTGGGGCGTCAGGTAGCGGCGAACAGCGCGCCGCCCCTGGACGTCTATTTTTTCACGAACGCCGACTCGTTCTTGCACGGCCAGTTCGCCGTCGTGGAATGGCGAACGCTCAAGGTCCCAACCTGGTGAAGGAGGAACGGTTGAACTGCTCATGACGTTGCTCCCTACGTCTCACCGGCTGACGCCAAACTTCGGGATGTAGTTCGATAGTGCACGTCTTCAGGCGTTTAAGCCAGCCGCGGTCTTCTGAAATTCCACGAATCCCGGCAGTGCCTCAATTCGTCGCAACCACGCGGTGACATTCGGATAGTCCTTCAGATCGACGTTACCTTCGGGTGCCCGCGCGATATAGCTGTATAGCGCCACGTCAGCGACAGTCGGGTGATCGTGTGAAATGAATTCGTGCCCGTCCAGTTCCGCCTCGATGAGCTTCAATATGCCGTGAGCGCGGCCAATGACCTGCTCCGGATCGTACTTCGCTCCGAAGACCGTGATTAAACGCGCTGCGGCAGGACCATGCGCAATCTCCCCCGCAGCCACGGACAGCCAGCGCTGGATGGCGGCAGCAGCCTGCGGAGACTCCGGCAACCAGTCTTCCTTGCCATACTTCTTCGCAGCATAGATGAGAATGGCATTCGAGTCAGAGATAGCGACGCCATCGTCGACCAGCACGGGGACTTGCCCAAAGCGGTTGAGCTTGAGAAAGTCGGGGGCCTTATGTGCGCCTTTCATCAGGTCGACCTCGACCAGTTCCGGTTGCAAACCTATGAGGGATAGAAAAAGTCGGGCGCGGTGTGAGTGACCGGACAGCGGATGATAATAGAGCTTCATGGCTTTCTCTCAGGATGAAATGGAACATGGAAGCGCTGCGGATGCCGTCACAGTCCTAGATCACTTAGCCCGGCGTGACCGTCAGGACGGCGACCGAGCGGCCAATGGAATAGCCTCTCTTCTTCTTTGATCGGGAGATCATTGATGCACGCGAAGCGACGAATCATCAGGCCGCTATCGTTGAACTCCCAGTTCTCGTTGCCGTATGAACGAAACCAGTTTCTGGAGTCATCGTGGGACTCGTAGGCGAAGCGCACGGCAATCCGGTTACCTGTAAACGCCCACAATTCCTTGATCAGCCGGTAGTCCAGTTCGCGCTGCCATTTGCGCGTAAGCAGGGCAACGATCTCCGCTCGCCCATTGGCGAACTCGGCGCGATTTCGCCAGCGCGAATCGATGGAGTAAGCAAGCGAAACCCGCTCAGGGTCACGTGTGTTCCATCCATCTTCTGCAAGCCGCACCTTCAATGTGGCGGTTTCGTTGTCGAATGGGGGACACGGAGGGCGTACGTCTTCCGACATCATTCACCTCCTGCGCAGGCAAAAGGAAGTCAATAAATGACAGGCGATAGACCATCGATACCGATCGCCGCCACTACTTTTTCTTGGGCCGTGAAAACTGCTTTGGTACGACGAAGTTCACCACTGCGCTGTCGAGCGTCTCGTGATTCGCATCCACGAGTTCGACCAGAACCTTGTGCGGTCCGACAGGCAGGCCCACGATAATAAGTGGCTCCCCGCTCGCATCGGCCCAATGCCAAGGCGCGTCGTCCACTGTGACGTGAATCTGACCGATGCGCGGCGAGTCATCGAGTGCCTTAGGGCCGAAGACGGGTACGATATGAAGGTTCTCTGCGCGGTACTGGATAAAAACAAAGCCTTTCGATAGAGGATCAGGCAATGGTGGATCGACCACGAGTCGCGCGGGAGGCTCGTTTTCCAGCGGAACCACAGGGTCCGCTCCACGTATGTCTCGCGCGCTCTGTCCGAAGGCGCAACCGGCCCACAAGAAGACAGTCGCACCGGCGATACCAGCCAAAGTCCGATTCACGGCAGTCCTCCATAGCTCACGTCACATGCTTCGCAGGCCGTTGATTGCGTCATGCCGCTTATCAAGCTGTCGATGGCGAGTATAGGTTGCAACCTTCGCAGGTTTTTACCCATACGCACGGCAGAAACAGGGATTTTTTCCGATTCAAGCGCTCGTCGCGTCGCGACGGATCGGCACGTGCCAACCCACGATCTGTAGCGCATGCAGCGGCATTCGAGGCACACACGACTCCCGTGCAAACGTGAAGCTTTTGCGTGCAAAATCGAAATACTTTGGCCGCGACCGACGACTAACCTCAATGCATCCTCAAGCCGATGCAGGGGGCGTCATGAAAGAGATTATTGAGGGGTTTCTACGGTTCCAGAAAGAGGTCTTCCCGGAACGAGCCGAGCTCTTCAAAAAGCTCTCCCGTGCCCAAGCTCCCACCGCGCTATTCGTCACGTGCTCAGACAGTCGCTTCGTACCCGAAATGGTCACGCAGCGCGAGCCCGGTGACATTTTCGTGATCCGCAATGCCGGCAACATCGTGCCCGCTTACGGCGGCGAGCCAGGTGGCGTCTCCGCAACCGTGGAGTATGCGGTTTCGGTTCTGGCAGTTGCCGATATCGTTGTGTGCGGACACTCGGACTGCGGTGCGATGACCGCCATCGCCACTCACAAAGACCTTAAGCATCTTCCTGCCGTTGCTGGGTGGTTGCGTCATGCGGACGCGGCCGCCGCAATCAATGACTCGCATCAACATGCATCACCCGCCGACGCGCTGAATTCCATGGTGCGTGAGAACGTCATTGCGCAGCTAACCAATCTCAGGACTCATCCATCTGTTGCACTGGCGCTCTCAAACGGTGCGGTGCGGCTACATGGGTGGGTATATGACATCGAAACCGGTTCAATCGTTGCCTTGAATTGGGAAAGCCGCTGCTTTGTGCCGCTTTCCGAGTATCCGGAAGCGTGTGCAACACCTGTCATGTCAGCGTCCCGTCTACCGTAAATCGTTACTGATAGAGGATCCATCATGCTTCAGACACTTGTCTCATCGACTGCCCGCGAACAGCTTACCGACAAGGTTCTTGCATCGAAAGCGAGTAAAGGATTGTCGTGGCAAGACCTGACTGAGGGAACGGGACTGAGTCTGGTCTTCCTGACGGCGGCACTCCTTGGTCAGCATCCGATATCGAAAGAGGCAGCGGAGACGGTATGCCGACGGCTCGAACTCGATGACGAGGCAGTCGCGCTGCTGCAACAGGTTCCGCTACGCGGCAGTATCCCGGGCGGCGTACCGAGTGACCCGACCGTCTACCGCTTCTACGAGATGATTCAAATCTACGGGACGACGTTGAAATCGCTTGTACATGAAATGTTCGGCGACGGCATTATTAGCGCAATCAACTTCAGAATGGATATACAGAAGGTAGCGGACCCCGAAGGCGGGGAACGAGCCGTCATCACCTTAAATGGCAAGTTCCTGCCCACCAAGCCATTCTAGATAGTCGTTGATGTTCACCCTCATTTTGCAGATGCATTTCGACGTTATCGAGGAGTCTGACAAGTGAACTTCAATCCTGATAATACGGCTGTCGTGATGATTGACCCGCAAAACGACGTGCTGAGTCCGAAGGGAACAGTTTGGGCTGCCGTCGGTGCTAGCGTCACGGAGAACGGGACAGTAGCGAACCTGGAGCGAGTATTGAAGGCGGCAAAAGCTAAAGGTATCGATGTATTCATATCGCCCCACTACTTCTACCCAACCGATTCGGGCTGGAAATTGAACGGCCCGGTTGAAGCGGGAGAGCTTGACGCAGGGACGTTCGCAAGGCGCGGACAACTCACGCTCCAGGACTTCGAAGGCTCAGGTGCGGACTGGGTCGAGTCGTTGAAACCCTACATCGAGGACGGCAAGACAGTCGTCGTCAGCCCACATAAGGTCTTTGGACCACAAACCAATGATCTAGTGCTTCAAATCAGAAAGCGCGGGTTACAAAAGATATTACTCTGCGGGATGATCGCCAATCTCTGCGTCGAATCGCATCTTCGCGATTTTCTCGAACAAGGTTTCGAGGTCACGGTGATATCCGATGCGACGGCCGGTCCGCGGCATCCGGAATGGGGCGACGGGTACAAGGCAGCGATGGTGAACTATCAGTTCCTAGCTCACGCTGTCTTGCCAACAGATGAGGTGGTCAAGTTGCTTGGATGATAGACAGATGCGTCCCGACCATTTCCCATCCGTCGAGCGCGCTCCGGCACGGCTTTCATCGGATCGACGCATCCGGGATGCAATGACCTGCATGACGGAGGTGCTAATGGGCGAGCACTCAACGTCAGATCACCTCGTATCTCCACCGAGACAGCGGCTGCCCAAATTCCGCGCGTGCGACTTCGCCGCGGCGGCCGTCGCATCCGAGCCAGTCCGACCGGTCATCGGACCGACCCGGTTCCATATTGTCGAGCGATTGTCGCGCGAAACACTTTCCGTTTACTGGAGTGACGCCCGGACGGGACTTTACGCCGATCAGTTGTGGAGATTGGGTCGAGCACGCATTCGTTCGTTTTGCGTGTTGACGGGTGCGGCTATCCAGATTGGTGATCTCGTCTATCGCCCCAAATCACAAAGCGCGGGGAGTCCTGCCAATCGCGACTTCATGATACTTGCGGCGATGGTCCACGATGAATTCTCAGAAGCGAGTTAGCTTTGACAGCACCTGTGACTAGCCTCGACGACGCTAACGCTTTTAGGTGCCCCAGCGCGCCCGCCGAAAACCCCAGACACTGATCATCGCCGCCACGATAATACCCGCAGAGACGATTGCAAATGCGGCTTCGAGATTCATATGCCACACCGTCACTGCGACTGACGCGGCAAGCGCAAAACTGAATCGGGCGATAGCAGCCATCATTGGCCAACCGACACGGCCTGCGCCCTGCCCCGCAAAATAAAGCTCCGAGATCACAGCGATCAACCCATAAACAGGACCCACCATACGGAAGTAGTTTGCACCGACTTCGACAATAGCCGGGTCCTGTGTGAAGAGGTTTATCCAGAGTCGGGGGACAAAAGCCATCAATAGTCCCAGTCCTTCGAGCATGATGGCCACGAAGATCGCATTAAGCAACGCCGCGCGTCTGGCACGGGCGACGTTTCCCGCACCAAGACTGGTTCCTACCATCACCAGTGCTGCCGTCCCGAAACCAAACATGACGGGAATCAACAGCATGTCGAGTCGAGACGCAATGCCGTATCCTGCGATTGCCGACACGCCGAATGCACCTGCCGCGGCCGTCACTGCGCTGATGGAGAAAGTTGTCATCAATGCGTTAGTGGTAGAAGGAAATCCCACAGCCAGAATCGCGCGAAAGTGGGCGCGATTCAGGGGATATCGCCGCAGTTGCAACGTGGCCCGCTTTGAACGCATATAGGCAATCTCCGCGGCAAGCGCGCCAACGTTGCAAATGACCTGTGCGATACCGGCACCCGCCACACCGAGCGCCGGCAGACCGAATTTCCCCGATATGAGAGCGGGTGAAAGGATAAGGCCGGCGACCACACTCCCCAATATCATCAACGCCGGCGTTTTGACGTTGCCGGAACCCCGCAATGCAGATTGCAGAAGTGCGAGCATCCAGTACGGAATAGCGCCCGCAAAAAGAATGTTGGAGTACAGGATGGCTTGTCGAAGTGATTGCTCAACGCCACCGAGGTATCGGTATATTGCCGGGCCAATCGCAATGGCGGTAAACGAAAACAGCGCGCCTGCGACCGTTGCGATCACCACTGCGTGCCATGCGATGCTTTCGGCCTCGTCATAACGACCGGCGCCACGCGCGCGCGCAATCGCTGAAGATACCCCGCCGCCGATTCCGCCATTTGCGACCATGGTCATCGTCAGCATGACGGGCACAACCATGGATGCAGCAGCGATGGCATCCGCACCGAGCGTACTCACAAAGTATGTTTCGGCAATGCCTAATACTGTCGTCATCAAAAGCACGGCGACGGTCGGCAAAGCGAGTCGGACAAGCGTGGACAGTATGGGGCCGTGCAGCAGTCGATTCGTCGACCGGATGGCTTTGTCTGAATGTACGGGACTGTGCGTTGTGACTGTGGTGAGGCGTTCAGAGGTCGGCGTTTGGAATGGCGTCATCTATTCGTTCTTGGCGTTGTCGTACGATGCTGGTACTAAAGCTGCCGTCCGTATAGGCGTCGAACTGGAAGCACGCCTGGAGCAAGTGCGGAGCGGCAAGAACAAATGAGCCCGCCTTCCTCGCGTGGTATAGAAGGTTTTTGCGCAAGCCACGCGATGAAGTTGTCTCTGAGAATCAGGCAATGAAACCATCGGCCCTTGCGCAAGTGCGTCAGGAACCGATGGCTTTTATCATTACGATTGACACTCGAATCACGCTATGCCGCAAATCGAGGAAGTCCAGGTTGCGAATTAAATCTGCGCCGAGCCGCCGTCGACAAACAGTTCGCTTCCATTGACGAAACTGCTTTCGTCGGATGCAAGGAATAGTGCTGCGCTGGCGGTTTCGTCAGGGTTACCCAGGCGCCCGAGCGGCGTCGTTGCCTGAACCGCGCTCAGCATGCCTTCGTGTACATCATTCGACGGAGCCAGGTTATGCCAGCCCGGCGTCGACGTCGCGCCCGGCACGAGAACATTGATGCGAATCTTGCGCGGTGCAAGGTCCAGAATCCAGCTGCGTGCGAAATTGCGGATGGCCGCCTTGCTCGCGCTGTAGACGCTAAATGCCGGGATACCCGTCACGGCCGACGTCGAGCCCGTGAGAACAATGGATGCACCATCCTTGAGAAGCGGCAGCGCTTTCTGCACAGTGAAGAGCGTGCCTTTCACGTTGATCGCGAAGGTCTTGTCGAAATGCTCTTCGGTGATATCGCCGAGCGCCGCGAACTCGCCACCGCCAGCATTTGCGACGAGGACATCGATGACGCCTGCTTCTTCCCTGATTGTCGCGTAGAGGCGGTCAAGGTCGGCGAGGTTCGATACGTCCCCCTGGATTCCCCGCGCACTGCCGCCAACTTCGGCAACAGCCTTGTCCAGTTCTTCCTGACGACGACCCGTCATGAAAACGCGCGCGCCTTCCATCACGAAGCGCCTGGCGATTGCGAGCCCGATCCCGCTGTTCGCACCAGTGACCAATGCAACTTTCCCTGTAAGCCTTCCCATCTCGACACTCCAATTACCTTTCGAGGTCGCATTATGGATCGGTACATTCTGATAAGATAGTACCTACCTAAAGGTAAGTGTGAGGTTGTTTGATGGAACTGCGTTCGGACAGTTGCGGATTAGAGGTGGCGTTGACGGTGATCGGCGGGAAGTGGAAACCGTTGGTGCTCTTTCATCTCGCCCATGGCCCCCGTCGCTTTGGCGAGTTGAAGCGGCTCGTGACGGGCATCAGCGAAAAGGTCCTGATCCAGCAATTGCGGGAGCTTGCTGACGATGGCGTCGTCACTCGCCGGGACTATCAGACAGTTCCGCCTAAGGTGGATTACGAAATGACCCCATTTGGTCATTCGTTGGCGAAGGCGTTGAAACCGCTTTGCGCCTGGGGCGATGAAAACCGTCTGAGGATTACCGCGTTGCAAGAGGAAGCACAGTCGGCTGCTGCCTGACATTGGGTGGAATAGCGCCCGCGTCTCAGTGTTCTTGTTACGAGAATGCTGTCTTCTGCTGTGTCCCGTTTCTGGAATTCAGGCAAGCGCACATACTCGGCGCCATCAATCACGAACGACGTGATTCCGAATTCAACCGGCGAGGCACCTCATGGCAACCGCAGCGCACACCCACCCGTCCGACATCGACTTCTATTATTGGCCAACCCCCAACGGGCAGAAGGTTGCCATCTTCCTCGAAGAGGCGCAGGTGAGTTATCGGGTGCATCCCATCGATATCAGCAAAGGGATGCAGTTTGCTCCAGCGTTCGAAAAGATTTCGCCAAACAACCGGATGCCCGCTATCGTCGACCGTCAGCTCGATGCGTCGGTTTTCGAGTCGGGTGCCATCTTGCTGCATCTCGCAGAAAAGACCGGCCAGTTCATTCCTGCCAATCCGCAAGGCCGGATTGAGGTTCTGCAGTGGTTGTTCTGGCAGATGGGCGGTCTCGGCCCGATTCTGGGTCAAACGGTGTTTTTCCGTCACTACGCATCCGAACCGGTGCGGCTGGCGATCGACCGGTTCACCAAAGAAACGACGCGCCTCTACAATGTACTGAACAAGCAACTGGCCGACCGTGAATACATCGCGAATGAGTATTCGATTGCTGACATGGCGGCTTATCCGTGGGTGCTTCAGTATGCAAAGCAAGGCATCTCCATCGACGACTTCCCGCATGTCGCGCGATGGCTCAAGCGCATTGAGAATCGGCCAGCCGTCAAACGCGCATACACGTTGGCAGAGGCGGTGCGCCCCTCACAAATGACCGATGAGCAGCGCAAACAACTGTTTGCGCTGCAAAAGCAAACGGCTTGATGAGAAAGTGGCATCGCAAGGGGGACAGTGAAGCGTTCGCCCTTGCGTGACTGACTTCTATTGTGCTGGATCAACCAGTACTTTCATTTTTCGCCCCGCTCGCAGTTCCTCGAAACCGTCTGCGAGCACATTTTCCAGCGGCACCGTTTCCACCCAGCCTGTGGTCCGATAATGTCCGCGCTCCATCAGGTCGATCACGCTCTTATAGTCCTTGCCTGTGTAGCAGAGCGTGCCCTGTATGCGCCGCTCACGCATAACGGTCTCGAGTAACGGTGTCAGCATCGGTTTGTCGTAGATCGCAACACTCACGAGTGTCCGATGTTCGCCGAGCGATTTCAGCGCGGTCGCAACAGCTGCGGGAACACCTGCGGCGTCGTACGCTGCATCGACGCCTTCACCGTTGGTTCTATCGGCGATAAGCGTCGGCACGTCGACGCTCGTGGGATCGATCGTGCGTGCGCCTAGTCCTTCGATCGCCTTGCGCCGGGTCGCCGAAGGTTCGACAACGTCGATCTCGGTTACGCCCATCCCGCGCAATGCGAACCACAGGCCAATGCCGATCGGACCCGCGCCGAAGATCAGCGTTCGACTCTCGTCGTTCACGTCTCCAAGCGTAGCGGCGTGATAGGCGACCGCCATCGGCTCAACCAGTGCGCCCATCTCGACAGGCACGTTCCCGGGAAGCTTGTGAACCATGTGACCCGGTACGACTGCATATTCCGCCATGCCGCCATCGGATGAAAGTCCCTGGAAGCCCACGCAACTGCACACGTTATAGAATCCGGATCGGCACGGCCTGCACGTGCCGCAACGAATAACCGGTTCGATCGCGACGTTATCTCCTTCCCGTATGCCCGTGACGTCAGGCCCGACCTCGACGACAGTTCCAGAGAACTCATGCCCGATCACGACCGGCAACGTTCTCCCCGTAAGTGGATGCGGCTCAGTCTTTGGAATCAGGACTGGACCGTCGAAGTATTCGTGAATGTCGGTGCCACAGATGCCGTTTCGACTTACCTTGATCTTCACTTCGCCTTTCGATGGAGACGGCTCGGGAACATCGTCAATGGTGATCTGGCGATTACCGTAGTAAACAGCAGCTTTCATAGTGAACGACTCCTTCTGTTAAATACAGAATTCACGTCGCAGTTCATCATGCAACGCTCGTTACCCAAAGATGGGTGAAGATCAGGCAGCCATGTCATTCACGGTCTTCTTTCTCGAAAGACCATAGAATTCGAAGTAGACGACATAAATCAGCATCACGAAGTTGAGAAGATCGACCCAGGTAAGCGGATCGCCACCAAAGCCCGGTACGATTTCCGCTTCATGCAGTACGGAAACGGCGAACCATCGGGTATAGATTTCAAAAGAAATCAAACCCAATCCCCAACAAACCGATGCGCGAATTACCCGGTTCGTGAACATGCTGAACCGGTTCGGCCAGTTTCCTGCGACGTTGACCCAGAAGATCAGCCAGAAAGCAATCCAGACACCCAATTGCGCGGGCCAGACTGGGAGTGATGTGCCGAGCTTTTCGATCGCGCTCGATGGCATGAGAGCCCACTTGAGCAACGCGAGATGGATTGAATAGAGTGCTGTTCCCAGTACGAAATTGCCTGCCAGTGCTGCAAGCGCCGTGTGGCTTTTCCGTCCTAGCATGCTCCATGGCCAGTTGTCGAAAATAAGGTATGTGGTTAGCCACGCGACGATAACGGAATAGAACCAGCCGATCGCGACGGGCAAGGTAAGCAGCGGTGCGTGCGGTGAAGAAGTTGTCGTCAGGTTCGGGTATATGAGCAAGAAATAGCCGAGTCCTGTGAGGCAACAACCGCTCGCCAATTGCGCAACGCTGCCTGCGACCGGCTTCACGCCGCTATCGGACCACGGCCATCCCGACATGCCCGTCGCCAGGATGCCGAATCCGTAAAAGCCGATCAGCACGATAAGGCCGGTCGCACCGTACCCAGCACCGCCCACTGCGGTAAATGTCGGGTCCAACGCGCCATAGCCATAAACGAGTACACCCGGCAAAAGGAATGCAAGTGCGATGGTAGCGACTGTCGCGATACATCCCCGGACAGGTTGTCTGAATGCAGAAAAACCCGCCATGCCGAAGTTAAACCCGATAAAGACAAGCACCAGGATGCCCCAGAACAGATACATGCCAAAGGGCTGCGGCGAGTACTTCCAGACGGCCAGTTTGGCGTCGACGAAAAGACGCCATATACACAGGCTGATGACGTGCACAACCACAAACACAGCAACCGAGAACGCAAATGGATTGAGGACGAATCCCGCTGGCGCAGAAGAAAGTTCCTCTTGCGCAGCCATGTTCGAACTGGTGGGTTCCATGATCGGCGTATCCAATACGATAAGAGCCCGATCGAGTGGCGCGCTGGCATTACGACAATCAGTCGCACGCGTGGAAATCGGACGTAAAGAGCCCCAGCCGCGTCGATCGACGCGGCGCTATGGAGTGAACGGACGTCGGCCGGAGACGGGACGATCCGGCCAGTTACGAGACCGCCAGTGCGCTATCGGTAGACCAGTCCTCCGTCGATCAACGGTGCCTGTCCGGTCATGTAATCGGAGTCAGGGCCCGCGAGGTAGGACACGAGCCCGGCCACATCGTCGGGTGTTTCCGCACGACCCAGCGCGATCCCCTCGACATACTTCTTGTAGGTTTCGCCGACGGGCACGCCAGTTATTTCCGCCATGCGCCTGTCTATCTCCACCCACATGTCCGTTCCGACCACACCCGGACAATAGGCGTTGACCGTGATCCCATCACTCGCCAGTTCTCTCGCCGCCGCTTGCGTCAACGCTCGAACCGCGAACTTCGTTGCGCAATAGACGCCCAGCAGCGCGAACGCATCATGACCCGCGATCGAAGCCGCATTGATGATTTTTCCCTTCTTTTTAAGCGCCTTGAATTTCTTCGCGGCAGCCTGAATACCCCACAACACGCCTTCGACGTTGACTTTCAGAATCCGCTCGACCTCGGCCGGCGTGACATCGAGAATCGCCTGTACCTGAGCGATGCCTGCGATGTTGACCATGATGTCGAGGCTCCCCAGTTCTTTTTCCGCGTGATCGACTGCGGCATAAATGTCGTCGCGCTTCGACACGTCAGCCACGTAAGTGGTGACCCGTCGGCCTAGATCGCGAATCTCGCCTGCAACTGCCTGCAATTTCTCCGCATGGATGTCGACCAGCGCAAGGTCGGCGCCATCCTTCGCGAGGCGCACTGCAATACCACGGCCGATACCTTGTCCGGCACCGGTGACGAGCGCCACCTTCGTATGAATAGTCATCGCATTTCCTTCGAGAAGTTTGAACCGGCAGCCCGATTTGTCAGCTTCAACAGAAAAGGACTGCCGGACCGTTGCTTTCGGCATGCGCAGAACTCACTGCTGTTCCGCCATGCCGGTCGCCCCATGAAAGAATTGTTATGCAAGCTCGCTTGAACGCCGTGACCTGCGTTCAATGTCAGA
The DNA here is from genome assembly GCF_003121405.1 of Paraburkholderia sp. C35. Classification (GTDB taxonomy): domain Bacteria; phylum Pseudomonadota; class Gammaproteobacteria; order Burkholderiales; family Burkholderiaceae; genus Paraburkholderia. The sequence goes on along the minus strand of NZ_QBUY01000005.1, from coordinate 109,655 downwards.
CGTCGGCATCGCCTTACGACAGGTGATGCACTTCCTGCAGCCCGAATACCGGCGTCGGAATACCTTCCATACGTGCTTTCAGTTGCAGTGACAGATACTGTGAGTAATGACGCGACTGATGCAGATTGCCGCCGTGAAACCACAGCGCTTCCTGTTGCGTCGGCTTCCACATGTTGCGCTGCTCCCCTTCCCACGGACCTGGGTCCTTCGTCGTCGCTGAGCCGAGGCCCCACACCTTACCCACCTTGTCGGCCACTTCGCGAGAGATCAGATCGGCGGCCCAGCCGTTCATCGATCCATAACCCGTTGCATAGACAACGAGGTCCGCTGGCAACTCGGTGCCGTCCGACAGCAGTACCGAACGCGCTTTCAGCTCCACCACGTCGACGCGGCTTTTCAGCTTGATCTTGCCGTCGGCGACGAGGTCGGACGCGCCGACATCGATGTAATAGCCCGAGCCGCGCCGCAGATACTTCATGAAGAGACCCGAGCCATCGTCGCCAAAATCGAGCATGAAGCCCGCGCGTTCGAGACGTGCATAAAACCCGGAGTCGAGTTCACGGATCCTCTCGTAGACGGGAATCTGGAACTCGTGAAGGATCTTGTACGGCAACGACGCGAACGTCATGTCGGCTTTCCATGTCGTCATGCCCGAGGCAACCGCACGCTCCGAATAAAGATCGCCGAGTGCATGCTCCATCAGCGATTCCGACTTCACGATATGCGTCGACGAGCGCTGCACCATGGTGACGTCCACGCCCGCTTCCCATAGCGCGCCGCAGATGTCGTGCGACGAATTATTCGCGCCGATCACCACGACTTTCTTGCCGCGATACGCGTCCGGTCCCGGATGCTGCGATGAATGGTGCTGCTCGCCCTCGAATACATCCTGCCCCTTGAATGCGGGAATGTTCGCCTTGCCCGACATGCCCGTCGCAAGCACGAGCTGTTTGGGACGCAGCGTGAGCGTTTCGCCACCGCGCTCGACTTCGACCACCCATTCTTTCGCGGTCTCGTCATAGCGGGCCGATTTGCAGGTGGTGGCGCTCCAGTAGTTCAGCTCCATCACCTTCGTGTACATCTCCAGCCAGTCGCCGACTTTGTCCTTCGGTGTAAAAACCGGCCAGTTGTCGGGAAATGGCAGATACGGCATGTGGTCGTACCAGACGGGATCGTGCAGGCACAGCGTCTTGTAGCGCTTGCGCCATGCATCGCCCGGCTTGTCGTTCTTGTCGATGATGATGGTCGGCACGTTCAGTTGCCTCAAGCGCGCACCGAGCGCGATGCCGCCCTGCCCGCCACCGACAATCAAACAATACGGCTGCGTCGTCACGCCCAGTGTTTCATTTTCATGCTCGCGACGTTCCTTCCAGCTTGTCCGGTCCGTGCGCGCGCCGTGCTCCGCGCCCATCGGACGCCTGGCATTCTTCGGTTCTTCGTGGCCCTTCAGTTCGCTCATCACGGTGAGCAGCGTCCAGATACGACCGTTCTTCAGGCGGATGAAACCATTGCCGCGCGCAACGCCCGTCTCGAACGTGATCCACGCCTGCGCGAGTCCATCTGCTTCGGTTTCGGGTTCACCGGCGGCGACGCGGAAGTTCGACGCATCTGCGCTATCCAGTTGCGCTTCCAGCATCGCGGCAATCTGTTCACGCCCTTCCATGGTCTTGATGTTCCAGGTGAAACTCACGAGGTCGCGCCAGTAACAATCAGGCTGGAACAGTTCGACGACGGCGGGAATGTCCCGCTTCGCGAGCGCGGTGTTCAGGCGTTCGAGCACGTCTGCTACGTTGGATCTGGAATTGACTTCGGCCACGGTTACTCCTCCATAAAAAACGGATGGTCAATACAGTGCTAAAGGCGGGTTGTGGCCCCTTGGAATGGGGCCACAAGTGCGGCGTGATCAGCGTCGGTGTGGCGGGACGATGTTGTGCTTTGCGATGCGCCGGTAGAGCGTCGCCCGCGATATGCCGAGGAGCTTCGCTGCTTCGACGGGATGCCATTTGGCCGTCGTCAGCGCATTGACGATCCGTCGACGTTCGTTCGTATCGGTTTCACCTGTTGGCGCCGGAAGGGAACTGACGGCGGCGTCTACTGCGCCATGTCTGTGATGCGACGCATGAAGGACCGGCGGGCGTACCCGCGCAAAAAGCGGCTCGCCGCTCCCTGCGAGCCGCAACGTGATGAAGTCGTAGCCCATGCGGGCATCGAGAAGCCGTAAGGCGCGAATATCGAAGAGTTCGGACACGTCGCACGGCATGTGCTCGAGTCCCGGCACGCATTCCTTCGCCCGGCGATTCGCGGCAACCGCGTGGCCACGCTCGTCGAAGGCAATCAGAATCTCGGGCTGCGTTTCCACGAAGTGCCGATTGCGATGCGCGAGTATCACCCAGCGGTGCGTGGTGCCATGCAGAAAATAGCTGTTTTCGATGAGCACCGCGCTTTGCCGCACGATATGGTTCACGAGGCGCTGGCTGTCGCGGTCGTCCGGTGAGCGTACAGCCGATGCGTCCAGCACGCCGATCAGTTCGCCGGAAAGGCCGAAGATCGGCGACGCGCTGCACGTCAGCGTAGTGAATGCGGCGCGAAAGTGGTCGACCTTGTGCACGGTGATGGGTTCGCGGTCGAGCAGCACGGTGGCGACGCCGCAGGTGCCTTCCTCACGCTCGGACCAGCACGAACCGGGGTACAGGCCTGCGCGCTTGAACACATTGCGCCGGTCAGGGTCGACGCGATAGTCGATTGTCACGCCCGCCGCATCGGTCAGCATCACGCAGTAGTCGGCTTCGCGCACCATTTCATGCAGTTGCGACAGACACTGCCCTGATGCGCGCAGCACCGGTTCCTCGCGTTGCCGCACGTCGCGTAGCTCCGTCGTGGTGAGGATACGGGGCCCAATCGTGGCACCTGGATCGAGGTGATATTGCTCGAGCGAGCGCCGGTACGACGAGATGAGTCGCGGCGATGCACTCTCGCCCGGGCGCAACGTACGCGCTTCGATCGCATTGCGCACGCGTTCGATATGTCGAGTCTGCGGAACATAGGGCATGTCGTGTCTCCGGCGGTCCGATGGCGTCGCGCCCATCGCGTCACTGCGCGACGCATCGATACTTCGTTGGTTATTGCGTTGTACCACGCGTGTTCGCGGAGATCACACTGCAATGCACCATCGATGTCATTGAGACGTTCGTCTCAGTCGACAGGCCCGGCCCGCCGCTCTCACGCGGATGCCTTTGAACGAGTCACCACTGCATCGACCGTGCGAGCACTGAGCGCCACTGTGCACCCAGTGTCACACGGCCGCGCTTCCAGCCGTATCGGCAAAGAAGGTTCAAATCGACCTGAACAGCGGACTCTTCGCGAGTGCCTCCGCTCCGTCTGCGCTGGTGAGAAACTTCTCCGTATAAATGTCGCGCTCGAAAAGTTGCCCTTGCATGAGCGTGCGGATGGCTGCTTCGATCATCACCGGCGGCCCACAAAGATACGCCTTATGCCCGCGAAACAGGCCGTCGAAATGCGCCTTCGCTGCATCATGCACATAGCCGCGAAAGCCTTCCCACGCTGACTCCCCCGGTTCATCGGACAGCGCAGGCACGTAGGTAAAGTTCTCGTGCCGGCTTTTGAGTTGCAGGAAGAGCTCGTGATAGTAGAGTTCTGAAAGATTACGCGCGCCATACACCAGCGTGATTTGCCGCGCGTCGTTTTCTTCGAGCAAATCGATCAGCATCGACTTCGGGCTCGACAATCCTGATCCGCCTGCAATCAGGATCACCGGCTGCGGGTCCGACTTGCGCACGAAGAAGCGCCCGTACGGGCCGCTAAAGCGAATCTCGTCGCCCGATCTTATTTCGTCGTGAAGATAGCCTGTGCCTTTTCCACCCGGCACACGTCGCACGTTCAACTCGATCAGCGTGCGCGAAGCCGGTTTATCCGCAAGCGAGAACGCGCGCGGCATATTCTCACCCGGAATATGCACGTTCACATACTGGCCCGCCTGGAACTCGATGCCGTCGCCTTCCAGTTCGACGAAAATGCCCTTGATCGTGGGCGTCAGGTCCACCATCTCCTTCACGCGGCCGGTGTAATCGCGCACGGGAAAATGCTGCGCGTCGTCGTCTTCGTCGATGTCCGCTTCGATCGTCAGGTCCGATTGCGCCGTCGCGCAACAGGCAAGGCACTTGCGCTCGTCGCGCTCGAAGTCCATCAACGCAAATGGCGATGCCTGTCCGTGCTCGATCTCGCCATCCAGCACCTGCACCTTGCAGGTCGCGCACAAGCCGTGACAGCATGCATGCGGCAACCACACGCCCGCGCGCATGCACGCATCGAGCAGGGTCTGATCTTCCTCGATCTCGATCGTCTGTCCAATCGGCTCGATGGTCAGTTGGTAGCTCATCGCATCGTCTCCCTTCTAGTTGCGCGATCCGTCGATACCGTTCAGCCCCGGCGTGCGACACCGGATCACCGCCTTGTGACCAAGCCCGTTCTCGCCGACGCTAGCATTGAAATCTGGCGCGAACGGCTGCCCCGAGCGGAACCACTCGGCAGCGCGGATATCGACCTTCTGCCAGTCGGGATGTGACGCGTACATCGCTGGCAACACCGTGTCGATGAGTGTGCCGAACGGCATGGCCGCTTCAACGGGAATGCAATGCGGCGCGCAGAACATCAGATGATCTTCCCAACCGACGAACAGCAACTGCTTGCCGTGATAATTCTCTACACGGTCCCTGATCTCGCCCGTATAGCCTTCCTTGAGCGCAACAACTGACATGATGTGTCTCCAATGTTCTGTGCTTAAGCGGCTTTCTGGCTTGCCTCGGGCGCTTCTTCGCCGCCGTGGCTCGGTTTGCCTGTCCAGCGCAGCCAGTTCTTGCGATCGGGCGAGTCTTCGAACTCGTGACCGTCTTCGCCCACCTTGATGTGGTAGTACCGCAGCACTTCCTGCATCGGTTCGAAATCGGGTGCGCCCGGATCGGCATCTTCGGGAAAGCAGTTGCCCTGAAAGATCTGCTGCACGGGCATCCAGGCCTGTACGTACTTCTCAGGTTCGTTGTCGAAGATGTCCTTGCAGCCGTCGGAACAGAAGTGAAATTTGTTGCCGAGATAGTCGCTCTCGCGGTAACAGATTTTCGTCGGATCGTCGGGCTCGGTGAAAGCCATCGGAATCTGGCAGATCTGGCACAGCATCGGCAGCGTCATGTTGTAGAACCTGCGACCCGCCTGCTGTTCTTCGCGCCAGTATTCGAGGCGCGGCCGATACAGCGAGTCGAACGTGGCCGGATACTTCTCGGCGAGCCACTGCATTTCATCGTCGGATGGAATCCACGTATGCATCGCCGCTGCGTGCGTATAGTTGTAGAAAATGCCCCATGCCTGATGCGAAAGACGATCTTTCTCCTTCATTGCCACTTCGTGATACTTCGGCATACGGATGCCATAGCGTTCGAGGTCATGAAACAGTGCACCGCCATTCTTCTCGAAGTACGTTTCCCACGCTTCCTGCCACGACATGATGCGTTTGGGCAGCATGTAGTCCATCATCATCGCGACCAGCGTCAGCAGCCGATAGCCGCGCCAGAACCACTTGTCGATCCACTTCTGGATGATCGGCACATTGCCCGGGTCCTGCTCCAGCAGGAACTTCACGACTTCGAGTCCGAGTGTCATATGGCGCGATTCGTCGGACTGCGCGGAGAAGCCGAACGTGACCGTCGCCATGTCGCCGTTAAACGCTGCACCCGACATGAACGGCATGAACAGCAGATTGGTCAGCACGTATTCGAACGAGAACGAGATGGCCGTCACGAACTCGAACGGACCCGCGCTCATCGCGTCTTCGAAATACGACTTCGGCACCGACAGATACCACACGCGGTCGTGCATATGCCGGAAATCGTGAAAGCCGTTGAAGTACTTGTTGTAGTGGCTGATCGTATGTACCTGCGTCTGCGCATGGCGCAATTCGTCGATAGCCTGCATCTGGCAGGCGATGCGTGCGCCGGCGCCGCGGAAATTGCGCCCTGCAAGCGCGAAGCCGCGATGCGCTGCGTATTCGAGCGGGCTCACGCCTGTCAGAAAGAGCTTGAGTGCATTGATGTAGCGCGGATCGGTGACATTGAACTGACCGTTGTTCTGCTGGAATGCGTCGATGATCGCGTACAGCTTGCGCTCCTTCTCGCCCTGATACTTCCAGTACGCATCCATCGTTAAACGGAACGGGTCTTCCCATTTGTCCCAGTCGTGCACCTTGATGCCTTCGAAACGGTCATACGGGAACACTTCATCCATCGGTTGATAGGTGGTTTCCCAGCCGAGACCGCGTGTGAGCATCGCGTAGTTTTCCTTGATGCTCAGCTTCTTCGGCGTTGCCGGTTGTGTGCTCATGGTCGTGTCTCCTTTCTCTCGCCGCTCAGGCTTTCCATTCGAGGATGAATTCGTCGTCGGTCTCGTCGATGTTGCCGCCGAGTGAAATCAGGTTCAGTTGCAGTTCGCGCAAATCGAACTCGCGGCCGATCAGCGCTTCAATCGACGCACGCCGGATCACGAGTTTGCCAACGGCATCGATCTTGATCATCGCGGGAAATGCGTTGACCACCGCGTGCGGATTGTCTGCTTCGATGGCCTCGATGATGGGCCGCGAATCGTCGTTGGCCTGAAACGCGATGAACACGGAATCAGCCATGGCTCACCTCCACGCCCTGCTTCGCGACGCGTGCGTCGAAGGTGTTTGCGATGTCTTCGAGCGCGTGATGCGCGTCGTCGCCGAGACCCGCGATTGCGAGCGGCCCCAGTGCATCGAGCACTGCCGTGCGCCACTTCGTGACCCACTGACCAAGCAACGCCTTGTTCTCGGGCGATTCCGCTGCCGCCGTCTTGACGGTCGCATCGACCCAGCGGCTCGTTTCATCGAACCAGCTGCTGGCAAACTCGTTGAGCATGCCAAGACCCGGTCCATGCAATCGCGACACACGTTCGTCGACATGCCGATACACGAGTGGATACAACAAACCATCGAGTACCAGGTTCTGCGCGACAAACGTCTCGAACCAGTCTTTCACGACCATCGTGTTCTCGACTACACGCCGCAGTCCTTGCCACATCGGATCGCTCAACCATCTCTCCTTCCCTTCGACCAGCGACGTGCCCTGATTGCCATCCAGCGCGAGCCCGATACGCGACAGGTACTGCGCAATGCCAAGCCGATCCATGCAATGGAACATCGTCGCCTGCGTGATCGCCGTGCCCCAGCCATAGCCCGTCACGAAGCAGTTATTCGTGTTGGCGGCCCATTCGACGTGACGCAACGGCACCATCAGCGCGGCGATATGCGCCTTCGCTTCATCGGAGAGATCCGTGAGCAGGCGTCGCTTCGCAACGAACTCGAAGTTCTTCTCCATCGCGTCCTGCTGCTTCGCACGAGCTGTCGTATAGGCGCCGTAGTAGTACTGGCGCGGATCCTTGAACGCATACCAGTCGTTCATCACGATGGCCGTGCGGCCCTTGTCATAGAGTTCGAATTCGGGCTGCCAGAGCGGCCGATAGTGAAAATTGACCTCCGGCTGCAGGTCGAACGTGGCTTCCTGGTAGCGCGACGCGGGCTTGTCCGCACCGAGCCGTCTTGCGACGTGAGAGAAGGTCTGCCGTACCTGCTCGACTGCCGTCGTCTTGATATCGATCTGCATTCGTCACTCCTTTGTCTGGATGGTCATTCAGAGAGTCCGGGTTGCCCGTAGCGCCACTTGGCCTGATCAATGTCGAGTTGTGTGCCCTCGTCACGTGTCAGATAGATCACGTGATTCGTGCGGCAGAACGACTGAAAGTCGCGCAACGGCATCACCAGTTCGACGCTCAGCGCCGGGTCGCCAATCGAGAAATCGAATTCGACGAAGCCGTCATCCCTCTGCTCCCTGAAGCGCACGTAGCGCCGGGTGACGTCGAATGTGCGCGGGGACTGCGCGTAAGCAGGCGGTTGCATCGCTGTCTCCTTGGGTTTGGTGTTGATGGCCGGCGTTGTCATTGAATGATTCGATCGGGAACCGGCGTGCACACCCTATAAGGCAACACCTATGCCAACGCAAAGTTGCAGATACAGCGATCATTGCGGCGCGAGGCCATGAGACCCTTGCGCCACGAGGCCTGGACGACATCGATTCGTTTTCTGACGCATGCATCGCGGCCCGGATATGCGCACAACCGGTTTGATGAAATGCTCGAAAAGCGTGGGCTAGTGCGCGCTGCGCGTTGATCAATTCCGTATCAGGGAACGCCCCGATAGCGCCGCTGACGCCATCTGCCAACCATACGGCCTGGCGTTGCGCCGCTCACGCAGATCACCTATCGTGACGCAATGACTATGACCAGACAGCAGGAGACACCCGCAATGCCACGCCGCGAGAAAGCGTCCGCGAGCACCCAGGACGGCATGTCGATGGTCGCGCCCAACGGCGCCCCCGTCGACAGCCTTCGTTATCCCGACATCGCGGACCTGATGTCGCGTCTGCACTTTTCTCCCGGCGATGGCCGCATCTGGCTCGATGAGCAGCGCATGCTGCTCATGCACACGGGTGCAATGGGCTCGATGCGCCGCGAACTGATCGAAAGCCTCGGAATCGACGCCGCGCGCGGCCTGCTCACGCGCATGGGCTACAACTCGGGCGCTCGCGATGCCGAACTCGCGCGCCGCGTGCGTCCTGAGAACAGCATCACCGAAATGTTCGCGGTCGGTCCGCAGTTGCATATGCTCGAAGGGATGACGGTGGTCGAGCCAGTACGGCTCGAAATCGATGTGGAGCGCGGCAAGTACTACGGCGAATTCATCTGGAAGAACTGCGCGGAAGATGAAGAGCACGTGCGCATCTATGGCATCGGTGCCGAACCGGTGTGCTGGACGCAGCTCGGCTATGCAGCGGGTTATACGAGCGTTTTCATGGGCCGACCGATTCTCTATCGCGAGGTGGAGTGCCGCGCACTTGGCCAGGCGCATTGCCGCATCATCGGCAAGCCGGTCGAGGAATGGGGCGATGAAGCCGCCGACGATCTGCGCTTCATGCAGGCGCAGGCCTTCACGCAAGGCTTATCTGCGTCTGGCAAGGTCGATCACGGCAGCGAAGGCGCGTTCGGCGACGCGAACATGGTCGGTGCATCGCCCGGCTTCAATGCCGTTTGTCATATGATCAAACGCGTCGCGAGCACGCGAGCGACTGTGCTGTTTCTTGGCGAGAGCGGTGTCGGCAAGGAAGTGTGTGCGCGATCGCTGCATCGGATCAGCACGCGCAGCGACGGCCCCTTCGTCGCGGTCAATTGCGCGGCAATTCCCGAAGCGTTGGTCGAATCCGAACTCTTTGGCGTAGACAAAGGGGGCTACACCGATGCGACGCAGTCCCGTCCCGGACGCTTCGAGCGCGCGCACGGCGGCACGCTCTTTCTCGACGAGATCGGTATTCTCAGCATGACCGCGCAAGGCAAGCTCCTGCGTGCGCTGCAGGAAGGCGAGATCGAGCGCGTCGGCGGCACGGAGACCAAGCGTATCGATGTGCGAGTCGTCGCTGCGACCAATCTCGATCTGCGCGATGAAATTCGCGCGGGTCGCTTTCGCGAGGATCTGTACTTCCGTCTGAACGTGTTTCCGATTCGCGTGCCATCGTTGCGCGAACGACGCGAGGACCTGCCCGTGCTGCTCAATCACATGCTGCGCAAGTATCGCGAGCGTCATCAACGCGACGTCACCGGCTTTACACCACGCGCACTGGACGCCCTGCTCAATTATGGCTGGCCTGGCAATATCCGCGAGATGGAGAACATCGTCGAGCGCGGTGTAATTCTCGCCAATGACGGCGGCGCAATCGACATCGGCCATCTCTTTACGAGCGGCGAAAGCATTGAAACCAGTAGCTTTGGCATCAGCGACGATGGCTCGCTTGCGGCGTCGAATACTTTGCTGACGCAGTCGGGCGATACAGAGGGCAACGAGGTCCAGCGGGTAACGCGAAAGGTGAACAGCCTGCTGCTCGGCATCGGCGGAGACGATGCGCAACCCACTTCCCTCGACGACATTGAAACCGCGCTTCTCAAGAGTGCGGTGCAACGCGCCGATGGCAATCTGTCGGCCGCGGCGCGGATGCTGGGCATTACGCGGCCGCAGCTGGTCTATCGCCTGAAGAGTCGGGGCTTGCGGATTTAAGTGCCCATGGTTGCGCACCGTGCAGCAGGCGGAAACACGCGCCACGTGCCGTCGTCGTGCCGGAAGAAGAAAATCAGGAGCGTTCCATCTGGCCGGGCGGACTCTACGCACACGTAACGCCTTTGGTCTGACGTCATGCGACCAAACCGCACGAGACGGGCTGGCGCGGTCGACGTCGGCGCAAACCATTTTTCGACCAACATACGCAGGGACATCCCACCGACATTCATGATTCGCTCCAACTGCGTTCCGTCGCGCGATTGCGGGCGCGTTACCGCCTCTGCCTCATTCTTGCGAAACCAGTCAGTCGACGGTTTCGTGCAATCTGAGTGCTTCGCTACGTTTAAGGCAACGGATGTGCCAGGATCGCCCGGATGCACAGACAGCAGGCAGCCGAATCAGTTGATGGCGCAGACAGCGCGTTTTCAGGCCACACGAATCGATGGGTTGGGTCACGAAGCGAAGCCCTGCGGTCGATGGGAATCGACGAAAAGGTGAAATTCGCAACTTCGTATCGGTGACAGGTTGGATCAATTGGACATCAAGGAAAACCCTTGCTCTCGGCTCGCGATTCAAGTGTCCTTCCACTCCGTCATTCAGCCTGTGCTGATTCCGATTCCCGGCTAGCAGCCTGCAGCGCCGCCAGCACCACGGACACCGCCGTGCTTCGCGGCTCGGCCGTCAACGCACCGATGCGCTGCACTGCGGTCGACACCTTCAACGGCAACTGCCGCAGTTCTCCATTCAGATCCGTTTCGCCGCGCCGCAAGCGGGTCGAGACGAACAGGCACGGGACGCGCCGCGCCACCGCACAGTTGGTCAGATGCGAGGTCGACTCCATCAGCACGTGCGGCGCGGGCACGCCCGCAGTCGCGAATTCCACTTCGAGAGCGGTTCGCATCGGAGAACCCATCGACGGCATGATCCACGGCCATGCAGCTGCGTCACGCCACGTGACACGACTGTGCCGATGCAGCGGATGACTTTTCGGCGCGACAACCAGAATCTCGTCGCTATATAGCTCGGTGACCGTAAAGCCCGCTGTCAGCACCGACGATTCCAACCGGCACACGACCATATCGAGTTCGCGGCGCTGCATGAGCGGCAGCAAATGGTCGAGCGTGTTTTCCGAATAGTTGATCTGCTGCGTCGGCGCATGCCTTGCGAGGTACTCGATCACACCTGGCAGCACGCGCATGGAAATATACGGCAGCATGCCGACCTTCAACGGCAGGCTCGTGCCGCGTTTCAATGCATCGAACGCGGGCTGGATCGTGTGCAGGTCGGTAAGGATGCGCGCGACGCATTCGAGCATCGCTTCGCCGTATGCCGTGGGCGCAACCCGTCGCGAGGTGCGCTCGAACAACGGCAGGCCCAGTGTGTCCTCCAGTTCGCGCAACCACTTCGACAGCGCCGGCTGCGTGATGGATGCCTCCTCGGCCGTACGCGCAAAGCTGCGATGCCGCCCTAGCCAGTCGAGCGTCTCCAGATCACGTATGCGCAGCCTGCGCAACACGTGCGGCAAGTGCTCGATACGACTGCGATCGGCGCCCGGTGGCACCACGTCGGGAAGCAATACGGACGGTCTTTTCGTTGCAGCCATCGCGGTTTCTCATCCATTACCGTGCGGTTATTGATCAACCTTCATCTTTCATCGAATCGTATCGCAGATCGCTACACAATTGAGCATGCATCCATGCTGCGCGGATGCGGGAAAGCGCGAACATAAACCTATGAAAACAGGCAGTGACCTGAACGTCGACGCTTCAGACCTGAACGACATCGAAGGAGACACGATGAAACACCTCACCAGCGCATGCGCGTTTGCATGCGCAATACTCGCGACATCCGGCGCCCACGGCGCACAAGACACAGACCGGCGCCCGAACGTCCTGCTGATCGTCGCGGACGATCTCGGCTACTCGGATATCGGCGCGTTCGGCGGCGAGATCAACACGCCGAATCTCGACCGTCTCGCGAAAGAAGGCGTGCGCATGACCGACTTTTACGCCTCGCCGTTCTGCTCGCCGACGCGCGCGATGCTGATGTCGGGCGTCGACAATCATCGTGTGGGGCTTGGCGGAATGGCCGAACTGCTGACGCCCAAACAACGCAGCGCGGCCGGCTACGAAGGCTATCTGACGCATTCCGTCGTCACGTTTCCAACCTTGCTCGAGAACGCGGGTTACCACACCTACATGGTCGGCAAGTGGCATCTGGGGCTGACGGAGGAGTACAGCCCCGCGCAACGCGGCTTCGAGCAGTCGTATGCAATGGTGCAAGGCGGAGCCAGTCACTTCGACCAGACGGGAATCATCACGACCGATCCGGATAAGACGCCGAAAGCGATGTACCGCGAGAACGGCAAGCTCGTCGATCTGCCGGACAACTTTTATTCGACCGTTTTCTATACGGACAAGATCCTGTCGTATATCGACAGCAACAAGGATGACGGCAAGCCGTTCTTCGCCTACGTCGCGTACACCGCGCCGCACTGGCCGCTGCAGGCTCCCGATGAGTACATTGCGAAATACGAGGGCGAGTACGATGTCGGCTATGACGTAATCCGTGCACAGCGCCTCGCGCGCATGAAGACGCTCGGCATCGTGCCGAAGGACATGCAATCGTATGAAGGCAATGGCGCCTGGCCGAAGTGGAGTTCGCTGACGCCGGTGCAGCAGCGCATCGAAGCGAAACGCATGGCCGTGTACGCCGCGATGGTCGAGACGATGGACGCGCAGATCGGGCGCATCGTCGCGCATCTGAAGGAAACGGGACAGTACGACAACACGCTGATCTTCTTCATGTCGGACAACGGCGCCGACGGCAACAGCATTCTCGACGAAGCCGCCGATCGTGACTGGATCAGACGCCACGCCGATAACAGCATCGCCAACACCGGACGCAAGGGCTCGTTCGTCGAGTACGGTCCGGGCTGGGCGCAGGTCAGCGCGACACCGTTGCATCTGTACAAGGCGTTCGCCCATGAAGGCGGCATCGCCGTGCCGAACATCGTCGTGATGCCACACTCGCCGCGCGCCGGGCAGATCAGCCGTGTGCCCGCCCATGTGACGGATGTGGCGCCGACCATTCTGCAGCTTGCGGGCGTCTCGCCGCCCGATGGCAGATACGACGGGCGTCCCGTGTTCCGCATGCAGGGCACGTCGATGCTGAGCTTCCTGTCGGGTCAGAGCAGCAAGGTTCACGGACAGTTCGTCGAAGGCTGGGAGCTCAATGGCCGCCGCGCGATGCGCAAAGGCGACTGGAAGATCGCCTACGCGAACAAGCCATGGGGCAAGGACCGCTGGGAGCTGTATCACGTAAGCGTCGACCGGGCCGAATTGCACGATCTCGCCGCGCAGTACCCGGCGAAGCTGAAGGAACTGGTCGCGGATTATCAGCAGTACCAGACGGCAAATGGCGTGCAGGACATCCCCGGTCTCGCGGAACGCCCCGGTTACAGCAACGGTACCCACTACTATCAAGATGAACTCGATACGAATCAGTAAGCGCTGCGTGCTCGCTGCCGTGTGGCTCGCGACGGCGTGCGCGTCGGCCTTCGCATCGGCAGACAAACCGTTGTGTGAAGCGTATCGCGGCGTGCCCGATGGCTTCGGCGCGATGCGCGGCAATATTCCGAATCGGGCAGGCATGATCGCGATCCCAGCGGGCCGCTTCCGGATGGGCTCGACCGAAGGCTATCCGGAAGAGCGCAACGTGCAGCCGGTGAAGCTGGACGGCTTCCTGATCGACGTGCACGAGGTGACGAACGCGCAGTTCGCCATGTTCGTTCAGGCGACCGGCTACGTCACCGAAGCCGAGCGCCAGCGCGATCCCGCCGATTTTCCTGGTGTGCCGGCGGCGCAGCTACGACCGGGGTCGGTCGTGTTCGTATGGCCGAACGGCGCCGAACAGTTCGAGGAGTCGTACCGATGGTGGCGCTTTCAGCCGGGCGCAAACTGGCGGCATCCGTATGGACCAGGGAGCAGCATTGCCGGCAAGGCGAATCATCCCGTCGTGCAGGTAACGTATCGCGATGCGCTGGCGTATGCCAAATGGCTGGGCCGCGACCTGCCGACCGAAGCCGAGTATGAATACGCGGCGCGCGGCGGCAGGGAAAGCGAGACGTACCCGTGGGGCAACACGTTCAAGGTCGACGGCAAATACATGGCCAACACATGGCAGGGCGACTTTCCGGCCCATAACGAAGCGAGCGACGGCCAGAAGGACAGTGCGCCTGTCGGTTGTTATCCCGCGAATGGTTATGGGATGCTCGATCCCGTCGGCAACGTGTGGCAGTGGACGAAAGATGTCTACGCCGATCGGCATCCTGCCGAGGAAGCTCAGAACCCGCTTGTCGTCAGAGTGTCGGCACCATTCGATGACGAACGTCACCCGGCTCGCGTCATCAAGGGCGGCTCGTTCCTGTGCGCGCCGAACTTCTGCGTGCGCTACCGGCCATCCTCCCGGCAGCCCCAAGATCCGACCCTCGGTACGGTACACATCGGCTTCAGGACGGTGCTGAGAATATCGTCGGAACAGGCTAAGCAGGGAGCTTCACCACGCAGCGGACGTGACTAACGATTGAAAATCCGCAACCTCGACGCCGGCTCCCGCTGGTACTGCTGCTGTTGCCAGTACTTCTTCGACTACTGATGAAGCAGCGGTCAGCAAAGGCAACCTGAAGGGCGCGGCAGATGACATGCCACCGCGAAATGGCATCGCGCCAGACGCTTAATCGTTTCCTAAGCCTATGACCACTAACATCGCCTTTACTACTTCGGTAGACCATCCACGCAGGTGGTTAAATCGCGGGCATCGAAGGTTTCGAATACTTCAGATCGCTCGCCACGACCGCCTTTACAGGGCCCGGCTATCAAGCCGGGCCCACTTTTTATCGGCTACAAATAAGCAACTGCGACGTCACACCATTTCAGCACGACGGCTTTACTGATAGAAATTGAGCGTCAACATCGCGGAGCGACCCGGCGCCCACGTCGCGTAGATCGGATAAGCCGTCGAGTAATACTCGCGATCAAAGATGTTGTTGACGTTCAGTTGCAGGTCAATAGACTTGGTCACGTGATAGGCTGCCACCGCGTCGAATCGCGCATAGCCCGGCGTCCACTTGCGTACCGTCGATGACACCGATGCATACGTCTTGCTCGCGACCGTCGCACCACCGCCGATGGAGAACTTCGGCGTCACGTTGTAGTAGGTCCACAGCGTGAAGTTGTGCTTGGGCACCATCACCATCGGCAGCCCCGATGCTGATGCATTCGCTGCGCCGGCATCGACCGTAATCGCGTCGAGATATGAGTAGCCGCCGAAGACGCTCCAGCTTCCCGTCAGATTTCCCGCTGCGCCGACTTCGACACCGCGCACACGCTGATGGCCTGCGTTCACCGTACCGCCGAGCCCATCGCTAACGCGTGCATTCGTTTTGTCTGTCTGGAACAACGCGGCATTCAGCGACAGGCGGTCCATCGCGTCCCACTTCACACCGACTTCGATATTGCGACTACGTTCGGGAGAGAGATCCTGATTCGTCGTAGTGATCTGGTCAGTGCCGCCGCCAAGTCCCGAGTTCGCACCAGGCGGATTCGCCGACGTGCCGTACGACGTATAAAGACTCACGGAGCGAATCGGTTTATAGACGAGACCGACCTGATAGCTGAACAGGTTCGAATCATTGGAGAGATCGGGTACACCTGCCTGCGTCGCCGTCACGTCGAACCGATCGAAACGCACACCGGCGTTGAAAAGCCACTGATCGGTAATCTTCACGCTGTCGAACAGATACGCCGATGCGACGTTGGTCTGCGTATGTGTGGCAGGTCCCGGAAAGCTCTTGTCGCCGTTCAGGAAAGCGTGCCCTGTCCATGGGTTGTCGGGGTTCCAGTTGTTCACCGGCGCGCAGTTGAATGTGACCGTACATGGACCACCCGACCGGATGTTATTGCCCGCACTGTCGGTGACGAGATAGCCTTCGTACAGGCTCTTTTCGTGGCTGAATTCGACGCCGCCCGTCATTGTGTGCTGCATGCCGAACAACGTCGCCTTGCCCGTCAGTTCGGTCTGGTTGGCGATGCTGTTGGTCGCATACTTGCCGCTCTTCGCCTGCAGGCTGAGGATATTCGACGTGGCATTCAGCAACTGCGGATTGGTCGCGATGTAGTCGAGCGTCGAACGCCCGAACATCGTGGTGTTCTTCAGCTTGAGGTTATCGTTGAAGCGATGCTCGACACGGATCTCGCCCGTGTCGGTCTGCGCATAGCGGTAATCGCGCGTGTTCAGGCCATAAAACTGACCACGGTTGCTGCTGATCGGCGTGCCGCCCGTCGAACGGAATGGCACGCTGAAATCCGGCATGTCGTACGTGTTCAGGTGGTAGTAGCTCAGCGTGACGGTCGTCGGGCTGTTCAGTCCGAAGGCGACCGACGGCGCTACGCCCCATCGCTTGCTGTAAATATCGGTACGTCCTGCCTGATCCGAGTCATGTCCCATCACGTTCAGGCGCACGGCGGCGTTGTCGCCCAGCTTGCGATTTGCGTCCAGTGTGATGCGCTTGTAGCTGTCGGTGCCCACGCCGACGCTGCCGTTAATGAAGTCCTCGTACTTCGGCATTTTCGTTTCGATGTCGATGCTGCCACCGACAGCGCCCCGCCCCGCATAGACCGAGTCCGGACCCTTCACCACGGTGATGCTCTCGACGTCGAACGTTTCGCGGTTTTGCACGCCCGAATCGCGCATGCCATCGACGAAGATCGAATTGCGCGATTCAAAGCCGCGGATCACGGGGCGATCCGCCGACGGATTCGCGGCCGCGTCTCCGCCCAGGAACGTGATGCCGGGGACCGTCTTCAGCGCGTCGGCAAATGTCGTCGCGTTGGTCTGCTTGATCAGTTCTTCGGGAATCACCGTGATCGAGCGCGGTGTGTCGAGTAACGGCGCGGTGAACTTGTACGAGGGCGCAGTCTTCGTCTGCATGTCAGACGGCGAACTTGCCTCGACGGTCACGGCGGGAAGCGTAGCGCCATCGCCTGTGGACGCTTTTTCCGTTGAATTCGTTTGTGCGAATGACGGCGAAGAGGCTAGAAAGCTGGCGCAATAGACGGCACCGACGGACGCGAGCAGACGCGCCCGCGTCTTGAACAGAGCGGACATAGAGGATCGGAACGAAGTGGATGTGGCGCCAGAAGTACAGGCGCAAAGCGACTGCACCGGATCGCGGCGCAGACTCGCAAATGCAAACGAGTCGCATTTACTAGAGCGAAGCGAAGTGTAATATTTCTTTACGAATGTGTAAACATGTATTTAATTCCCTTACTTCGGGCGCGGGGCGTGTCACGGGAAAGTGCGCGTTAGAACAATGCGCTGTACACAGCTGCGCTCGTGGTTTTCGATCGTGCGTTCAGCGGTTGAAACACCGGAGCATTTCCCGAATGAACGTCAAGACTTCCGATCGAGAAGCGCAGTCTCGACTTCAGGTTGATCGCGCGTTTGCGCCAGAATCGGCTTCAGAAATCCAAGGTTGCCGAGGCGTTAGCCGGTGCATAGATGTTCGACAGGATTGCGGTTACGGAATCCACGATTCCTAAACGGACAGTTAGCCGAAATTCACCGCAAAATCTCCCAGAAGACCTGTCGATTTTCGATCATCAGCTTCGTCGTCCGTGTATCCCCACCTAAAGGAGCGAATATGAAATATCTCGGCCTGGCTTACTTCACCCCGGAAAAACTCGCCGCAATGTCGCCAGACGACGTCAAGGAATTGAGGAGCCAATGCCCCGCTTTGGACCAGCAGATGCAGGCTACCGGCAAGGTTCTGATTTCCGCGTCACTTGGCGATCTGGAAAACTGGAGGACGCTGCACCCGCGCGGCGGCAAGACACATGTCACCGACGGACCCTACACGGAGTCGAAGGAAGTCGTAGGTGGCCTGTTCGTCATCGAGGCAGACAGCAGTGATGAGGCGTTGCGCATCGCCTCGATGCACCCGGCGGCTACGCTCGGCGAAGCAGGCGGATGGGCCGTTGAGCTTATCCCTTTAGATTTCTATCTCGCCCGATAAGCGCGTGTAAGCTGATCTGGCGAACTCCTTGGCGAGACTCTGCACCGAGAATGGTGGGACCGAGGTTGCGCAGGGTCGGCGCCAGCCGCACGACGAGCAACGTGGCGCCGTGTCGATTGCTGATCAACCAGTTGCGTGGCCGGCCACTGTTCAAGTCACAGCCAGCAGCTACGTCACTCCCGCGCAACCGACAACCTGAACTGCTGCGGCGTCATCCCCGTTACCCGACGAAACATCGCTCCAAAAGTACGTGCATCCGTATAACCAAGCTCATCCGCAATAGCAGTCACGTCAGCGCCCACAGCAAGCCGCGACATCGCATCCGTCACGCGCAATTGCTCGCGCCACTGACCAAATGTCATCCCCGTTTCCTGGCGAAACAATCGCGCGACGGTTCTCCCGCTTGCGCCGACCTGTTCCGCCCAGTATTCGAGCGATTCGTTGTTCCGCGGCTCGGCGATCAGACTTTCGCACACGCGCCGCAGACGTGCGTTCGCGGGCAACGGCAACTGACTTTCGGATGCTTGCGCAAACGCATGCCGGATCAATCGCAAGATCAGCGGCACAAGCAATGTTCCACGCGTGTCTTCCGGGTCGTCGAGAACGGGATCGAACATGCCGAGTATCGATGCATGTAACAGCGCCTCCACTTTCAGCGCCCGACACTCGTATGCCAGTTCAGGCAGCGCTTCGGGCTGGATATAGAGCGTACGCATCGACACCTCGCCCACCATGTGCAACGCATGCTCGACGGCAGACCCGATCAGCAGCGATTGTCCGGGCGTGAGCATCCACAGGCCGAACGGCGTCACGACACGCACGATGCCGCCCGTCGCGTACACGAGTTGCGCGCGGTGATGAACATGCGCTATCTCGTGGCTGCCGTCCGCGTAATCGATCGACTGCGCGATCAGCACGGCCGATGCGCGCGCCGCGCCGAAGGTTTGCACATTGGGTCGATTCATGTCTCTTTCAGATCCTGATTGGTATAGTCCGTCATCAATCCGGACGTTTATGACCCAATTGACGCCTAGGTTGTCCGGACAGATTCGTTATCCACCGATTATATTAGCGGCAGTGACGCATTCAGCAGTCACTTACCTTGTTGTCCCCACCCCGGTTTTCGTCCCATAGCCGTCGCACAAGAACGGCTCGATATTTTTTACGCTTTTACTGTCAATCATTCTCATTTACATTTACGCGACGGAGAGACCATGATGAGCGCAGGGGTGCGCAATTCGACTGCCTTCACAATGCTGCTTTGCCTGCTGGGCGGGACTTCCGCGGTCTACGCGCAGTCGACGGACACGCCCGCTTCCAGCAACGGAGCGCAGTTGCCCGACGTCAAGGTAAGCGCGCAGCGGGATAATCCCGCCGTCGGCGCCGCTGACGGTTATGTGCCGGTTACGGCAACGACGGCCACTAAAACGGACACGCCGCTGATCGAGACACCGCAATCGGTGTCGGTCGTCACACGTGCCCAGATGACCGACCAGAACGTCCAGAGCGTGCCCGAAGCGTTGCGCTACACGGCAGGTGTGGTGTCCGAGATTCGCGGCGGGTCGGCTGCGGGCGCGCCGTACCTGTTCAGCCGCGGCTTCTACCTCGAACAGTTTCTCGACGGCTCGCGTCTGCCAAGCGATGTCGGCTTCGGTTACGCGATTCCGAGCTTTGATCCGTACGGACTCGAACGCATCGACGTGTTGCATGGCCCCTCTTCCGTGCTGTATGGACAGGCCAATCCCGGCGGCGTGGCGAACCTCGTCAGCAAACAGCCGACCACGACGCCCGTCCACGAAGTGTTCTTCACGACGGGCAGCCACAATCGCGTGGAAGGCGGCTTCGATCTGGGCGGTGCGCTGACACCGGACGGCACGTTGTCGTATCGCCTGACGGCTTCCGCCACCGACGTCGACACGCAGGTCAACGACACGAAGCAGAAGCACGTCTACATCGCGCCCGCGATCACGTGGAAGCCCGATCAGGACACGACGCTCACCGTGCTCGCGAAGTACCAGCGCGACCCTGATGTCGGCTACTACAACTTCGTGCCCGCGCTCGGCAGCCTGTACGACACACCGAACGGCAAGATCTCGTCGCACACCAATCTCGGCGATCCGAACTTCGATTCGCATTCGAAGACGCAGGCGTCGATTGGCTACGAGTTCGAGCATCGTTTCAATCCTGTCTGGACCTTCCGCCAGAATCTGCGCTACACCTATGTGCGCGACGATTTCTCGAACATATTCGCGAACGGCTTTGCATCGGGTTCGGACACGGAACTCAACCGCTACTCGTTCTTCAACGACGAAAGCGCGAAGTTCTTTACCGTCGACAATCAGGCGCAAGCGAAATTTTCGACGGGCCCGGTCTCGCACACGGTACTGACCGGCTTTGACTATCAACGCGTGCTGTATCGCGAGACGGTGGGTCTCGGCGCCGCGCCGCAACTGAATCCGTTTGCACCCGTCTACCAGCCGATTGCGACGCCCGCAGCGTTCTCCGATGACAACATCCGCATGAAGCAGTTCGGCGTGTACGCGCAGGATCAGATCGCGTGGGGCAACTGGCGGTTCCTGATTGGCGGCCGCGAAGACTGGGCATCGGCCGATGACAACAATCCGCTCACGCAATCGGTCACGTCGCAGTCCGAGCGCGCGTTCACGTGGCGCGCGGGCCTCGTCTATCTGTTCGACAACGGCTTTGCGCCTTACGCGAGTTTTGCGAAATCGTTCGATCCGCAGGCCGGCGTGCTGGCCGACGGCTCGGCGGCCAAGCCGACCACGGCGCGGCAGTACGAAGTCGGCGTCAAATACCAGCCGCCCGGCTACAACAGCTTCATCACCGCATCGGCATTCGATCTCACCGAGCGCAACGTGCTGACTTCGGATCTTGCGGATCCCGGCTGCAGCGATCAGGCGGGCCAGGTACGCGCACGCGGCTTCGAGCTGGAGGGCCATGCGAGCCTGACCGACAACCTGAACATCGTGGCGTCGTACACGTATCTGAGCAACATCACGACCGAGTCGAACGACACGACGACCACCATCGACGGCGCCACGACCTCGCTGCAAGGCAAGTCGCCGTGGGGCATTCCGCGCAATCTTGCGTCGGCGTGGCTGGATTACACGCTGCATGGTGGGACGTTACGCGGCCTTGGATTCAGCGGCGGGGTGCGCTATCTCGGCGCGAGCTACGACCAGTCGAATTCGATCCGCGTGCCGTCCGTGACGCTCATCGATGCAGCGATTCACTACGACACGGGTACGCACTGGCTGTTCTCCGTGAACGGCACGAACCTGTTCAACCGGCGATACGTGTCGACCTGCTTCAGCGCGGCGGCGTGCACGTACGGCGACGGAGTCGAAGTGCTCGCGACGGCGCGGTATCGCTGGTAAATGCGAGGGATCGACATGCAGAACGCACGCATTATCAATGCACGACCAACGGCCGGAACGCACATGGCGGCAGATGGAGCCATTCAAATTCAGCCCTTGTTCGACCTGGATGGCGCGTCGTTCGATGTCGATGGCCGCACGCTGTTGCATCCTGTGTCGCTCACCTTGCGGGCGGGATGCATCACGGCGCTCATCGGCCATAACGGTTCAGGCAAGAGCACGCTGATCAAACTGCTCGCGCATCAGCAAACGGCCACACGCGGCGCGGTGCGCTTTGGCGGCATCGATCTCGCGAAGTGGCCCGCGCGTGCCTTCGCGCGTGAAGTCGCCTATCTGCCGCAACAGACACCCGCCGCGACGGGCCTCACCGTGCGCGAACTGGTCGCGCTCGGGCGCTATCCCTGGCACGGTGCGCTCGGCCGTCTGCGCGACGACGATCGCACGATGATCGACACAGCGCTGAACTTCACGGATACCACGCGCTTTGCCACGCAACTGGTCGATCATCTGTCGGGTGGCGAACGGCAACGCGTCTGGCTGGCGATGCTGCTGGCGCAGCGCGCCACCTGTCTGTTACTCGACGAGCCGACCTCCGCGCTCGACATCGCTCATCAGATCGACATGCTCAAGCTGCTGCGCAGGCTCGCTGACGAGCAGCGTCTGAGCGTCGTCATCGTGCTGCACGACATCAATCTGGCCGCGCGCTTCTGCGATGAACTCATCGCACTGCACAGCGGACATCTGCTGACTACCGGGACGCCGCAGCAGATGATGCAGCCGGGCGTGCTCGAATCGATCTACGGCATACCGATGGACATCGTCACCAGTCCGCACGACGGCCGCCGTCTCGCGGTTGCACGCTGACATGAAACGACGCGCATTACTGCTGTCGGCGTTGTCCTGGTCCGCATATGCTGTTTCGGGCGGCGCGCGGGCCGACGCCCGTCGACGCACGCCACGTCTCGTCGTGCTCGACTGGGGCTTGATCGAGACGCTGCTCGCACTCGGCGTGCAGCCCGTCGGCGTGGCGGAAGGACAAGACTACGACGCGAGCGTCGTCAGTCCGCTGCTGCCGCACGACGTTGCCGACGTCGGTCTGCGTCTCGCACCGAGTCTGGAGATGATCCAGCAACTCGCACCCGACGCCATTCTCATCAACTCGAGTCAGGAATCGCAGCGCGCGCTGCTGGAACGCATCGCGCCCGTGCGCGCGTTCACGATTTATTCCGATGCAGGCGCACCGTTCGATCGTTCGGTGAAGGTGACGCGCGAACTCGGCACGTTATGCGGCTGCGAGGCCGCGGCGGAAGCGCTGATCGCACGCACGCAGACAGCACTCACCACCGACCGCGCGCGGCTTGCGGCGCATTGCGCGAGTCACGACGCGAGCGCCATGCGGCCGGTCTATATCATCCGTTTCTTCGATGCACGTCATATCGGCGTGTACGGCGCGCGCAGCCTGTTCCAGGACGTACTGGACCGGCTCGGCGTGCGCAACGCCTGGCACGGCGCGACGGACTACTGGGGCATCGCGGTCGCAGGTATAGAAAAGCTCTCGAACCCATCCGATGCCGATGTGCTGACCATCGGGCCATTGGCAGCGGGCGTCGGCGGATTGCTCGCGTCGAATCGCCTGTGGCATGCGTTGCCCGCCGTCGAAGCGGGTCGCGTCGCTAACCTGCCGCCCTTCTGGGGCTTCGGCATGTTGCCGTCGGCCGCGCGCTTCAGCCGCGTGCTTACCGATGCGCTATTGCAGATGCCACACGCGTGCGATACCGGCGGCGACAAGACATGACGGCCCTCCAGCAATCTCACGACACCGCTGCAACGGACACCTCGTCGCACGCCATCGCGCCTCGAGCGAAGCTGGGCGCGCTGCCTGTCACGCTGGTCTCGCTGGCATTCATCGCCGCGCTCGGACTAACGGCCTTCAATTTCGCCGCCATCGTGCCGCCGTCGCAATGGGTGAACGCGATCTTCACGCCGTCGCCGCATGCTATCGAGCAACTCGTCGCGCACGATAGCTGGTTGCCGCGTCTGATCGTCGCGTGGCTTGCGGGTGCGTTACTCGGACTGACGGGCACCGTTTTTCAGCAGGTATTGCGCAATCCGCTTGCTGAACCGACGACGCTCGGCGTCTCCGCAGGCGCACAACTCGCGCTGACGACAGCGACATTGTGGGCGCCCGCGTGGCTTGCGGGCATGCCGCAATGGATCGCGCTGGCGGGCGCGCTCGCGGCTGCGCTGGCCGTGCTGGCGCTTGCATGGCGCAGCGAGCTTGCGCCCGTCACGACGGCCGTCGCAGGTCTCGTCGTGACGCTGTATTGCGGCTCGTTCGGCATTGCGTTGCAGATGTTTCATGCGCCCTATCTGCGCGGGATGTTCATCTGGGGCGGCGGTTCGCTCGCGCAGAACGACTGGCATGCGGTGACGCTGCTCGCGTGGTGGCTCGTCGGCGGTGCGCTGTTGTGTTGTGTCCTGCTACGACCACTGACACTCTTCTCACTCGACGACACCAATGCGCGCGGCCTCGGCCTGTCGCTGCGGCGCACGCGCGTCGCTGCGCTGATGCTCGCCGTCGTGTTGAGTGCGATCGTAGTCAGCGCGGTCGGCGTGATCGGTTTCATTGGACTCGTCGCGCCCGCATTGGCGCGGCTCGCGGGCGCACGACGTCTGGCGCAGCGCGTGTGGGTGGCGCCATTGTTCGGCGCCCTCCTGTTGTGGCTCACCGATCAGGCCGTGCAGCCGTTGTCGGGTGCACTCGGTGACCTTATCCCGGCGGGCGCGGCGAGCGCACTGTTCGGCGCCCCGCTGATGCTGGTGCTGCTGATGCGAATGCGCCGCGCGCATTGGCCCGATACGCGCACTGAGGTATTCGCGCATGCGCTCAGGGACGTGAATCTGCCGCGCCGTTTTGTGCTGCTGACGCTGCTGTGTGTACTTGCCTTCGCGCTCGCACTCGATGCAGGACGCGGCGCGCAAGGCTGGCATCTGTTGTCATCCGATGCACTACAGGGCGTGTTGCGCTGGCGCGCGCCGCGCGCGATTGCGGCGCTGTCCGCAGGCGTAATGCTGGCTGTCGCCGGCACGCTGATGCAGCGGCTCACAGGTAATCCGCTTGCGAGTCCGGAGCTGACGGGCGTATCGGCAGGTGCTGCGCTCGGCATGATCGCGCTGCTGCTCGCCGCGCCTGCAGCTGGTCATGCACTACGTCTGTCTGCGACAGCGGCAGGCGCATTCGGCACACTGCTCGCGATTCTCTGGTTCGCGAGGCGCTCGGCCTTCGCGGCAGACCGCGTACTGCTCGCAGGCATCGCAATCGGCGCGCTGTTTCAGGCGGTTTCGGGAATAGTGATCGCTTGCGGCGGCGATCGTGCGGTCGTGCTGCTGTCGTGGCTCGCAGGTTCGACCTATTCGATCACATCCGATGATGCGCTGCATGCCGTCGCGCTCTGCGTCGTGCTGTGCGCGCTCACGCCATTCACTGCACGCTGGCTCACGGTGTTGCCGCTCGGCGAACCCGTTGCGCGCGCACTGGGCGTCGACACGCGTCACGCGCGCCCCCTTCTCTTTCTGCTGATCGCGTTGCACACGGCGGCGGCGACGCTGATCGTCGGGCCGCTGTCATTCGTCGGCCTCACCGCGCCGCACTTCGCGCGGCTCGCAGGCGCACGCCGCCCGCTCGCGCAGATCGCGCTGGCAGCGCCCATCGGCGCGCTGATGATGGTCGTCGCCGACTGGCTCGGCCGCGAACTGCTGCTGCCGCGTGAACTGCCTGCCGGCCTAGTGGCGACGTTGATCGGTGCGCCGTGGCTGATGTGGCTGCTCGCACGCCGTCGGTGACCGACACCCACAATAATCGAGGACACACACCATGCTCGCAGACCTGCTGCCGCTATTGCGACGGCTGTGGCCCATCACCGTACTGTCGACGCTGATGGGCGCAGCCAGCGGCGCGGCCACCGCCGCGCTGCTCGCCATCGCCAATCATGCGCTGCACGAAGGCCCGGGCGCGCGTCCGGCGTTGCTATGGGCATTCGCCGGCTTGTGCGCGCTGGCGCTGACTGGTGAGGTGATCTCCGACATCGGCAACAACATTGTCGGTCAGCGAGTGATCGCGGCGCTGCGCCGCAGCGTGTGCGCGAAGATTCTCGTGGCGCCCATCTCGGCCATCGAACAGATGCGCAGCCAGCGCCTCATCACACTGCTGAATCAGGACATCGATACGATCAGCGGCTTTTCGTTCATGTTTTCGAGCCTCGCGATTGCGACGGCGACCATAGCAGGCTGTCTGGTGTATCTGCTCGTGCTCTCGCCTGCCATGCTGGCGATCGCGCTGGTTGCGCTCGCAATCGGTTCCGTCGTGCAGTCGCTTGCGCGACGCATTGGAATCCGTCGATTCGGCGAGGCGCGTGAGGCCGAAGACCGCTTGCAGCAGAACTACCGCGCGATGACGGACGGCGCGAAGGAACTGCGTATCAATGGTGCGCGCCGACGGTTGCTGTATCGCGAGCACCTGTCGGGCTCCATCGACGCGATCTACCGTCTGCGCGTGCGCGCCGCCAATGTGTTCGTCAGCGCCAATGCGTTTGGCTCGCTGCTGTTCTTCATGGTCGTCGGGCTGGTTCTGGTGTGGCAACTGACCAGCAGCGTCGCGGATCGGCAGGTCGTCACCGGTTTTGTTCTGGTGCTGCTGTACATGAAAGGCCCGATTCAGGAGATCGTCGGTGCGTTGCCCTCGATCGGACGTGCACAGGTGGCGTGGAAACGCGTCGTGCAGATGTCCGAGCGCTTTCAGAGTGGCGAATCCGCATTGCTCGATGAACCGTCTCGCGCGGGCGACAACGCCGTCGCACCGGTCGAATCGCTCGCGTGGCGCGACGTGCGGTTTCAGTTCGCCTCTACGCAAGATGACGGCCCGGCGCAAACGCACCCGCAAAAAGGCTTCGCGCTCGGCCCTCTCTCGCTGACTGTGCGGCGCGGCGAGACCGTGTTCATCGTTGGCGAGAACGGTTGTGGCAAGACTACACTCGTCAAACTGCTGCTCGCACTTTACGAGCTACAGCACGGCGACTTGCTGATGAACGGCGCGCCCGTTCGCGACGATCAGCGCGAGAGGTATCGACAGCTGTTTTCAGCGGTGTTTTCCGATTACTACCTGTTCGATACGCTGCCGGCCAGCGATGCGGAAGCAGAAACCAAAGCGCGGCATTATCTGGAGCGGCTCGAAATTGCTCACAAGGTATCCGTGATCAACGGCGCATTTTCGACGACCGATCTTTCCACGGGACAACGTAAGCGCCTTGCGCTCGTGCATGCGTATCTGGAGCGCAGGCCGGTGATCGTGCTCGATGAATGGGCTGCAGACCAGGATCCTACGTTCAGGCGGATTTTCTACACGGAGATACTTCCGGACCTCAAGCGCCAGGGCAAGACGCTAATCGTCATTTCTCACGACGATCGCTTTTTCTCTGCGGCCGATCGCTGCTTACGGATGGAAGATGGGCATATCGTCGAAGAGTTTCGTGTGTTGAAGAGTGAGGTGGATGGGCGTTTATCTGGAAGTAGCGCTGTAATGATGCCGCCGGGGTGAATCACCGGGCAATATCGTCGAGCGCAAGCCCGGTAGTCCGCGGGCCGAACAGCGCGACTGCAATCACCACGATTGCCATAGCCGCACCAATGAACGCAAACACACCGCCGACACCAAATTCGCGCAGAAAGAACGCAATGAAGAAGCCCACGAAAATCGACGACAGCCGGCTCCATGAATAGACAAAACCCACCGCACCTGCCCGCATGCGTGTCGGAAACAGTTCAGCCTGGTACGTATGCACGATGGTCGAGAGCCAATTGACGACCAGTGTCTGCGCGATGCCGACGGCAATCAGCCACGCCGGCGCCTTCAGCATCGAAAAGATCACACCGATCACCGCGACTGATATCGCGCTCCAGACAAGCTGCCATTTCCGCTCGAAACGATCGGCAACCAGCATGACGACGAACGGCGCAATCGGATACAGCAGCACGATGAGAAACGTGTATTCGAGGCTGCGCGTGACCATGATGCCCTTCGCGATGAGCAGCGTCGGAATCCAGCTGACGAAACCGTAATAGCCGATGGTCTGAAAGAAATTCACCACGACAAGCATGAGCGTGCGGCGGCGATACTGTGGGCTGAAGGCTTCGCGCAGGGTGCCTTTCTGCTCTTCCACTTCGGGTGTGTCGTCAGGCGCGGGCAGCTCCTTGCCATATTCGTTGCGCACGCGGTATTCGATCATCTGCATCACGCGCTCCGCTTCCTCGACGCGGCCTTTCTGCGCAAGCCAGCGCGGCGAGTCCGGCAGGCGAAGCTGCAGATACCAGACGAGCAGCGCACCCGCCGACCCGATCGCGATCACCCAGCGCCATCCGTCGAATCCCAGCGGCGCGATGGGGACCAGCACCCACGCGAGAAACGCGATCAACGGTGCGCATATCTGCGCAACGCCGTACACGAGTCCGAAGGCCATGCCGCGAGCGTGACGCGGCGTCAACTCGGAAACGTAGGAATCGATCGTCACGTATTGCACGCCCACACCGATACCGCAAATGAGACGCCACACGTTGAGGCCGAGCGCGGTGTCCTGAAACGCGATGACAATGGTCGCAACGCAGTACCACAGCATCGACGCGGCAAAGACGCGACGTCGACCGAAACGGTCGGCAAGACTCCCGAAGACGATCGTACCGATGAACAGACCGATAAATAGCGATGCAAGAAAGCCTGCAAGGCCGTTCATTGCGAAAAACGTGGGCGTGGTCGGCGTGAGAATGCCTGCGTGAAAGAGGCCTGGCGCGATATAGCCCGCGAAGTAAACATCATAGAGTTCGAAGAATCCACCGAGCGCAACGAGCGTCAGCAACTTCCACATGGTCGCTGTCATTGGCAACCGGTCGAAGCGCGCGGTCACGGCACCCGCCGTGATGGGACGTGACGGATAGTCTGCCCGTTCAGACGCGCCGATGACGTCGGCGCCGATCGCCCTGTTTGGCGTACTCATCGTGTCTTCCTCCTGTGCGGCCTGTCTCGCGGGTCGCTGGGTATGCAGCCCACATCGACGCGGGCAGTCATGTCGGGATGCTAATTATTTTCGTTCGAGGTGGAAAAGTCGGAGACAGCAGCGTCGCATCTTCTGATGCTCGCGCTTGCAGCTCCCCACCCGGCCGTCAGTCCCTTACAGTAGACCCAGTCTAGTGACGCGCGAGATCGCCCACAATACTTGATCGTTGAATCAACTTCGCTTTGTATGCCTGCCCGTGCGAGCCGCGCTGCGATGATCTGCGCGCGCAACAAAAACGGCCCGCAAGGGCCGTGGCCGAACCGGGTGCAATCAGGCACTGATCACACGCAAATCACGCGCGAATCATGAAGACGATTGCACAGACAACAGCGTACCGCCGGCGGGCAGCAGATCTGCCGCATCGTCCGGGGCGGGAGGCGTTTGCAGATAATCGGCGCGCGGGCGGATCAACGCGCCGGACTCGCGCTGTTCGACGATATGGGCGACCCATCCCGCCGTCCGACTGATGATAAACAGCGAGAACGCGCTGCGTGGCGGCAGGCCCAATGCGATCGTGAGCAGCGTCAAACCGATTTCGAGACTCGGCAGACAACCGTGCTTCGCCGCAATATCGAGCGCGGCATACAGCGGTTCGACCGACGCATGACGTCCCTCGAGCCGGCGCGCTGCGTCGATCAGATAGCGAGCCCGCGGATCGCCATCGGGATACAAAGGATGATTGAACCCGGGCAGATTCCGGTGTGCCGCATAGTGCTCTTCGAACAGCCGCCGTGCCTGTGCCGGTGTTTTGCACGCACGCAGCAGGTCTTCCGTGGCTTCGTACGAGCGCGCAGAGGTGAGGCCCGTTTGCGTCAGGATGGCCGCTGCCACGCATTCACCGACGTCGGCTCCCGCCGACGCGGCAATCCGCGCGACGAAGGTGGCCTGCGCGAGTTCGTGATCGGCACACAGCACGAGGGCGGCATCAAGTGCGGCGACGTGTTCGGGCGAAGCCGTGCCGCCCAGTATGGCCAGCAAGGTCGCGGCGAGGCCTCCCCTGTGCTTGCGCGGCACCGTAGCCACTGCCGGATCGTGAGGCCGGCGCAGGTGAACAAGACAGTGCGCCATCGTCGCGATCATGCGGGTCGCTGCGGCAAACTGCAGCTCTGGCGTTCGTTCGCCGCGCAAGTGCTCACTGCCGAAGCGCAACGCGATGTCGGCGAAGAAACGCACGAGTTCACGCCGGGGCTGCATGCCCGCGACGCCCGGCCACGCATCGGCAAAACGCAGCGTCCGCGTGCAGGGTTGCCATGGCAGTTGGAGCGCGCCGTCGGCATCCCACAAAGCTTTCACGACCGTTTCGAACGAGCGCCCCTCGCGGACCAGTTCGAGCGCGGCCACGCCGCGATAGCGTGGCCCCTGTGCAGTGATTTCGGTGAGCGTGCTGGAGATGATGGGTTCGCCCCAGCGCATCGCAGCGGCCGCCACGGGAGCGTGGCCGCTGCGTGCATCGGCACGCGACTTCATGCGTTCGACGTCGTGGCGCGCGTACAGTCGGCGACCGTTGTCCCCCTGCGGCACGCTGCGGATCAGGCCGCGGCTGACGTAGGCATACAGCGTCTGCAGCTTGATCTGCAACAGCGCGAGTGTTTCGGCTCGGGTCAGATAGTCGCCGAGCGCTTGCACGGAGACTGCCGCGCCGTCTTGTCGGTTGCGTTGCACCTCGGTCTCCTTGCCGGCGACGGGACGCCGTTCGGGGGCACACTGACCGACAAGATAATCGAATGCCGAGGCGCTCACAATCCGGTTATGCCAGTAGCGCGACACCGGCTGGCCGCCTCACGCGGCATGAAGCGGCGCTACCGCGCGATACGTCTTCGGAATACCCGCTTTGGGCACCTGCCCGTACATGGGCTCGGCGGGGAGTCCTTCATGCAGCAGTTCGCGCGCAGCGATCAGCCGGTCCAGATCGATCCCCGTGTCGAAACCCATGCTCTCCAGCATGAACACAAGGTCTTCCGTCACGATATTGCCCGACGCACCGGGCGCGAATGGACAGCCTCCCAGGCCTGCGAGCGCCGAATCGAAGGAGCGAATGCCCTCCTCGAGCCCGGCCAGCGCATTCGCAAGCCCGAGTCCCATGGTGTCGTGCAGATGCAGCTTGGTCAACCTGGCACCGATCTCGGCGCGCACGGCCCTGACCATCTTTCGCACCTGCGCGGGATTACCGTAGCCGACTGTATCGGCGAGCGCGACGGCGTCGACACCGGCTTCGGCGAGTGCCACGGCTGTCTCGATCACTTTCTCAAGCGCAATGATGCCGTCGATCGCGCAGCCGAACGCGGTTGCGCAGCCTGGCTCGACCGCCATCGGTCGATCCTGCTCCCTGACCCATTCGACGATGCGTCGCACTTCCGCGACCTGCTCCATGGTGCCCTTGCGCGTATTCGAGCGGCTGTGGCCTTCGCTCACCGAAACCGGCACGCCGACGCCATGTGCACCGGCTGCATACGCGGCCTGTGCGCCGCGCAGATTGGGCACGAGCGCCATGACGCGCAGCCCCGGCTGCTGCAGCGCCGCCCTGACGATTGCCTCGGTGTCGGCCATCTGCGGCACGAGCTTGGGCGGCACGAAACTGCCGACTTCGATCTCGCCCACGCCTGCCTGAGCAATCGCGGCAATCCAGCGGCTTTTCAGTTGCGTCGGCATGATGTCATGGGCCATCTGCAGGCCATCGCGCGGCCCCACTTCGCACACTGCCACTTTTTCTTTCATTTCACGGCTCCTTCCGATAGACGGAACGTCAGCGCAGCACGCCCGTCTCTGTCAATGTCTCTATCTCGCCAGCATCCAGTCCAAGCAGTTCCCTGAACACGTAGTCGTTGTGTTCGCCGAGCCGTGGCGGCGGCGCAAAGTCACCCCGAAAGTTCTCGCTGTCGCGCCACGGCAGCGCGATGCTGCGCGAACCGTCGGCGAGTTCCGGGAACAGGCCGCGCTTCGCGAAGTAAGGATCCTCCATGACCGCACCGATATGACGCGACCGCGCCGCCGGCACCCCGCGCGACTGCAACGCGCTGAAGGCAGCGTCGGCGGGCTGATGCGCCAGCCACGTCGCCAGGAGTTCGTCCACGGCCGCACGATGTGCAGCGCGTCCGGATGCGTCGGCGAAGCGTGAATCGGCGGCGAGTTCGGGCCTGCCTATCGCATCGCACAGCGCAGTCCATTGCGCGTCGTCGCAAACCGACACGGCAAGCCACGCGTCGTCGCCTTCGCAACGAAAGCAGCCCGACGGCGCGGCGCTCCATTCGCGGGCGCCGCTCGCCACGGGCGTATCGCTTCCGAGCGCCTCACGAAACAGCAGTTCAGGCAGCAGCGCGACCGTGCTCTCCAGCATAGAAAGATCGATGAACGCGCCCTCACCCGTTGCACGACGATGGCGGATCGCAGCCAGCACCGCGCAACATTCCCACAACGCGGTAATCGGATCGGTCCACGCAGGCAGAATGCCCATGGCTTCGACACGCTCGTTCGGCGTACCGACGACGCTCGCACGTCCGCTGTAGGCCTGCAGCAGCGAACCGTAGGCGAGCGCATCACGTTGCGGTCCCTCGCGCCCTGTGCCTGACGCTGAAACGAAGATCAGATCAGGCCGGATCGCTGCAAGCGCCGGATAGTCGAGCCCGAATTTCGCCAGCACCCCATTCGAGAAGTTCTCGACCACCATGTCGCTCTGCGCGATCAGCCGGCAGATCAGTTCGGGGCCTTGCGGCCTGCTCAGATTGATCGTGCAACTTTTCTTGCCCGCGTTGACCACGGCCCACCATGGCTGGCGCTGCGTATGCTCGCGCCGGGTCGCCGATTCGATCTTGATCACTTCGGCGCCCATTCCGGCGAGCATCTTGGTCGTCATTGGGCCCGCGAGCACCCAGCTGAAGTCGATTACGCGCAGCCCCGATAACGCCCGCTTTTGCGTCGTTTTCATCACACGATTCCTTGCTGGCGCAACGTTTCGACGTGAGCGGGTGACAGTCCCAGACGCCCTTCGAATAGCGCCTGGTTAGCCTCGCCCAATCGGGGTGATGTCACGTCCCGACTGCGAGGCAGTTCGTCTCCGGAGCTGGTGCGCAGGCTGAACGGCAGGCCTGGCATCGATAAGGGCGACTCGCTCGCGCCTTCCCAGCGATCAAAAAAACGGCGTGCGCGCAACTGCGCGTTCTCCAGCAAATCACGCGCACCGCTCACGGGGAAACACGCGACACGCGCGGCCTGAGCGCGCTCGAACACGTCCGCGCGCGTGTGTTCGCGCGACCACTTCGCCATTTCGTCCTGCAGGACCATCCAGTTCTCGTTGCGGGCGGCGCGCTCGCCGCATAGCGCGACGTCGCGCGACCACGGTGGGTTGCCGAGCAGTTCGACCCAGCGCTCCCACTGATGCTCCTCGCGCGGCGAAATCATCACAAAGCCGTCCTTGCAGGGCAAAAGCCAGATAAGCCCGCCCGCGACTTCCGTGCCTTGCAGTGCCTCGCGCAAGCGGCTGAAGACGCGCTCGCCGCGCCCATAGTCGGCGACAGGCTCGATCAACAGGTGAGCAATGACGTCGAGTTCCGCACATTCGATGCTGCGTCCCTCGCCGTGCATCTGTGCTTCGAGCAATCCCCAGAGCGCCGCGTTTGCAGCGGCGATACCAGTCGCAAGCGCCACCTCGCGATCCGCGCATGCGACCGGCGGCTGTGCGTTGGGCGCATGCACCGGCCGCGCCTGGTGGAACGCATAGCCCGCATGATGGGTGAGCGTGAAATCCGTGAACGCGGCAAGCGGATCGGCGACTGTGTCTGTTGCCGAAGCGTCTTGCGCAGAAAGCGTTCCAAACGGCGTGACAGCCAGTGTGACGAGTGAAGGCCGTGTCTCTCTTAGCGTGTCGCTGTCGAGCCCAAGCGCCGTAAGACGCGATGCGTGCGTGGACGTAATCAGCAGATCAGCCGACTCGAGCAGGCGCTTGAGCAACGCGGCCCCTGCCGGACACGATGGATCGAGCGTCGCGCTTTGCTTGCCGTGATTCAAATAGGCGAACAGCGCGGCGTCGTTGCCATAAGTGGCATTGGGCGCGAACGGGCCCACGTGCCGGAGTGGATCGCCTGCACCGGGCGGTTCGAGTTTCAGCACATCGGCGCCAAGATCGGACAATATCCGCGCGCAAAACGACGCCGACATCGAACCGTTCCATTCGATCACCTGAACACCGGCCAGCGGCGTGGCGAAGGCGGCGGCCATACTCATGCGGCCTCGTCGAGCACTGCAGGATCGAAAGGATACGGTACGGGCGTACCGTGCCGCAGCGGCAGGACGACCGTCGCGGTGCCGGGCGTGCTTTCCTTCCCGTCCTGATTGCGAAGCCCGATCTCGAGATGCACGAGGCCATATCTGCCGCGCTGTTCGCGTCCTGTCACGCGGCCCCATGCGGTGATCACATCGCCGGGAACATTCATGCCGCGAAACTGGAACTGGAGCTTCCATGCCCACCCGCTCTCGCCGGCCCAGTCCGTCAGCAGTTGCAGCATGATGTGCTGCTTCCACGATCCGTTGACCATCACGTCGGGCAGTTTGTCGTGCCCGGTTGCGAATCGCCAGTCGTAGTGGATACGATGCCAGTTCTCCATCGATGCCGACCAGCGCATGATATGCGCAGTCGTCATCGGCCCTTTGACGACATGCGGAATCTCCATGCCGACTTCGACATCTTCGAAACACAGTGCGGCCATGACAGTCCTCGCCTAGCGCATGATCTGCGTATTGGTGACCTTGAGCAGCTTTTCTCCGGCTTCGGTCGTATAGATTTCCTCGATGATGACGAACACCATCGGACCGCTCTTGCCGTCGCGCTGCACGATGTCCTTGTAACGCGCCTGACGCATTACCTTCTCGCCGACGCGTGCGTAGCGATACAGCTCATATTCGTAGCCGCCGTTCAGGTCGCGCGGCAGTTCCACTTCGACGGCGGGCAGGCCGCTGAAACTCCGGCTCAGGCCGTCGTAATCGGGTTTGTTCATGTCGTCGAGTGGATCGGGCGAGTTCGCCTCCCGGCGAAACGCATGCACGGGAAAACCGGGCGGCGCGACCACGCTGCCGTAGCGGCTCGTGGCGGCCCAATCCTCATCCCAGTAGCGTCGCGCACCGTCCATCGTTGCGTGATGAAAGCGGCGCACTTCGCCTGCCTCGACGGGATGCGTCGACTCGACCCAACCGGTCTGCGCACCGATGATAGATTTCACCTTGTCGGTGATGTATTCGTTGCTCACGGGTATCTCCTCGGTCCCGGCTACGTTCCGCAAGACGATGCAGCGATGACCCTGCTGTATCGGCCAAACCAGTCTAGGTGAGCAGCCGTGCAGCGCACAATACTTGATCATTGAATCAACGTCTTCTCAGCCTTCGCTCAGTCGACTATCGTCTGTCTCATACCGCTGGGGCCAGCGTCCTGCGCACGCTGCCACCTCGCATTCGACAACGGGAGACATAGCGATGGAACCGAGGCGCTACGATGCACATGCGTTGCGTGACTATGCATACGGCCTGCTGTGCAATGTGGGACTCGCCAGCCGATACGCGCAGGACGTGGCGCGCACACTCGTCGAAGGCGATCTGCTGGGTCACGATACGCACGGTCTCGCGCTGCTATCGGGATATCTCGGCGCGCTGTCGGCAGGAACGATGACGCGCGACGGCGCGCCCGAAGTCATTTCCGACCGCGCGGCCGCGATGCTATGGGATGGCTGCCGCTTGCCGGGCCCTGCACTTGTGCATGCCGGCATCGATGCATTGATACCGCGGGCGCGAGAATCGGGCAGCGCAACGCTCGTCATCCGGCGAAGTCACCACATTGCGTGCCTTGCTGCGTATCTGCTGCGTGCAACCGAATTGAATCTCGTGATGATGCTGGCGAGTTCCGATCCCAGCGTACAGAGCGTTGCGCCGTTCGGCGGTACGCGGCCGCTGTTCACGCCCAACCCCATCGCGCTCGGTGTGCCCACGTCGACCACACCGCTGTTGATCGATATTTCCGCATCGCTAACGACCAACGCGATGTGTGCGCGCCTTGCCGGCAGCAATCAGCTTTTCGATGAACCCTGGATGCTCGATGCGCAGGGCGAAGCGACGCGCGATCCCGGCGTGCTGTTCGCCGATCCGCCCGGCACTATCCTGCCGCTCGGTGGAATCGCTTCAGGACACAAGGGATTCGGCCTCGCATTGCTGATCGAAGCACTTACGGGAGGACTCGCAGGGTTCGGCCGTGCGGACCCGTCTGAAGGCTGGGGTGCCACCGTGTTCCTGACGCTCTACGATCCCGCTGCCTTTGGCGGCATCGACGGCTTGCGAAAAGAGATGGACTGGCTGGCCGATGCTTGCCGCAGCAACGCGCCACGCATGCCGCACGAACCTGTGCGTCTACCGGGCGACCGTGCGATGGCCCGGCGTGCCGATCAGCTTGCCCACGGCGTGCGCCTGCATCCTGCCGTAGCAGAAGCACTCGAAGCATGCGGCACGCGATACGGCGTCCCGTTTCTCGCGGCGCAGGATGCTGGCTCGGGCATGACAAACATGTGAGCCCCCTTCAGCCTGCCGACGTTTGGCAGTTCTGCGGCGCAACCGTCCAGCCAAGTCCGCGCACGTTGCGGATCAGAGACTGGCCGAATTTCTTTCGCATGCTGTGAATCAGCACGTCGACCGAGTTGCTCTCGACTTCCCTGCCCCAGCCATACAGGCGCTCTTCGAGTTGACTACGCGACAGGACCACACCACGCCGACCCAGAAATGCATACATCAAGGAGAACTCACGCGCTGACAGTGCCGACTCGACGCCATCGCGCAGGAGCGTACGCTTGTCCAGATCGAGCCCGAGCGAGTTGTCTCCAATCCGTGAGGTCGCGTAACCCGCAGCGCGACGTAGCACCGCGCGTATGCGCGCGAGTACTTCGCGCACGTCATACGGCGTCGTCACGCAGTCATCGGCACCGACGTCGAGGCCACGCACTTGAGCGTCCCGATCGTTGCGCGTGCTCATCAGCAGCACGGGGACCTTGCTGCCTGCGGCACGCGATGCCTTGAGGATCTCGATGCCGCAGATGTCTGGCAACGCGTGATTGAGCAGCACGACCGCATAACTTTCCGCATCGATGGCGACCCGGGCGGCCCGGCCATCCCGTACCCACTCGACGCGATACTGGGCATCGCTGAGTGCCCGAAACAGATCTTTCCCTGTCTGAAGATCGTTTTCTACCAATAGCAAGCGCATCAATCTCTCCGTGTCGTTTGCCTGGAATCCGTCTGCCCTGTGGCAGCACTGGTCAGGCTGAAATCTCCCCGTCGATCTGAAAAGCGAAACGTTTCTCTGCCCCAGAGGCTACTGGGCTTTTTATCACTGCATTTATATTTCGTGATACTTACGAATTACCAAAGATCTTTGTTATATATCGGCAGTTCATCATGTATTGCTTTACCGGTTGACGGCGCTATCGCACACTTGCTTGCGCCAGACGCGCCTTTTCGAGTTGTTCGAGATCGCGGCGCGTTCCCTGCAGCATCCAGGTCATGGCGGCCACCGCTTCTTCAGGCTGTTTCCGTTTGATCGCGTTGAATACATCGCGATGTTGCTGCAATGCCGCCTCCGACGAGTCGTGATGTCCGCCTGTCAAACGGATGCTCGCTTCGAGGGCGGCCTTGATCATTACGACAAGCTGTCTGAACACCCAGTTACCCGACGCATCGATGACGGCTGCATGAAACGCCAGATCCGCGTCTGGCCAACCTTCTCCCAGCGTGCCCTGCGCCTCGGCCGCCATCGCATCCAGCGCCAACTCGATGCGGGCAAGGTCAGCGGGATCTGCACGTCGTGCTGCGAGTTCGGCTGCCCGCGGCTCGATTGCAAGCCTTGCTTCCACTAGCGAACGATAAACCTCAAGGTCCGACGCGTTTTCAATCGTCAGACTTAACACTGTCGGATCCAGCATGTTCCAGTCACGCCGGGGCAACACCGTCGCACCTTTGCGACGCCGGATTTCCACGAGCCCAAGGGTGCGCAGCGTCTGCATGACTTCCCGTGCCGCCGTGCGGCTGACGCCGTGTGCCTCGGCCAGTTCATTCTCTGTCGGCAAGGTCGAACCGGGCGCATATACGCCGGACGAAATGTCCTTCACCAGCGTCTTGACGATCGCTTCATGCAATCGGGTCATCGGGAGACGTGCAGTGTAGTCGGCCATCGATATGCCATACATAATTTGCTTGACGTGATTTATATGTCACACATATTCAAAGGTCAAGGACATATTTTGGGATTTTTCCGATGGCGAGACGTTGGCTGAAAAGAGCTTGCCACACTGATTTGGTGCTTCTTTTGAAGCGTGCTGCTGTCTCAGTTCGATAGCGGATGGCAAAAATTATTCCATGCAAACGGATCGGTTTTGCCATACATATCTAGAACGAAAGCAGCCGGCGTTGGCTGCAGTCTCTGGTGGGCGATTTGCGCGAAGCCGCATGCGAGGCCTCGCTGGCATTCGACAGCCACCCGATCAATGCAGTGGCTATCGCAGCGATCTCACGAAAGAGGGTAAGGACAAGCTGAAGGAAGCCAAGTCGTATCGGAAGCCGACTCAACGTCGCCTGGCGGCAAGAGTGGGTATATCTGCAAGCAGTCGGTTGCCCGCTTCGTTAGACCATATCGCTTCGCCCGGCTTTCGCGAGAGATTCGCGGAATAAAGGTGGCCCCTTTCCTGCCCGAATCTATAAGCGGCGGGCTAGTTGCTACAGCAACCTTTAAGCGAACAACGATAGATGTCGATTCACGTACGCGTCGATAAAACTGCCCTCGACACCATCTTCTTCAATGTGCCACATGATCCGTTCGCGCCAGGTACTGCTCCAGCTTTCGCAAACCGATCGTCAGTGCGAACGTCATCAGCCAATATGCGGCGGCGATAGCCAGGTAAGGTTCCCAATACCGGCCATAAGCACCTGCCACCGTGCGAGCGGCGTAAGCCATCTCCCCCAAGCCGATCGCCGACACCAGCGACGTGTCCTTAAGCAGCGAAATCATGTTGTTGCCCAAGGGCGGCAGCATGCGCCGGAACGCCTGCGGGATAACCACGTAACGCATCATCTGCCAATGCGTCAGTCCCAGTGACAGGCCGGCCTGGCGCTGCCCACGCGCAATCGACAGTATGCCCGCGCGAAACACTTCCGAAATATAGGCACCCGAATTCAACGTGAGCGCCACGACGCCAGAGATCAGCGCGCCGTAATCCTGCTTCAGCGTGCGTGCCAGATCGCCCCTGATAAACAGCCCATTCACCGGATGGATAAATAGCGGCATCACGGCGAAGTGCATCAGCAGAATCTGAACGAACAGCGGTGTGCCGCGAAAAAAGCTCACGTATGCCGTCGACGGCCAGCGAAGCAGGTACTTGCAAACGCTCTTCCATGGTTGATGGCGCGCATCGGCCAGCCGCGCCAGCGCCAGCAACAGCCCCAACGCACTGCCCGCCAGCACGCACACCACGGTCATACCGACCGTGACGAGCGCGCCTTGCCAGAACAGTTGCTTGTACTCGACGAGGATATCCGGGCGGAACCACCCGAACCACACTACCGGATTGCTATCTTCCATGCTCGCTTGCAAAAACCAAAGGCGAAGTGACTGCCAGGTGCGTTCGCATCACGCCCTGGCCCGCGTCTATCCAACCCGTCGCATCAGACCGTCATTGCGGCTTGAAGTCCTGATTGAACCACTTCTTGTAGATCACGTTGTAAGTGCCGTCGGCGCGGATCGCGGCAAGACCCGCGTTGATCTTGTCCAGCAAGGCCTTGTCGCCCTTGCGCACGACGATGCCGTAGTATTCCTTCGGGAAGTTTGCGTCTTCGACAGTCTTGAGCCCAGGATTCTGCGAAACTCGATAGGCAATCACGCCGTTGTCACCGATCGCAGCATCCACGCCACCTGAAACCAGTTCGGAAATAATCAACGGCGTGCTCTCAAAGCGGCGGATATTGGGGTTGGTCTTTCCGACTTCGCGGCTCATGACATCATCTGCCGTGGAACCGCTATCCACCGAAACCTTCTAGCCGTCGAGATCTTTCAGCGATTTCACCGTACTGCTCTTTGGCACGGCAATCAGTTGGCGCGCATCGAAATACGGCGCCGAGAAATCGAAACTCTGTTTGCGCTTCTCGTTGATCGTCACGCCCGAGATCACGAAGTCGACATCGCCGTTATTGAGCGACGCAAAGATGCTCGTAAACGGCGTATTCACAATGCGCAGCTTCATATGCTGCTGTTTTGCAATCGCATTGACGATGTCGATGTCGAACCCGACGATCTGCTTGTCCTTGTTTTCGAACGCGAAAGGCGTATAGGTCGCACTGGATGCGACCACCAGTTCGCGATCCTGCGCCTGCGCCGCGGCAGAACCCAAAACCAGCACGGCCACCGACGCGGCCAGGGTGAGGATGATCTTTTTCATAGCTACTTCGCCCGGTACGAGAAAAGTAGCGATTATATGGCGAACCAGGAAAGAGACCTGATTCCCTCAAAAGGCGATGCCCCTTACCCCGACGAAGACCCGACAGAAGCACCGCGATGGTGGTACTTCGAATCCACCTCGTTGATGGCAGCGACGTTGTCTGCGCT
This sequence comes from Paraburkholderia sp. C35, assembly GCF_003121405.1. Lineage (GTDB taxonomy): Bacteria > Pseudomonadota > Gammaproteobacteria > Burkholderiales > Burkholderiaceae > Paraburkholderia. Next base: position 69,280 of record NZ_QBUY01000005.1, on the reverse strand, counting down.
TCGACCCTGCTCGTCGAATGTATTCGAAAGGAACGAATCGGCGATCGCCTTGGCCACCTCCGGTCCAATCACACGTGATCCCATCGTGATGATCTGTGCGTTGTTCGAGAGTGCGGCACGCTCCGCGGAATAGGTATCGTGGCACAGCGCGGCGCGGACCCCCGGCACCTTGTTTGCCGCGATGCTGACGCCGATCCCCGTGCCGCAGACGAGTATCGCGCGATCGTATTTGCCGTCCACCACGCCTGACGCGACGCGGTCCGAAAGGTCAGCGTAAAACTCGTTCGGGTTGGCGTCCGTATTCGATACTTCGAACACTTCGAAGCGGTCTTTCAGATAATCGGCGAGCACACGGGCCAGTCCGACACCGGCGCTATCGCCTCCAACAGCAACTTTCATTGCAAGTCCTCCTTTGTCGTTCAGATTGCAAGGCACAAGTCAAAGCGCTTGCCCGACCCGCATCACTATCTCCAGATAACCACTGACGTTCCATGCAGAGCGGCCAATGAAAAGACCATCGATATCCGGACACGCCGCCAATTCCGCGCAATTCTCGAGATTCACCGAGCCGCCATACAGGCAAGGTATGCGACGACCGAGCACGGTCCTCGCCACCTCGCTGATTTCGGCTTGACGTGCATTCGCATAAGCCGGGCTGGCGGGGATACCGCGCTCACCGATGGCCCACACGGGTTCGTACGCAAGCAGAATGGGCGCCGCGCGCTGATGAGCATCAAGACGCGACAAGGCAGCGCGGACTTCAGCCGCCAGCACCTCGGTGGCACGACCGCTGTCCTTATCGGCGAGCGTCTCGCCGATGCAGATCAGCGGCGTCAGCCCGTGCCGCACGGCCGCCTCGACCTTCAGCGCGATCGTGGCGTCGGTTTCACCGAAGTGTTCGCGACGCTCCGAATGGCCCAGCTCGACCAGATCCATCGCGCAATCGACCAGCATCGGCGGCGAGACTTCGCCCGTCCACGCACCATCCTCGGCCCAATGCATGTTTTGCGCGCCGACCTTGACGTTGCTCTGTGCCAGCATCGACTTCACTTCGCGGATCGCGGTGAAGGGAGGAATCACGAAGCGCTGGATCCGCGCATCGTCCGGGCTGGACAGCAGGCCGTCAGCGAAAGCGCGAGCCTCTGCCAACGTCTTGTTCATCTTCCAGCTCGTACCGACCCAGAAAGGGACATCACGCATGGTTGCCTTGTTGAAAAGTTTCTCGACACATCAAGTCGCAGGCGGCACCAGGGCCGACTGGTTCGGCCCGGTGCTGCATGTCATTTCGCCAGCACGAACGGCGCGGTGTATTTGCCGACATTGGCTTTGGTAATCAGCACGCAGTCGAACAATTGCTTCTCGCCGGCAGCGCCTGTTTTACCCGTCTTCAGATACTGGTCGGCTTCCTGCACCGCTCTAGCCGAGAATTCGGCCACCGGTTGCAGCACCGTGTATTGCAGATCGCCTGCCTTGACGGCATCGACAGCTGCAGGCGATCCATCGAAGCCACCCACCTTGACGGTCTTCAGCTTGCCCGCCTGCTTCAGCGCGGCAATCGCACCCAGCGCCATTTCGTCGTTACCGCTGATCACGCCGTTCACATCCGGGTGCGCCTGCAACAGGCTCTGCGTGGCATTGAACCCTTGCGTGCGGTCCCAGTTCGCCACCTGTGTGCCGACGGTCTTGAGGTCGGGATACTGGCTCAGCACCGAGCGATATCCGTTGGAACGCGTCGCCGCGTTGTTGTCCGAAGGCGCGCCGAGCAGTTCCACATAGTTGCCCTTCGCGCCGACGTCTCTCGCCCATTGCTGGGCGCCCAGCGCCGCGCCCTGCGCGTTGTTCGACACCAGTTGCGCCTTGGCGAGCCCCGGCTGGTTGATTTCCGCATTGACGAGGAACACGGGGATATTCGCCGCCACCGCTTTCTTGACGGCACCAACGGAGCCACTCGCGTTGGCGGGATCGAGAATGATGGCGACCGACTTGTTGGTGATGGCGGTATCGATCTGCTGGCTTTCCGTATTCGTGTCGCCCTTCGAGGCCGACACATTGGCTGTATAGCCCAGCTTCTTCGCTTCGGCGGCGGCGATGTTGCCTTCTGCGAGCCAGTACGGATTGGCGGGATCGTTGACGATGATGCTGATCAGTCCACCTGCGGCGCGCGCCTGCCCGGCAATCAGGGGCAATGTCATCGCGAAAGCGGCAAGGATCAGGGTCTTTCTCTGGATAGTCATGGCAGGTCTCTTATCGGGTTGATGTTGACGCAGGACTTCGGTGTTCTTCTCGCAGACGGGAGGCACGCTCACACCTTCCCGCCGCCTTGCGGAGAAGCCAGTTGGCTGCCCGTCGGTGCACGGCGTTTGACGCGGCGGCGATATTGGATGGCGTTCAGCAGCACCGCGAGCACGATGACGGCCCCGGTAAATACCGTCTGCCAGTAAGAAGAGATCCCGATGATGACGAGACCATCGGACAGAAAGCCGATCACGAACGCGCCGAGCAGCGTGCCGCGGATATTGCCCGTGCCGCCCATCAGCGACGCCCCGCCGATCACGACGGCGGCAATCGCAGTGAGTTCGTATGTGGTGCCCGCCGTCGGGCCCGCGGACGTCAACTGCGACGAGAGGATCAGGCCCGCTACAGCCGCGCAGATACCCGACAGCATGTACACGCCGAGCAGCACCTGCCTGACGGGCACACCCGACAGTTCGGCCGCGCGCTCGTTGCCGCCTGACGCGTAAAGCCATCGTCCGAATGGCGACCGGTTCAGCGCGACGCTTCCGGCGAGCGCGATCAAGGCCAGCACCAGCACGCCGATGGGTACATGCCAGAGCCGGTCGAAGCCTAGCCACTCGAAGCCCGTATTGCCCAAGGCCGTCTGGCCGCCCAGATTGTTATAGGTAAGGCCGTTGGTCATCAGCAGCGCGAAGCCGCGCACCACGTACATCACGCCGAGCGTGGCAACGAAGGCCGGCACCTTGAAGCGCGCAATGAGTATGCCGTTGACCAGACCGATGCAGGCACCGAGCAGCCAGCACAGCACCACGACGACCCACACAGGCGGATACAGCACGACACCGAACGCGTTCAGCGTGACGCCCTGCATGAAGTAACCCGCGACGACACCCGACAAACCCAACGTCGAACCCACCGACAGATCGATACCGCCATTAATGATGCCGAGCAGCATGCCGATCGCGAGAATGCCGTAGATGGCCACGTGCGATGCCATCGTCAAGAAATTTTCTAGTGCGAAATAATTAGGTGACAATAAAGAAAAGATCACGACAATGGCGATCAGCGCGAGAAATGCGCGCCCTTCGAGCAGCATCTTGCCGAGATCGATTCCTTCGCCCGACGCGGCGGTGTGATTCGATCCGGAAGTTTTGGCAGCGTTGTTCATGTTCAATGTCTCCAGACTTTTATACGATCAGGCGACCACGGCTTCGCCCGACGCGGCCATGATGTCGTCCTTGCTGGCATCGGGGCCGAACTCAGCGGAAATCCTGCCGCGATGCATCACGACGATCCGATGCGCGACGCTCAGGCACTCACCCACTTCCGAGGTCGAATACACCACGGCAAGACCCTTGCGCGCGTTCTCCGCGAGCAGGCGAAACACCTCGGCCTTGGCACCGATATCGATGCCGCGGCTCGGCTCATCGAGCAGAATCACTTTGGGGTTGGTCGCGAGCATCTTGCCGATCACGACCTTCTGCTGGTTGCCACCTGACAGCGAGCGGATCGACGCATTCGCGCCCGCTGTCTTCACGTGCACGTTGCGGATCGACTGGTCGACGAGTGTGCGTTCGGTCGGCGGCGACATCAGCATGCCTTTGACGAACGTGCGGATGCTCGCCAGAGACAGATTTGCGCCCACGCTCATGGTCGGCACGAGACCATCGCGCTGACGGTCTTCGGGGACCAGCACCAGCCCTTTGGCGATCCGTGCGGCGATGCTCAGTCCTGCCAGATCGTCGCCTTCAAGCAGCACTCTGCCGCCCGTCACGGGCAGACGTCTGCGGCCCGCCGCGGCTTCGAGCAGTTCAGTGCGGCCCGCGCCCATCAGGCCATAGATACAGACGATTTCGCCCGCCCGCACCTTGAGCGACAGGTGGTCGACCACGCACGCGTCCGTACCGGATTCATCGGCGACACTCAGATCGTCGATATCGAGCGCGATCTCGCCGAAGGCGTAACCCGTGGGCGGCGCACCCAGGTCGAAATTCTCGCCCACCATGTTGCGCACGATCCAGCCCAGATCGATGTCCTTGCGTTCGGCCGTCGCAGTGATCCTGCCGTCGCGCAGGACCACCGCATGGTCCGTCACCTGCAACGCCTCTTCCAGGTGATGCGAGATATAAACGATCGACACGCCGCGGCTCGTCAGGTCACGGATGACCTTGAAGAGCACCTCGACTTCGGAAGCGCTCAACGCCGAAGTCGGCTCATCCATGATCAGGATGCGCGAGTCGACCGACAGTGCGCGCGCGATTTCGACCACCTGTTGCTGGCCCAGACGCAGATCCCGCACCAGCGTCAGCGGATCGATCTCTTCTTCGAGATCGGCCATCAAAGCACGCGTCTGACGCGCTTCTTCGGCGAAGTTCACGCCCGTGGGCGTGCGGATTTCGCGGCCCATGAAAATGTTGTCGCGTACGCTCAGGTTCGGTGCGAGGCTGAGTTCCTGGTGGATGATCGAGATGCCGTGATCGCGCGCATCGCTCGATGACGTGAACGCAACCGGCTCGCCATCGAGCTCGATCTCACCTGAAGTTGGCTTTTCCACACCGGAGAGTATCTTCATCAGCGTCGATTTTCCGGCGCCGTTCTCGCCGAACAGCGTCGTGACCTTGCCGCGATGAATCTCGAAGTTCACGCCCTTCAGCGCGTGCACGCCGCCGTACGACTTGACGATGTCGCGCGCGGACAGCAGCACGCTGTCTTTCGCGTGCGCTTGTGCAGGGATGGGAGAGGTCGTGTTCATTGCACGTCCAGCTTCACGGGGGTGATTAGCCAGCCATTCGGATTGACGAGTTGAAATACGCCGACAACAGAAATCGTCTTGCCCGTCAGCTTTGCCGTATCGATCTTCGACAGCACGTCTTTTTTCATCGCCGCGTTGATCGCATAACCCGCGTTCTGATAGTCGATCTGGTTCGTGAACTGGCCGAAATTGATGTCGCCCGTCGCGTCGCGCAGATCGGTGCCGATGATCGCGGGCCCCGTCTGCACGCGGATCACGAGCGAATCGGGCAAACCGGGAACCTTCACTTCATCCACGCCCGAATCTTCCTTGCCCGCGACACCCGTGAATTTCACCGACATCTCAGGACCGATGCCGCCGCCCGCGATGCCGTATTGCTTGCCAGCCGCATCCTGATCTTTGGCAATGGCGGCAGCGAGCACATCGGCGGCCACTGCGCGCTTTTCGATAGCTGCGAGCGTCTTCGGAAACTGCGCCTCGCCGTAGGCGGCCGGCTCGAATTCTTTCGTCTGCGTATCGGCGCCGGAGCCGATCTTGACGACTTTCGTGCTGAGCGCCATCGCCGCCAGCACGATCAGCAGCAGTACGACTTCAATCGTCAGCCGGACTTGATGCCGTTGATTACGCTTCATCGAGGGAGTGACCGTACTCATAGACCTGTCTCCGTTGTGTCGCAATGGCAGCCTTGCGCGGCTGCATGTCGATTCAGTCCGTGCCGTGCCGCACCCAGTCCTGCGCAATCACGTTCAGCACGATCGCCGCCGATGCCGCGCCGGGGTCCATATGCCCGACGCTGCGTGAGCCAAGCCGCGACGAACGCCCTTTGGTGGCGACCATCAGCCGCGTGGACTCGGCGCCTGCCGTCGCGGCTGCCTGCGTGCGCGCCATGATTCCCGCAAGGGACAGTCCATCTGCCATGCCCTGCCCGGCGGCTTCTGCGGCAGGCGCCCACACATCGACCATCGTCTTTTCGCCGACTTCCGCCTTGCCGCGCGACCGGATGCCTTCCGCCATCGCGACGATCAGACCCGGTGCTTCATTGAGCGGCACCGCGTGGCGTGCGCCCGCAACCTTCGCTGCACGCATGAACGCCGTCGCATACAACGGCCCAGACGACGCGCCCACAGCATTCAGAAAGCCCTTCGCCGCCGCGTTCAACTGATCTGCAAGCGTCGATTCTTCGGGCAGCGCCTCAATCGCTTTCGACGCTGCCGTAAAGCCCTGTTCCATCGCGATACCGTGGTCCGCATCGCCGATCACGCCGTCGAGGCGGCAGAGTTCGTCTCGCGCGCCTGCAATCGTGCTCGCCAGTTCGCGGAACAATCGCGCGATATCGGTCGTGGTCAGTGTGTGCATCGTCCTGCCTCCTGCTGAAACATCGCGCACTCGCAGGGATGATCGAGCAGGCGCTGCAATTCATCGTCGAGATGCATCACCGTGATCGACGCGCCCGCCATTTCCAGCGACGTACACAGCGGCCCGACCAGCGTGCGATGCACGACGAGTCCCGCATCGTTCAGTCGCTGCGCGACCCGCCGGTTGAGGATGTACAGCTCCATCAGAGTCGTGGATCCGAGCGAATTGACGAGCACGGCCACGCGATCGCCTTTTGCCGCATCCATCTCACCGAGGATCGCGTCCATGATTTCATCGACGATGGCATCAGCGGAGCGCAGTGCTTCACGACGCATGCCCGGTTCGCCGTGTATGCCCATGCCGATTTCCATCTCGCCCAGCGATATCTCGAAGTTGGGACGCCGCGTCTGCGGCAGCGAGCACGGCGCCAGCGCAACGCCGAGCGTGTAGGTGCGCGCATTCGCGTGACGTGCCACGCGCTCAACTTCTTCGAGCGGCAACATCAGATCGGCGGCTGCACCGGCGGCCTTGAAGATGAACACATTGCCCGCCACCCCACGACGCTTCTGATGCTCTTCACGCGGCGCGGACGCAATATCGTCGGTCGTCAGCACCGTACGCGCCTCGACGCCTTCGAGTTCGAGCAGCTCGGTGGCCATGTCGAAGTTCATCACGTCGCCAGCGTAGTTGCCGTACATGAACAGCACGCCCGCGCCGCCATGCGCGGCGAGCGCTGCATCGACGGATGGCTGCGGTGGCGGCGACGCAAACACGTTACCGATGACGGCTGCATCCGCAAGACCTTTGCCGACGAAGCCCAGAAACGTCGGCTCGTGTCCCGATCCGCCGCCGATCACCAGCGCCACCTTGCCTTCGCGCGGGCCGTTGCGCGCCATGATCGCGCGCGGCGCGCCGGGGTGGCGCGTCAGCACGTCGCCGTGCGCAGCCATGACGCCGTCGAGCATTTCATCGACGGCAGCATCGCCGTCGTTGATCAGTTTTTGTGTGATCGTGCCGTGCATCGTCTGATTCCTTCAGATGTTCAGATCGGCCATGCCGGTGTTGAAATGCGGCGCCCAGAACGCCACCGATTCCGCGATCTGCGCGACCACTTGCCGGGCGGTCGGCTCGCGTTCCTTGAACGACAGTTCGAGGCAAATCTCGTTGTCGCGGCCACCGCCGTCGTGCAACGCCGCAATCAGCGGTTCGGGCTGAATGCGGCCGCGTGCGTTGTACTCGGCGGTGAAGGGACGATGCCCGCCTTTGTCCAGCAACGACTGCTTGATATGGATGATGGGCGACACGCGCGGCACAGCGCGCGCCCACGCATACGGATCGAAGTCGTCGGGATTCGGGCTGGTGACATCGCCGTGGTCGATGTCGGCCATCATCCACATGGGGATCGCCATGCGGGCGGCACTCAAACGCTCCTGCAACGCCATGCATGCGGAAATCGTTTCGCCGAATTCGCGGCCGATCGACATCGGTTCCCAGAATACGTACTTCAACCCCGCGTGCTTCGCGTGCTCGGCGACCTCGGCCCAGCAGTCGATGGCTATGCGGATCAACGCTTCACGCCGCTGCAAATCGTCGAAATCGCGATACGTGAAAATCGCGAACTGCGTGCCGATCGCGTCGCCGCCGAGATCGGCGGTGATGTCGGCAAAGGTCTTGAACCAGTCGATGTAGTAGCGCCGCACGTCCGCATCGGGATGCCCGAAGTGATTCAAACGTCCATACGGACCCGTCATGCCCGACGTGATGCGCACACCCGTTCTGGCCATGGCCGCGCGCATTTGACGCGTAAGCCGTCGGATCGTCGACGCGGGCCACGATGGATTGATGAACTCATGCGTCAGTTGCACGTCGCGGATTTTCATCTCGTGCGCAATCGCGTCGATGAGATCGTCCGGTTCGGCAAAGCGGTTCACCAGCGGATTGGTGTTGAGTGCAAGCGTGAATGGCATGTTCGTCTCGTTTCGGCTCGGGGCGTACGCTGATTGCGCTTAGGCGAACTTCATCACGCGGCTGTCCAGCCACGCTTCGAAGGTGGCGATCTGCGCTGTGCTCATATGCAGACCGTGCTTGGTACGACGCCAGAGGATGTCGTCGGCTGTCTCCGCCCATTCGTGGGCCATCAGATAACGCGCTTCCGCTTCGTAGAAATTGGGCCCGAATTGCTGGCCGAGACCTGCGAGCGACGACATGCCATCGATCAGTTGCGCAGTACGCGAGCCGTGTGTCTGCGCGTAGTAGCGCGTCAGGTCGCGCGGCAACCAGCTATGGCGACTCTGCAGATGCGCAACGAAACGGGTCATATCGGCATCCGCTATGTCGCCGCCCGGCAGCGTCGCACTCGCCGTCCAGTCTTCGCCCATGTTCGGAAACGTCGGGCGCAGCCGTTGCAATGCGTGCTCGGCGAGCTTGCGAAACGTCGTGATCTTGCCGCCGAACACGTTGAGCAGCGGCGCGCCCGCGCTGTCGTCGAGGTCGAACACATAGTCACGCGTCACCGCCGACGGATTGCCCTGCCCGTCGTCATACAGCGGGCGAACGCCGGCAAAGCTCTGCACGATGTCCTGACGGCGCAGCGGACGCCTGAAATAACGGTTCACGGCGGAAAGCAGATAGTCGATCTCTTCGCTGCTGATCGTGACGCGTTCGGGTGCGCCGTCCCATGGCACATCGGTGGTGCCGATGAGTGCCTTGTCGCCTTCATAGGCGTTGATGAAGATCACGCGCTTGTCGTGGTTCTGCACCAGATAAGAATGCGCGCCATCCCAGAACTTTGGCGTAACGATATGGCTGCCTTTCACCAGCCGCACCTTGCGCGTCGACGCCGCGCCCGCGCGCCCGATCACCTCCGATACCCACGGCCCCGCTGCATTGACGAGCGCGCGGGCGCTGACGCTGCGTGTCGCGCCATCGCGCGCGTCGCGCAGTTCGACACGCCACATATCGCCGTCCCGCCGCGCGGACACACACGCTGTTCGCGTCAACACCTGTGCGCCGCGCTGTGCCGCATCGACGGCATTCAGCACCACGAGCCGCGCATCGTCGACCCAGCAATCGGAGTACTCGAAAGCCTTGCGGTATTCAGGCTTGATCGGCGCGCCTTCGGGATCACGCCGCAAATCGAGCGAGCGTGTGCCCGGCAGCTTCTTGCGGCCTCCGAGGTGATCGTAGAGAAAGAGCCCCGTGCGCACCAGCCATGCGGGACGATCGCCGGGACTATGCGGCAAAACGAAACGCAGCGGCCAGATGATATGCGGTGCTGCATTGAGCAACACTTCGCGCTCGATCAATGCTTCGCGCACGAGTCTAAATTCGTAGTACTCAAGATAACGCAGACCACCATGCACGAGTTTGCCCGAACGAGACGATGTGCCTTGTGCAAGGTCGTCCTTTTCGCACAGGAGCACGGACAGTCCCCGGCCCGCCGCATCACGCGCAATCCCCGCGCCGTTGATGCCGCCGCCGATCACGCAAAGGTCCACCACGTTGTTCGTGCTCATCTCAACGTTCCGTATTCGACGTTAGTCAGGGCTGGCGTAAGCGGCTCGACATGCTGCATCGTCTGCGCCGGATGCATCAACTGGGCGGTTTGCGCCCATGTCGGTGCGAGCGCTTCGCGCGCGTTGCGATACACAGGGAACAGGCGCGTGTAGCGATGCGTCAGATCCTGATCGGCCGTTTCGACTTCACCCAGCAGCGGCGTGACCCATTGCGCGATGCAGGCCTCCATGTCGGGATAGACGCCGAGCGCGATGGCGGCCATCATCGCCGCACCCGCTGCGCCCGCTTCTTCCCGCATCGAAATGCGCGTCGGTGCGCCGACTGCCGCGCCGAGCACGCCACGCAACGCGCGTGAACGCGTCGCGCCGCCCGTCAGGCGCAGTTCCTTCGGCATCGGCAGGCCCATCGACGTATAGCAGTCGCGCGCCGCCATTCCGAGCCCTTCGACCACCGCGCGCACCAGATCCGGAAAACGGCTTTCGCTCGTCAGCCCGATAAAGCCCGCCCGTGCATTCGGATCGACGAACGGCCCGCGTTCGCCTGCATCGGAGATATACGGGTGATAGAGCAGCGAACCGGCGCGCGCTGGCTGCAGCCAGCCATCGATGCATTTCATGCCGTCGCTGTGCGACAGGCGCGTGCCGAACTGCGCCAGCAGATCACTGGCAAGATGCAGCAGCCAGTCGATATTGAGCGTGGCGGCCATGTTCGACTGCACTTGCGCCGACATGCCCGGCAGCGGCAAGGCGATGACATAGCCCGTACCCTCGGCGTTCAGATGCACATCGCTATTGCGTACCGCCCGCATATGCATGCCCGTCGAGCCGACGATCGAGCAACTGGCGTGCGCTGCGTTCGCCGTGTGAATGCCTGCACCGAGCGCCGTCGAGACGATATCGACGAAACCCAGGCACACGGGCGTACCCGCGAGCAGTCCTGTCGCCGTGGCCGCCTCAGGCGAGAGCGGATGCAGCACCTGCGTGCCATCGACAATCTCCGGCAGCAGACCGCGCCGCGCGCTCAGTCCGAGCGCTTCGATCACCGTGTCGTCGTAACGGCGCGTGCGGAAATTGCCGTAGGTGAAGCTCGCTTCCGATGGATCGGTCGCGCGCACACCAGTCAGGTTCAGATAGAGCCAGTCCTTGCAATGCAGCGCCACTTCGGCACGGTCGAGCACGTCCGGCATCGTTGCGGCCATATGCGCGATCTGCACGCCCTGGCTGCATGCGGCGAGTCCCGTGCCCGTGGCTTCGAATCGCGCGCGCGCCAGCGGTCCCTGCTGCAAGCGCCGCACCGTGCCCGCTGCGCGGGCGTCGAGCCACAGCCATGCATCGCTTGCGGGGCGATTGCCCGCGCCGACCAGCCAGGTGCCGTCGCCTTGTCCCGTCACGGCAAGCGCTCGCGTTCGCTGCGCCAGACCGGCGACCTTGGCGCCGAGATCACGCAGCGTCTTCGCGCAGTTGAGCCAGGTCTGATCGAGCGGTTGCGATGCTTCGCCATCGGCTCGCGTCGTGTAGCTGTTCGGCACCGATGCGCACGCTATCTGCCGGCCCGACAGATCGTAGGCGACCGCCTTGATGACCGATGTACCCGCGTCGACACCGATCAGAAGATCATGCGCCGCGGCCGTCATCACGCTGCCTCCGTCGCGGAGGATTCGAGATTCAGCTCCAGTGCGGTCGCTTCGTCGGTGATAAGACCGCTCAGCAGGCCGCTGTTGAGCACGGCGCGAATCGCTTCGATTTTCGAGGCACCGCCGGCAATCGCGATGATGCGGCGCCCCTTCAGATCGGCCAGCCGGGGCGCAACCGTGCGCGCCGCCAGCGAAGTCTCACCCGACTTGCCCGCGCGATTGAAGAAGTGCCCGAGCAACTCGCCCTCGCCGCCCAGCTTGCGGACTTCCTGAATCTCCGCGGGCTCGATCATCTGCGAAGCAACCAGTTGCGCGTCCGCGCCCACCGAGCCGATGCCGACCACCATCAGGTCCGAACGCGCCGCCAGGTCGAACACCTCGCGCACGCCGCGCTGCGAGAGCAGCACTTCGCGATCTTCGGCCGTATTGGCGAAGAACGGCAGCGGCAGCACGTACGACATCGCGCCCGTCTGTTCGGCCAGACGATGAATCACGTCGTACGGATTCGCGGTGTATTTGCGCGTCACGCCACCGAGCAGCGACACGAAGCGCACGGTGCCGGCGTCCATGCGCGGAATGTTCGCCACCACGGCGGCCAGCGTGCGTCCGTGGCCAATGCCGATCACGCCGTCCTGCCGCGCGCCGATCTCCCGTTGCAGGAACTGCGCACCGGCGACGCCGCGCGCGAGCAGCGGCAAGTCGCCTTCGCTGAGATCGGGCACCACCTCGCAGTAGTCGAGACCGTAGCGTTGCGCGAGTTCGCCTTCGAGCACCACGCATTCGGTGACGTCGCCGTCGATGGTGAATTTGACCGCGCCCGTCTGATGGGCCCGGGTAATCAGCCGATGCGCCTTCACATTGCTGACGCCTAGCCGGGTGGCGACGTCGGCTTGCGTCTGTCCGGCCACGTAGTGCAACCACGCGGCCCGGATGGCGAGACTGTCCTCGGCATCGCGTTTGATAGCGGATTTCGTCATATCGTCTCCGTGCTCACACGAACTGATATTTTTTCCGTGTGCTGAAATTTATTTCAGTTGTGAGCACGATAGGCAGCCAGGACTTCAATTGCCATCCGCTAAAACCCTGATACGCCGGATCGATCGATCAGCGCCAGAGAAACTCTGCTGCAGTGCACAGTTGCCTTCGGGATCGCTCGCGCATCCCGTCCGCTGTCATAACGGCTCGATCAACCGCGCGTCGCCATGTTCGCAATAGCCATGACATGCAGCACGCGCGGCATTGGCGGCGCCATGCACGCACAGCGGCGCATCGGAACGGCGCGACATCGACACGACGATCGAAGGCGGCGACGGCTGCAACGGCAACTCGACCCCTTCGCCGCGCGCGATCAGTTCATCGACGAACAGACGCGGAATGGCCGCGACACCGAAGCCGTCGCGCACAAGTTGCACGATCACGGAAATAGACGGCGAACCGGTGATGCGCGTGTCTGCCATCGGCACGCCGTTCGCGAGCGCCAGCTTGCTGACGATATCTTCAAGCGCACGATGCGGCGCCGTTCCGCGCCCGAACGTGAGAATCGGATGGCGCAACACGCGTTTCGCCAGACCGCTGCGCGAGAGCGGCAAAAGACCCGCGCGCGCGATCCAGTGAACCGGATAGTTGGCGAGCGCATCGCATACGACCGATTCCTCGTCGCTGCCTTCCACCCGGATGATCAGATCCAGTTCGCCCGCCATCAGCCGGCGTTGCAACACGACGCTCACATCGACGGCAAGCTCCACCTCGAGTTGCGGATAGTCGGCCGCGAGCCGCCGCATGTAGTCGGCGAGCCAGCTGTGCACCACCGTCTCGATCACACCCAGCCGCAGCTTGCCGCGCATCGCGCCTTCGTTAGACGCGGCCGCCTGCAACTGGCGCGTCGCTTCGACCACCGCTTTCGCGTAGCCAAGCAGATATTCACCATTCGGCGTCAGGCGGAATTCACGGCTATCGCGATCGACGAGCACCGTCTGCAATTCATCTTCGAGCGCTTTCACGCGCTGGGAAATCGCGGCTGGCGTTGCGTGCAGCGCCGTTGCCGTGGTGCGGAAGCTGCGCAGTTTGGCGAGCGTGACGAAGGTTTCGAGGAAGCGAGTATTCATGGCGCTAAGCGCTTCAAAAAAAGCGACGTGACTCGGGAAAACCCGTGGTTTCGTTAAGAAATTCTATCCACCGACAGCAAAGAAAACTAGTTGGCGTCAAATTTTCTTCTTTTCTATGCTTTGCCTGACGGTACGCAATTCGACACGCGAAGCGCGCCACACACCGAAAACCATCGCCAGAGACGTCCCCACCATGACTCCTTTTGAATTCCGCCAGGCTGTGCGCCACCGCGACTTTCGCGGCCCGACGGCCGGACATTGCGGCGAGTACGCGCAAGCCAATCTGGCGATCCTGCCCGCCGCCGCTGCGCACGACTTTCTGCGCTTTTGCCACGCGAATCCGAAGGCTTGTCCGCTGCTCGGCGTCGGCGAACCGGGGGATTTCCGCCTGCCGATGCTCGGCCGCGACCTCGACATCCGCACCGATGTGCCCGCTTACAACGTGTATCGCGATGGCGCGCTGAGCGCACGCGTGGAATCGATCGAGGCGCTCTGGCAGGACGATTTCGTTGTGTTCGCAATCGGCTGTTCGTTTTCTTTCGAGCACATGCTCGCGCAGGAAGGCATCGGTCTGCGCCATGTCGAAGAAGGCCGCAACGTGCCGATGTATCGCACCAACATTCCCAACCAGCGCGCGGGTACCTGCGGCGGGGCACTCGCCGTGTCGAGGCGCCCGATGCGCGGCGCCGACGCGATCCGCGCGGTGCAGATCACGAGCCGCTTTCCTGGCGTGCACGGTGCGCCCGTGCATATCGGCGATCCGTCGGTGCTCGGCATCGCCGATCTCGCGCGTCCCGATTTCGGCGATGCCGTGACGATCCACGCTGCCGAATTGCCTGTGTACTGGGCCTGCGGCGTGACGCCACAAACGGCGCTGATGGCAGCAAAACTGCCGCTCGCCATTGCCCACGCGCCGGGCCACATGCTGATGACCGACATCACGAATGCATCGCTAGCCGTGTTCTGAACGCTGCGGCGCACGCAGCGCCGCAACGCCGGGTGTCCCCTTCGTTGACCGAAATCTGGCCGCGCCGACCAGAGGGGCCCACTCGACTCTACGAAATCTCTTCCGGCAGTCGAACGGCGCCTCTCGTTCCCCACGCGACTATCAACAGGAGCTACAGATGGACAGCAAGACACTCACGGCAATCGCAGACGAACCTGTCGAAGCGGCCGTTCCCCGCCAGCTTTCTTGGTACGCCGAAGCGGGTCCACGTGCGCGCCGCGCATTCTGGAGCTGCAAGGTCGGCTACATGCTCGACGGCATGGATACGCAGATGCTGTCGTTCGTCATTCCTACGCTCGTCGCGACGTGGGGCATCACGCTCGCGGATGCGGGTTTCATCGGCACGTTGACGCTGCTTTCATCGGCGCTGGGCGGCTGGATCGCGGGGATTCTGTCGGACCGCATTGGCCGCGTGCGCACACTGCAACTCACCGTGTTGTGGTTCGCCGTCTTCACCGGTCTGTGCGGCCTCGCGCAGACCTACGGCCAGTTGCTCGCAGCGCGCGCGCTGATGGGCTTTGGCTTCGGCGGTGAGTGGACGGCGGGCGCCGTGCTGATCGGCGAAGTGATCCGCGCTCGCGACCGCGGCAAAGCAGTGGGTCTCGTGCAGTCGGGCTGGGCGCTCGGCTGGGGCCTGGCCGCCCTGCTCTATGCCGTGCTGTTTTCGACGATGGCGCCAGAAATCGCGTGGCGAGCGCTGTGTCTCGTCGGCCTCGTGCCTGCGCTGCTCGTGCTGGTGATCCGCCGCTATGTGAAAGAGCCGGAAGTGTTCGAGCAATCGAAAGCCGAACAGCAGGCCGCGCAAGACACGCCGCGCTTCACTGAAATCTTCGCGCCAAAGCTGCTTTCCACGACGTTGCGCGCCGCCCTGCTCACGACGGGCGCACAGGGCGGCTACTACGCGATCACCACATGGCTGCCAACTTTCCTGAAGACGGAGCGTCATCTCACGGTGATGGGCACGGGCGGCTATCTTGCGATGATCATCGTCGGGTCGTACGTGGGTTATCTGTCGAGCGCATGGCTCACCGATCGCATCGGCCGCAAGCCCAATTTCATTCTGTTCGCAATCGGCTCGATGGCAATCGCGTTCGCCTACACGTCGCTGCCGCTGACGAATGCTTCGATGCTCTGGCTCGGCTTTCCGCTCGGCTTCTTCGCTTCCGGCATCTTCGCGGGCATGGGCGCGTTTCTTACGGAACTCTTCCCGACCCGCGTGCGCGGCTCCGGCCAGGGCTTTTGCTACAACGTCGGCCGCGCAATCGGCGCGCTCTTTCCTGTGCTGATCGGCACGCTGTCGAAGCAGTTCGGACTCGGCACGAGCATCGGCATCTTCGCGGTCGCTGCGTATGGCGTGCTGATCATCGCGGCGCTCACCTTGCCCGAAACACGCGGGCGTGAACTCGAATCGGCCTGAGCGCGATCGCACATCTGCGTCGTCGTTCGATCGACTGTCTTCAACCTGAAAGCGTCTCTCATCGCATCATGAATCGTCATTCCACTCCCGAAGCTTGTGTGCCGTCCCGCTGGCAGTTCTGGATCGACCGCGGCGGCACCTTTACCGATATCGTCGCGCGCCGTCCCGACGGCTCGCTGACCACGCACAAGTTGCTCTCCGAAAATCCCGAGCAATACCGCGATGCGGCTGTCGCGGGGATTCGCCACCTGCTCGGCCTGCGTGCCGACGAGCCGATCACGCCGCGCGACGTCGACATGGTCAAGATGGGCACGACGGTCGCGACCAATGCACTGCTGGAGCGCAAGGGCGAACCCGTTGCGTTCGTGACCACGCGCGGCTTTCGCGACGTGCTGCGGATCGCGTATCAGAACCGTCCGCGTCTGTTCGATCTCGACATTGCGCTGCCTGAATCGTTGTATGAGCGCGTGATCGAAATCGACGAACGGAGCGGCGCGCAAGGCGACGTGGTCGCGCCGCTCGATCTCCATGCCGCCGAAGCCGCGCTGCGCGAAGCTTTCGATGCCGGCATCCGCGCTGTCGCCATCGTGCTCGTGCATGGTTACCGGCACACGGCACACGAGCGCGAGATTGCTGTGCTGGCGCGCCGTATCGGCTTCACGCAGGTGTCGGTTTCGCATGAGGTTTCGCCGCTGATGAAGATGGTGTCGCGCGGCGATACGACTGTTGTCGACGCCTATCTGTCGCCGATCCTGCGCCGTTACGTCGATCAGGTGGCGCGCGAGATGCCCGGCGTGAATCTGCAATTCATGCAGAGCAGCGGCGGCCTCACGCGCGCCGATCTGTTCCAGGGCAAGGACGCGATTCTCTCCGGCCCGGCGGGCGGGATCGTCGGGATGGTGCGCGCGGCGCAGGCGGCAGGGTTCGAACGTGTGATCGGCTTCGACATGGGCGGCACGTCGACCGATGTCTCGCATTTCAACGGCGAGTTCGAGCGCGTGTTCGAAACACAGGTGGCCGGTGTGCGCATGCGCGCGCCGATGATGAGCATTCACACCGTTGCGGCAGGCGGGGGTTCGGTATTGGGTTTCGATGGCGCCCGTCTGCGCGTCGGGCCGGATTCGGCGGGTGCGAACCCAGGTCCGGCCGCGTATCGGCGTGGCGGCCCGCTCGCCGTCACCGACTGCAACGTGATGCTCGGCAAGATCCAACCGGCGTTTTTTCCGCACGTTTTTGGCCCGCACGCCAATGAAGCGCTTGATCGGGATGTCGTTGTGGAGCGCTTTAGCGCGCTGGCCGATGAGATTTTCGCGGCGACCGGCCAGCGGCGCACGCCGGAAGATATCGCGGAAGGTTATCTGGAGATTGCGATCGGCAGCATGGCGAACGCGATCAAGAAAATTTCCGTGCAGCGCGGCCACGACGTGTCGCAATACGTGCTGACGACTTTTGGCGGCGCAGGCGGACAGCACGCCTGCGGTGTCGCCGACGCGCTCGGCATGACGAGCGTATTCGCCCATCCGCTTGCGGGCGTACTGTCGGCGTTCGGCATGGGCCTCGCCGATCAGACGGCGATGCGGGAACGCGCGCTGGAGATCGTACTGGACAGCACGTCGCTTGCCACCGTCGACGCCGCACTCGACGCGCTCGCCAGCGATGCAACAGGTGCACTGCTCGATCAGGGCGTCGACGCTGAGCGTATTTCTACGGTACGTCGTGTGCATCTGCGTTACCAGGGCACCGACTCGGCGCTCGCGGTCAACGCAGGCAGCGTGCAATCGATGCGCGAAGCGTTCGAGGCCGCGTACCGGCAGCGCTACGCGTTCCTGATGGCGGACACGCCGCTCGTCGTGGAACTGGCCTCCGTCGAGGCAATCGGTCACGCAGACGCGCAGGCCGTCACCGATCAACTCGCTGCACGCGCGCCCGGCGATCTTCCCGCCGTGGCCGCAACGGTTCGCATGTATTCGGGCGGACGCTGGCACGATGCATCGCTGTATTCGCGCGACACGCTGCTGGCAGGCGACAGGCTCGACGGCCCCGCGATCATCGCCGAGAAAAACGGCACTACGGTTGTCGAACCAGGCTGGCAGGCTGTGCTGACCGCGCAGGGCAATATCGTCATGACGCGCGTGCTGCCGCTGCCCACGCGCCGTTCGATCGGCACCCAGGCCGACCCTGTGCGGCTCGAAATCTTCAACAACCTCTTCATGTCGGTCGCGGAGCAGATGGGGCTGCGGCTGCAAAACACCGCCTACTCCGTCAACATCAAGGAGCGGCTCGACTTCTCGTGCGCGATCTTCGATGCTGCGGGCAATCTGATTGCGAACGCGCCGCACATGCCCGTGCATCTGGGATCGATGGGCGAAAGCATCCGGACCGTCATCGAGCGCAATCGCGGCACGATGCGCGACGGCGACGTGTACATGCTCAACGACCCGTATCACGGCGGCACGCATCTTCCCGATGTCACCGTCATCACGCCCGTATTCGCCGATGGCAGCGACGCGCCGCTTTTCTATGTCGGCTCGCGCGGCCATCATGCGGACATCGGCGGGATCACGCCGGGTTCGATGCCCGCTGCGTCGTCGCACATCGAAGAAGAAGGCGTGCTGATCGTCAACTGGCAGCTGGTTTCGGCAGGCGTGTTGCGCGATGCAGAGACACGTGCGCTGCTTGGGTCTGGCCGATATCCTGCGCGCAACATCGCGCAGAACATGGCGGATCTGCGTGCGCAGATTGCCGCGAACCAGAAAGGCGTCGATGAATTGCGACGCATGGTCGCGCAGTTTGGCCGCGAGGTCGTGCTCGCCTTCATGCAGCACGTGCAGGACAACGCCGAAGAAGCCGTGCGCCGCGTGATCGGTGCGCTCAAGGATGGCGCGTACCGTTACGCGCTCGACAACGGCGCAGTGATCGACGTGGCCATTCGCGTCGATGCTGACACGCGCAGCGCGACGATCGATTTCACCGGCACGTCCGCGCAACTGCCGAACAACTTCAACGCGCCGAAAGCAGTGTGCATGGCCGCCGTGCTCTACGTGTTCCGCACGCTGGTCGGCGACGACATTCCGCTCAACGCCGGTTGCCTGAAACCGCTCTCGGTGATCGTCCCTGAAGGATCGATGCTCAATCCCGTCTATCCCGCTGCGGTGGTGTCGGGCAACGTGGAGACGTCGTCCGCGGTCACGAACGCGCTGTATGGCGCACTCGGTATCGTTGCATCGAGCCAGGGAACGATGAACAACTTCACGTTCGGCGACGCGCGCTACCAGTACTACGAGACGATTGCGGGCGGCAGCGGCGCGGGCGAAGGGTTTCACGGCGTCGATGCGGTACAGACGCACATGACCAACTCGCGCCTGACCGATCCTGAGGTGCTCGAATGGCGCTATCCCGTGCGGCTCGAATCCCATCTGATCCGCGCGCAATCGGGTGGCGGCGGACGCTGGCGCGGTGGCAACGGCGCGATCCGACGCATCCGTTTTCTCGCGCCGATGACGGCTTCGATTCTTTCGAATAACCGGCTTCACGGGCCGTTCGGTGCGGCGGGCGGACACGCGGGTATGACGGGCAACAATCGCGTCGAGCGCGCGGGCGGTGAGGTCGTCGCGCTTGGGCATATCGCGAGCATCGAGATGGCAGCGGGCGATGTGTTCGTTGTGGAAACGCCGGGAGGTGGTGGATTCGGCGGGGCTTGACGAGGCTTTACTTCGAACCGCACGAGCAGAGTGGATCGCCAGAAGTGTTAAAGCAAACCCCGCCAGATCTCCATCTCGCGGGGTTTTTACTAGAGCTGTCGTATCACGCGCTCACTTCTCCACGACACTCAGCAGCGCCTGCTTGCCGTCGACATACTTGTAGAGCGAAATCACCCCGTGCCGCAGATCGCCGTTCGCGTCGAACTGCGTTTCGCCGAGCACGCCGTGGTAATCGGTAGCGGGCATCGCAGCCAGAATCTTCGCCGGTTCGGTCGATTGCGCGCGTTTCATCGCATCGACGATCACGCCCACCGCGTCGTATGCAAATGGCGAGTTCAGCACGGGCGCGTAGCCAAAGCGCTTCTTGTACCGGTCGACAAAGGCCGGCCCTTCGGCCATTTTCAGCAGCGGTGCACCGGCAATCGAGCAGATCACGTTGTCGGCGGCATCGCCTGCGAGCTTGGCGAGATCTTCAGCACACAGGCCGTCGCCCGCCAGCACCTTCGCGGGAATACCGAGTTGCTTGGCCTGTTTCGCGAACGGGCCGCCTGTGCCATCGAGACCGCCATACATGATCACATCGGGCTTTTCGCCCTTGATCTTCGTGAGAATCGCGCGGAAATCGACGGCCTTGTCGGTGCTCGCATCATGCGACAGCACGGTGATGCCGTTCGCCTTCGCCTGCTTCTCGAACTCGACGGCCAGTCCCTGCCCGTAAGCGGTCGAATCATCGACGATCGCCACCGTCCTGACCTTCAGGTTCTTCGCCGCGTAATCGGCCAGCGTCGGGCCCTGCTGCGCGTCGGTGGCGACGACGCGATATGCCGTCTTGAACCCTTGCAGCGTGTACGCCGGATTCGTTGCGGACGGCGACACCTGCACGATACCCGCATCGTTATAGATCTTCGACGCGGGAATCGTCGAACCCGACTGCATATGCCCGACCACGGCCACTACCTTGTCGTCGGCCAGTTTCTGCGCAACCTGGGTAGCCTGGCGCGGATCGCCCGCATCGTCCTGAGCGTCGAACACCAGCGTCACTTTTCTCCCGCCGATCACGAGACCCTTCTGGTTGATCTCCTCGATCGCAAGGCGCGCGCCGTTCTCCGTGTCCTTGCCCAGATACGACGCAGGCCCGGTGACGGGCGCGGCTTCACCGATCTTGACCGTCTCGTCGGCACGGGCGACGCCGGTTGCAGCGCTCGACAACGTTCCCAGAATGCCGACAGTCGCGATGCTGCGACCCCAAGCTGTGCTCTTGCTCATGCTTCACCCGAAAAGTAGTTGTGGTTGGCCACGACGAACAGCCAACGCCGCCCATCGACCGGCTACGCGCAGCGCGATGTCATCTGCCGGTAGTTCGAAATTTATGCAGCCAGAATGCGGCGGCATTGAATCGATCTGCCGGAAAATAGAAGAATTGCGGCAGAGGCGCGCGACGCTCCACACGCGCCCCGCCACCGTATAATCCGGACGATCCCCCCACGAGTTTGCGCATGCCGACCGCTGCCTCTCCTTCGAAATCCGCTGCAACCGCGGCGCAAACGGCACATGAACTGGTCGAGCAACTGGATGCGCTGCCGCGCACGCTTCAGACGCGGCCCAGCCGGTCCGAAGCGGAACTGAGCGTCGGGATTCTTCTGTGGCCACGCTTTCCGATGCTGTCGCTGGCCGGGCTATGCGATGCGCTGCGCCACGCAGCGGATCGCGGCGACCAGAGCCGGCAGTTGCGCTGTCTGTGGACCATCGTCGGCCTGCAAGGGGAATCGGTTGAAGCGAGTTGCGGTATTCCGGTGCCGGTGCAGTCTGCCTTTCCGGATCTCGCGCAATTCGACTATCTGGTTGTTATCGGCGGGCTGCTGCCGGAACTCGATCACGTCGATCGCCGCTACTGGGATTACCTGAAGCTCGCCGCTCAGGGAGGCATTCCGCTCGTCGGCCTGTGCACCGGCAGCTTCGTGCTGGCGCGCGCGGGGCTGATGGACGATCACGTCGCCTGCGTGCACAGCTTCCATCTTGAAGACTACCGGCGCCTGTTTCCCGCGTTGCGCGTGATCACGCACGCGGACTACATGATCGACGGCAACCGCATCACCTGCGCGGGCGGGATTTCCGTGGTGGAACTGGCCGCGCGTCTGATCAGCCTGCATTGCGGACCGGATCGCGCGTCGAAGGTGATTCATCAGATGACGGTGAGCCGTCAGGGCGGCTCGTCGTTCGTCGAACGGCGCGCGGCGCTGGGCTATCTGTCCGTTGGTGATGCGACCGTGCGGCACGCGGTCCTGCTGATGGAAGAGAACCTTGAAGCGCCGCTGAACATCGCCGTCATTGCAAAGATGATTGGCACCAGTGTGCGCAATCTCGAACGCGCATTCATGGCGGAGATGGACACGTCGCCCAACGAGTTCTATCGACGCATGCGGCTGCGCTACGCGCGCTGGCTGCTCGTCAATACGGCCCGCAAGATCACGGACATTGCCTATGAGTGTGGCTTTGCGGATTCCGCGCATTTCATCCGCGTGTTTCGCGAAGCCTACGGCGTCACGCCTGGCAAACTGCGCGCGTCACGAACGACTGGCGCTGACTGAGCGCGCTGGACCTGCAATCGGGCTTACGCATCGCTGCTCCTGCACGTCTGTCGCGTTTCTTCTACTTTGCGGCAGATCGGTGCAATTCCTCTGCTTACCGCCGCACTACAGTCGGGTCATCGGGTGAGCCGTGTTTGCGCGGCGCCTTTCTTCCAATCAGAACGAACCCGCATGACCGAAAAGCCTAATATCCTGGTGATCGGCACTGGTGGCACCATTGCCGGCCAGGGCAAAGCCGCTATCAACACGTCAGCTTATCTGTGCTCGGTGCTCGGCATCGACGAGATTCTCGACACGCTTCCTCAGGCAAGCGCACTCGCCAGCCTGCGCTCGGAGCAGCTATTGCAAACCGGCTCCGAGAACTTCAACAGCGAGCATCTGCTCGCAATCGGCAAGCGCGCCGCCGATGCGCTGGCGCGGCAGGATGTCGATGGCGTCGTGATCACGCACGGGACCGACACGATCGAGGAGACTGCGTATTTTCTGCATCTCACGCTCAAGAGCGTAAAGCCCGTGGTCGTAGTGGGATCGATGCGGCCGCCATCGGCGATGAGTTCCGATGCGCCGCTCAACCTCTACGATGCGATTGCGGTGGCGGCGCATCCCTCATCACGCGGCATCGGGACGCTGGTTGTTGCCAACAGCGAAATCCACACCGCGCGTGACGTCGTCAAGAGCAACAGCTTCAAGCTCGATGCGTTCAGTTCGCCATATGGTCCGCTTGGCTGGGTGATCGAAGGCGTGCCGCATTACTATCGCCGTCCGGCCCGCGCGCATACGCTCGATACGCCGTGGTCGCCCGACGGGCTGGCGAATTTGCCCAAGGTCGATATTGTCTTTGGATACGGCGCACTGGAAGCCGATGCGATTGAAGCGATTGCCGCGAACGCTCGCGGGCTGATCTTTGCGGGCACAGGCAACGGCAACATCGCGAGTCATTTGCTCGGGCCGTTGCGAGACGCGGCGAGGCGCGGCGTGTTAGTGGTGCGCGCGTCACGGACGGGACATGGCATCGTGTTGCGCAATGGCGCACAACCCGACGACGAATACGGCTGGCTCACCGTCGATGATCAGATTCCGCAGAAAGCGCGGCTACTTCTTATGCTTGCGCTCACACAGGTTGCGGACAGGAATGCATTGCAAGCGGTGTTCGAGCGGTATTAAGACGCGCTCTTTTCTGCGTGAAGATGTCGGCGACCGACCGGACGCCGACATCTTCGCTCATCAAGCCTGGAATTCCGCTTTCAAGCTCGTGTACAACCGCCGATAACGACCATACCGCTCCTGATTACTCGCCTGCCAATCGGACTGAGGTTCAAACGTGTCCAGAACCGGCGGCATCGAGCAGACGGCGGAAACATCCTCTTTCCCGTGAGCCAACCGCGCCAGCCGCGCCGCACCAAGCGCCGCGCCAATGTTGCTGCCTTCATGCAGATGCAGCGGGAAACCCAGCGCTGTCGCGCACAGGCTTCCCCAGAACGCGCTTCTCGAACCACCACCGACAAACGATGCGCCCTGCAACTCCGTGCCGGCGCCACGCAACGCGGCATAACCATCCGCCATCGCGAACGCAACGCCTTCCATCACGCTATACGCCAGATGCTCGGCGCGATGCGATCCCGTCATGCCGAAGAACACGCCTTTTGCGGATGCATCGTTATGAGGCGTGCGTTCGCCATTCAGGTACGGAAGGAATATCGGCGGATTGCCGTCGCGGCCTTGCGGCGCGATGCCGACGAGTTCGGATACATCCGTCTTCAACAACGCAGACAGCCATTCCAGACTGGCCGCCGCCGAGAGGATCACGCTCATCTGATGCCATTGCTCAGGCAGGCAGTGACAGAACGCATGCACGGCTTCGCCGGGATTGGGCGCATATCGCGCGGTACTGGCGAACAATACGCCCGATGTTCCCAGCGACAGAAACGCATCGCCCGGATTCACAACGCCGATCCCGACTGCACTCGCCGCGTTATCGCCCGCTCCGCCACACACGACGACGGAACCCGACACACCCCACTCGCGGCGCAGTTCATCGCGCAGTTGCCCGCCAGGCTCACTGCCTTCCACGAGCCTCGGCATGTTGTCCCGCGACAACCCCGTTGCGGAGAGCATTCTGTCCGACCAGTCACGTCGCGCGACATCGAGCCACAGCGTGCCCGACGCATCGGACATGTCCGACACGAACTCGCCCGTCAACTTCCACGCAACGTAGTCCTTCGGCAGCAGAACCTTATGAACGGAGCGATAGACGGCCGGCTCATACTTCGACAGCCACAAGAGCTTCGGTGCCGTAAATCAGGGCATCGCAAGATTGCCGGTGATGGTGCGCGAATCAGGGACCAGCGCTTCCAGTTCGACACACTCGGCATACGCGCGGGTGTCGTTCCACAGAATGGCGGGCCGCAGCACGTTACCGCTGCGATCCAGCAGCGTGGCTCCATGCATCTGCCCTGACAGGCCAATGCCGCTCAACGCAGCAAACTCGGGCGCATGCTCGGCCCGGATGCTGCCGATGGCGTCGAGCGTCGCATTCCACCACGCCTGCGGACTCTGCTCCGACCAATGCGGATGCGGATTCTCCACACGCAAGCGGACACCCGCCGTAGCCACGACATTCGATTCGTCGTCGGTAAGCACAACCTTGACCTCGGAAGTACCCAGGTCGATTCCAAGAAAACTCAAGATCTGATTCCTCTGGTTATGTGGCGCGACATCACGCTGCCGCGCGATGTTCCGGACGCGAAACCTCGTTGAGCCGATGCAGCGCGCGGAATCGCGACGGCGGCATGCCCTTCTGCGCGAGAAACTGCCGATTGAAATTCGATACGTTGTTGAAACCGACGCGATAGCAGACGTCCGTCACGCTGAGGTCCGTGCACATCAGCAGTTCGCAAGCCTCATTGAGCCTGAGCCGGTTCTGATACTGAACGAACGTGCAGCCGGTGTGGCGCTTGAAGTAACGCGTGAAGCTGCTGACGCTCATGCTGGAAAGCGCCGCGACATCTGTCTCGCGCAGGTTGCCAGAAAGGTTCTGCTGGATATACGACAGCACCTGATTGATCGTCGACGACATATACCGCTGCGCGTTCACGTCATACGACGGCCCCGCGAGCAGCCTTCTGTCCGTGCAACCGACAAGCTGTTCGAGCACGCTCATGAGCAACGCAACCCGGCGCGCGCCATGCGCCGCCGACAGATCCTGCATGAATGGCGTAATGGACCGCCCAAGCGAATCGGGAAACTGAAGTCCGCGCGATGCCTGATCCAGCATCGCCAGCACGGGGCTCAATTCGGCGAATGCGGCCACCATGCGCTCGACCGCTTCACGCGAGAACTGCAGCACCAAGTCGCGCGACGGCACATCGGCGTCGGCGCCTTCGTCGCTGATCCAGTTGTGCGGCAGGTTCGGGCCGGTGAGAACCAGATTGCCCGGTTCGAAGTCGCCAATGAAATCGCCCACGAAGAACTTGCCCGTCGAAGCACGAATGACGTGCACTTCGTACTCGGGATGAAAATGCCATTTCGCCACGCTATGCGGATAGTCGTGGACCCATGCCCGGAAGGATTCATCCTGCCGGGTGTGCACCAGTTCCAGATCTGGACTCATTCGTTGTCTCCTTCTTACCGGTTTATCCGGTTTCTTCTGCGTTGCCGGCTATGCGCGCTAATGCATCCCCACTGAGGATGTTGCCCGCACACCATCCGTGCGACCCAGTTCCTTGCCGGACGCGAGCGTGAGATTTTCCTCGGTCTGCGCGTCGAACACATGCAGGTCGCGGCGGTTCATCTCCAGCGTGACACGCAAGCCGATCGACGGCAGGTTGTCCGACGGTATCAGGGCCGTGACCCGCTCGCCAGAACAATCCACCGTAACGAGCGCATCGGCGCCGAGTATTTCGACCAGTTCCACGTTGCCGCGAATCTTCAGCGAGTCGGCCTGGCCGCTTCCTTCTGCGATCCGCACGTAATTCGGCCGGATCGCCACCTTGACGTCCTGACCGGCACGCAAGGACGCGAAGCGCGACCCGGAAAGTATCCACGTTTCGTCGAGCACGCGCACGGAAAATGCATCCGGCGAACCCTCAACCGTGCCGGACAGGAAGTTCATCGCTGGCGTGCCGATGAAACCTGCCGCAAACAACGTGCGCGGATAGTGATACAGCTCGCTCGGCGTGCCCGCCTGCTCGATTCTGCCGCCGCGCATCAGGATAACCCGATCGGCCAGCGTCATCGCTTCCAGCTGATCGTGCGTGACATAGACCGTGGTGGTCTGCAAACGTTGATGCAGACGCTTGATGTCGGTGCGCAGTTGCGCACGCAACTTCGCGTCGAGGTTCGACAGCGGTTCGTCGAACAGGAACACGTCGGGCGTCTTGATCATCGCGCGTGCAATCGCCGCGCGCTGTTGCTGTCCGCCCGACATCGCGCGCGGCTTGCGTTCGAGCAAGGTATCGAGATTGAGCATCGACGCCACCTCGCGCACGCGGCGGTCGATTTCCTGCATCGGTGTCTTCAGGCGGCGCAATCCGAACGCGATGTTGTCGTACACGTTCATATGCGGATACAGCGCGTAGTTCTGGAAGACCATCGCGACGTTGCGTTCGCGTGCGGGTACGTCGTTGACGACCGTCGCGCCAATCGACAGATCGCCGCCCGAAATGCCTTCCAGCCCAGCAATCATGCGCAGCATCGTCGATTTGCCGCAACCCGACGGGCCGAGCAGCACGACGAATTCGCCATCGTCGATCTGAAGGTCGAGCGGATGCAGCACGGGCGGGCCGCCGTCGTAGTGCTTCGTCAGTCCTTTGCACACAATATTGGCCATGGCTTTAGTCCATTTCGATCTGGATTTTGACGTCTTCCGGATGACCGGCCGCTGCTTCTTCGAACGCCTTCACGCCTTCAGAAAAGGCGAACTTGCGCGAGATGAACGGCTTCACGTCGATCATCCCCGAACTGATCAGCGCCAGCGCACGCGGAAAGATATTGGCGTAACGGAACACCGATTCGAAGCGCAATTCCTTCGCCTGCATCGCGACCACGTCGAGCGCGACCGGTCCCGGCGGCATGCCGACGAGCACCACGCAGCCACCTGGGCATGCGTGATCGAGCAGCGTGTCGAAGACCCTGGCATTGCCCGATGCTTCGAATACGACGTCGGCGCCCCAGCCTTGCGTCACGTCCGCGACCACATCGGCCAGCGACTGCTCGGTGACGTTGACTGTCGTGACAGCCGGGTTGTCGGCGAAATGCTTCAGCTTCGCGCCCACCACGTCCGCGAGAATGACGCGCGATGCGCCGCCTGCGAGTGCCGCAAGCGCCGTCATCGCGCCAATCGTGCCCGCGCCGATGACCACGGCCACGTCACCCGGCTTCATCGCTGCCTTTTTTGCGGCCTGCAAACCAATCGACAACGGCTCGACAATCGCACCTTCCGCAAACGACACGTTGTCCGGCAGTCGGAACGTGAACGCGGCGGGATGCACGACGAACGGCGTCAGGCAACCGTGAATGGGCGGCGTCGCCCAGAAGCGCACGGCGGGATCGAGGTTATACATGCCGCGCATCGTCGCGGGCGAATCGAATTGCGGAATGCCGGGTTCCATGCACACGCGGTCGCCCACTTTCAGGTGCGTGACGTCTGCGCCGATTTCGACGATCGTGCCCGATGCTTCGTGTCCGAGCACCATCGGCTCTTCGACCTTGAACGGACCGATGCGTCCATGCGTGTAGTAGTGAACGTCGCTGCCGCACACGCCTACCGTGTGGATCTGGATCTTGACGTCGCGCGGACCGACGGCCTGCGACAGTTCGATGTCACGCAGGCTCAGTTTGCGGGTGGCTTCCAGTACAAGTGCCTTCACTACAGTCTCCTTACTTTCCTTTGAGCATCGAATTCAGCAGGCGGCTCAGCGCGCCCACGAAGATAATCGGCGGCAGTGCCAGCAGCACCGTCGACGCGTTGATCACACCCCACGGCACTTCCTGTCCCAACGACGTAAATGCGGACGCGACGACGGGCAGCGTTGCGCTGTGCGACGAGGTCAGCGCGAGGCCGATCATCAGTTCGTTCCATACCAGCACGAAGCTGAAAATGATCCCGCCCATCAACGTGCTCGCGCAGGTCGGCAAGGCGACGCGCCAGAACACTTCGTACGGGCCGCAGCCGTCGAGCGTGGCCGCTTCCTCGATCTCGCGCGGTACGCGCTGGAACACGGGAATCGACAGCCATGTGATGGTCGAAAGCGTCGTCAGCAGATACGTGACGATCATCGAGAAGCGCGTGTCGTACAGCCCGAGATCGACCCAGATCGCAATCAGCGGAATGGCCACCGCCACGGGCGGCAGAAAGCGCAGCGACAGCAGAAAGAACTGGATATCGCGCTTGCCCGGCACGTGATAACGCGCAATCACATAGGCAGCCGGCACGCCGAGCAGCGTGCCCAGCAGAACAGCCGTACCGACGATCACCGAACTGTTGCCAAGCGCGATCAGAACTTCAGGGCTCGAAATCACCTGCCGGTAGTTATCGAGTATCGGGCTGAAGAAAAAGCGCGGTGTCGGCGTGACGATATCGAGCAGGTTTTTGAGTGAATTGAGTACTGCCCAGAACACCGGAAATACGGCGATCAGCGCCAGCGCAATACCAAACAGGAGAACCGTGCTACGCGGGATCAGTCTTCCCATTTGTTCACCCGTTTCCAGATAAAAGTGAAAATCAGCGTGGTCGCCACCATCATCAGCACGGCCATACTCGATGCATACGACACCTTGCCCGACAAGCCGATACCTTGCGAATACGCGTACATGTCGAGCGTTTCCGTCGATACACCTGGTCCGCCTTTGGTCATCACGTAGATCAGATCGAACGAACGCAGCGACTCGACCATCTTGATGAACACGAGACTCATGATGGGCGCCTTGAGCATCGGCAGCGCGATATACGCATAGACCTGCCACGTCTTCGCATAGTCGAGACGCGCGGCTTCGAGCGGCTCAGGCGGCAAGGTCTCCAGCAGCTTCAGCACGACGACGGAGAAGAACAGGCCCCACTGCCAGATATCGACGAGCGCGACTGCGTAGAGCGCGAGACTGGGATCGGACAGAAACGCAGTGTCCTGTATGCCGACGAGTCCAAGCATCCAGCTAAGGATGCCCGTCAGCGGCGAGTACATAAACTTCCAGATAAACGCCGCCGATACACGCGGCAGCAATACGGGCGTAATCAGCAATACGCTGATCGCATTGCGCATGCGGCCATGAACGTGTTCGAACAGGTAGATCGCAATCACAATGCCCACCGCCACCGCGCCGACTACCGTCACGATTTCCCAGCTCGCCGACACTTCAATCGAATTGACAAAGCGACGATCGGAAAACAGACGCGCGAAATTGCGAAACCACACGTACTCGCTATCCGAATAGCGCAGCACGCGATTTCTGAGTGCAAGATTGATTGCAGCAATAGTGGGCACGAGACCCAGCACCGCCATCACGACCAATGGCGGGACGAGAAAAACAAACGGAAGACTGGTCTTTCCGCGATTGAACATACGACACCTCGACGGCCAATGAAGCTGAAAGGCGATACCGCCTTCCGGAACAGATTGAAGCGGGCAGAGACGACACTCTGCCCTCACCTGCGCACGCGCTTACTTGCGTGCGTGCTCCATTGCGTCCTGCGCATATTGCGCGGCGTCGTTCAGTGCGCCGGGCACATCCTTTTGCGTGCCCGTGAAGACTTCTTCGAGCGCGACGCCGAGGTTGTCGCCGATATCGGGCCATTGCGCGCTCGGCCAGAACGTGACCTTCGAAACCGGCGTCGTGTCCTTCAGACCGGCCAGGATCTGCGGCTTCACGTGCTTCTGGAAGTAGTCGCTCTGCACGGTACTTGTGCGGTTGTAGTCGCTGAATACGTTCTCGCGCAGACGTGCCTGCTCCTGTTCCTTGCTGGTCGCAAACGCAATGAAGTTACCCGCCGCCTGGCGCGTGCATTCATCCTTGGCACCGACCGACGAAATCGCGAGGCCGTGACCGTAGGCTGCCGAAGGCAGCGGTGACGGCGGTTTCGTATAGCCGACCTTGTCCGCGACGCTGGATTTCGTGGGGTCTTCCATCCAGTCCGCGAACGGCGTCGATTCAATCATGAACGCGACCTTGCCGGAGCGGAATGCTTCGAGTGCATTACTCCAGTCGTAAGTCGCGGCGCCCGGCGGCGCGTATTTGAAGAGGTCCGCGTAGAGTTGCGTTGCCTTCACTGCCGCGGGCGAATTGAATGCCGCCTGCTGGTTCTTGTCGGTCCACGTGCCGCCCTCTGCGAGCATGAACGGCGCCCAACGCCACACGTTCATGCCCGAGCCGCGCTGTCCGCGCGCGACCCAGCCGTACATGTTGGGTGGCGAGTTCAGCTTCTTGATGTCGGCGACGAGTTCATCGAGCGTGCGCGGCACCGGCATGTGCGCTTTTTCGAGTACATCGCGGCGATAGAACAGGAAGTCCGATCCGCCGATCAGCGGCGCAAAGTACGCGACACCCTTATAGCTTGCAACGTCGCGGCGGCCCGGGAGGAAGTCGTTGTAGTCGGCGTCTTTCGGGTAGTACTTGAGCAGCGGAACGATCCAGCCAGCCGACGCGAACTCGGCAACGTTCGCTTCATCGACGTAATACACCTGATACGAGCCAGCACCCGTCGATGCATCGAGACGCGACTTGGCACGTCGGTCGTTTTCGCCGAAATAGCTGATTTCAACCTTGGTGCCCGTGCGCTTCTGATAATCCGCGAGGGACTTTTCCATGACGGTCAGGCCCAGACTTTTCTGCGCCAGTACCTTGAGAACGGGGACGTTGCACGATTGCGCAAACGCCGAGAGAGGCAAAGCCGCGCCGATGAGGGCACACGCTGCTGAATAGCGGATGTTCACTGCTGTCTCCTGAAGGATTTTTGTGTCGATCGCGTTGTTATCCTCGGGCCGGCTTCAACACACCCGTGAATACGGTGGCTAAGTTAACACCCGCGAAACACGCGATCCACGCCAAAACGGATCAGCAGTTCAATACTTTTTGCTCAGATTTTGTGTGCGGCGCAAAATTTGGTGTAGGTTCGACGGGATAGTATCAATCGTTGATGCGATCCCGTGTTTCCGGCGCCCGTGAGCTTTCAGGCCCGGCAGACGCAACACCATAACGACGACGATCTTTTGCGTCGACGATGGACTAACGCAATCTGCTCGACCAAAGCCGGCTAACCTGATTGCCAGTTCCATCGACAAGCCGATGTTGCGAAATCACTCACGTCTGAATCTGAGAATGCCCCTTCCCACCGGATTTCCTGGCACTAGCGGATTCGGCATCCATGCCGTACTGACCTCGAGCACATCTCCATCAAGCTTGTAGAAGCGTTCCTGCTCACTGCCATTCCACGCTTCATTCCAGCAAGAATCAATCTTTGTAATGAACCTATCCTTCTCTATCCGACATTGTCCTGTATAGGCCATCAGAGTGCGGAAGAGTGCTGCCGCCTTCTCATCTGTGATCCCTGGTTCCCGTGCTTGTGCTGTAACGAGTACCATCATTCGCCCATCGGGGGAGAAGATAAGATACCCGTTCGGATTGGCGCCCCAAGGTTGAGTACGTGCGTTTGAATCTTTCAGTTCAGTATTAAAAGAAATCAGCTGCCAGGAGCCGTGGAGTCCCGTTTCACGCTCAGTCATATCTCCTCCCATAGCATCGCCAAAACCCAGTTAGATCCTTATCGCTCTTACCGCCCGTTCCAGATTTGCCCGCACGATCACGCGATGAAATGGCGCAATTGCAGCAAGGTAAATTCGTCCCAGCCTGTTGTGGCAATGCACCACCGTACCCGCGAGCAGTTCGCGCCCATTTTCCGCACTCGCGCGAAGCTGGATGATAGCGCGGAAGTCGAGATGCCGGTCATCGGCGCCCACTACCAACTCTGTCGCGCTCTTCGACAGCAGCGGTAAAAAGCCGATAACCGGCCCATGCGCCGCTGCAGACAAACCGACCGCACGAGACGATTTGACGCCGACTGTCACCATCACCACGTCGCGGATACACGTGAGTGCACGAATCCACCACGCCTGCCGCTCGAACGCGGCGCGCGCCAACGCTTCAAGATCATCTCCGGCTCCCGCCGGCAGTCGAATTGCAAAAGCATCCAGAAGGTCTGCGCCAGCGTAAAGCGGCGCGAGCACGCTGTTGCTCGGCATGGGCACGGCGAACGCTTTGGTCAAGGTCATGTCCCGTGTTGGTCCTGGTGTCCAGCAGTATAGGCGCGTCGAAGCGACCGGCTACGGCACATTGGAAACAAACTTGATAGCGTGATTCCCTATATTGCGACAATTGATGTAATTTTGTAGCATGTTTGTGTTCCGAGGGATCGCGCCGACTAACAGCGAGTCAAACATGAAAACCGGGCGGCGTGAAGCGAACGCAGCGCGAGAGTCGTACAAACGACCCCGCTGCCCGGGCCTGCGCAGCGCCGCAGGCCTTCTTTTATTCTGGTGAAGCATCGGTCGGCCAGCCGGCGTCGTCGCATTCCAAAACATCGATGTCGATGAAGAGCGCACGTCACGAAAGAAACAGGGGGCCGTGATGATCTTGATGATGCTTTCCCGAGCGAAGTACCTGATATTCAACACAACGCTCATTGCTTGTCTGTTGACGGCATTCAGCGTTGGTCCTGCACGAGCCGATAGCACGATTGCACTCGACTCGCGCGACTTGCCCGTCGTCTGGATTGCTTCAGCGCAGGGGCGCCCGACACTCATTCTCCTGCCGACCATCCATTGGCTGCCGTTTAACGACCCACGCATCGATGCCCGACTCTCGCGCCTCGTCGATATGGTCGACGCTGTCGTGCTCGAACTATCGACCGCAGATTTGACCGCGCAACGGTCGGTGCTCATTCGTCACGCGCTCTACCCCGCCGGCGACAACCTGACCAACCATATCAATCTGATCACACCCGCTGAACTGGCGGGATGCGCGTTGCGCGAGCAACGTCCGCTCGCGCAGTTCTTCGAATTCAAACCATGGCTTGCGGCTACCAGCATAGAAAAACATCGCGTGGAGTTGCGCCGCACGGCAGCAGGTATCGTTACGGCAGAAAGGCCGGTATTTGCCGGGATCGACGACCGGCTCAATGCACTCGCTGGTCGAACCCAGAAGCCCCTCATCGGACTCGAGACGCCCGAAGAAGCGTTTGCTTTGCTCGACAGCCTCCCCAAGTCAGGACAGGATGCGTGGCTCCGTGACGCGTGCGACGGAGAAAACGGGCAGACACCTTCCGAAATATCCGTCGTCGATGTCGAACGGGCATGGCTGTCGGATAACTTCGTATCAGTCGAACGACTGATCGGGAATATGCCGGGAGAACGGCCGGAGCTAAGGTCCCTGAACGACTATCTGATTCATGCCGGCAATGAGCTTTTCATCCGGACCATAGAGAAGGATGGATATTTTCACGCGCGAGGCCCAATTCTCGTGGCTGTTGGTGCAGCGCATTTCTTTGGGAAGAACTCGTTCCTCGATCTGCTTGCTGCGGATGGTTATCAGATTCAGGTTCCCACGCGATCTGCGAACCAGCGGCTACCGTGATATATGAACCGTGGTCTTTAGTTCGTGTGTGAGCGGCAACGATTTGCCGTACTCATTCGCTGCGTCAACCCTTTCCGCCTTCTGGCCTCAGTAGCCGCCGGGGCGCGACTCTGCAGAGCGGGCACCGCAGCGCGACCCATCCGCGGCAGTTTGCCAGTCATACTGGCAGTTCCCCGGATAATTGCTGCCACCGCCGCCACTCCCCGCCTTCGCTGCCACCACAGCTGCCGTAACGACCAGCGCCACCGCGCCCACAGCCTGAGCTACGTGCACTCGTTTCATACATTTCTCTTTGTCTTCACTGCTGTCACACCAGCTTGCGCAACCTGTCAGCGTGAAGACAAGCCCCCAGACGATTAGATTTTTTCTCATAGCGACGTTTACGGTCGCTTCCAATTCCTTCTTTAGCCTTTCATTCGCGTTTCGCTTTAAACGAACGGCACGGGCACTAGAATATCTGAGTGACCGCGTTCACAAATGGCGCCGATCTGTTGTCCACCTCGGTGCACGCAGTGGCGCAGCGTGCTACGTCGCTCATTGGCTGTCGCTGACTTCTTGCAAGCAGGCATCAAGCCTCACAGGAGGGTTCTCCATGCCACAGTTCTATATGTTCAAGTGCAGCACTTGCAGCACGCCGATCAAGGGCCCGAAGGTTCAACCCGACAAACCAAAAACTTTCAAGCCGGGCACCCTATTCGTCGGTACCAACCGGCCACCAGGCGTGGCATGCGGTAACGCGCTGCACACGGGGATCACGTACACCGGGAAAGAAGACCTGCGGGCGACGCTCTACGAGTTGTGCCAGGACCCCATCATCACGAGCCCAACGGGCGGCAGCAATGTGGCGGGCTACATTGATGGCACCGAGTTCAAATTCTATAGGTCCAGCAACCTGGCGCGTCCCGCAGTGGTCAACGCAATACTGGGCAAGGATAAGTCCAACAATGCAACGGTCTACACCAATCGCGCGGATGCCCTTTGGATCAAGCACTATCCAAGGATAAAGGTGAAGTTGATGGACCAACTGAAGCCCAACGAGGGTGACGGAGCAGTTGGCGTGACATTGACCGTTCAAACCGTCAGAAAGTGGCCCCGCCAGATTGCTGCACTCGCGCTGAAAGCCCCCCTTCCCGACGGAGGCCTCTACGCAGCGGCGGCAGGCCTCACCAAAGACCTCGACCTCCCGCCCGGCAGCCGCAAGAAGGGCCTGGCCCGTGCACTTCGATACTACATGCTGGCCACCTATTCGCTGGTGGACATCAGCTCGGCCGAGAGCTACGAAGGGTTGAAGAACTACGTGGGCGCCTTGCTCGTCAGCGACCAGGGGCAGATCCTCGCCGCGGGCATCAACACCGGATCGTTTCGCCACGCCGAGGTCAGCATGCTGCTGTCCTACTTCCGCAACAACCCCACGGCGACCAAGGTGCCCGAGAATAGTGTCATCTTTTCGACGCTCACACCGTGCAAGGGGTGCACCGGCTTTCTCTCGGTAACGAAATCCAGCAACTGCGTGATTTATTTCGGTCAGGAAGACACTGGCAAAGACGGCAGGGTCGGCAAGAAGATCTCAACTCAACTGAGTGAAAAAACCAAGGCCCCTGTCGGGCATAGCAAGGAAAAGCTCCCCGGCGAAATCGTTACCGACGATGCCGAGGACGCCGAGGGCACAGGCGTCGTTGCGTTAGGCACCGCGAGCGAAATCCACAAAATTCAAGTGGACAAAGGCCTGACCAGTTGCATGGGCGACGGGTCGATCGCGACCCAGATCGGCAAAGCGAAGCATGCGAAAGAAGTCCTGCGTTCGGGGAGCGAAGCCCTTATTCACAAGATGCTCAGGACTCGCGCAGCCACAGACGCCGAGAGTGAGGTCAAGCGTGCTGTCCTCACGTACATTGGACAATGGCTGGGTACGTCGAAGTCCGTTGAGTGATTCGGCTTGCACCGAAGAAGCCCTGCTGATGGCGCTGCAGTTGCATCAGCAGGGCGATTGGGACGCCGCCTGAAAATTTCGCCGACGCAATTTAGATACTGGGCTTAGATGATTCACGAGGCCTTCCGGTGTTCATCACCTTCGATCCGCGACGAGGCAAGTCGGCCTCTACCGGTCGCTATGCAGAGAGCGTAATTTCGAAATGGTGGATGATGTCCAAGATGAATGATCCATGCCTCATGGTCGTCTTCGCAAATGGTTTAGTGGGTGCGCTGCCAGCAGTATGTTCTGTTTCGGAACCTGCAATAGTATGGTGCCGTACGATTAATAGATGAAACCTTAAAACGTTGCTTCGTATTGGGGAGTGCTTGCAGCGAAGCGGATTCTTGCGTGATTAGGGCTTTCTTGTCGACGTGTGTAACGCTCCTTACGCAGACAGCTTCGCGATGATCTCCGCTGTCGACACGATGGCGCTCGCGTAAGCCGGCATGTTGTATTGCAGTGACGCATCCATTTCCGCCTGGCCAAAGCTGCCGATCGCGTCCTTCACCAGCGTGACTTCGTAGCCAAGCTCAGCGGCGTATCGCACCGTCGACTCGATGCAGGTGTTTGCACGCATGCCGATCACGACGACCTTGCGGACACCATGCTTCTTGAGCTGAAAGTCGAGGTCCGTGTTTTCGAAGCCGCTGGAAAGCCAGTGTTCTTGCGCTACCACGTCACCGGGGCGCGGCTCGAAATCTGGATGGAAAGTTCCACCCCATGTGCCGTCGGCAAAGACGCGCGCCTTGTTGGAAGCGGCACCAATTGGCGGTATGGTTTTCCAATGGCTGTGCGAGTCACCCTCGCGCCAGCGATGGTGGGGAGCGAAAAACACCTGCACGCCGCGCGAGCGGGCCGCTTCAAGGACCTCCCGCATGTGCTGCACGACATTCTGTGCTTCCAAAGTCGAACGACTGATTTCGAAGAGCTTCCCGCCTTCCGACAGAAAGTCATTGTAGGGGTCGACGATAAGCAACCCCGTCAATTCTGGCTCATAGGTCAGCCCAGTGCTCGTTTGCTCCGACATTTCAATCCTCTCTCAGGCTCTAATGATCTGTTACTACAGTATTTGAAGTCACTAGCTTTGTAAAGGATATAAATCAGCGCCGGACTCGCCAAATGTCTTGGAATGCTTCATGCACAGGTTCACAATGCGGGGTTTGTGAATCCGAGGAACCCTGGTGAAACAAGAAAATACCGACGACACGTTGTGTCCTATCGCCCGGGCGGCAGCAGTCATTGCGGACCGCTGGACAATCCTCATCCTGCGTGAACTGAGAATGGGAAATGATCGTTTCGACGGCATCCTCGCCCAGACCGGGATGTCCCCCAACCTGCTCACCCAGCGCCTCAAAACGATGGAGGACAATGGGCTCATCGTGCGGCAGCCATATCAGGAGCGACCGAAGCGATACGCGTATTGCGTAACCGACAAGACACGCGAGCTTGACGGAATGATGTTGACGTTGCGTTTATGGGGGATGCGCCATTGTGGGCTGGATCCCAAAGCCGAAAGCGCGGTAACGATGAAACATCGCCGAACCGGCAAGATTATTGATGCTCGCTGGCAACCGGAAGCAGAAGACCTGCCTTTCAACTTTAGCCAGATCGACACCCGAGTGAATCCTGCATGGGCGGCTGAACGGGCCGGCCGTGCAGAAGCGTTCGCGGAAGAACGGCGAATTCGGGTTTCCAGGCGTGCCCCTGCAAAAAAGCAATCGGCGACTGTGGCAAAACGTGCGAATGAAAAGAAAGTACCGCGTAAGCGCAAGTCCGCTGTCGCGACGGACTGACTTAAGACGTGATGGAAGCGTCTAGTGGAGTCTTTGAAGCGCCGTGCCAGCGATATCCGACGGTGTCCATGAATAATCACGCGCTCTCGTGCACGTGATCACATAGGTTCGGGTGCAGACGTTATTCGGCATTCTTGTGTACGTCTGCCTGTGTCGGCATACGAAGCTGCTTGTTGCAATGTCGAATGACCTCACACGCCTTTGCAACTCGAAGGCTTCGCCCGCTGCGGGCGACGGAACATCGATATCTTCAATCTGAAGAACCTCAGGCCTGCCGACACAGAGCGGCTCAAGGTAAATGCGGACCTGCTTCTATGCGTGCCCTGTTTCGTGCCAGTCATCAATCGCGGCGCGGGACTTGTGCTCGAGCGCGCTGATTGCCATCAAAGGATCAATCTTGGCCCGGGGAAGAGTCAGATCGATGCCCTCAGGTGCGCCTTTCTTCGAATCACCATCAGTACGCTCGATAAGAGCGTGACATACCCACTGAACGCCAAGCTCGTCTGTCACAGCATCGGCAGTCACCCGAAATCCACGATGTTCAAAAACCACAAACGCTCCTGAAAAGTTCCAAAATATTGGTTATCGACGGTCTATCCGGCAAGGTCCATCAGAAAACCGACATGCAAGCTCAACACCATGCGGTGAAGCTCATCAGCCGATGCAATCGCCCGTCGCGACGCGCTATTGTCGAGGATGCCGCACGCGCCGTCACTCGCAATTCAGGCAAATAGTGTTCTCACGAATGGGAATAATCAGATTTCTTACAATGGCATAAACACGCTCAGTAACCGCTTTTTAATGGCGCGTTGTTGGCCGTCTTGTTGTGAGTCGAGTCTCGCGGGACGCTCCGTTACGGACTAAGCAGGTAGAGTCCAGCCTACTGAGAACCTTATCGTGCTTAACGTAGAGATACACGGAATCACGCGAAGTTCGAACTATTACTCTCTGCAGATCGCCGGACACTCTCCCTGCGTGCCAACTGACACATCCGTGCAAGCGCGGCGACGAGCAGGAGTACGGCAATCCACATTGCTTTATCCTTTGCTACCGCTGTTGTATATCCACCTAGTACTGCTCCCGTCAGGAAGCAGAATCCAGCGGCTCCAAGCAGTGAGGCATCGTGAAGTGCTCCTTTGTCATATCGAGGGATGAGTCCTTCAAGCAGCATCTTGGTCGCGCGTCGCAAATTGCCCGTTGTCATCACTGAGGTATACGCCAGATTTCCAACGTGCGTGAACGATAGCGTTTGCAAGGTCGCAACGAATGTGATTCCGGGGATCAGCCAGATATCGGAGACAGGAACCAGATTACTGGCGGCCAATGCCAGAAAACCGATCTCGAGCAAAAGACACACAAGCGCGGGGCGCCTTATATATTGATTGACGCGCGTCAGGCTCAACAGGTGCGCCACACACACCGCCAATACGAAGGCAACGAGCGGCGGAACATGTCGAGCCGCTTGCGTCCAATCTCCACTGGCCATGTGTATTCCCAGAAGAGCGATGTTTCCCGACATCGCGTTTGCGAATACACCGCCGTGGCCGACATAGGTGAATGCATCCAGAAAGCCACCAGACAGCGTCAAAAGTACAGCTACGCCTCGGCTCCTCCCAGCCAGTTCAAGCGGTGTCATGTCCCTTCCTGATGTATCGTGATTTCAGGTCAACACGCGTGACATCTCTGCATCACGCGCGGATCTTCTGAGCATAATCTGTCGTGATTCAGGCGCAGGCTTGTTTGAATCCTTTCCCTCTCGTTACGAGGGAAAGGAAAAGCCTCTGCCTATTTAACGTTCTTTCCAAGCCACGAGGTGATCAAACCGGCGATCTGCAGATTGTTCTTCTCGAGCATCATCATGTGCGCGTTGCCGTGAATACCGACGTCAGGCAGACGAACAAAGTCCGTATCCACGCCAGCCTGTTTCAGATACTGCGCAGTGCAGTGATCGTATGCGGAGTGATATGAGGCTTCCGACGTCACCATCATCACCGGGATACCGCGCAAGTTCACCAGCGTATGCGCCGGCTCCGTCTGACGCCAGCATCGCACCAGGTCCGGCTTGTCCGGCGTGGCTTGCTGCTCCTTTTGCAACTGCGAAGGATCGGTGATCGGCGGATCATAGGTCATGGGAATATCGGTCACGCCCCAAGCTCGCGCCTTGTCTGTGCCGAAAGGGATTTCGTTCTGGAACGGCGGCCCGGAAGGCTCGACAGCGATAATCGCCTTCACGAGCTTGGGCCGTGCATCGGCGATCAGCCAGCCGAACGGACCTGATTGCGAGTGCGTGAGCACAATAGCCGGTCCAATCTTGTCCAGCAGTGCCGCCGCGGCGTGTTGAATCAGCGTCTCCGTTTCCGCATTGCTGGCGAGGAACTGCACTTGCGTTGAATAGAACTGGTCGAAGATCGGGTCGCCGATTTTTCCGTGATTGGGTCCGCTACTGCCCGGCCACTGTGTATGGTATTTCGCCTGCGGCCAGAGATTGAATTGCTCCGGTATTGAGAACAGGCTCTCTTCGGTCTTTGCGTCGAAAGTACTCAACTTGCCGTCGATGCCTTCTTGCCAGGCTGATCGTCCACGCGCTGGCTGGTCCACCATGTAGACCTCGTAGCCCTGAGAAACGAAGAATTTTGCCCAGCCTTCGCGCCCATCGGGTGTGCCCATCCAGTTCGTCGCCGTTTGCCCGGCGCCATGAATCAGCACGATTGGATACGGATGGAGACGCCGTGCCGGCGTGAGCTTCTCCACATACATCTGGCCGTGCATAACGGGCTTAGCCGGATCGCCGACGTAGCTACCACCAACGAAGAAAAAACTGTCTTGTGCGACCGGGTTGGATGTCGGAACGCTCTTTCGACTCGCCGGATATGCTTGTGCTGAAGAGCATGCAACGGAAGCCAAAAGGCACGAGAGAAAGATAGCGCACAGTTTTGACCGCGCTGATTTTCCACCCAGATTGATTCGTTCATTCAATTTCATGCTCTAAAACTCCTACGTACATTTATGCAAGGTCTGTTCACGAGTACATTCGCGGACAAACAAAGTTGTTCGTGAGACGACCAGGCAAAAACCTGACGCACGACGATGAAATCACTCGTTCTATATCGGCTTAAACCTGTCAGAAGGTCATACTTCCCCTTCCTGAAAGCTTTCCGATGATGTGGAGATTATTGGCCTCGAATTAGTCGAAAATTAAGCCAAATGGAATCGACTGGGCAATTTGCGAAAGAGGGGTGCTCGCTGGCGCGAGTGAGTATTGCCCGACAAACGGGAAGCGCACGAACCAAAGTACCAACGCTCACATCGCTGACATGCTGCGTGATTTGGAACGTGCGCCCTTGCATCGTCGGGAAAGGTGACGAGTCGAAGCAGATCAGGAATGACTGCTTGTGCGACCAGATTGAATTAGCCGCTGTTAGCAGCCTAACTGCGCAGCGAGATCAAGAAAATCTCGCGCATTGATGTCGAACCGGTCTTCGAACCGGGTATCGACGTCGCCATTCGGTCCAAATTCGAGCGGCCGGGCGACGAAAGCGGTCTTCAACCCTAGATCGCTTGCGGCGTTCAAATCGTATTTGTGACATGCAACCATCATGGCTTCGCCAGCCGACAGACCCAGATAGCGCAGAGCCAATTTATAGGTCCGCGGATCGGGCTTGAACGTCCCGACCATTTCTGCAGCGAAGATGGCATCCCACGGCAACGCGCCACGCTTCGAGATATTGATCACAGCACTGACGTCCGCGTTCGACAACGTCACCACTTTGAACTTGCGTTTCAACCGGTGCAGCCCCTCGACTGCATCGGGCCAAGGCGCGATTGTCTGCCACGCGAAATTGATGCGCTCGCGTTCATCGAACGTCAGAAATCTCACATCGTATTTTTCGATTACTTCATCGAGTGCCAGACGATAGATCCGATCGACTGGCCTCCACGATTGAGATCCTGCAAGCACTTCATCGAGCGACACACGATACTGTCGCCGCCAGTCATCGACGAAGCGTCCCCAGTCGACAGTCGGTGCGCGATCGGCCGCAATAGCGCGCGCCGCAGCAGCGACGGTCGAACGAAAATCCGTCGTACTTCCTTGTACGTCAAAAATCAGTGCTTTAAGAGAATTCATGTTGAGCTCGTGTGGTGCAACGCAGGCTGACGTGCCCAGTCGACGGTCTGGCGACAGGGCCGACTATCCAAAAGATCGAAGATGCGCAGCTTGCGAATTCGTGATGATTCGGGCAGATCATCACGTTTCGCACATGCGCGAGTCTCCGGCTTTCTTGATCGTAGCGGGCGCCACTTAGCTCAAAATTACCTGGCAGGATGCATCGACAAGGGTGCGGCAATGCAGTGAGCGGCGGGGTGGCAAGCGCGAATACTTGCCACAATCGCTCGCACATCCCGACTTTCAGGACCTTCCATTCCGCTCGCTTACCTCGCCCCAATCGTTGTTACCGGGACCCATTTTCCGTTCTTGACCTGGTACAGCGTTGAGGTCGGATCAGTCAAATCTCCGAACTTATCGAACGAAATGTGGCCAGTGATTCCGTCATACTGGGTTGAGCGAAGCACCGACACAAAGACAGCCGGGTTTGTCGAGCCTGCTTTTTTCATCGCATCGATGGCGATCCATGCACAGTCATAGGAGAACGGCGAAAAAGTAAGGGGATCCATACCAAACCGCTTTTTGTATTTCTCACCGAAAGTTCTCCCCGCTGGCATCGAATCAATCGGACGTCCGTACTCCCAAGCCATCGAACCATCTGCAGCATTGCCGGCCGACTGTACAAACACGGTATCGGCGATGCCTCCGCTGCCGACAAACTGCGTGTGCATCCCAAGCTGCTTCATTCGCTTTACGATCAGGCCCGCTTGCGCATTGCTCCCCGAGAAAAACAGGAGATCTGCGTTTGCAGCCTTTATATTCGTCAACAAGGCGTTGAATTCAACTGCCTTGTCATTTGTATACTCAGACGTGACGATCGATCCACCTGCGGCCTGAACGGCCTTCTTGAATTCTTCGACAGCGCCCTGACCGAAGGCGGTGCGATCATCCATCGTTGCGATTCGCTTCGCTTTCGTTACGGTTACCGCGTAGTTGCCGGCATTGCCCGAGTTTTGAACGTCGGTAGCGATGATCCGGAAAACATTGGTCAATCCAAGGCGCGTGATCTGGGGATTCGTCGCTGCTGGATCAAGCAGTGGAATGCCAGCCTTGGCAAAGATAGGGGCTGACGGCAGAGCGACCCCTGAGTTGTAGTACCCGATCGTCGCTACCCCCCCATCGTCTACCAGTTTTTGCGCCACCTGAACCCCGACTCGTGGATCGCCCTGGTCGTCAACGGAATCGAGTTCGAACTTGACCTGCTGGCCACCAATAGTGAGGTGCTGCGCGTTTGCCTCTTCGATCGCAAGGCGCGCGCCGTTCTCCATGTCCTTACCGCTCGCCGCGCCTATACCGGTCAGCGGCGCAGAGATACCAATCTTGACGACTTGCTGCGAGAGCGCCTCGCCTGTCATTCCGGAAAGAATGGTAGTAACAATGAGGGGTAAAAGAACTTTTCGCATGGTAGGCACCGATTCAATAAATGTTCAACTTGCCAAACTTCGGACTAGTAGAGCAGCTCACCTATTCGCGCTTAACGCACATCTAACTACGTATAACTAAACAATCTTTCTACAGCCCAATAAAAATCGGATTTTCACTTGATCTTTTTTAACCCCAACCGATGACCGACGATGGCTTCTGCCTGCCCCAGCCAGTGCTTCTTGCAATCGGCGTTGCTATCAATGTGATTCCAATTGATTGACAACATACTGGCTGACGATCAGATCCAGATGCGCACCGCCTGCATTCTTGTAAACCGTCCGGTCCTCGGCCGAACGGTGGAACGCAGGCATCCGGCACAGATCGAACAGATCGCCCTCGATATGATCATCCCGGATCACACCCTCCTGCATCGGGATGCGTATGTCGCCAGATCGCAGCGCATTCGGTATGTCGTCGACGAAGATTCTTGCGTCGCGGAACACATCGCAATCGGCCTCCTGCATGTCCGGCCGATATCCGCCGACCAGATCGACATGCGTACCGGGACGAACACACTCGCCCCGGATCATCGGCGTCAACGCGCTGGTGGCGGACGTGATGATGTCTGCACGGGCAACCGCCGCGTCGAGATCGTCGACAATGCGAACTCGGATGCCCCTTGCTTCCAGCGCCTGGCCCGCGGCCGCCAGCTTCGACGGCGTGCGGTTCCACAACAGCACTTCCCGAATGGCCGGACGGATATGCAGGTAAGCATCCGTCAGTGACTGCGCAACCGGCCCTGCGCCGAGGACCAGTAGAACTTTGCTTTGCTCGTTGCTCAGCATTCGTGCCGCCAGCGCGGAATCGGCGGCGGTCTTCCAGCGCGTGATCTCGGGGCCGTCCAGTATCGCGACCGGTCCTTTGGTTTGCTCGTCCATCACGAGGAACGCAGCCTGCTCCGAAGGCAACGGAGGATCAGCCGCGCCGTTGGCCGGATAGATCGACGCGATCTTGATTCCGGCGCCCTTGCCGGGCAGGATCACGCCGCGACTGAAGAGACCGAAGTTCGAATCGCCGATAAAGAAACCATCGCCGCCTGGCCGTGGTCCGCTATGTCCACGATACAACGCGTCGAGAACACCGCGCCAGTCGAGCACCGAACGGATCTGCTGCGCCGAAATGATCTGCATGAGCGCCACTCCTACTGTTTCGGCCAGATATCGCCGAGGGTGTAGCCCTCAGGAAACGGATCGTCGTGATCCAGCACAATGGTCTGGATGCCATGAATCCAGCTGGTGCCCGCGAGCGTGGGCACCACGGCTGTCTGGTCGCCGATCCGTGTGGTCTCCTCCAGGCGGCCGGTATAGACAGTACCGAGGATGCCCTGATGCCGGAAATCCTGGTGCAGCGGCAGTTCGCCTTTCGCGTGCAACACGGCCATCTTCGCGCAAGTGCCGGTGCCGCAGGGGCAGCGGTCGATCGCGCCCGTCCAGGTGGCCGGATCGTCCCACGACAGCGGTCCGGTGGGCATCGTGACCGCGTTCTTCCAGTCGGCACGCGGATCGTCGGTGGGACCCGAAAGCTGGGAAATCGTGATGCCGA
This sequence comes from Paraburkholderia sp. C35, assembly GCF_003121405.1. Lineage (GTDB taxonomy): Bacteria > Pseudomonadota > Gammaproteobacteria > Burkholderiales > Burkholderiaceae > Paraburkholderia. The sequence goes on along the minus strand of NZ_QBUY01000005.1, from coordinate 24,455 downwards.
CGCCCGGATAATCGGGGTGCGCAACAGGCAACTGCTCGATAGCGGCCTGCCGGATCATCGCTGAACCGCGCGCGATCTCCTTGCCGTGTTCGGGCTTGAGCTCAAGCCCCGGAAATTGACGCACGTCGGCAATCGCGTAGAACATGCCGCCCCACCCGACGTCCACCCGCACCTTGCCGAGATGCGGCACGTCGATCAAAGCATCAAGATGCGCGGCGAAAGCTGGGACATTTTTGAACTTGACGCTCTTGACCTTACCGCCCTCGCACTGCGCGGTGATGCGGATCAGCCCGGCCGGCGCTTCAAGCGTGAGCTCGGTCACGGGTTCCTGCATCGGCAACATGCCCATTTCGAGCAGCACGGTGGCCACGGAGATCGTGTTGCCGCCCGACATCATCGGATATTCGACCTGCTCCAGGATGATGTAGCCCGCATCCGCTTCCGGATGACAGGGCGGCACGACGATGTTGCAACAGTGGGCCGGATAGCCCCGCGGCTCGCGCAGCAGCAGCTTGCGCAGTCCGTCGTCATTGGCTTCCAGCCATTTCATCTTGGCCTGGACGGTGTCGCCGGGAATATGCGGGATACCGCCCGTCACGACGCGCATGGGAATACCCGAGTGGGTCTCCACGGCATGGATGCTTCTCTTGAAACCCATCTGCTGAAATCCTCTTCGGTGCCGCCGCCCCTGTGCGACTTAAAGAGGAATTTATGCCGGTTTTGCCATTAAATTAAGCAACGTTTTTTCCGGCGTTGCTTCAACTTTTGGTTGACGATGGCAACGCAAGCTCCCGTCTGATCCACTCGCAGAACCGCTTGCAGACGCTGGTTTCGATCTTGTCCTTCCGCACGGACAGGTAATGGCCGCGGTTCTTCATGACGGTCTCGTGAGGCAGCGGACGCACCAGGTCGCCACTCTCCACCAGGTGTCTGACGAGATGATGCCAGCCGAGCGCCACGCCCTGGTGCGCGAGCGCCAGCTGCACGATCGCCGGATAGTCGTTGGTGATGAACAGCTGGCGCGGGATATCGGCGCACCAGTTCGTATCCACGTCATGCAGCGCCAGCCAGACCTTCCAGTCGATATGCTCGGAGATCTGCGAGCGGCCATAGGCGCTGAGATCCAGCAGCGACATGCCGAGCAGTTCCTCGGCAGTCTCGATCGGACCGTGCCTCTGCAAATAATGCGGCGTGCAGACCGGATAGACCACGTCGTCGAACAGATGCTCGCTGTCGTATCCGTCGCGCAGGCTGGCCAGCTTGGCGATGTACACGTCCGGCCGTACGCCCGCCTCCATCGCGACGAAATTCTGTGTGGCCAGCACGGTGAGTTCGATATCGGGAGCGTCCTGCAGGAATTCAGGTAATCGCCTGTGTAGCCACAACGCCGAAAACGCCGGCGAACAGCACAAAGTCAGCGTCTGCCTCGCGGGCATGCGCTTGCGCAGGCGCTCGGCGGCCTGATGAATATTGATCAGCGAAAGCTGGGCGGCATCCTTGAACATCTCGCCATCGGGCGTCAGCGCGACGGCCCGGCCCGAGCGGACAAACAGTGCTGTGCCGAGGTAGTCCTCCAGTTCCAGCACCTGCTTGCTGACAGCCGCCGGCGTCACGCTCAGTGCGCTGGCCGCCTTGGTGAAACTGCCGAATTTCGCAGCGGCGAGAAATGATTTGATGGCCCGCAGCGACAGTGCGCCGACCAGGGTTTCGCTAAGTTCGAACTGAGACGCCATGACGATGTCGACCGGGCTAAGGGGAGCGAGATAGAGCCTGAACCAGGAAGCTGTCCGAGATCACGTGGATGACACAGCCACTCTGAACTATCCGGACAGGCAATGTTTCAGACCACCGTCAATGCACAGGAGCCGCGCCAAATCAGGACATTTGCTGACTGCTTTTACGTGTAAAGCAACCTCTTGCATGGTGATGATACGCGAGCGGTGAAGGCCTGGTCTTGACCGTTCTCGACCGACTCCACTGTTGCCTGACGATGATCGGCCTGCGACGTAACCAGCTAACTTGAGCGGAAAGTTTTATCAGTTCTTGCGGCCGCCCTGCATATGTCATGGAGCAGACTCAGATCCGTAGCACTCAATGCATTTTTCATCTGGTCTATCGGCGACTGCCTCAGTGTCCACTAATGAAAAAAAGTGAGTGCACGCCGCTATATATGATCCGATCACTGATGGATGACTTCCATCCGCTTCGTACAGGTCAATGTCAGGTCGAAGTCTGCGAAACTGATCCCACGCCAGACCGACCGGGATTACGCTGGCGCCGGTCGCGCTGGCCAAGCCCTGAAATGCCGTAACGATATTTGCATGCGACGCCGGGTCATTTTTCCGGGCCCAGGTCATGTACAAATACGGTTTCGCACCAGAGCTGAGAATCTCGTCGACGAATCTTCGCGCGTACTCTTGCATGCTTTTCAATGCACGGATCGGTCGAGTGCTTTGGTCCTGCAATACGACAGCATCCCATTTCCGGTCAGCCAGACGCTTTTGGACTTCGCCTCGGTTCCAATGCGCGGCAAGCGACGCTCCGCCGAACGCGAATACCTCTACTGTCACCTGCATACCGGGAATGCTTGCCTCAAGGAGACTGGCAAGCGTCGTCGGCATATCGTTTCGCGTTGTATAACTGTTGCCGACAAAGAGGACTCGGAACTCGCTGCTCATCGTAGTGACGGGATAGAACGACCTGTTTGCCAATCGATGCGATGACCGCAACGACATACCCATGCTGCTTCGTTTCGCATGTTACCGCGATTGAACGGCCTGTTTGTCTCGTGATCTTCGGTTATAGGCCGTACGCCCAGTCGCTTCGAGTCAACAGTTCAACGATTACGACACCGGTATCGTCGCGCGCCGTCATCGCAAACTGCGCTTCATCGCGAATCGCCACGCCATCGCGTGCGGACAGGCAGACGTGTCCCACGTCGAGCCGCCCTTGATCCGCGACCAGATACGCAGAACCCGGCATCGGCAACGTGTATTGCATCCGCGTGCCTTCGCGCAGCGTCGCAACACGCACGCGCGCATCGGCATTGATGGGCAGTGCGCCCGCGGCCACATCGTCCGGATCGCCGCTCGCCAGCGTGATAAAGCGGCCTTCGCGCAGTTCACGAGAACAGACGCGCGTCGCCCAGCGCGGCGTGCCGCCCGGCGTGCGTGGGCGCAACCAGATCTGGAACAGCCGCGCGGGCGAGTTTTCTTCGTTGCGCTCGGCGTGATGGATCGCGGTGCCCGCACTCATCGCCTGAACGGAATCGGCGACGAGCCGCGCGCGATTGCCTGCGTCGTCTTCGTGCGTGATCGCGCCTGAGCGCACCCACGTGACGATCTCGACGTCGCGATGCGCATGCAGCCCGAAACCCGAATGCGGCGCGAATTCATCGTCGTTCCACACGTGAAGCGGGCCGAGCGGCGCATGCCCGGCGTGCCCGGTCTCGCCAACGCGGAAATGCAGCCGCGCGTCGAGCCAGTCGCGCCGGATTGCGCCGAGCGAAAGAAAAGGACGATGTTCGATCATGATGACACTCCGTTCGGGCGCGCCTCGCGCGGATACGATCATCAATGACCGCATCCACGCGCCAGGCCGCACTCAGATCTGCTGTTGTCCACCATCGACGAACAGTTCGATGCCGTTCACGAAGCTCGCATCGTCCGAGGCGAGGAACAGCGCCGCGCTCGCGATTTCTTCGGGTTCGCCCAGACGTCCCATCGGGATCTGCGCGGCCAGATAATCGGCCAGACCCTGACGCTGGGCTGCATCGTCACCGGCCAGATCGAGCAGACCAGGCGTGCGGGTCGCGCCGGGGCTGATCGTGTTCACGCGGACCTGGCGGTCCTTCAGGTCGAGAATCCAGTTGCGTGCGAATGAACGCACCGCTGCCTTCGACGCCGAGTACACGCTGAAAGCCGCCGTGCCCGCGCTGCCTGCCGTCGAACCCGTGAGAATCACCGACGCGCCCTTGGCCAGCAGCGGCAGCGCCTTTTGCACCGTGAACAGCACGCCCTTCACATTGCGATTGAAGGTGTCGTCGAAGTGCTCTTCCGTGATGCTGCCGAACGGCAGCATCGAACCACCGCCGGCGTTTGCGAACAGCACGTCCAGACGTCCCTGTTCTTCCTTGATCTGCGCATACAGCGCGTCGAGTTCGCCGAGCTTCGTGGAGTCGACGCGTACACCTGTCGCCTTGCCGCCCGCTTCGTGGATGCTCTTCACGGCGGCGTCGAGTTCGGCCTGACGGCGGCCCGTGAGGTAAACGTGCGCGCCTTCCGCTGCGAAGCGCTGCGCGGTGGCGAGGCCGATGCCGCTGGTTGCGCCGGTGACGAGTGCGATCTTGTTGTCGTGCTTGCGTGCCATGGTATTGCTCCTTTCGTTTCGTTCAGTGGATGTTGGCGTTCGGTGTTTCGTGCTGCGATGTGAGGAGAATATCGACGGCGCGATCTATTCGAAATAGAATTGATTGCAAACCAACATTGCAAATATGCAACAATGAGGACGAATGGCGAAGCTGCCTGATTTCGAAGGACTTGCGATGTTCGCGAAGGTCGCCGAGGAAGGATCGTTCGCGGCTGCGGCCCGCACGATGGGCGTCTCAGTGGCGACGGTGTCGCGCGGCGTGGCCCGCCTGGAAGATCGGCTGGGCGCACGGCTTTTCAACCGGACGTCGCGGCAGCTGTCGCTCACCGAGTTTGGCCGCACGATCTGCGAGAAAGCCAGCGAGCTCTACCGGCAGGCCGAGGAAGCGGAGAGTGCGGCGCGCGAGATGTCGGTGCAGCCGCGCGGCATGGTGCGCCTCGCCGTGCCGATGTCGTTTGGGCTGCGCTGGGTTGCGCCGCTGCTGCCGGGCTTCTTTCGCGCCTATCCCGAGGTGTCGATCGACCTGCATCTGTCGGATGCGCCGGTTGATCTGGTCGCCGATGGTTTCGATGCGGCGTTACGCATTGCCGCGTTGCCCGATTCGTCGCTGGTGGCGCGGCGGCTGTGTGCCGTGACGCAATTCGTGGTGGCCTCGCCGGACTATCTGCGGCGCGAAGGCCGGCCCGCGCAGCCACGCGAACTGGCAGATCGGCCGTGTCTCTCGTATGCGTATCGCGCGCGTAGCGATGTGTGGCGTTTCACGATCGACGCGGGCGAGGAAGAACCCGTGATGCCGAGTGGTCCGGTGCGCGGGACGAATTCCGATGCGCTGTTGCCCACGCTGCTCGATGGCCTGGCGATCGCCGAACTGCCCGAATTTATCGCCGGCGAGTATCTGGCCGATGGGCGTCTCGAAGCGCTTCTGACCGACTGGTCGCTGACGAAAGGCGGTCTCTACTTCGTGACGCCGTCAGCGCGTGCGCGCCCCGCGAAGGTGGCCGCGCTGTCCGATTACTTCGCCGATCATCTCTCCGATCCCACGTGGCGGTGGCCGAAGTAACGCGCGCAGCCGTCGATCAGAATGGCCCACTAAAACTCGCGATCGCGAACCCGTTCAACCCGCGTTCGCCTGTTCGACGTAGGTTGTGATCGCATCGATCAGCGCTCGCACCCTCGCCGGCCGCACCCTCGAACCTGGCGTGATGAGATTGACCGTCAGCGGTTCAGGCCGGCAATGCGGCAATACTTCGACGAGCGTGCCGTCCGCGAATCGCGGGCGCGCGAAAAATGCCGGCACCTGCGCCAATCCGGCGCCGAGCGCCGCGGCTTCCGCTAACGATTCACCATGGCTGATCGACATGCGCGCGTCAGGTGTAAAGACGACCTTGCTGCCGTTCTCGATGAACTCGAATGGTCGCTCGCGCCCCGTCGTCGGCATGCGGAACGCGATCAGCGAGTGCTGCGCCAGATCCTTCACGGCGCCGATGGGCGCTCGACGCGCGAGATAGCGCGGGCTTGCGCACAGCACGAGCGGCTGCTGGTCGATCTGACGCGCGATCAGTGTCGAATCGTCGAGTTCGCCGAAGCGGACCACGGCATCCAGTCCATCGTCCAGCAGGTTGACGCGCTCATCCGACAACCGCAGATCGATATCGAGCGACGGATAGCGCTCCCGCAACTGCGTCATCGCGGGCAGCACGACACGTCCGCCGTATCCGATGGGCGCTCCGCTCCGCAGCACGCCAGCCGGCTCGTCGTCGCCTCCGCCCGATCCGCGATCGAGCGCCTCGATCTCCTGCAGCCGCCGCGCGGCCTTTTCGTAGAGACGCCGCCCCTCTTCCGTGAGCGTCACCGAGCGAGTGGTCCGATGGAACAGTCGCGCGCCTGACTCGTTCTCGAGCCGCGCCACGCTCTTGGCCACTGACGACGGCGCAAGTCCCAACTCTCGCGCCGCCTGCGCGAAGCTGCCGTGTCGCGCGACAGCCGAAAAGTTGACGAACTGGGTGAGATTCTTCATCGCGTGATTCCCGACAAACTGTCATCAAAGAGACGGCATGGCTGCCGGCAAATTTTCAACCCACGTCGCGTACAGTCGAACCATCAAGCGAACGCTTGAGCCTTTTGAACTATCTGGAGAATCCGCTGTGTTCGTCCTGAATGACAAGCCCGTCGAATATGACTTCGGCGGCTCGCGGACTCGTCTGCTCGTCTCCGGCGATCAGACGGGTAACGCGTATTGCATGCTCGAACTGTTCTCACCCGCTGGACGCGCATCACCGATGCATCGGCATCAGCATGAAGACGAAACGCTGCACATGCTCGACGGTGAACTCGAAGTGATCGTCGACGGCGCACCGCAATGCTTGCGTCCTGGTAGCATGCTCGTCTTGCCGCGCGGCACCGAGCATCAGATCATCAATCGTACCGGACAGACCGCACACTACCTCGTAATCTGCACGCCTGCCGGCTTTGAACGCTTCGTCGATACTTGCGCCGATGCGCAGACCGGTCCCGTCGAAGCACGTATTCCAACCGACGCAGACAAGGTACGCATGCGCGATGCCGCAACGCAATTCGGCATCACGTTGCTTCCGCCGCGCACGGCGTCTTAAGCCGTCAGTCTGACCCGACATCAGCGTATCGATACCACCCTCGCTATACTGACCGCGATCAACTTCCTGGGAAGTGAAAAAAGAATGAAGATCGACTATCGAGCCTGTGCCGACCTCGTTCGCACCATCACACTGCAAATCGCGTCTACGCAACCTTCGGGCGCTCAGGACGCGTCTATTGCGCAACTGATCGGGCAGGTGACCCGCATCAGTGCAGAAGCGACGCAGCAATTGCGGCACGCATTGCATGAAAAGTACCCGGAGATCGGTTGGAACGACGAGGAGGATCGACCCGATCACGCTGATAGTTCCTACTGGCTCTACGATCCCATCGACGGCGCTTACCACTATCTGCAGGGCTTGCCGTTGTGGTCTGCATCGCTTTCCCTCGTGCATCGTGGCGAGACTGTTTTCTCAGTCGTATTCGATCCTGCGATGGATGAACTGTTCGTCGCGGTTCGCGGCGAAGGTTCAACGCTCAATGGCCGCAGCCTCCACGTTTCGCCGAAGGCGGAATTGCAGGCCGCTGTCGTTGGTACAGCCGTCGCGCCGCGCATACAGATCGGTCCACCAGCCCAGGAAGCGGCGATCGCGCTGTTTGGATCGGTGGCGAGAGAAGTGTTCGTCGTTCGTCCAATGGCCGCAACCTCGTTGCAACTGGCCTATGTCGCTGCAGGGCGACTCGACGCCTATTTCGAAACTGGCGACGATGCCGCCGACTGGCTTGCCGGTGCATTGCTGATCCGCGAGGCCGGCGGCACAGTATCGGATCTACGCAATGAAGCATTCGGCTGGTCCGGCGACGGCGTATTGGCGACGAACAGCAAGTTGCATTCAGCACTCGTTGCGATTGTCGGACGTGCTGGTGCGGAAACCAATCAGCTTTAAGTTTAAATCAGTGGTTCCGACGACACGCAACAGATTCATGCACAGCGGCGCGGAACACACTACCGTGTGCGACGGGGCCGCTTCGATCGTGATTCAAACTGCGCGAGCTCTTTGTGAGCGAGCACGTAGTCACTGCAATCCTGCAACCGGGCGATTGCAAGATCGAGAAACGCTCTGACTCGCCTGGGCATGGCGCTTCGGCTTCCATAGTAGAGATGCAAGCCCGTGTGCGCGCTGACATGCTGCAGAAGAACTGGCACCAGTCGCCCTGCCCGGATATGGGACGCCGCCAGAAAATTGGCGAGTTGACCGATGGCCTGTCCCGCGAGCACAGCCTGCGCTTCCAGATCCGTATCATTCGTCGCAAACGCAGGCGGCATCTGCCGATGTTCAAGCTTGCCGTCCACAGTCAGATACCAGGGCGAAACCTTGCCGGTCACCGGATGCCGAAACACGCTGCAGCGATGCGTCGCGAGATCGTCGAGTGTCGATGGCGTCCCATACGCCTTGAGATAGCCGGGTGTTGCACACACGATCATCTGGATCGGAAATAACTGGCGGCCGATCACGCCTTCGCTGGCCGACGCGCCGAACCGGAAGCCCACATCGACACGATCCAGCACCCAATTGCCGATAGCGTCATCGAGCTGCACGTCAGGCTGAATGCCAGGATGCGCGCGACAGAATTCGTCGAGCAGCGGCATGAGGATCGCACCGAACGAGGATTTCGGCCCAACGATGCGCAGCGGACCTGCGATCTCGTCCTTCGACTCCTGCGCCAGTATCAACGCCCTGTCGAGTGCTGCCAGAGCAGGTAGCGAGTTTTCCAGCAAGCGCTGCCCTTCCTCAGTCGGGGAAAGGCCGCGTGTCGTCCGGTTCAACAGTCGAACCCCGAGACGCTGCTCCAGTTGCGCGATGGTCTGACTGGCCGCCTGAGGCGTGACGCCCTGGGCGAGCGCCGCCTGCCGGATGCTGCCGAGTTCCACAGCCTTCGCGAACGTCGCGATGGCCTTGAAGTCGTTGATAGGCATGGTGCATGTCTACTGTGGGAGCACGAGCATAACGGTCGCGCGAGGTAGTCAGTATCAACCTTAAATTGATACTGATGCAACCCAGCACCTACTATTCACTTGAAACCGAATCTCCTAGAGTGGCAGCTATTGGATGTGACCTGAAGCGAGCTCAACCCCATGAAGCACAAAGTCCTGGTTCCACGCGCGACCTTTCCAGACGTCGTCGAACGGCTCAAGTCGCACTTCGACATCGAATACAACGAGGGCGACGTTCCATTTGGACCCGATGAGTTGCGACGCCGGATGGCTGACAAAACGGGTGCGTTATTGCTAGGCACCGATCGCATCGATCAGGCTCTGATCAACAGTGCGCCACATTTGCGGGCGGTGAGCAATGCATCGGTTGGTTACGACAACTTCGATCTTCCTGCCATGACGCGCGCATCCATCATCGCGACGAATGCGCCAGATCTGTCGAACGAAAGCGTCGCCGATCTCGCATGGGGTCTGCTGATCGCCGCTTCGCGACGCATGATCGAGAGTGACCAGTTGGTGCGCTCCGGCGCGTGGCGCGGTTTCGCGTATGACCTGATGCTTGGCATGGACCTGCACCGATCGACGTTGGGGATCGTCGGTATGGGACGCATCGGTCAGGCGATTGCGCGTCGCGCAGCAGGCTTCGACATGAACGTGCGGTACTACAACCGGACGCGGCTCGCGCCCGCAGTGGAGAAACAAACCCGGGCGAGTCATGTGCCGCTCGACACGCTACTCGGCGAAGCGGATCACGTCATCCTGGCGCTGCCGTACAGCGCGCAGGCGCACCATCTGATCGGCGCCCCGCAGCTCGCCCGGATGAAACGCTCGGCTACGCTCGTCAATATCGCACGCGGTGGCATCATCGACGACGCCGCACTGGCACAGGCACTTGTTGCGGGCACAATCGCTGCCGCTGGACTCGATGTCTTCGAAAACGAGCCGGCGGTGCATCCGGAACTGCATCGCGCCCCAAACCTCGTGATGACGCCGCACACTGGCAGCGCGACAATCGCAACGCGTCGCGCGAACGCCAACCACGCTGTCGATAACCTGCTTGCGGCGCTCGATATCGGCCCACGTGCGGGTCGACCGCCGAGCATCCTGAATCCCGAGGTGCTGGATAGGCGTGCATCGCATCAATCTGGCTTTCGAATTTTTTTGTAGCCGGAAAGCGGGCCGTGCAGAGTGCCGACCGAAATTGCGTTTGAGTCTGCAGAGTCAGTCTATGGCGGCTTCTCGATGGAATGGCTCCGCGAGAATGATCGCTGCGAGGCAAAACGGACTTTACCCAAGCCGTTGTTTCATACCCATTTCCTGGTAAAGCGAGCCCGCGTCTGCTGCATTCTGCCTGGCCAATGATTCGTTTCCGGTCATCTCTTCCAGTCGAGATAGCCCATACAGGCACTGCGCCTGCAACGGACGCATTCCAAGCTCGTGGGCAACTATCAACGCCGAGCGATAGTGATTGCGAGCTTCCTCGATGCTCGTAGAGCTAGCGCTGGCACCAGAGGCCAGATCGCCCAACAGGTGGCATGCCCAACCTTCATTGCCTCGTTCGCCGCAGGCCCGAGCCACATCAACTGCGTCGTGTGCGTGAGTAAAGGCTTCGTCGCCTCGACCCGCGAGTTGGCACACTCGGCCGAAACTCGAAAACGCCAGGGATTGGCCGAACTTCAAGTTACTGGCCGCCGCGTGACGAATCGCTTCGTCCAAAAGAGAGAGGGCCTCATTTGCCCGACCGAGCGACGCATACGCAGTTCCAAGACTCGACGCTATCCGGGAAACATAGATTGGAAACTCAGCGCCCTTGCACATAGCCAGTGCCGGCTCAAGGGCCTCGACAGCAAGTTCTAGATTCCCTCGAATGAGGTGCATCCGGCCGACACCGAGACCGGCAAAAATCATTTCCTCAGGCGCATTCATCCCTCGGGCCATGTCGGTCGCCTCCTGTCCAAAGACAGTGGCCTCGTCAAATCGGCCGAGTTCGGCAAGACTCAGCACCAACCAGATACGAGCGGTCACAGGCGTGAATTGCAGATAGGTCTCATCGGGGCCGTGCCGACGCGCATGGAGGATTGTTAGCACCTGTCGCGCATGTTCCACCGCGCGCTCATAGTCTCCGCGCCCATACTGGGACCTTGCGAGCATCATGGTCACACGAGCCTTCGCATCAAGGTCACCTTGCCGCTCTGCCAGCGCGAGCGCGCGTTCGCCCGCCTCAACGGCACCTGCGAGATCGCCTAACGAGCCGAGACTATATGTCAACCTCGATAAGACGCGTGATAGCCGTACCTCATCACCCAACTCTTCGGCAAGTCGCTTCGCCTTCTCGAGATTCGCGCGGTCACGTTCCAGTTCTCCCAACGGATAAAGCGAGTGATGAAGATCCCATCGGACGTCGATGATTTCGCAAGATGTGTTGACCGAAGACGGCAGAACCGCATAGGCAGTCAGAGCTTTCTCGAACAAGACCGACGCCTCGCGATGCGCGGCGCGTTTTGCAGCATTGTGACCCGCGCGTCGCCACAGGCGGGCTGCCTTCTCCGTTAAACCGGCCTGGGCACAGTGTTCAGCCAGGATTTCCGGCTGTTGCTCCGCTACGTCGGAAAAATGATCTTCGAGCTCGATAGCAATGCGCGCGTGCAATTGCTGCCGCCGTTCCCGTAACAGCGAACTGTAAGCGGCGTCTTGCACTAGCGCATGCTTGAAGGTGTATTCCGCATCGGGTGGCGTCCCGTGCTGGAAAACGAGCTCCGCACCGACGAGATGATCCAGTGCGTCGTCGAGGCGCTCCGTGGGCATCGACGCGACCGCACTGATGAGCTCATAAGAAAATCGACGGCCGATTACAGCGGCGATTTGCACTACATCCCGTGCAGCCGAAGCCAGCCGATCGAGACGCGCCATCAGCGATGCGTGCAGCGTCATCGGGATCGCCCGCGGTGGCAGAGGACCGTCGAGGACGTAGCACCCGTTTTGCTCACGAAGTACGCTGCTCTCCAGCACGGTCTTGGTCAGCTCTTCGACAAACAGCGGTATGCCATCTGTTCGCTCGATGATCCGGTCAGCGATCTCTTTCGGCAGTGCCTTGCCACCGGTGATTCGCCCGATCATTTCCGCGCGCTGCCGAGGCTGCAGACGATTCAGCGTGAGAAGCATCACCTCTGGGCGACCAACCCACGCCGGGATGAAGTGAGGCCGAAACGTGACGATCAACAGGACAGGCAGAGTGGCAATACGATCGACCAGCCGGTCCAACGCTTCGAGTGAACTGGGATCGGCCCCATGCGCGTCTTCGAACAGAATCAGCAGCGGCTGGCGCGTTGCCAGACCGTCGATCTGCGCACGGATTGCGTCCAGCGTCTTTTCTTTTTGCTTCTGCGGCGTGAGATTGAGGTTAGGGTATCGATCTTGCGTCGAGATCGATAGCAATGCCGCCATCAGCGCTGCGGCCTCGCCCAGATTGTCGATGGCCAATGCAAGCACTTTCTCCAGTTTGTCGAGACGTTGTTCGGCGGTATCGTCACGCCGCAAGTTAGCCGCCCGCTCGAGCTGGGCGATGAAGGGATAGAAGGCGCTCTCTTCATGGCGACGCGAGCAGAAGTACCGCAAGCGCTCATGTGGCTCGAACTGGAGCCGCTCTTCGAGAGCAGTGGTCAGCCGCGATTTCCCGATACCTGGCTCGCCGGAAAGCAGCACAACCTGCCCTTCGCCGTTCTTGACGCGCTGCCATCGGTGGAGCAGCAGCCCGAATTCTTCGTCGCGCCCGACAATTGGCGTCAACGTGCTCGCGTGCAACGCTTCGAAGCGGCTTTCGACCTCGCTAGGGCCGAGCACTTGCCAGACCCGCACGGGTTCGTCAAAACCCTTGGCGGTGGCAAAGCCCATGTCACGGTAGTCAAACAGCCCGGCCGTCAGCCGCTGCGTGCTGGCAGAAATCACCACGGTTCCTGGCTCAGCCAGGGTCTGTAGCCGTGCAGCGAGATTAGGTGTGTCGCCGACAACGCCATGCTCCAAGGCCGCGCCTTCGCCGACGAGATCACCCACTACCACGACACCCGTAGCGACCCCGATCCGCACGCGCAAGCTCTCGTGCAACCCGGAATCGGGTTTGCCGATCGGGCGCACAAGCGTCAGACCCGCGCGCACCGCCCGTTCCGCGTCGTCCTCGTGCGCCTGCGGGTAACCAAAGTAGGCCAGTACGCCATCGCCCAGATACTTTGCGATGAAGCCGCCCGCCGTGGTAATGATGTCGGCGCAACCGCGGTAATAAGCGCTGATGATCTGCCGTAAATCCTCTGGATCGAGCCGCGTAGACAGCGCAGTCGAACCGACCAGATCGCAAAACATGACGGTGATCTGACGGCGGTCTGCATCATCACGAGGCACAGGCGACGCGCCAACCGGAGATAGTGCGAGAGCGCCGTCGCCACGTTCGGCGATGGCGCGCAGCATCTTGCGGCGATGCCCGAGCAGGACGCCGAGATCCTTCAGATCCTGATCGGTGAGATCGCGAAGGACCGACCGATCGATACCGTTTTCGACAAAGAGCTGTGCATACTCAGACAAGCCGAGTGATGCCAGCCACTCTGCAATGCTTTCCACCGCTGCTCTCCGGAAGGCGGCTGCCTCATGCAATGGTAGGAGAGATAGCTGATCTGTGCTGGCCGGCATCATGGTTAGCATCGTGAGCGAAATACCGCTCGCGATGCGATTTACGCTTGCTGGTCGAGCAAGCCGAGCCGCAGGAAACTCTCCGCACTCGCGATGATGGCTTCTTCGCTTGAACGCGGCTTCCAGCCTAGCAGGCGGATAGCTTTTGCACTCGTTGCATTCATGTCGATGCCGAGCAAAGGCGCGATCGACTTCATACCGGGATGCTTGCGGACCTGCTCGTCCGGCAAGACGTTGGTCGGTACCTTGCCCGCTACCGCGCCGAGCCTGTCTCGCAGTATCCTCGCGACATCGATCATCCGCAGGCTCGCGTCAGCTGTCGCGAGAAACCGCTCGCCGTTAGCGGCGGGATCGGTCATTGCCAACAGATGCAGATCGGCGACGTCGCGGACATCGACGAAACACGAGTTAATGTTTACGCATCCCGGCTGCCCATCCAGCAGGCTTTTGATGATGCGCGTGGAATGCGAGAAATCCGCGCCTAGCACTGGGCCGAGCACTGCCACGGGGTTCACCGCCGACAGCTCCAGCCTGTGGCCCTCACGCTTGATAAAGTCCCACGCGGCCCGCTCCGACAGCGTTTTCGATTTCTGATACGGCGCGACATTGCCCGTCAGATCGCTCCAGTCCGTTTCATCGAAAGGACGCCGGTATTCGGGCGGATGTCCCATGCCGATCGCCCCGAACGCGGACGTCAGTACCACCCGACGCACACCCGCATCGCGCGCGGCACGCAGCACACGCAGGTTGCCTTCGACTGCGGGTCGAACCCAGTCGTCTTCGTTGACCTGTTCACCCGATGGCGTGGGCGATGCGCCGTGCAATACGTACACGCAGCCCGACATCGCGTCATGCCAGCGGGCGTCGTCGGACAGATCGGCCTCGACGAACGAAAGGCGATCGTCCGCGACATTTCCGCCGACCCGCAACTGCGCGCGCACCTCTTTTTCCCGCGCAAGCGAGCGAACCGTCGTCCGCACGCGATAGCCGCGCTCAAGCAGCGCCAGAATGCAATGCTGCGCAATGAAGCCAGTGCCGCCGGTCACCAAAACCAATTCGCCGTTCATGAAATCGATCTTTCCTTGTGTTGAAGTTCGATCAGATTAACGGCACGCGGGCGTACGCAGAATGCTTGAAAGTGCGACTTAGTTGCGCAATAGTACGAAAATGAACGCTGATCCCTTGTCCGACATTCTTAGGCTGACCAGCGCCCAGTCCCTCGTGACGGGCGGCTTTTCCGCGAGCGGCCCGTGGGCCATCCGCTTTCCAGCGCCCACCAGGATCAAGTTTTTTGCCATTGTGCGCGGCCATTGCTGGGTCAACATTGAGGGCGAAGCCGAACCCATCCGCTTCGCCGAGGGCGATGTCGGGCTGATGACCATGCCGCGACCGTTCGTCGTGTCGAGCGAACCAGATCTTGTTCCCGTCGATGCGATGAGCCTCTTCTCGGGCGCCGGAAAGTCGCCCGTACGAATCGGCGACGGCCAGGACTTCGCGTATATCGGCGGACATGTTCTGCTGGATGCCGCGAGCGGCCAGTTGCTGGCGAATGTCCTTCCGCCGTGGATCAGAATCGATGCGTCGCGCGCACAAGCCACCACGTTCCGGTGGCTGCTCGCCGAACTCGTTGCAGAACGCACCGATACCCAACCCGGCGCGCAGCTAGCGACCGCACATCTGGCGCAGTTGCTGTTCATCCAGATTCTGCGCGCGCACATGGAGTCCGACGCGGTGCTGTCCGCTGGCTGGTTCCGCGCGATGAGCGACCCGCGCCTCGCGCCGGCGCTGAGCTTGATGCACGGTGAACCCGCGCGCAACTGGCGCCTTGAAGAGCTGGCCGACGCGTGCGCGATGTCACGCACCACCTTCGCAGTGCGCTTCAAAACCACGGCCGGCTTGCCCGCTCTGACCTATCTCGCAGAATGGCGCATGCGTCTCGCGGAGCGCGCGTTACGGGATGGCGCGACGCCAGTTGCAGTCATTGCAGAATCAATTGGCTATGCGTCAGAAAGTGCGTTCAGTAACGCTTTCAAGCGAGCAACCGGACACTCGCCGAGGGAATATCGCAACGCGGCGCGATCATCCGGTGAGCACGTTGAGATTCTGGAGTCCGAGCATGAATCGCCATGATCGTGCTCAGTGCAAATCCAGGCGCAAGCCGCTCAGGCCACGCCCAGATGCTGACACAACAGCGAGCGCAGCGCCGCGCTCGCCACAACCCGATACTTCTGCCACGATTGTTTTCAGATCGTGTACCTGATAAAGAAACGCCTAGGTCTTCCGTACATCTCCCGACATCGATGGCAACAAACCGCCCATGTCCGACGGGTAATCTGCCGCTGCAAGTGCGCGTGCCTTCGCTTCAAAATACTTCCGCGACCATCGCAGGCGCTCACCATCAGATGGCAGGCCGACCACAACGGCCGTCGTTTCGAGGCTGATTGGCACACCACGGGTCGACCAGTTGCCCTCGGGTACCTCAGTGATGACCGTCAGGAGAGGAACATCAGATGCGGCGTGACCAGTGGCTTCCGAGATGGCAGAGGCGACCCACGAATGCACTTCGTTTTTGTGCGTGCGGTTCATATATCCTTCTGGAATCGTGACATCGACCAGGAACGTGGGGCCAATCTCCGCACCGACGTTCGACTGCCCTCCGATCCAGAAGTCGTCCCGCGCGGATTCGTCGAAACGCACCCAGGCAAAATCGCGACCGCCGGGCGTGTTGGCACCCCCTTCCATCTGAATCAGAACCTCTGTCAACCGATTGGCCAACACCGCTTTACTGGCAGCGTCGAGGCTTCCCACCGCGTAGCGTACATTCATAACAGGCATCGTTCTCTCCTACAGTTTTAAAGGCTTCAACAGAATCCGCTCCTCAGAGGTAAGCGGCGTATTCCTGCTTCCGTGCTTCGACCCGAGCTTCTTCGTTGATCAGCACGGTCTCCACAAAAAACACATCGCTGGTGTCCGCGACGACACATTCGAAGTTCTCGACGCCACTAATACCCAAACTGTCCTTCGGTCCAAGCGTCACGTCTCCACACCGTACCTGGCCTTCTTTCACGAACACATACGTGCCATGGTCGACACTGCGCGGCGTGTACGTGTACGTGCCGTCGCGATCCGTGACGAGACGTGAAACGCGTACATCCTGAGGGACTGGCAAGGCGTCGTCGCTATCGCCGATCAGTTGCACGATGCGGTTGCGGCGTCGGCGGAAGTCGAAGTGAGCCCGGTGATAAGTCGTCGGCAGGTAAAGCTTGTTCGGCATCAACCAGAGATAAATGGCATGCATGTCTTCCTCACCGATGCTCAGTTCGGAATGCTTGCCGCCTGAGCCGGCGGAAAAGACGTAATAGTCGCCTTGACGAAGCTGGTCGACCACGCCACGTCCGGCGGTGTTGATGTGGGTCAGTTCGCCTTCAAGCACGAAGGCGCAAATGACGAAGTTATGGTGAGGATGCATGTTGTAGCCGCAGCCTTCCCCGTGGAAAATTTCATCGCCGAATACGCGGATTGCACCAAAGCCGGGGCGCCCGCTCTGAAAATCATGAAAATTAAAGCTCGACTCGCGGCTGACGTAGTTCGGCTTACGCCCGGATACATACGCAGCATTCCGACCCTCTGAACGGTCGATGGCATGGTTGCGCTCGTTGGCGCGAATGACGAATTGCTGTGCCATTTCTTGGGTTCCTTTAACTGGTAGTCAGGCGTTCTGCGCCAGATGAGGCGCGCCTTGGGCGTAGCCGATTTCGACCATTTCGAACTTGCTCTTTGGGGTCCCGCAGTCGGGACAGCACCAGTCGTCGGGAAGGTCGGCCCAGCGGGTTCCGGGCGGAACGCCGTGCTCAGGCAAGCCGAGCGCCTCGTCATATGAGAAGCCGCAGCCGAGGCAGAAGAAGCGTTTAAGCGGGGTGTCCATCTACTGATCTCCAGTGTCTGCGTAGCGCCAGATTGGTTGAGTAGCGCGCTACTACAGGTTGGAGATTAGGGAGCGAGACTTAGCGTGGAATTAAGGCATTGCATGTCGACCGGCTGGAGACGGCTGACATTGCATGACGTGGGATTCTGCACGTGGACTCCGCGCGCCCAGGGTTTAGATCGCGCGTACGGATCATCGGATCTTTTAGAGGCGTGTCGACAGCGTCCTGACTCGATGCTGTCAGTCGGCTAATGCGAGTTCTGCGGCAAGGCAGTCAGTCAGCAACCTGCATGACTGGACGCGCCAGACGGACCGGCCTGGATCATTCACGAGCAATTAGATGCTCGCCACGAACATCGTACGTTTTATCATCATGAATCATCCGCTCGATTCAAAGGCGATACTACCCTCACCTATCCGCAGCATTCGGACTGTTAATCCAGATAGGCAACCATACCTTTCCGAGTCTAATTTTTATCGCACGATTGCAGCGAGAATTCCGGGGTATAGGCAGGATCATGGCGTTCGATCGATCTCTTCTCAATATCGAGTACGTCCACACCGAGGCGTGTGGTGATCGCCACGAATTTCCCGTCCATACTGAAATCTGCGGAATAGATTCCCGCTCCGTACGCTTGCTTCACCACTACCTTCTTGTCATTTCCCAGCTTGTACAGTGTCAGGTAGTTTGCTTGCGGGGAATTCGCACTCGCCTTAAACGGCATTCCATACAAAACCAGATATATATCATCGTGACTAAACTTTCCTCCATCAACACGATGGCCAATTTTCACGGTCTCGGAGTCGCCACTCTTCCCTTCGATTGTCAGAACGCCGAGCCGGGAAACGCTTGCCTGGTATGAACCGTCACATGAGACCATTGCGTCTTTAGCATGCGCAATCCCACATGCAAAGAATAGCGCCCAAATCGACTTCTTTAACATTTCACTCACCCAATTTCTTGAACCTTCCGACTATAACCTCTCGAAGCGGACAGACGTATATGTCCTCGTCATCCATATAGGCTCCTCAACAGTTACCGAGGCCGCGGTCGATGAGGCTACTTAGCCAGTAGCGATGTACTTTCACGAAGTCTTCGCGATTCTGTTGTGCAAGCGTCGCACCCGCCGCGACACCAAACTGGGCCTCGAGCAAGGGCTGCGCCCCGCGAGCGATCAGTCTCGGCTTATGCTTCGGTTTGGCCGGGGCATGGGTGTCGTCCGCCACAATTGTGCGAGCCAGAGAAGGTGCGCTATCACCGGTCTTCTGAAATACAGGATCTCATCAGTTCCGAATCCGCGCGCTTCCGCTTGCAATTGCTCAACCCTCCCTACACACCCTCATCGAACGGATGCATAAGCCACTAGCTCAACGAGCATTTCCTCCCGTGCAAGTCCCGCCACCACGAACGACGCGCGATTCGGAAAAGGCTTGTCGAAATTAGCGAGCCAAGCTGTATTCACAATCGGCAGCCATGCACGATCGGTGACGTAGATCAGCACCTGCGCTACGTCCTGTGCGGATGACCCTGCGGCAGCGAGTGTCTGAAAGAGATTGGCAAAAACCTGCTTTACCTGAGCCTCGATGCCACCGCCGACAACCGCGCCATCGGCTCCAACTGGAATCTGCGCTGTGTACAGCATGCCGTTGGCCGCCACGGCCCATTCGAATAGCGATTTTTCGCTTTGCGGCAGTCCTGTCCGGATCGGCACAACCGACCTCTCCGTATTCGTGTCGCGCTCAAAAGCCATCGTCCTGCCCTCCTGCGCCGTGTGCACGCGAGGCCGCCGTCGCTTCCACGAGTACCCGGTTTTTCCATTCGCCAAGACGCGCAAGCTGCGCGTCGTCTAGTTCGACGCCACGCCAGAGCGTTTCGTAATAACGCGCTTCGAACTCAGCCGGGCTGACCTCATCACGGAGATCTTTGACGATATCGAAAGCAGGCGGCAAGGCATCGTTCGTGCGGCAGCACACCACGATATCTGTCCCGTCCGGCTTTCCACCAGCGACACAACCGAGATATGACGGAAACGCATCATGTCCCGTGGTGGTCGCGAAGTGCTGACAACCTGCCTCATGCCACGAGAGGTCGAAGCGGCGTCCACGCGCGCTCATCATCCTGAGCCCATGAAGCGCGAGGCGCGGTGCGAGGGCCTGCTCGACACGTACGATGCCGACACCGTCACGGCTCGCCTGTGCCCACGCCAGTTCAAATGCGAGCAGGCAGCCTACCAGCCCCCGTGCCCGTTCGAACTCGGGGTTTCTATCCAGTCCGCCTTGCACGGCATAACGCTCGCCGGGCGCAGCGCCGAGCAGCCCGTTCAATGCCTCCACGCCCTCGAACCCGACTGCCTGAAGCCAGACTGCCGCGTCCGCCGCATCCTCGTAGTCGCCCTGCTGCCAGCCGCTCCCTTCGAGCGCCGCCCGGCACAGTGCGGCCAGTTCGTTCATCGCCATCTTCATGTTTGTCAGTTCCCTGTTTCGTTCCCATTCGGGACACACGGAAAAATCCAGTCGTCGATCATGTCGGGCGCCAGATCGTCGAGCATCGGCGCTCCCTGGAACAGCGTCACGCGTACCCACAGGTTCGACTTGGGATCGAACTTGCTGGCGCCGAACATCGCGAGCTTGGCGCGCATGAGATCGATGGGCAGCGTGTCCCGCGCGAGCAGGTTTTCGCGAATTTCGCCATACGCATTGCCCGCAAGGGTCTGCACCCGACGCACGATTGCGCGATGCTGCGGATATGCGCAAACAAACGCGGCGACACTTGCATCGCTGTCTTCGTAAGACCTCAGCGAATCGTGAAGACGGCACACCTGACGCGCGATATCGAGCGGCATCTCGAGTTCGGCTCCGGGCTCTTCCGCTCGCACGCCCAGACGCGGCTCCTCTTTCTCTGCGGATCGATACCAGAAGAAATGGTCGTCATCGCGATGTGCAGCGGGACCTGTGAGCGCCCATCGATAGTCGCGTTCAACCAGCTCGCGCAGGTCGCCAACGTCCATGTCGGAATCGAGGCTGAGCGATTCGTCGACAGGCCCGCCACAGTCGATCGAATCGACGAGATCCGGATACAGTTCCAGCAGCACTGAAACCAGCACCTCCTGCGTCGCACTCGACACATCTTTTTCCGTGTGTGCCAGCAGCGTGCGCCACGGATAAGCGGCACACGTCGCAGCTTCGCGCTGCAACGCCTGTTCGATGCGAGGCACCTCACCCAGAATCTGCCTGTTCCGAGCCGCTTCGCGCGGATGATCGGTGTGCACCTGGGCGATGTGGCGCGCGGCACGTGCGAGCAGATTGCCTGCGCGCCCGAACGTAGCCGCGTCGGCGTGCTCGACGTTCAGCACACGTGCAAGGGCCGTCTCGCGTCCGCGCATCCACTGATCGAGCAGCACAGGGTGACGCACCAGAAACGGCGCCATGCCCAGGCCCGTAGCGTTGCCAACGCCGAGGTAGCGTCGATAGCTGCGTGCCAGCTTCACTGCCGTGCGTGGATTGCGCCGCGTGGCGATATGTTCTGCGAGGCGCACGCTGAAATCGCGCAGCAAGAACACGGCGCACATCTGCGCCGAAAAACCCGAGCGGAACGCCTGACTGTCCATGAGCCTCGGATAGTCGGCGATACCGAACTTGCCGTTGCCATACACCGCTGTAGTGCGGATCAGGTAACCGACGCGCTCGAAGATCGCGGGGTCCGGCTGCTTGCCGTCCGCGAGGCAGTTCACGACATAGTCGAAGTTGCGCACGCTCTTGTTCGCGCGGCACAGCACGACATCGTTGGCGCCCAACCGGCCTGCTTCCTGCAATGGCACGTTCGCACGCAACTGCTCGAGGTCGGCAGCCTGCGGCACACCGCAGACGAGCGCCGAGGTAATGTCCCACTTTTGCGCAATCACGCGATCCGTACGATCGGCGGCATCGAGATGCTGCGAAAAGATCACCTGGCTGTAGCGCTCGCCGTATGCCTCGATCGAATAGACGCAAAAGCCGTAGCCGTTATCGTCGAGTTCCATCTGCGCGATGCGGATGCGCCAGCTATCGCGGGCCATCCGTCTCACGAGTGAGCGCACGAAGCTGAGCCGCGTCCCATGCATCGCGCCGAGATATTCCGTACGATTCGTGCGATCGGCGCTGCGCAGCGTGAGGCGAGTGTCGCGCGCCTCTGTCTGCGTTTGGTCCTTCACATTGTTGAGCATGACTTCGGCATCCATCATTGCACTCCCTGTTCGGCGGCCATCGTGCGCGCAATCCGCACTGCGTCCCACAGCGAGGGCAAAATCAGAATCGAAACGGGCACAGCCGTAATGACGATGAATGACTGCAACGCACTGACGCCGCCAGAGCCCATCGTGATCAGCACGGCACCGACCAGTCCCATGCCGACAGCCCAGAAGATCTTGAGCCAATGTTTCGGCTCACCGCGATCACCCGTGATAGCCATCGCGATCGTGTAGGCCATCGAGCCCGCATTCGTCACGACCGAGAAAAAGCTGAGGAACAGGAACAGCGCCGAAATCAGATTGCGCAGCGGCATTGCCTGCGCGACGCCGAGCAGCAGTGCCTCCGGCAAGGTGCCATGCGCGATGACCTTGCCCGGCGACGCCAGTTCGATGCCGATGCCCGCACCGCCCACCAGCGTGAACCACAACATCGTGATGATGGGCGCGGCAATCGACAGCAACACAACCAGCTCGCGGATCGTGCGTCCACGCGAGACCTTCGCGACGTAGATCGCCATGATCGGCGCGTAGCCGATGAACCAACCCCAATAGAAGAGCGTCCATGCATTGAGCCACTTGCTGTCGTCGCGATACATGGCCGTCTGCACGAAGTCGACCAGATGTGTCGCGAAGGCCTGGAAGAACACGCTCGTCAGAAAGCCGGTCGGACCGCACACGTAAAGATACGCAGCCAGACCCAGCATCAGCCACACATGGATCTTGCAAACGAAACGCAAGCCTTCCAGCCCTGCAATGCAAGCCGTCGTGAAGATCGCGGTCACAGCGAGAATGACGAGCGCCTGCGTGACGATCGTGTCGGGCATGTGCCAGACCGAATGCAACACGTAGGCAATCTGCAGCCCAAGAAATCCGATCGGTCCAATCGTGCCGGCGGCGACCGCGATGATCGAGGTCGCATCCGCGATTGCGGCAATGGGACCTTTCAGCGCACGCTGGCCGAACAGCGGATACAGCAGCGTACGCGGCGCGAGCGGCAGGCCTTTGTCGAAATGCAGATGCATCAGCACGATGGCGAGCAGGCTGCCGAGCACAGCCCACGCAAGAAAACCCCAGTGCAGAAACCATTGCGCAAGCGCAGCGACACCCGCCGCTTCCGTGCGCGGCGCCGCGCCGAAAAACGGCGGCGGGCTGGTGAAGTGCATCAGCGGTTCGGCGGCGGCCCAGACTGCACCGCCACCCGCGAGCAGCGCGCACATGATGACGACGACCCAGTTGAACGTCGAGTTCGACGGCACCTGGTTGCGCCCGCCTAGCCGCACACGCCCCAGCTTCGAAAACGCGCTCCCGAGACTGATCACGAACGTTGCCAGCATCAGCACCTGCCAGTAGAGGCCGAAGCCACGCGTCGCCCAGCCGAACACGGTATCGACCAGCGTCGACAACCACGACAGGTTGACAAGCGCCGCCACCAGAAACAGCACGAAAAAGCCGCCGCTGATGAGAAAGATGGACCAGTCGATGCGTCCCTTGTGTGTGGCCGGCTGCTCTCGCGTCGCGGCGAGATCCGGCGTGGTCTGTATTTCCATGTCTCCTCCAGGGATGAATATAGTCTTGTGCGCGCGCGGCCACTAGCGGCCGTGGTCGCTGTCTCGCAGAATGCGCATCCAGTTGCCGCCCATGATCTTTGCGACTTCGGCGTCGGCGAATCCGGCGTGGCTGAGTGCTGCCGTGAGATTCGGGAAGTCCGCGTTCGAGCCGAACCAGCTGACAGGCTCGGGCCAGGCCGCGTTCGCGGCGCTGCCTTCGCCGTAGTCGGTTTCTTTGCTCCAGCGTCCGTTGCGCATCCACTCGAGCACGGCATACGGTTGCGCCTGACACAGGTCACTGCCGATGCCGACATGATCGATACCGATCAGATCCACGGCGCGCGCCACCATGTCGGTGAAATCGCCCGATGTGCAGCGGCTGCCGTTCTTCAGATGAAACGGGTAAAGACTGAAACCGATCAGGCCGCCGCTTTCAGCAAGCGCACGCAACACGTCATCCGACTTGTTGCGCTTCGCTGCATGAAAGAACGATGGATTCGCATGACTGATCACGATGGGCCGGGTGGAGAGCGCGATCGCTTCGAGCGTCGATTGCTCGGCGCTGTGCGACATATCGACGATCATGCCGACGCGATTCATCTCCGCGATCACCGCGCGACCAAAGCGTGTGATACCGCTATCGGTTGACTCGTAGCAGCCCGTGGCAAGCAGGCTCTGATTGTTGTACGTCAACTGCATCGTGCGCACGCCGAGGTCGCGAAACACTTCGACCAGACCGATGTCGTCCTCGATCGGCGAGCAATTCTGCAGGCCGAACAGGATCGCGACTTTACCCACGCGTTTCGCTTCGAGGACATCGTCCATCGTGCGGGCGCGCATGATCAGATCCGGGTATCGCTCGAAACGCGCGTTCCATTCGGCGAGGCGCGACAGTGTTTCGCGGGCATTCTCCCAGTACACAATCGTCGCGTTGACGGCCGTGACGCCACCTGCGCGCATTTCCTCGAAAATCTGGCGATTCCAGTTCGAATACTGCGTGCCGTCGATCAACACCAGTGAATCATGCAAACTCATGACATTCCCCGCTTCGTTCAGGCGCGTGTATAGGAGGTTTTCAGCGTCGTGTAGAACGAGGCTGCGGTCCGACACTGTCTCATATACACATATCCGAGCCCACGAGACGGCCTCCCCGCGAGGAAGCC
>NZ_QBUY01000059.1 GCF_003121405.1 Paraburkholderia sp. C35 | reverse complement strand
CGCTGCTTCAGCCGGATAGCGGCCGACAGCCCCGCAGGCCCGCCACCCACTATCACCACGTCATATTCCATCGACTCGCGCGGACCCGCGAGCGCGTCATTCAGAAGCGTTTCGTTCGACACGGCTTCCCGTCTCCATTCGTTATGTCGTGATCTGCCGACGATAAGGACGCCACCAGGCGCGAACACCCCCCTGCTTGGGTAGACGCT
Organism: Paraburkholderia sp. C35; assembly: GCF_003121405.1. GTDB lineage: Bacteria > Pseudomonadota > Gammaproteobacteria > Burkholderiales > Burkholderiaceae > Paraburkholderia. The sequence continues at coordinate 50,269 of NZ_QBUY01000059.1, read as the reverse complement.
TCGTCCGCAACCAGCACCCAAAGCCCGTCGCTACGGGCTTGTCCATTCCCACCTGATTTGGGTGGTGCTGGGCAAACGACGGCCGCCGTACTGTGGCCGTCACTACGCTGCCACCTGCTTTGCCCGGCCCGGCGGCGTGCACGACAAATCAAGGAGACAACATGCTCATCTGGCAGACCTGCGTCAGGGGTGGCTCATGAACCATTCCACTGCCCTGCCGCCGCGCGCGGCCTGGACCCTGGCGCTCATGCTCACCGGTCTCTACACCGTCAATTTTCTCGACAAGGTCGTGCTCGGCATGGTCGCCGTGCCGCTGATGGCCGACCTTCATCTGTCACCCGCTCAATTCGGCGTGGTCGCGGGCAGCTTCTTCTGGCTCTTCTCGATCTCGACGATCGTGGTCGGCTTCGCGTCGAACCGCGTGTCGGCGCGCTGGCTGCTGCTCGCGATGGGCGTGAGCTGGGCCGTGATCCAGGTGCCGCAGGCGCTCGCCACCAGTGCAATGGGCATCCTCGTCTGTCGTGTGATCCTGGGCGCCGCCGAAGGCCCGGCGTTCTCGACCTCGGTCCACGCCATCTGCAAGTGGTTCCCCGATCACAAACGCAGCCTGCCGATCGCCGTCGTGAGTCAGGGCGCAGCGCTCGGGCTGCTGCTCGCCGGCCTGCTCATTCCGCTCGTCACCCGCACATGGGGATGGCGGATGAACTTTTTCGCACTGTGCGGCATCGGCTTCGTGTGGAGCATCGCGTGGCTCTACATGTCGCGCGACCGGAACCCGCAGGCTGCCGCGTCGGAAGCCGGCACGACCGATGAATCCCGCCGCGACAGCAACACACCCGCCCGCCTGCCGTATCGGACCATCCTCACCGATCCCTCCATCCTGTCGATCTTTCTGCTCGGCTTCGCTGCCTACTGGATGCTCGGCCAGAACCTGACCTGGCTGCCGAGTTACCTCGAAAAAGGACTCGGCTTCGACGGCATCGCAGCGGGCCGCTGGTTTGCCGTCGTGATCGGCGTCGCGTCGCCCTTGAATATCGGGCTGAGCTGGCTGTCCGAACGGATGCTGGCGCGCGGCGCGTCGACGCGCTTCGCGCGCGCGCAGTTGCTGAGCATGATGGCGATGATGGCGGGCGCGCTGTTCGTCGCGGTCGCCGTGCTCGATCTGCCGCCCATCGGCAAGACGCTGCTGTTCGCACTGGCAGGCGCGCTGCCGACACTCTGCTTCCCGCTCGCGCCCGCGCTGCTCGCCGAAGGCGGGCCCGAGAGCCAGCGCGGCGCAATCGTCGCGATCTACACGGCGGTTGCCAGTCTCGGCGCAGCCATCGCGCCCGCCATCATGGGACGCATCGTGCAGAACGCCGGTCCGGCGAGCAGTCACGCATTCGAGAACGGCTTTCTGATCGGCGCGGCGCTGCTGTTCGTCGCGGCGCTTGCAGCGTTGCGCTGGCTGCATCCCGCGCGTTCGAACCGCATGCTCAGCGCCCGCATCGTGCCTGTGTCGGCGTGATCCGGACCGGCCCGACCCTTCCCCGACATCCAGACGCGCGGCCAGCAAGACCGCGCGCTGTCCATAGCAAGCAAGGAGACGTTACATGCAGGCAACCGTTCAGCCTTCCAGCACGGTTCATACGGAAGCAGCCAGCGAGCGCTGGCCATTCAGCGTCGCGCGATGCACGCCCACCATCGGCGCCGAGATCAGCGGCATCGATCTGCGCGAGCCTCTCGACGATGCGACCTGCAACGCGCTGCGCCGCGCCGTGGTCAAGCACAAGGTCATCTTCTTCCGCGACCAGAACATCACGCCTGCGCAGCATGTCGCGTTTGCGCGGCGTTTCGGCGAGCTGGAAATTCATCCCGCGTTTCCGCATCACCCCGAGCATCCCGAACTCGTGCTGCTTGGCCGCAACGACACGAAGCGCGGCCGCGAAAACCTCTATCACAGCGACGTGTCGTGGCGCGACGTGCCGTCGATGGGTTCGATCCTGCGCTGCGTGCAATGTCCCGACGTGGGCGGCGACACGATCTGGATCAACATGGTCGCCGCCTATGAAAACCTGCCCGACGAGATCAAGTCGCTGATCGGCAAGCTGAAAGCGGCGCACGAGTTTCTGCCGCTGTTCGGCATCGTCGTGCCGGAAGAGCAGCACGACGAAATGCGCAAGAAATATCCGCCCGCGCTTCACCCTGTCGTGCGCACGCACCCCGAAACCGGCGAAAAGATTCTCTACGTGAACGAGGCCTTCACGACGCATATCACGAACTATGGCCATCACACCGTGCCGCGCTACCGCTTCGGCTTCGACTTCAAGCTCGCGGAAATGGAATTGCTGCAGTACCTGTTCCGCCAGGCTCAGGCGCCCGAATATCAGGTGCGTCTGCGCTGGCAACCCAACACGATCGCGTTCTGGGACAACCGCTCATGTCAGCACTACGCGGTGCAAGACTACTTCCCCGCCGTGCGCCACATGATGCGCGCGACCATCATCGGCGATCGCCCGTTTTGAAGGCACATGGAGAACAGCAGATGAAAACGCTCAACCGGTTTTATATCGACGGCGAATGGATCGCGCCACACGAAGGCGGCAAGCCGATGGACATCGTGAGTCCGTCGACGGAACTGCCCATCGGCCAGTTGATGCTCGGCAGCGCACACGATGCCGATCGCGCCGTCGCCGCAGCGCGCGCCGCGTTTCCAGCGTGGTCCGACAGCTCGCGCGAAACGCGCATTGCGCTACTCGAACGGATTGCCGCCTGCTATCGCGATCGACTCGGCGAACTGGCCCAAGCGGTCTGCGAGGAAATCGGCGCACCCGTTACGTTGTGCAAGACCTTGCAGGCGCCGATCGGACTCGCGCATCTGCAGGCGACCATCGAAACCCTGCGCAACTTCGAGTTCGAAAGCGTGCGTGGCAAGAGCGTCGTGCGCCGCGAAGCGATCGGCGTCGCCGCGCTGATCACGCCGTGGAACTGGCCGCTGAACCAGATCGTCGCGAAGGTGGCGCCCGCGCTTGCGGCCGGCTGCACCGTCGTGCTCAAGCCCTCCGAACTCGCGCCGTTCGACGCCATGATCTTCGCGGAAATCATGCACGCGGCGGGCACGCCGCCCGGCGTGTTCAACATGATTTTCGGCGAAGGCCGCGAGGTGGGCGCGCGGCTGTCGTCGCACGCGCAGGTCGATATGGTGTCGATCACCGGCTCGACGCGCGCGGGCGTCGAAGTGGCCATCAGCGCTGCGCCGACCGTCAAGCGCGTCGCACAGGAACTGGGCGGCAAGTCGCCGCTCCTGATTCTCGACGATGCCGATCTGCAAGCCGCCGTCACCACGGGTGTCGCGCAATGCATGGCGAACTCCGGGCAGACCTGCATCGCGCCGACCCGCATGCTGGTGCCGCGCGCGCTATGACGAAGCGGTGGCGATTGCCGCGGCTGTCGCGAATGCGATCCCCGTCGGCGATCCGTCGAACGAGGCGACGAAGATGGGGCCGCTCGCGAATCGCGCGCAGTTCGACAAGGTGCAGCGCATGATCGGCATGGGTATCGAGGAAGGGGCGCGTGTTGTGGCGGGCGGCTCTGGCCGTCCGGTGGGACTCGAACGTGGCTTCTACACGAAGCCGACGGTGTTCGCCGACGTGCGCACGCACATGAAGATCGCGCGCGAGGAGATCTTCGGCCCGGTGCTGTGCATCCTGCCTTATGACGATGAAGCGGGCGCCATCGCCATGGCCAACGACAGCGACTACGGTCTCGCCGCCTACGTCGCATCGGGCGATGTGGATCGCGCGCGGCGCATCGCCACGAAACTGCGTGCCGGCTCCGTGCGCATCAACGGCGCGATGCTCGATGTCACTGTGCCGTTCGGCGGCTACAAGACGTCGGGGAACGGACGCGAATATGGCGTGGAAGGGCGGGCGGAATATCTCGAGTGCAAATCGGTGACGGCCTGATCCGCAAGCACCGCAAAGTCAAACGGGAGATGACGTGATGCGTCATCTCCCGTTTTTACTTTTGCACGTCACGCGTTGTCTGCGAATGACGTGCCGCAAAGCGGCACGTCTCGTCAGAACCGATGCGTCATCCCAGCCACGCCGAGAATCTGCTTCGAACCATCGGCGGCGGATACGCCCGGCCAGCTCATGTTGGCGATGCCGTTGTTCTTCATGTAGCCCGCGCGCATGTAGATGCTCGTGCGCTTCGACAGGCTGTGCTCGGCGCCGACCTGAATGCCGAGCGTGTTGTCGTCGACGCCGCGCACGCTGCGGTAGATGCCCGCGACTTCGATCACGTCGGCGGACGTCGCCTGGATCGTCGTGCCCAGTTCCATGATGCTGTACGGATGCACCAGCGACGCCAGCGCGCCCACCGGCCCGACGCCCGGCACTGTCACGACCTGATTGCTAGCCGGCGTCTTGACCTTGTTGTACGCATAGTTGAACTGCAGGTTGACGATACCGAAGCGGTATCCCAGCGCGCCCGTGTAGTGCTCCGTCGAAACCAGATTGAACGTGCTGGCCGGCAGCGGCGTACCGGCAGGCGTCTGACCGAGCGACGCCGTCTCCTGTCCGCCATGCTGGAACTGGTAGGCGAGCGCGGCGTACAGCCCGGCGCCCTGGTAGGTCAGCGCGATATCGAACATGTTGCCCGACGTCGATGGAATCGGCTGCGTCACCGTCACCGGGAACGCGTACATCGCGTAGAGCTTCATGCCCCACATTTCCGGCGACTGATACATGACCGAGTTGCTCTGACGGCCCGACACGTACTGCGTGGCGAGCGTCGCGCGATCGCGTGCGCCGGCGAGGTCAGCGGCTGCGATAGGCGACAGCACTTCGTTACCGCGGAACGGATCGGTTGGATAGACGGCCCAGAAGCTCGGCTGATATTGACGACCAAAGGTCAGCTGGCCGTAATCGTCGTGCTTCAGCCCGACCCACGCCTGACGATAGAACAGCGAGGTCGTATCGGCGAAGAACGCGCCGTTGTTGGCGTTGAAGCCGTTTTCGACGGTGAACGCCGCCTTCAGCCCGCCTCCCAGATCCTCGACACCTCTCAAGCCGAACTGCGAACCCGCCGAGCCGCCGCTGCGTTCCGAAAACGAACTGGCGCCGCGCACGTAGGCCGAGCCCGGCCCGCTTTTGGTCCCCGCGCCGCTGTTCAGGTACTGGCCGAACACGTCGACCACGCCGTAGAGCGTCACGCTCGATTGCGCCGATGCTCCGCCCGCGGCCAACGCCAGGGTAGCGCCCAGCACCCCTTTACTGATCAAACGCATGCACTGTCTCCTCAGTTTTATCTCCGCACGCTTGCGGACCTGTTGCTGCACATTCGCGCCAATGCCGGTCGTTGTATCCGGTCGTCGAAGGGGTTGGCATTACCTGGCAAACCGAAGCAATGACGTCCTCGATGGCTTGTTGCGCAGTCATGGTTGCAGGGGCGTATGAAGGCGCCGCCCACCCGAATGGAGTGGGAACGGGAATACCCGGACCGGCGCGCGGCGTATAGCGGCGCGAAACGCAACGCAGTCGCGGTTTGCTGGAAGATTTCTTTCGGAGGCGCAATGACATTGCGCAGGTGTGCGTGGATCTTTTCGTGTCGGGGAGTAAGGTGATGGAACAACGAAACGCGGTATGCGCGTCGCCCTCTTCGGCCAGGCAACCCCGCCACCCGGACCGGGTGGTTTGACGTGTAGTGTCTGCCACTATTCTTTGATACAGGCCTGGCGCGGATCGACGCGCAGGCATTCACTACAAAACGCGGACGCGCAACGCGCATCACGCGATCCGGCAACCAGGTTGCATGCGGCCAGCGTGACGCGCCAGAGAATCCAGGCGCCACGCCAGCCGACACAGGAGACAAGACCTCATGACGACGGTCACCCCGACTCAACCGGCGGCAACGTCCTATCGTCCCGTTCCCATTCCCGAGCGACGCACATTGGTCGAACAGCGCGCCGACGGCACGCTGATCCTGCGCTCGGCCACCTTGCCGCCCGATATCGCAGAGCAGAGCTTCGCCGACTTCATTCCCGCATGGGCCGCACGTCGCGGCCATCTGCCCGCCTTCCGCGAACGCGACGCACGCGGCGAATGGCGCACCCTCAGTTGGGCCGAACTGTGGCGGCAGGTGCAGATCATCGGCGCTGCGCTGCTGGATCTCGGACTCGGACAGGACCAGCCACTGATGCTGCTGTCCGGCAATTCCATCGAACAGGCCGTGCTGCTGCTTGCCGCCGAATACGTCGGCGTGCCCGCCGCGCCCGTCTCGCCCGCCTACTCAACCCTCAGCAAAGACTTCGCGCGACTGAGCGGCGTTGCGTCGCTCGTGCCGCCCGCCGCGCTGTTCGTGCAGGACGCGGGAACCTGCGAACGCGCACTGGCCGCACTCGCTTCGGCCACTACGCCTGTCATCGCCGTGCAAGGCATCCGGACCGGCGTGCTCTCGTGGGCCGACCTGATAGTCGACGACCTCACGCCGCAACAGGTCGCGCGCGTCGCGCAAGCGCATGCGGCCATCCGTGCCGACGACATCGCGCGCGTGCTCTTCACCTCCGGCTCCACGGGTACGCCGAAAGGCGTGTCGCTGACGTATGGCAATTTCCGCGCGGTCGCTGCGTACTACGCGGACAACCTCGGCTGGCTGCGCGACTGTGAGCCCGTCTTCCTCGACTGGTTGCCGTGGCACCACGGCCTCGGCGGCGTGCTGAACCTCGGCCGCTCGATCCAGTTCGGCGCGGCCCACCATATCGACGATGGCCGGCCGCTGCCGGGCATGATCGAACGCACGGTGCGCAACCTGCGTGACGTGTCGCCGACCATCTTCACCAGCGTGCCGTCGGCGTGGAGCGTGCTGGCGGGCGAGCTCGAACGCGACCCGGAACTCGCGTGCAAGCTGTTCGCGAAGGTTCGCTACTTCGGCTACGGCGGCGCGAGCCTGCCTGGCGATGTGTATCAGCGCATCCAGCGTGTCGCCGAGCAGACTGTCGGCGAGCGCATCGGCTTCTGCACCGGGCTCGCGTGCACCGAAACGAGCGGCATGGGCACCTATTGCGGACGCGCCGATGCAGCGAACGGCAACATCGGCACGCCCGTGCCTGGCGCCGAAGTGAAACTCGTGCCGCTCGAAGGCGGCGACGCACGCTACGAAATCCGCATGCGCGGGCCGCATGTGTTCGGCGGCTACGTCGCGCATCCGGAACTGACGGCGGCCGCCTTCGACGAAGAAGGCTTCTTCCGGCTAGGCGACGCAGTGCGTCTCGTGAACGCCGACGATCCGTCGCAAGGCATGTTGTTCGCGGGCCGCGTCGTCGAAGATTTCAAGCTCACCAACGGCACATGGGTGCGCACAGGCGCCGTGCGTCTCGCGCTGCTCGAATGCTGCGCGCCACTCGTGACGGACGCCGTGATCTGCGGACACGATCACGATTACCTCGCCGCACTCGCGTGGCCCAACGTCGCCGCGTGCCGGGCGCTCGCTCCGGAACTCGCGTCGCTCGATGCCGCTGCGCTCGTGCAGCATCCTGTCGTCGTCGATGCGCTGGCCACGCGTTTGCGCTCGCAGCCGCGCAACGGTTCGAGCCTGCGCATCGAACGCCTGATGCTGATGACGGAGCCGCCTTCCATCGACGCCAACGAAATCGCCGATAAAGGCTACGTCAACCAGTCGGTGACGCGCGCACGCCGCGCGGGGCTCGTCGAACAGCTTTTCCAGATTCATCCGGCCGTGCACATCGCCTGCACACAATAACGACCCGCAAAGGGCATTGACATCAATCGAACAGGAATACTTAGTCATGCAAATCACCAGAACTGTCTTCCGTGACGATCATGAAATGCTGCGCACGAGTGCGCGACGCTTTCTCGAACGCGAATGCGTGCCGAAGCAGGCCGAATGGGACAAGGCCGGCAAGGTCGATCGCGAGACCTGGCTCAAGGCGGGCCGCGAAGGTCTGCTGTGCCTCACGCTGCCGGTGGAATACGGCGGCGGCGGCGGCGATTTCGGTCACGCTGCCGTGCTCAACGAAGAGGTCAACCGTTCGGGCGTCAGCGGGCTCGGCTTCTCGGTGCACTCGGACATCATCGCGCCGTATATCGCGCGCATCGGCAACGAAGAACAGAAGCAGCGCTGGCTGCCGAAAGTCTGCTCCGGTGAAGCGATTCTCGCGATCGGCATGACGGAGCCCGGCACGGGCAGCGACCTGAAAGCCATCCGCACCACGGCCATCCGCGACGGCGACGAATACGTGATCAACGGCAGCAAGACCTTCATCAGCAACGGCCTGAATGCCGACCTCATCGTGATGGTCTGCAAGACCGATCCGTCAGCGGGATCGAAAGGCGTGAGCCTGATCGTGGTCGAAGCGGATCGCGCAGGCTTCCGGCGCGGCCGCAAGCTCGACAAGGTCGGCCAGCATGCGCAGGACACGGCCGAACTCTTCTTCGACAACGTGCGCGTGCCCGTGTCGAACCTGCTCGGCGAAGAAGGCAAGGGCTTCGCCTACCTGATGGCGGAACTGCCGCAAGAGCGCCTGTCGATCGCCATCGGCGCGGCCGCCAAGCTCGAAGCCTGCCTCGATCACACGATCAACTACGTGAAGGATCGCCGAGCGTTCAATCAGACCGTGTGGGATTTCCAGAACACCAAGTTCAAGCTCGCCGACATCAAGGCGCAAGCGACCGCCGTGCGCCTGCTCGTCGATCACTACCTCGGCGAACACGTACGCCGCCGCCTGACGCTGGAAGAAGCCGCCATCGCCAAGCTGTACGCGACCGAAGCGCTCGGCAAGGCACTCGACGAAATGGTGCAGTTGCACGGCGGTTACGGCTACATGCTCGAGTACCCGGTGGCCCGCGCGTTCGCCGATGCGCGCGTCACGCGCATCTATGGCGGCACGAGCGAAGTCATGCGCGACCTGATCTCCCGCAAGCTCTGATGCACGTCCATCAACCGATCACCCCATTCAGCATTCACAAGGAGCAGTGACATGAGTCGCAATGTGTTCGTCGCCGGCGTCGGCATGATTCCGTTCAAGAAGCCCGGCACCAGCGAAAGCTATGACGTGATGGGCGCAACTGCCGTGCGCGATGCGCTCGCCGATGCGGGCGTCAGCTATGACAAGGTGCAGCAGGCATTCGCCGGCTATGTGTACGGCGATTCCACCTGCGGCCAGAAAGCGCTGTACCACGTCGGCATGACGGGTATTCCCGTCATCAACGTGAACAACAACTGCGCGACGGGTTCGTCGGCGCTGTTTCTCGCGCGCCAGGCGGTGGCGAGCGGCGCCGTGGAATGTGCGCTTGCTGTGGGCTTCGAATTCATGGGGCCGGGCGCGCTCAAGTCGGTGTGGACCGATCGGCCGAGCGCGCGCGAACGCGCGCGCGACATGACCGATCAACTCGTTGGACGCCCCGAAGGCCTGAGCAACGCGATTCGCCAGTTCGCGGGCGCGGGCATGGCGCACATGAAAAAGTACGGCACGAAGCTCGAAACCTTCGCGAAGATTCGCGCAAAGGCGAGCCAGCACGCAGCACGCAATCCGCTTGCCGTGTTCCGCAATGTCGTCTCGACGGAAGACGTGATGGCCGCGCCGATGCTGTGGGAAGGCGTGCTCACGCGTCTGATGGCCTGCCCGCCGACGTGCGGTGCTGCCGCCGCCATCATCGTGTCGGAAGAGTTCGCACGCAAACATGGCCTGCGCACCGACGTGACGATCGCGGGCCAGGCGCTCACCACCGATCTGCCCAGCACCTACGACGCACGCGACATGATCCGCGTGGTCGGCTTCGACATGACGCGCGCTGCCGCGAAGAGTGCGTATGAGCAGGCGGGCATCGGTCCCGACGACATCGACGTGATCGAACTGCACGACTGCTTCGCGCAAAACGAACTGCTGACCTACGAAGGCCTCGGTCTCTGCGCGGAAGGCGAAGGCGCAAAACTCGTCGCCGACGACGACAACACCTATGGCGGCAAGTGGGTTGTCAATCCGTCGGGCGGCCTGCTGTCGAAAGGGCATCCACTGGGCGCAACGGGTCTCGCGCAATGCTTCGAACTGACGCAGCAATTGCGCGGCAAGGCGGAAGCGCGTCAGGTCGAAGGCGCGAAGGTCGCGCTCGCGCACAACGTCGGGCTGGGTGGCGCGTGCGTCGTGACCGTCTACAAGGCCGCGCGTTGAGTCTCGCAGATCACAACGCCAGCGTCACGGAGCAATCGACATGATCGACAAAAAGTTCATCGGCAAGGTGCTGCCGACGTTTCGCGCGGTCGCCGAAGCGGGACAACTGCGCTTCTTTGCAAAGGCAACGGGCGAAACCAGCCGCCGCTATGTTGACGAAGCGGCCGCGCGCGACGCGGGTCATCGCGCGCTGCCCTTGCCGCCTACATTTCTGTTTTCACTGGAGCTTCAGCAGCCGGACACCAGCTGGCGCGACGAACTGGGCATCCAGTTGTCGCGCATCCTGCACGGCGAGCAGTCGTTCACCTATCACCGCCTCGCCTATGCGGGTGACGTGCTGCACTTCGAAAGCCGCATCGCCGACATCTACGACAAGAAGAACGGCGCACTCGATTTCGTCGTGCGCGAAACGCGCGTGACGAACCAGCACGGCGAGCATGTCGCCGATCTGCGCAGCGTGCTCGTGCATCGCAACGGCTAACGGAGAACGTTCATGAGCACTCTCACATTCGATAGCGTGAAGATCGGCGACACCTTGCCGCCACTCACGCTCGAACCCGTCAACCGCACCACGCTTGCGCTGTTCGCGGGCGCCTCGGGCGATCACAACCGCGTGCATATCGATACCGACTATGCGCGCAAGGCAGGCATGCCGGACGTATTCGCGCACGGTATGTTGTCGATGGCCTATCTCGGCCGTCTGCTTACGGGATGGGTCGATCAGCGGCAACTGCGCGGCTTCGGCGTGCGCTTCGTCGGCATCACGCACCTCGGGCATCAGGTGACGTGCACGGGCCGTGTCGTCGACAAGTTCGAAGCGGACGGCGAACGGCGCGTGAAGCTGGAAATCCAGACCGCCAATCAGTACGGCGAGCCGCGCGTGGTCGGCGAAGCCGTGGTCGCGCTTTGACTTTGCGCTTTGACCCGGCGCGTTGATTCCGCGCAGGGACGCAATCAGACATACACAGGAGAACATCAGATGGGAAAGCTTGACGGCAAGGTTGCCCTCGTGACGGGTTCGGGACGCGGCATTGGCCGCGCGATCGTCGAGAAGTTTGCGAGCGAAGGCGCGCGCATCGTGGTCAACGATCTCGACGCCGATCCCGCGCACGAAACGGTCGAGGCCTTGAAGAAGATGGGCGTGGAGGCCGTTGCCTGCGTGGGCAACGTGACCGCGCCGGACTTCGCGGAGCGTTTCGTCGGCACCGCGCTCAGCGCATTCAAGGGCATCGACATCATCGTCAACAATGCGGGCTACACGTGGGACGACGTGATCCAGAAGATGAGCGATGAGCAGTGGTACGCGATTATCGATTGCCATATGACGGCGCCGTTTCGCATCCTGCGCGCAGCGTATCCGCACATGAAAGCGCTGCACGCCGCCGACAAGGAAGCGGGCCGCGAGGTGTATCGCAAGATCGTGAATATCTCGTCGGTGTCGGCGTTGAACGGCAATGCCGGACAGATGAACTATTCGTCGGCGAAGGCAGGTGTGATCGGGATGACGCGGGCGCTTGCGCGCGAATGGGGTCGCTTCAACGTGAACGTCAATTGCGTGGCGTTTGGCCTCATTCATACCCGCATGACTTCCGCCGATGCACATGCCGGCGCGACGGTGAGTATCGATGGCCGCGATATTCGCGTGGGCCTGAACCCCGATATGCTGAAGTCGCATGCGCAGCGCAATCCGTTGGGACGCGGCGGTACGCCTGAAGAGGCGGCGGGCGGCGTGTATCTGTTCTGCTCGCCGGAATCGAATTACATCACCGGTCAGACCATTGCTGTGGCGGGGAATCTGCAGTAATTGCGTTGCGTGGAAGTCTGGCTGGTTTCACCCCGGAACTGGCTGGACTTTTTTAGGGCGCCTCGACGTGAGAGGCGCCCTTTTTTGCTTGTAGCCGCTTATAGCAAGGCCACCAGTTCCGGCACCGCGTTGAACAGATCAGCCTCGACGCCATAATCAGCGATGCTGAAAATGGGCGCCTCGGCATCCTTGTTGATGGCAACGATCACCTTGGAATCCTTCATGCCCGCAAGATGTTGAATGGCACCCGAGATGCCGCAGGCGATGTACAACTGCGGCGCGACAATCTTGCCGGTCTGCCCGACCTGCCAGTCATTGGGCGCAAAGCCTGCATCGACGGCTGCACGGCTTGCTCCAAGTGCGGCGCCCAGCCGGTCAGCCAACGGCATCAGCACTTCATTGAACCGCTCACTGCTGCCAAGCGCGCGCCCACCGCTCACGACAATCTGCGCATCGGCCAGTTCCGGCCGCTCGCTCTTTGCGACTTGCCGCCCGACAAAGCTCGACAGCCCGCTATCGCTCACGGCATCGACTGTTTCGATCTGCGCGCTTCCGCCTTGCGCAGACACCGCATCGAAGTTCGTCACCCGCACGGTCACCACTTTCACAGGATCATGCGAGCGCACCGTCACAAGCGCGTTGCCCGCGTAAATCGGACGCTCGAATGTATCGGCACTCACCACGCGCATGATGTCTGAAATCTGCGCGACATCGAGTAAAGCCGCGACGCGCGGCGCGACGTTCTTGCCCATGCTCGTCGCCGGGAACAGGATGTGGCTGTAGCGCCCGGCGACTTGCACGACCTGCGCGCCCAGGTTCTCGGCCAGACCTTGCGCAAGGCAAGGCGCATCGGCGACCACCACGCGCGATACACCCGCTATATGCGCCGCCGCGTTCGCCGCATCCTGCACGCCGTGTCCTGCCACCAGCACATGCACGTCGGCGCCGCACTGCAACGCGGCTGCAACCGTGCTCAGCGTCGCGCTGCGGATCGATGCATGGTCGTGTTCCGCCACGACCAGTACGCTTGTACGTTCATTCATGTCCGTCTCCTCAGAGCACCTTGGCTTCCGTTTTCAGTTTCGCGACCAGCGCGGCCACGTCGGGTACTTTCACGCCCGCGCTGCGTTGCGCCGGCTCTGCAGTGTCCAACACCGTCAGTCGCGGTGAGATGTCTACGCCCAGTTGCGACGGCGTCACGGTATCGAGCGGCTTTTTCTTGGCCTTCATGATGTTCGGCAACGTCGCGTAACGCGGTTCGTTCAGGCGCAAGTCCGATGTGACGACAGCGGGCAGCGTGAGACGCACCGTTTCCAGTCCACCGTCGATTTCGCGCGTCACGGTCGCGCAGTTGTCGGCAATCTCGATCTTGCTGGCGCACGTGGCTTGCGGCAGTCCTGCGAGCGCGGCCAGCATTTGCCCCGTCTGGTTGCAATCGTTATCGATGGCCTGCTTGCCGAACAACACCAGTTGCGGCTGCTCCCTGTCGACTAGCGCTTTAAGCAGCTTCGCCACCGCAAGCGGCTCCAGTTCTGCATCCGTCTCGACGAGGATGCCGCGGTCCGCGCCGATCGCCATTGCCGTGCGCAGCGTTTCCTGACACGCAGTCACGCCGCACGACACCGCGACGACTTCGCTCACGACACCGCGCTCCTTGAGGCGCACGGCCTCTTCGACGGCAATCTCGTCGAACGGATTGATGCTCATCTTCACGTTGGCGAGATCGACGCCCGAACCGTCCGACTTCACGCGCACTTTCACGTTGAAGTCCACCACGCGTTTGACCGCTACAAGTGCTTTCATCTGCTGTCTCCTGTTATTGGTTTAATTCGCCGATGCTTCGGACTCGAAGCCGAGCCCGCGCGCCGTCATGCCTTGAATCGCGGCGGCGTCGAAGCCCCAGTCGCGCAATGCGCGCAAACCGCCCTGCCCGCGCTTCGGCGCAGGTCCGCCGACATGCGACGGCGTCGCGGAAAAACGCGGCGCGGGCGCGGGTTGCACGACGCCCGCCACTTCGACAAAGCTGCCACGCGCGCGATGCTGTGGGTGATCGGGCGCTTCGGAAAACCCTAGTACCGGCGCGACGCACGCATCGCTGCCTTCGAATGCTGCACACCATTCGTCGCGTGTTCGCGCAGCGAATGCCGCAGCGAACGCTTCGCGCAGCACCGACCAGCCGCTTCGATCGTGCTGTTTGGGCAGGCCGGCGTCAGCGAGGCCCAGTCTGTCGAGCAGCAACGCATAAAAGCGCGCTTCGACGGCACCGACTGCCATGTAGTGGCCATCACGCGTGCGATAGCTGTCGTACCACGGTGCGCCACCGTCGAGCAGATTGCTCGCGCGCTGTTCGCGCCAGTTGCCCGATGCGATCAAGCCCCAGACCACCGCGCCGAGTTGGGCGGCGCCTTCCGTCATTGCCGCATCGATCACCTGGCCCGGCCCGCCGCGTTGCACGCCGAGCAACGCCGACGCGACGCCGAGCGCGAGCAGCATGCCGCCTCCGCCGTAATCGCCGACAAGATTCAGCGGCACTGCGGGTGGCCCGTTGTCGCGGCCAATGCCCGACAGCACGCCCGATAGCGCGACATAGTTCAGATCGTGACCGGCACACGCCGCGAGCGGCCCGGTTTGTCCCCAGCCCGTCATGCGTCCGTAGACGAGTTTCGGGTTGCGGGCGAGCGCTGCTTCCGGCCCGAGTCCGAGCCGCTCCATGGTGCCCGGCCGATAACCTTCGATCACGACATCGGCGCGCGCCATCAGATCGAGCGCGACCGCCGCGGACTCCGGCTGCTTGAGATCGAGCGTGATGGAACGGCGCCCGCGCCCCGTGATGTCGATGCGCTTGCCGTTGGTTTTCGGCCCGAGATCGTCGGGTGCGGCCGGCCTGTCGATACGCAGCACGTCAGCGCCCATGTCGGCGAGCAGCATCGCGCCGAACGGGCCCGGTCCTATCGCCTCGAATTCCAGCACTCTGATTCCGTTCAAAACGCCCATGCGCGTGTGTCTCCATTGAAATGCGGCCCGCCTGACGTATCGGCGCGACCTTGATATCGGGCTGTGTCAATCAGGGCGGCAGAGTGCCCCGTGATCGTAGTAAGCCCTGGCGGATAGCGGACAGGACCACCCCGGACGGGTGGCGAAAAGAGCGGGCCGTGCGTGTCAGCGAAAGCTCATGGGCTCGAGTGAAATCAGCGATTGATTTTTATTATGGATGCCGAATTAATTGGAACGAGTACGTGCGATTCGGAAAGACAAAAAGAAAAAGCCCTCACGATGGAGGGCTTTTCTATTGCTGCTGCACTTTCCGGTAATGTCAGACGCTTACCGGATCGAGCAAAGACTTACGCGAAGTTCTTTTCCGCGAAGTCCCAGTTTGCGATGTTCCAGAATGCTTCGACGAACTTCGGACGTGCGTTGCGGTAGTCGATGTAGTACGCGTGTTCCCACACGTCGATCGTCAGCAGCGCCTTTGCGTCGGTCGTCAGCGGCGTCGCAGCGTTGCTGGTCGACACCAGATCCAGCGAGCCGTCTGCCTTCTTCACGAGCCATGCCCAGCCCGAGCCGAACGTGCCGACTGCCGTCTTCGTGAATTCTTCCTTGAATTTGTCGAAGGAACCCCACTTCGCGTTGATCGCGTCAGCGAGTGCGCCCTTCGGTGCACCGCCACCTTGCGGCGACAGGCTGTTCCAGAAGAACGTGTGATTCCAGATTTGCGCGGAGTTGTTGAAGATACCGCCCGACGACTTCGTGACGATCTCTTCCAGCGACAGGTTCTCGAACTCCGTGCCCTTGATCAGATTGTTCAGGTTGGTCACATAGGTCTGGTGGTGCTTGCCGTAGTGAAACTCGAGCGTCTCTTCCGACATGTGCGGAACGAGGGCGTTCTTTGCGAACGGCAGCGGCGGGAGCGTATGTTCCATGGTGCTATTCCTTTCTATCTGTATCTGTTTATGGGGAGTCTGCGGATAACGCTGCGGGAGCACTCGATTGTAGGCGAGTTGGAATAACCCCGCAAACGCAAGCCCTTTATGGCCTTCATTGCAAAAACGCGCTGCGCGGGCAGCGTAATTAATGCTCGCGCAGCATCGTTTCAGCTGTCATACGAAGGTCAAAAGTACTGTGGCAAACCGCTTTCAAAAACCATCTGTAAGACGCGGCTGCACATCCGACAACGCGATATCCGCCGAGCCTTCGGCGAGGTGAACGGTCATGCGGCGGCCCGGTTTCAATGCCGATGGCGCACGCACTGCACGCCCGCTTTGCGCATCGAGCAAGGCCGCATAGCCGCGTTCGAGCGTGCGTTGCGGACTCAGCACGTCGAGCCGCGCGGCAAGCGTTTCCACGCGCGCAACGTGTCTTTCATGCTGACGCAACAATGCGCGTTCGAGCCGCTCGGCGAGGCCGTTCACCTGCGCGCGATGCTGCGACAGATCGGGACGCCAGCGTTCCCAGCGCATCTGCACGAGCGCAAAACGTCCGCGCGCATCGCGCACAGGCCGCGCGCCCGCCGACGCCAGCCGCACGCTCAATTGCTGCAGATGCGTGCGCTGCCGCGCGAGCCGTTCAGCCGGCGAGACGAGACGGCGCGCGAGCCAGTCGAGCTGCTGCGCGCGCCGCTCCATCATGCGTCCGAAACCGCGCGCCAGTGCGGCATGCCGTTGATCGAGATCGCGCAGCAGCAGCACGCGCTGCGGGCTGACGAGTTCGGCGGCGCCCGTGGGCGTTGGCGCGCGAACGTCGGCGGCGAAGGCGGCGATCGTGAAGGCGGTTTCGTGACCGACGCCGCTCACGACGGGCACCTCGCTCGACGCAATCGCGCGCGCCAGCACTTCTTCATTGAAGGCCCACAGATCTTCGATCGAACCACCGCCACGGCACACGATCAGCACGTCCACTTCACGGCGCCGGTTGGCCGCCTCGACCATTGCCGCGAGTTTCGCGCTGACGCCCGCACCCTGCACAGGCGCGGGATACACGATCACGGGAATATGCGGCGCACGCCGTGCAAGCGTGGTCAGCACGTCGCGCAGCGCCGCCGCCTGCAACGACGTGACGATGCCGATCGCGCGAGGATGGGCGGGCAACGCGCGCTTGCGCTCAGGGTCGAACAGGCCTTCGGCTTCGAGTTGCGCCTTGAGCCGCAGGAACGCTTCATACAGGCGCCCCTGGCCCGTACGGCGCACGGCTTCGACATTCAGCTGCAACTCGCCGCGCGGTTCGTACATCGTGACGAGCGCGCGCACTTCGATCTTGTCGCCTTCGCGCGGCGTGAACTCCGCGTGCTGTGCGCGGCCGCGGAACATCACGCAGCGCATCTGCGCCTGGGCGTCCTTGATCGAGAAGTACCAGTGGCCGCTCGCGGCACGCGTGAAATTCGACACTTCGCCGGATACCCACACGAGTGGAAACGAGCGTTCGAGCATCGTGCCGATTGCACGGTTGAGCACCGAGACGGGAACGACGGCATCGCCGCCTGCGCCCGCGGACGACGAGAAAGGACTTTCGGAATTCATGCGAGGAATGGTGTGGACAGGCCGGACAGACGATAGACCGATCGGCCAGCCAGGTCCAGTGCGGTCTAAACACCGTTAGCCGGATTGTTAAAAGTGTCCACATGTCGGGAGCAGCCTGGAAGACTGTCTCAAAACGGCTCCAGAGCCCACTTAAAACCATTTAACCCATTGATTTATATGCGTTTTTTATCATCAAAAAGTTCCCGACCACCGAGCAGATGCTTGTGCGGCGGCCTTTCCGACAAATTGCAAGGCACGTTCTCCACAAAGTTATCCACAGGCTATGGATAAAGCATCGACCGCGTGCGACCCGCGCGTCGACGCCTTTCAGACTTGCAGGCCACGCCGCCCGCGCGCTAGAGTGCCGGGTTCTGGCGGAATCTGTCGGTCATGACGAAAGTGTGTGAGCCAGCAGTTTTCGCCGCGCATTCTGGTTCCGTCTGCTGTCCTTTTCGCAATTTCGCCGTTTCGCCGTTGTCCGCGTTGCGTGGTTCGCGTGGTCTTTCACAACCGTCGGTGCAACCGACCTCCCCGGAGATAGCTGCCGATGTTCGCCCTGTCCGTCCTGACTGACGCGCCGCGCAAGCCGGCCGCCACCTGCCGATGAGCGAACGCGCTTCCAGCCTCGAAGCGCGCATCACGCGCGAGTGGCAACAGCGCGGCCCGATCGCGTGGGCGCTGACGCCGCTCGCGTGCGTATTCGGCGCGGTCGCGCTGGCGCGCCGCGCAGCGTTCAAGGCTGGCTGGCTGAAGTCGGTGCGAATTCGCGTGCCGGTGGTCGTGGTGGGTAACGTGACTGTCGGCGGCACCGGCAAGACGCCGCCCGTGATCGCGCTGGTGCAGGCGCTGCGCAGCGCGGGTTTCACGCCGGGCGTGGTGTCGCGGGGTGATGGCGCGAAGGTCACACTGCCCACACTTGTCACGCCGACCTCGAAGGCCTCCCAGGCCGGCGACGAGCCGCTGCTGATCGCCCGCCGCACGGGCGCGCCCGTGTTCGTGTGCCCCGATCGCGTCGCGGCGGCCGAAGCGCTGTGCAAGACACATCGCGATGTCGATGTGATCGTCAGCGACGACGGGTTGCAGCACTATCGGCTGGAGCGCGATGCGGAGATCGTCGTGTTCGATCACCGGTTGGGCGGCAATGGCTTTCTGCTGCCGGCTGGTCCGTTGCGCGAACCGCTCTCGCGCAAGCGCGATGCGACGCTGATCAACAATCCGTATGACCGCGCGCTGCCGCCTTGGCCGAACACCTTCTCGCTCGAGCTGGCGCCCGGCGATGCATGGCATCTCGACAATCCGCGCCTGCGCCGTCCGCTCGCGCAGTTCGCCGGCGAGCGCGTGCTCGCGGCAGCGGGCATCGGCGCACCCGAGCGCTTCTTTGCGACGCTGCGCGCGGCGGGCCTCTCGCCGCAGACGCGCGCACTGCCCGATCATTACGCGTTCAGCACGAATCCATTCGTCGACGTGGACGCCGACGCGATCCTGATCACCGAAAAGGATGCGGTAAAATTGGGGTCCTGGCATGACGCGCGGCTCTGGGTCGTCCCCGTCGAAGCCACGCTCGATCATCGCCTCATTGCACTCGTTGTGGAGAAAGTCCGTGGACGCTCGCCTGCTTGAAATTCTCGTATGCCCGATCTGCAAGGGCCCGCTCAGCTACGACCGCGCCGCTCAGGAGTTGATCTGCAACGCAGACAAGCTCGCGTATCCGATCCGCGACGGCATTCCCGTGATGCTGGTCGACGAAGCGCGGCAAACGGTCGAAGGCACGCCTGTCGATCTCAATCCCGGCTCGGTTGCCTGACCCGGCTGCCTGAGCGTATGCGCGTGATCACGCATCGTTCGCGCGATGCAGACGCGCCCTCGACTGGATCCGCACATCGCGCCGCCGTGAAGGCGGCGCGTTTCTCTCGGCCCTCGTACTGCCTGACGTCACGTTTCCGATGAACCACACCCAGTCCACTCCGCCCTTCATCGCCGTCGTGCCGGCGCGGCTCGCATCGACGCGTCTGCCGAACAAGCCGCTCGCCGATATCGGCGGCAAGCCGATGGTCGTGCGCGTAGCGGAACGCGCGCTCGAATCGGGCGCGCAGCAGGTGCTGGTCGCCACCGACGCGCAATCCGTGTTCGACGTCGCGCGCGCACATGGTATCGACGCGATGATGACGCGCGCCGATCATCCGTCGGGTACCGACCGTCTCGCGGAAGTCGCCGCACATTACGGCTGGGCCGACGACACCATCGTCGTCAACGTGCAAGGCGATGAGCCTTTGATCGATCCTGCGCTGGTGCGCGGCGTAGCGTCGCACCTCGCGGCGACGCAAGGCGCTGCGATCGCCACAGCCGCGCATCCCATCCAAGAGCCGGCGGAAGTGTTCAATCCGAACGTCGTCAAGGTCGTGCTGGATGCGCGCGGCGTAGCGCTGTACTTCTCGCGCGCGCCGATTCCATGGGCTCGCGACGCTTACCAGCCGCACTGGCCGAATGTCGCGCAGATGCCCGCTCCGCCTGCACCCGCTGCTGTCTACCGGCATATTGGGCTGTATGCGTATCGTGCGAAGTTCCTCCGTACTTACCCGAGTCTGTCGATCTCGCCGATCGAGCAGGCCGAAGCGCTCGAACAGTTGCGTGCAATGTGGCACGGCGAGCGCATCGCCGTGCTCGTCACGCACGACGCGCCGCTGCCGGGCGTCGACACACCTGACGATCTGGCCCGTGTACAGGCGTTTTTCGGGTCGCCAGCGTAAAAAGCCATGGCATAATCGATCGTTCGCGCGATTCACCCGGTATCGATGCGCCTTGATCGATATCATCATTCGCCCGTTTTTTAATCCGCCTGTTTTGCCGTTTGCTTTGCAGCGCCGTTCACGACGTGCAGCGCGAAGCTGGCAGCGAAAAGCTGCCCGGCCTGACAGCGGCAACCAAGAATCAAGAGCGTCGATCGCGGCATGCATCCAATGCAACGCGGCACGCCAGACAGAATTGACATAGATCTGGAGATATCAAATGCGTTTGATCCTGTTGGGCGCTCCTGGCGCGGGCAAGGGCACCCAGGCCAACTTCATCAAGGAAAAGTTCGGCATTCCGCAAATCTCGACGGGCGACATGCTGCGTGCGGCGGTGAAGGCGGGCACACCGCTCGGCATCGAAGCCAAGCGCTACATGGATGCGGGCGAACTCGTCACGGATGAACTCATCATCAATCTCGTGAAAGAGCGTCTGCAAGATTGCGACTGCGACAACGGCTATCTGTTCGACGGTTTCCCGCGCACCATTCCGCAAGCGGAAGCGATGAAGCAGGCAGGCGTCGCCATCGATTTCGTGCTCGAAATCGATGTTCCGTTCGACGAGATCATCACGCGTATGAGCGGGCGTCGCATGCATCCGGCTTCGGGCCGCACGTATCACGTCAAGTTCAATCCGCCGAAGGTCGAAGGTATCGACGACATCACGGGTGAGCCGCTGATCCAGCGCGACGACGACAAGGAAGAGACGGTGAAGAAGCGTCTCGATGTGTATGTGTCGCAGACCAAGCCGCTGATCGATTACTACAACGGCTGGGCGCAGAACGGCGATGCATCGACGCCGCTGAAGGCGCCGCAATACCGCCGCATCTCGGGCCTCGGCTCGGTCGATGAAATTCGTGCACGCGTGTTCGACGCGCTGAAGTAAGCAAGCGTATCCGCATGCAGCACATGAAAACCCGCCTTTCACGGCGGGTTTTTTATTTGGCGCGATGCTTTCGACGTTGCGGCCGGGTGTTCATTCGGAGCACTGAGCGGCATGCATCGACCAACGATACGGGCGCGCTCTGCGTTGCGCCCTGCCCGGTTTGACGCATGAGACCGAGCCGTTAAAATCATTCAGCGACAACTATTCCAACGATGCGATTCACGCGTCCAATCAAGGAGAAGACATGGATATCAAGGACAACGTGTTCCTCGTCACGGGCGGCGCGTCCGGACTCGGCGCGGCAACGGCCCGCCTCTTCGCGCAGCACGGCGGCAAGGTCGTGCTCGCGGACCTGAACCACGACGCCGGCACGGCACTCGCGCAGGAACTCGGCGGCGTGTTCGTCAAATGCGACGTGAGCCGCGAAGACGATGGCGCACTCGCCGTCGAAGCCGCGACGAAGCTCGGCAACTTGCGCGGTCTCGTGAATTGCGCGGGCGTCGCGCCGGCGATGAAGACCGTCGGCAAGGACGGCCCGCATCCCCTGCACTCGTTTGCACGCACGGTGTCGATCAACCTCGTCGGCACCTTCAACATGATCCGTCTCGCCGCCGCCGAAATGGCGAAGCTCGAACCGAACGCACTCGGCGAGCGCGGCGTAATCGTCAATACGGCCTCCGTCGCCGCCTTCGACGGGCAGATCGGACAGGCGGCTTATGCGGCATCGAAAGCAGGCGTTGCCGGCATGACGTTGCCGATCGCGCGCGATCTGTCGCGCAACGCAATCCGCGTGATGACGATTGCACCCGGCATCTTCGAAACGCCGATGCTGCTTGGCATGCCGCAGGAAGTGCAGGATGCGCTCGGCGCGATGGTGCCGTTCCCGCCGCGCCTCGGCAAGCCGGACGAATATGCAATGCTCGTCAAGCAGATCTTCGATAACCCGATGCTCAACGGCGAAGTGATCCGTCTCGACGGCGCGATCCGCATGCAGCCGAAGTAAGCGCATTCGTCTGCCGGCACGCCGAAATGAAAAACGCCTGCGTAGTGATCTACGCAGGCGTTTTTATCTGAAGCGAAGCTTCGAAACGATCAATCGTGATCGTCATGTTGCGTGCGCTGCCGCAACTCGTGCAATTGCGATTCGACGACGGTCGCATCGTCGGCATCAGGACGGTCGCCAAGATAACGTTCGAGATCTTCGAGCGCAGGCCGCAGGTAATCGAGCCGCGCATACGCGAAGCCGCGATCGCGCACTTCTTCGATGCTCTCCGGCAGCAGGATCACGAGACGCTGCTGCACGGCAAGCAGGCGCTGCCAGCGTTCGGTCTGCAGATACGTCGCCTTCAGATTGCGCAGCATGCGCGCGACGATCTCGCGGCGTGTTGCCGGTTGCAGCAGCATTCGCAGCGCGCGGCTGATCGATTCACCCGCCTTTGCCACGTACGGCTCGAGCATCTCGACCATCTCGGCTTCCGATAGCGGACGGCCCGTAGTCGGGTCGATCATCGCGTCGCCTTCCGGCAACGTGACGCGCAGCAGAAAGTGCCCCGGGAACGACACGCCGCGTACGGGAATGTCCACCTGCGACGCCATCTCCAGATACAGCACCGCCAGCGAAATCGGAATGCCGCGGCGGCGCTTGAGCACCATGTTCAGATGGCTATTGTCCGGGTCGTAATAATCGTTGACGTTCGCGGCGAAACCCAGCTCGCGAAAGAAGTAACGATTCAGAATGCCGACGCGCTGTTGAATATCGGCGTCGTCCGGAATGCGGCGCTTGACACGCAGCGTAAGCTCATCGATCTCGGCGAGCACGGATTGCAGATCGAGATCAGGGTAGGCGTCCTGCGCGAGCGACAGCGCCGCTTCCGTGAGCGGAAGCCCATCGTCCTCGGCGACGAGCGCACTGAAATAATCGAGAACCCGGGTCATCGTGATCACTTCACTCGCCTTCTGAAATACGCGTATTTGAACCCCATCAGCCAGAGCATACCGAAATATAGCGCCGCGAACAGCACGAGGGACGCGGCGAGCAAGGCCATGCGCCGTACCGGTTCGGCGTGCATGCCGATCCAGTCGAAGCTGATTGCGAACCAGTGCATCACGCCCGACAGCACCAGGCACGCGCCGATCAGTTGCACGAAAAACACCGACCAGCCACGCGACGGCATATAGATGCCGCGCCGCCGCAAACCGATGAACAGGCACAACGCGTTCACGCAGGCGCCAAGCCCGATCGACAGCGTGAGGCCCGCGTGCGAGAAGATCGGCACGAATACGTAGTTGCTAAGCTGCGTGATGACCAGCACGAAAATGCCGATCTTCACCGGCGTCTTGATGTCCTGCTTCGCGTAGAAACCCGGCGCGAGGATCTTGATCAGGATGATGCCGATCAGCCCGATGCCGTACGCGGTCAGCGCGCGCCCCACCATTACGACAGCATTGCCGTCGAACTTGCCGTAGTGGAACAGCGTCGCTGTAAGCGGCTCGGCGAAGAAGAACAACGCGACGGCGCTCGGCGCGGCGAGCAGAAAGGTCACGCGCAAGCCCCAGTCGAGCAGCGATGAATATTCGTGCGGGTCGGCGTCGACGTGTGCTTTCGACAGGCTCGGCAGCAGGATCGTGCCGAGCGCGACGCCGAGCAGCGCGGTCGGGAATTCCATCAGGCGGTCGGCGTAGTTGATCCACGACACGGCGCCCGGCCCGATATGCGACGCGATATTCGTGTTGATGATCAGGCTGATCTGCGCGACGGAAACGGCGAACATGGCCGGCACCATCTTCGCGAGCACGCGTTTCACGCCGCGGTGCGCCAGCGCCTTGACCGGATTCAGCCCGATGCGCGGGATCATGTCGATCTTCTTGAGTCCCGGCAACTGCACGATGAACTGCGCGATGCCGCCCGCGATCACGGCCCACGCCAATGCGTACACGGGCACCTTCATCAGCGGCGCGACGAACACGGCCGCGATGATGAACGCGACGTTCAGCAGCACGGGCGCGAACGCGGGCAACGAGAAGTTCTTGTACGTGTTCAGCACGCCCGACGCCAGCGACGTCAGCGAGATAAACACAATGTAAGGAAACATGATCCGCGTCATCGACACGGCGAGCGTGAACGCCTGGCCGTCGCTGCGCAGGCCCGACGCGACCACCAGCACGACCCACGTCGCGCCCGCTACGCCAAGTAGCGACAGCACGGCGAGCGCCCAGGCGAGCACGGTCGATGTGGCATCGACCAGCGCCTTGGTCGCGTCATGGCCCTGCTGGTTCTTGAACTCGGCGAGGATCGGAACGAAGGCCTGCGAGAACGCGCCTTCGGCAGAGATGCGGCGCAGCAGGTTCGGAATGCGGAAGGCGACGTAGAACGCGTCGGTGTATTGGCTGGCGCCAAACGCGCGGGCGATCAGGGTCTCGCGGGCCAGTCCGGTCACGCGCGAAAGCAACGTGAAGCCGCTGACCGTCAGCAGGGCTCGGAATAGATTCATGGGGCGCTTATTATACGGGTGCGTCCAGGGCGCTCAGCATGTCAGGGGCACGATTCGTGGCAATTCGAAGCGTTTGGGACCGATTTGCAGCAAAGACGTTCGATTTGGGCACGAATTTGTGAGGAAATGTCTCGTCAGACCGGGCCTCTGCGGCTTGGATGTACTGGAAAGGCTTCCTTTCACCGTATTGCTCGCGCCAGCTTGCGTACAACGCGTCCCTGCTCAGCGGTTGCCACGTATCTGATTTTGTTGCTATAATCGCCGGTTTCGAAGCTCGCTAACCGTTCTGCCTCGCTTAACATGAGCCAAAACGAGCGGGATTCCACGTAGTTTCGTTTGTCTATTTGCGCCCTTGAGCAATCGCTCTCAAGGGTTCGATCTAAAAGCAGCGCCTGCCCTTCATCTGAAAGCAGGTACTGGAAACAGGAACAGGATAAGGAACCGTCATGGCTAATACCGCACAAGCACGCAAGCGCGCCCGCCAAGCCGCCAAGGCAAACTCGCACAACTCGGCGCTGCGCTCGAAGTACCGCACGGCTGTCAAGGCTGTCCGCAAGGCAATCGAAGCCGGCGACGCAGCGCAAGCCGCTGAAATCTTCAAGGCATCGGCGAAGACGCTGGACATCATTGCCGACAAGAAAATCGTTCACAAGAACAAGGCAGCTCGCCATAAGAGCCGCCTCGCTGCAGCCGTCAAGGGTCTGCAAGCGCCCGCAGCGCAGTAAATTTACGAATCCGGCAGCTCGCTCGCGCGGGCTGCTTCCTGTTTCCGCTGCGCATGAAAGCCCGCTTTTGCGGGCTTTTTTGTTGTCTGCGCTCACCCCTTCTCAAGCGGCAGGGCGCAAAAAAACCCGCCGATGCGGGTTCTATTGTCTTCGTACCGGCTTGCGTCGCCTTACCGGGGCTTGCGCGCCTCATGCTCCGGCGGCAGCTCGCACGCTTCGGTGACGAGCAGATCGTTGTCTTTCGCGAAGTTCATCACGAAGTCGAAGGCCATCGGCTCGATATCGCGCAAACGCGAATCCAGAATCACGACCTTCAGATCGCCGATCAGCGTAGGGCGAACGTAATGAGAATACTGAAGACGGGCATTCGGCCCTTTCGCGCCCGGACCGTAACACGACATCACGCCCGCCAGCCGCTCCGACCAGTCGCTCGGACGAAACTTTCGCCCGCTCGACGTGATGCCTTGAATGAAATATTCGGTTGGGGGTGTGTCGGCCATGTACGAAACCCTGTGTGACTGCCCAGCGATCTGCCGGTAAAGAGCCCGCGAAGGATGTTGCCTGAAATGCTGTGTGAAACGCTACTTGAGCACGTCTCGCGGCGACGCGAACCAGCAGCGAGAGCACGCTGTTCGCATGCCACGGCAAGCCAGCGAAGGCACCTCGGACAGCAGCTCTGATGACACACACATGACGCTGATTGCAAGCGCCTGGGAATGCGCGAAAGCCGTGTCCTGCAAGCGTGGAGCCTGCCCGCCGGGCTTTGAGAAAACTTTGAGATTATAGCGCAGCAAGGGTTTTTCCGCACCGCACACAGGCACCCTGGAACAGTCCTTTGCAGGTTCCGCTAAGTGGGACATACCTTTTGGCCGACTCGTCAAAACATTCAAAATCCTTTATGCTGGACTGAGTTACCACAAACAACGGCGGCCCAGTCCGGCAACTCTGCCCGGCTGAATCCGCCGTATTTGTTTCATGACCGCCAAGAAAATCCGCCACTATCTGCAGTTCAACGATTTCTCGCTGGAAGACTACGAGTACGTGCTCGAACGCGCGCGCATCCTGAAGCGCAAGTTCAAGAACTACGAGACGTATCATCCGCTGCACGACCGCACGCTTGCGATGATCTTCGAGAAAAACTCGACGCGCACGCGCCTGTCGTTCGAAGCGGGCATTTTCCAGCTCGGCGGTCACGCCGTCTTCATGAGCACGCGCGATACGCAACTGGGCCGCGGCGAGCCGATCGAAGACGCAGCGCAGGTGATCTCGCGGATGGTCGACATCATCATGATCCGCACGTTCGGCCAGG
Source organism: Paraburkholderia sp. C35 (assembly GCF_003121405.1). Taxonomy (GTDB): domain Bacteria; phylum Pseudomonadota; class Gammaproteobacteria; order Burkholderiales; family Burkholderiaceae; genus Paraburkholderia. Next base: position 23,587 of record NZ_QBUY01000059.1, on the reverse strand, counting down.
ACATCATTCAACGTTTTGCTGAAAACTCGCGCGTACCCGTCATCAACGGTCTGACGAACGAGTATCACCCGTGCCAGGTGCTGGCCGACATCTTCACGTACTACGAGCATCGCGGGCCGATTCGCGGCAAGACGGTCGCGTGGGTCGGCGATGCGAACAACATGCTGTACACGTGGATCGAAGCCGCGCAGATTCTCGGCTTCAAACTGCGCCTGTCCACGCCGCCGGGCTACAAGCTCGACCGTGCGCTGGTCGCGGACGAAAGCGCACCCTTCTTCGAAGAATTCGACGATCCGAACGAAGCCTGCAAGGGCGCCGATCTCGTCACCACGGACGTCTGGACCAGCATGGGTTTCGAGGCCGAAAACGAAGCGCGCAAGAAGGCGTTCGCCGACTGGTGCGTCGATGCCGACATGATGTCGCGTGCGAACAGCGACGCCCTCTTCATGCACTGCCTGCCCGCACATCGTGGCGAGGAAGTGAGCGCGGAAGTGATCGACGGGCCGCAGAGCGTCGTGTGGGACGAAGCGGAAAACCGTCTGCATGTGCAGAAGGCGCTGATGGAATTCCTGCTGCTCGGCAAGCTGAATCACTGAGCTTCGCAGCAAAGCGATCAAACGAAAACGCCGGCTTCGAGCCGGCGTTTTTTATGCTGAATACAGTCGTCTCACAGACAAACCGGCTCCGCCTCCAGATCCACACCGAAGCGCTGTGCGACGTCCTGCTGGATCGCGTTTGCAAGCGCCAGCACTTCCGCCCCGCTCGCGCCGCCGCGATTCACGAGTACCAGAGCCTGCCGCTCATGCACGCCGGCAGCGCCCAGCGCACGGCCTTTCCAGCCGCATCGGTCGATCAGCCAGCCGGCTGCGAGCTTCACGCGCCCATCTGCCTGACGATATGAAACGAGTTCCGGCTCTTTCGCGAGCAACGCTTCAAACTGTGCCGCGTCCACGACAGGATTCTTGAAGAAGCTGCCCGCATTACCCAGCGCGAGCGGATCCGGCAGCTTTGCACGCCGCACGGCGACGACGGCATCGAAAATGGCTTGTGGCGTCGGCGTGACATCGCCGAGACCGACGGCGGCCAGTTCGCGTGCGATGTCCGCGTAACCTGCGCGCGGCACCCAGGCTTTCGGCAACCTGAACGTCACCGATACGATCACGAAGCGCTCGCGCCCTTCCCGCTTGAAGAAGCTGTCGCGATAGCCGAAGCGGCATGCATCGGCATCGAGTTCGACGGTTTCGCCCGTGGCAAGCTCGATCGCGCGCAACGACGCGAAGCGCTCGCACATTTCCAGCCCGTAAGCACCGATGTTCTGGATCGGCGCCGCGCCCACCGTGCCCGGAATCAGCGCGAGGTTTTCGAGGCCGGGCATGCCCTCTGCAAGCGTCCACGCGACGAACTCGTGCCAGTTCTCGCCGGCAGCCGCCTCGACGTACCACGCGTCATCGTCTTCGCGGACCAGCGTGCGGCCACGCAAGCCGATCAGCAGCACCAGGCCGTCGAAATCGCCCGTCAGCACGACGTTGCTCCCGCCGCCCAGCATGAGCCGCTTCTGGCCCGCGGCACGTGGATCGCGCACGGCGGCAAGCAGTTGCGCCTCGCTTTCGATACGGCATGCCAGCTTCGCCCGCACGTCAAAACCAAACGTGTTGTGCGGTTTCAGCGGGAAATCGGCGATAAACGGGAGTGGAACGATTTGCGACATCAGCAGTTCTGGCAAGCGCCCGATTCGGCCCGCGCGAAAGACGTAGCCCGCGCGAGTTTTGGGCAAAAGGGGAAGGCGTCGGTAAAATGACACCGGTCCGTGATTATAGCGAGTGCGTCGCGCGCAGCCTTGCGCGCCGCCCCGCGCCGAAATAAATGGGAGAAAGCAATGCCATCGTTTGACGTAGTCAGCGAAGCCAACATGATCGAAGTGAAGAACGCCATCGAGCAATCCAACAAGGAAATCTCGACGCGCTTCGACTTCAAAGGCTCGGACGCCCGCGTCGAGCAAAAGGAACGCGAACTGACCGCGTTCGCCGACGATGAATTCAAGCTCGGTCAGGTGAAGGACGTGCTGGTGTCGAAAATGGCGAAGCGCAACGTGGACGTGCGCTTCCTCGAGTACGGCAAGATCGAGAAGATCGGCGGCGACAAGGTCAAGCAGGTCGTCACCGTGAAGAAGGGTGTGTCGGGCGATCTGGCGAAGAAGATCGTCAGGCTTGTGAAAGACAGCAAGATCAAGGTTCAGGCGAGCATCCAGGGCGACGCGGTGCGCGTGACGGGCACCAAGCGCGACGATCTGCAAAGCGCGATCGCCATGCTGCGCAAGGACGTGACGGACACGCCGCTCGACTTCAACAACTTCCGCGATTGACAGGCGTGTGATGCGCGGCCCGTGCGGCGGCGCATGATGGCGCGGCGCGGCCTGCGAGACAGCGCGACACAAGGCTGCGTGCCGCCTGCCTCACGCTTACTGCTTGTTCGAAGCCTGCGCCTGCGCTTTCTTCTTGTCGCCGATGCGGCTTTCCTGCCCTGCCACCAGCTTCGCGATATTCGCGCGGTGACGCCAGATCAGCAGCGCGCTCATCGCGACGATCGCCACGGCAATCACGTTCGCGCCGAACAGAAAGCCGTCGAACAGCGGCGCGAAGATTGCCGCGCACAGCGCCGCCAGCGACGAGTATCGCGTGAAGAACGCGACGATCAGCCAGGTGGCCAGCGTCGCAATGCCGAGTATGGGGTTGATCGCCAGCAGCACGCCCGCTGCCGTCGCGACGCCCTTGCCGCCTTTGAAGCGGAAGAAAACCGGATACAGATGGCCGAGGAACACGGCGATCGCGGCAATCGCGACCGACGTATCGTCGAGGCCGAAGTTCGCCGAGAAATTCCCCGTCAGCCACACGGCCAGCCAGCCTTTGAAGGCGTCACCGATCAGCGTGAGGATGGCGGCTTTCTTGTTGCCGCTGCGCAGCACATTGGTCGCGCCGGGGTTCTTCGAGCCGTACGAGCGCGGATCGGCCAGTCCCATCGCTGCGCTGACGACCACGGCAAACGACACCGAGCCGATCAGATAAGCCACGACGGCGACAATCAGGTTTTCCATGTTGAAACTCTTATCAGTGTCCGAAAGCGTACCAGGCGACGCTGGTCTCCAGGCGCCGCATTTGCAAAATGTGCCGACGCAAACCACGCCGACGCAACGGCGCACATTCTACCGAACCCTCCACGCGCTTCCACAACCGCAAAAATCATTCGTCGATCGCGCATTCCACCGGCTTCGCGGCCAGCAGCGACATCACCACGCCAGGCGCGATGCTGACCAGAAAGCCGCGCCGCCCACCGTTGATATAGATAGTATCGAGTGCGAGTATGGTCGATTCGATGTAGACGGGCATCGCCTTCTTCGTGCCGAAAGGCGACGTGCCGCCGATCATGTAACCCGAATGCCGGCTCGCCACTTCCGGCTTGCACGGCTCGACGCGTTTTGCGCCGATCTGCCGCGCGAGGTTCTTGGTCGACACCGTGCGGTCGCCGTGCATCAGCACGATCAGCGGCTTGGCGTGCTCGTCTTCCATGACCAGCGTCTTGACCACATGATGCTCGTCGATACCAAGCTGCCGCGCCGATTCGCCCGTGCCGCCGTGGTCGACATAGTCGTACGGATGCTCGCCGAATTCGACCTTGTGACGACGCAGGAACTGCGTGGCAGGGGTTTCGGAAACGTGTCTGGATTTGCTCATCGGCGCATTGTAATGGCGGCACGAAACGCCGGCCATCGGCCGAACGGCCAATTGTGCGGACCTCGAGGCTGTGGCACGATCGTTCGAAACTGCTCTGGCGCGAGCGCATGCAACCGCCGCTTGTGTCGAGACCGTTCATGTAGGAGACACCGTTGAATCCAGCCCAGCTTCCGCATGACGGCGCGCACGAGATCGATGTTGCCACGTTGCTCGCCGCGCTCCCCGACCGTATCGCCGGTATTCCCCGGCTCATCGCCGCACGCGATCCGCAGCATACGGCGCTGATCGAAGACTCGCGGCGTCTGACGCGCGCGCAGCTCGTCGAAGCCGTCGATGCCGTCGCCGGGCAGCTCGCCGCGCAAGGCGTGCGCGCCGGCGACCGCGTGATGATCGTCGCGGAGAACAGCATCGTGCAGATCGTGCTGCTGTTCGCCGTCGCGCAACTCGACGCGTGGGCGCTGGTGTCGAACGCCCGGCTGTCGGCTGCCGAACTCGATGCGATCCGCGCGCACGCGCAGCCGCGTGTAGTCGCTTACGCGGTGGAAGCCTCGCCGGATGCCCGACAACACGCTGGGCGTCACGGCGCTCGACCGGCGCAGAGCATCGGGATCGACATCGGTGAATGGGCCTTTACGCTCGACGAAACCGCGCAAGTCGAACCCGTCGAACTCGCCAGCGACCGCCAGTGCGCCGCGCTGATCTACACGACAGGCACGACGGGCTCGCCGAAAGGCGTGATGCTGTCGCACCGCAACCTGCTTTTTATCGCGGCGATGTCGAGCACGCTAAGACGGGTCAACGCCGACGACGTGGTCTATGCGGTGCTGCCGATCTCGCACGTGTACGGCCTCGCGTCGGTGTGCCTCGGCAGCCTGTACGCGGGCGCGACGCTCAGGCTCGCGCCGCGCTATGCGCCGGACGCCGTGCGTCGCGCGCTGGCCGATGAAGGCGTGTCGATTTTCCAGGGCGTGCCCGCGATGCACGCCAAGCTACTCGAATACCTGCAGGCGCAGGGATTGCCGTGGTCCGCGCCGCGCTTGCGCTTCGCCTACTCCGGCGGCTCGCCGCTCGACGCCGCATTGAAGGCGCGCGTCGAAAGCGTGTACCGCGTCGTGCTTCACAACGGCTACGGCATGACCGAGAGCAGTCCCACCGTTTCTCAAACGATGCTCGAAGCACCGCGCGCCGACTGCTCCGTCGGCCAGGCCATACCGGGTATCGAAGTGCGTTTTGTCGGACTCGACGGTGTCGATGTCGCGCAAGGTGAAGTGGGCGAACTGTGGGTGCGCGGGCCGAACGTGATGCTTGGCTACTACCGCAATCCGCAGCAGACGCAGGCCGCCGTCACCGAAGATGGCTGGCTGAAAACGGGCGACCTCGCCCGCCAGGATGCCGACGGCGCGTTGCATATCGCCGGGCGCAGCAAGGAACTGATCATTCGCTCGGGCTTCAACGTGTACCCGGCCGAAGTCGAGCATGTGCTGAATGCGCATCCCGAGGTCGTGCAATCGGCGGTGATCGGCCGTGCCGTCGAAGGCAACGAGGAAGTCGTGGCATTCGTCGAACTGGCGGGCGGCGCACGTGTCACGCCCGCCGATCTCGCCGTGTGGTGCGAAGCGCGCCTTGCGCCATACAAACGGCCCGCCGAAATCAAGGTGCTTGCGGCGTTGCCGGCGGCATCGACGGGGAAGATTCTCAAGCACCGGCTGCGCGATCTCATCTGAGCCGCGCGCCGAACCGCGTGAACTCAGCCGCGTGAACTCAGCCGCGAGGATGATGCGCGGCGTGCAGCGTCTTCAGCCGCTCCCGGGCGACGTGCGTGTAGATCTGCGTGGTCGAGATATCCGTGTGGCCAAGCAGCAGCTGCACCACGCGCAAGTCCGCACCGTGGTTCAGCAGATGCGTCGCGAACGCATGGCGCAGCGTATGTGGCGACAGCGGCGCGTGCACATGCGCCGTCATCGCGTGGCGCTTGATGATGTTCCAGAACTGCTGGCGCGTCATGCCTTCGGCGCGCGAGGTGACGAATAGTGCATCGGTGGCACGCTGACCGAGCAGCGCCGGGCGCGACTCGCGCAGATAGCGTTCGATCCAGCCATGCGCTTCTTCGCCGAACGGAATCAGCCGCTCTTTCGAGCCCTTGCCCATCACGCGCACGACGCCTTCGTTCAGGCCCACTTCCACGGTTTTCAGCGTGACCAGTTCGCTGACGCGCAAGCCGCTCGCGTACATCAGTTCCAGCATGGTGCGGTCGCGCAGGCCCAGCGGCGTCGTCACATCGGGTGCGCCGAGTAGCGCTTCGACTTGCGCTTCCGTCAGCGTCGACGGAAAACGCGGCGCCTGCTTGGCCGAGCGGATGCGCAAGGTCGGGTCCGCCGACGCCCGATGCTCGCGCACCGCCCACGCGTAATAGCGGCGAAACACCGACAGGCGCCGGTTCGCCGAAGTCGACTTGTCGGCCGAGCGCACGACGCTGTAGGTGTTCAGATCGGCTTCGCTGGCGGTATCGAGCGATGCGTTGCGGGCGCTCGCGAGCCATTCGGAGAACAGCCGCAAGTCGCGGCGGTACGCGTCGAGCGTATTGCGCGCGAGGCCGTGCTCGAGCCATAGCGCGTCGCAGAAGGCGTCGATGGATGCGCCGCTCGTCAGCAGCAAGGGCGACGCGGGAAGCGCGTCTTCGGTCAGCACATCAGTCATGCCAGTCATGCCTGTCATACGTACGGGATGCCTTCGTGTTTGAGTAGCCAGCGTTTGACGTTGCGATAGTAGCCGTCGCCGCCCGTATGCGCAAAGCCGCCGATGCCGCTCGCGCCAACCACGCGAGGGCACGGAATCACGATCGGAAAGAAGTTCGAGCCGCACGCCTGGCCGACGGCACGCGGCATGCTGCCGATCTGCTTCGCCAGTTGCCCGTAGGTCAGCACGACGCCGGGCGGGATCTCGCTGATCGCTTGCCAGACGCGCCGCTGGAACGGCGTGCCGACATTGGCGAGCGGCAGGTCGAAACTCGCCGACGCCTGCTGCAGATAGCGTTCGATCTGCTCGACAGCCTGTTTCGCAAGGGGCGAATCGGGTTCGACGTTCGGCACCGAGTCGGGCAGATAGACGATCTCGCGCACAGTCTCGCCTTCGAGCCGCACGCCGACCTTGCCGAACGGCGCGTCGATCACTGCGTTGAACATGATGGCCTCACTCCTTTCGTGCTAACCGCGCTTAAACAACGTTCAACGTTCACGCTGCTTCCAGCGCCCACTCGACATGCTCGCGCACGAGTGGCGATGCATCACCGGCACGCTGGCGCAACGCATCGACGATAGCGGCGCGTGCCTCGACGGACACGGTATCAGGCGCGGCACGCAGCGCATTGCCCATGCCGACCGCGATATTACGCAGCCAGCATTCGTAGCCGATGCGCCGGATCGCGCTGCCTTGCATGCGCGTGTCGAAGTCCTCCGCACTCCATGCGAACAATTCGACCAGCGACGCCCGATCCAGTCCATGACGCACGTCGAAATCGGCAACGGGCGCGGCCTGCGCGAACTTGTTCCACGGACACACCAGCTGACAATCGTCGCAGCCATACACACGATTGCCGATCAGCGGCCGCAAGTCCTGGGGAATACTGCCCTTCAGTTCAATGGTCAGATAGGAGATGCAGCGGCGCGCATCGACCTGATAAGGCGCGACGATCGCGCCCGTCGGGCACGCGCCGATGCAGCGCGTGCAACTGCCGCAATGCGCGCCGGGCGTTTCGGGTGCTGTGTCGGGTGATGTTTCGGCGTCAGTCGGCAGCGGCAGATCGACGAAGATCTCGCCGAGGAAAAACAGCGAGCCGGCGTCCCGTTGCAGCAGCCACGTATGCTTGCCGCGCCAGCCTGTGCCCGCTTTTTGCGCCAGCTCGACTTCGAGCACGGGCGCGGAGTCGGTGAACACGCGGTAGCCGTACGGCCCGATCTCCGCTTCGATGCGTTCGGCCAGTTGCTGAAGGCGGTTGCGCATGACCTTGTGATAGTCGCGGCCACGCGCATAGATGGACACGACGGCGGCGGCCGGGTCTTCCAGACGCAGGCGTTCTTCGAGACGCCAGTCGTGCTGAACCTCGCCATCGACACTTTCATCGTCCTTTCCCGAACCCGACGACGCAGACAAATGTGAAGGCAGATAGGCCATGCGAACCGAGATCACGCGTCGCGTACCGGCCACAAGCTCGGCGGGCCGCGCACGTTTCATCCCATGTTTGGCCATATAATCCATCTCGCCGTGGCAACCCGCGTCGAGCCAGGCTGCAAGCCCCGCTTCGGCGTGCGACAGATCGATATCGCTGATGCCCACCGCGCCGAAGCCCAGTTCGCGTGCCCACTCACGGATACGCGAAGCAAGCGCAAGCAGTTGCGCTTCATCATGGTGACGCGTGACGGGTGCTTCACCATGCGGCGCTTCTGGCGTCGAAGGGGGATCGCACTGTGGGTCTCGATGTGGATCAGACACGGGATGCTGCTGGCCTTGGTTCATTACGCCATTTTACGAGAATGCCCGATCACACCGGTCCCGCGAATCGACCTTCTGCCCCTGTCCTGCTCGAGCGCCAGTTCACGCTCGCGGACGAGGCCGCGACCACGGCATTCGGCGAGCGCTTCGCGCATGCAATCCGGAGCGTGCGCAGCGAAGCCAACGCGACGGGCCATCAGCCATTCAACGGCCTCCAGGTACAGCTTCACGGCGACCTGGGCGCCGGCAAGACGACACTCGTGCGCGCCACGTTACGCGCGCTCGGACACTCGGGCCGCGTGCGCAGCCCAACCTATACGCTCGTCGAACCCTACACGGTGCCACTGCCCGATGGGGAACTTGAGCTGTATCACTTCGATCTCTACCGTTTCAACGATCCGGCCGAATGGGCCGATGCAGGCTTTCGCGAGTACTTCGACAGCGGCGCGGTCTGCCTTGTCGAATGGCCGCAGCGCGCAGGCACTCTGCTGGGTGTGCCGGATCTCGTTTTCTCGCTCGACGTCGACGGCGATGGCCGCCTGCTGGTCGCCCGGGCGTATAGCGAACCAGGAAAGGCATGTCTCGAAAGATGTTGATCAAACCGTTCCGCTCGATCGAATCGGCGGCCACCGCGACGCATAACTGGCGCCGCCGGCAGATTCTTCGCGCGGGTGCTTCCACGCTCGTGCTCGGGCTCGCGCCTCGCCTCGCGTTTGCGCAGTCGGTGCTCGGCGTGCGCGTGTGGCCCGCGCGCGACTACACCCGCGTGACCATCGAATCCGACCAGCCGCTGCAGAACACGCAGCAGCTGCTGCAGGGTCCCGACCGGCTGGTGGTCGATCTGAACGGACTCGATCTCGACCAGGCGCTGAAGGATCTCGTCTCGAAGATCGCGCCGAACGATCCACAGATTCAATCGGTGCGCGTCGGGCAATATCAGCCGCACGTGGTGCGGATGGTGTTCGACCTGAAGGGTTCGGTGAAGCCGCAGGTGTTCACGCTGACGCCCGTTGGCTCGTACAAGTACCGGCTGGTGTTCGACCTGTATCCCGCCGTGGCGCCCGATCCTTTGATGGATCTGCTCGCGCAGAGCGAACGCAAGCAACAGCAGTTGAACGAGACCGCCGCGCCGCCCGCCGCGACCTTGAGCGGCCCGACCACGCCGCCGGGCGACAACAGTGACGCGTTCTTCGAGAAGTATGCGCAGAACGGCGCGCCGTCGTCGGGCGCGCCCGTGCCGCACCCGCCTTTGCATACGGCGCCGGCGCCTACGCCGCACGTTCCGGCAAAGCCAGCGCCGACGCCCGCACCGCCCGTTATTGCGCGCAATAACGACAGCGACGGTGACGGCGACAGCGATAACAGCCCCGACGATTACAAGTTCACCAACCCGAAGAAGGGCAGCACGACGGTGCGCCTGCTCACGGTTGCGATCGATCCCGGCCACGGCGGCGAAGACCCAGGCGCGATTGGCGGCAGCGGCACGTACGAGCAGCACGTCGCGCTCGACATCGCGAAGAAGTTGCGCGCGAAGATCGACGCGCAGCCGAACATGCGCGCGATGATGACGCGCGACGCGGACTTCTTCGTGCCGCTGAACGTGCGCGTGCAGAAGGCGCGTCGCGTCGGTGCGGACCTCTTCGTGTCGATTCACGCCGATGCGTTCACCACGCCCGAGGCAAGCGGTTCTTCCGTGTTCGCGTTGTCGGAGCATGGCGCGTCGAGCGCGGCGGCGCGCTGGATGGCGAACAAGGAGAACTCGTCGGATCAGATTGGCGGCATCAACATCAAATCCGCCGATGCGAGCGTGAACCGCGCGTTGTTCGATATGTCGACGACGGCGCAGATTCGCGATTCGATGCGGTATGGGACCTTCGTGCTGAAGGAGATCGGCGGAATCAACCGGCTGCATAAGGGCTCGGTCGAGCAGGCCGGTTTTGCTGTGCTCAAGGCGCCCGATATTCCCTCTATCCTCGTCGAAACGGCTTTTATCAGCAATCCGGATGAGGAGCGCCGTTTGAACGACGACGCGTATCGAGACAAGATGGCCAGCGCCATCATGAGCGGTATCAAGCGTTATTTTGCGGCCAATCCGCCGTTGGCCAAGAACCGGATGACGTAAGCGTCTGGGCGTTTTTCTGTCTGCGACGCGGGCGCGCCGCCGCAGACAGAACGCCTCGCTCATCTCGCCAGAGAAAGCCTCTGCGCGACCCATCCGCCAAAAACGTTCACGGCAAGCCCAACCATCACCAGCGCGGCGCCGCCAATCTGTGCGGTCGACAGCGACTCCCCAAGAAACAGCGACGCCGAAGCCAGTCCGACGATCGGCACCAGCAAGGAAAACGGGGCGACCTGCCCGGCGGGATAGCGCGACAACAACCGGCTCCACAGCCCATACCCAAGCAGCGTCGCGACAAACGCCAGATAAACGATCGCGAACACAGACGACGCGCCGATCCCCGTCAACGCAGCTTCGATCCGCGCCGGCCCTTCCATCAGATACGACAGCACAAAGAACGGCACGGGCGGAATCAGGCTACCCCACACGACCAGTCCGACCAGATCGACCTTGCCGACCTTCTTGGTCACGATATTCCCGAGCGCCCACATCACCGCCGCGCAAAGCGTCAGCACAAAACCGGCGAGCGTCATGGCGGCGCCGCCCTGCATGCCGATCACGGCAAGGCCGATCGCCGCAATCACCAGCCCCAGCACGTTCTGCGCACGAAACCGCTCATGCAGGAACACCGCGGCAAAGGCGAGCGTAAAAAACGCCTGCGCCTGCAGCACGAGGGACGCCAGCCCAGCCGGCATGCCGACATACATCGCTGAGAACAGAAACGCGAACTGGCCGAGCGAGATCGTTGCTCCGTAGGCAAGCAGCCAGCGCCACGGCATCTGCGGCCGCCTGATGAAGAACACGGCGGGAAACGCAGCCAGCATGAACCGCAATGCGCCGAGCAGCATCGGCGGCACGCCATGCAGGCCGACCTTGATCACGACGAAGTTCACGCCCCACGCAACCACGACGACCAGCGCCAGCAGCAGGTCTTTCGGTGACATCTGCACTCCTGTTTTTGCTTGTAGTTCGAACCAGCGAGTTTAGCGCGCCAACAGCAAGTCCATGACACGCTCGCACGCAAGGGCGCCTTCCCATCCCTCGCGCCTTTGAACGCATGTAACAGAGACGGGCAGTAAAATGACCCGTCCTGTCCCCACCAACCGAGCCCGTCATGTCCTCATCGATCAAAGCGGTTCTCAAGCCCCACGTCCGCGACATCGGCAATCTGGCGGTGCGCCGCGTATTGCCCGCCATGGCCGCGCGTCTGGTCGGCCCGTTCATCTTCTTCGATCACATGGGCCCTGCCACGCTGCCGGCCGGCATTGGCCTCGACGTGCGTCCGCATCCGCATATCGGTCTTGCCACCGTCACCTATCTGTTCGAAGGCGCGATCATGCATCGCGACAGTCTCGGCTCCGAACAGAAGATCGTCCCCGGCGACGTCAACTGGATGACAGCCGGCCGCGGCATCGTCCATTCCGACCGCACGCCGGAACCGGAACGCACCAACGGCTCGACGGTGCACGGCATCCAGACCTGGGTCGCGCTGCCGCTCGCCGATGAAGACGCCGAACCATCGTTCGAACATCACGCGGGCGCGACCTTGCCGGAGATCGAACGCAACGGCGTCACGCTGCGCATCATCGCGGGCACGTCGTTCGGTGCAACCTCGCCCGCGCGCACGTTCTCGGGCACGCTCTACGCCGCCGCGCATTTCTCGCCCGGCAGCGTGCTCGCGCTCGAACCGGAGCACGACGAACGCGGCGTCTACCTCGTCGATGGCGACCTCGCGCTCGACGGCGAGCCGCTCGAAGTCGCCCAGATGGCCGTGCTGACACCGGGCGAAACCGTCACCCTCACCAGCGCAAACGGCGCGACGGTGATGCTGCTGGGCGGCGAGAAACTCGACGGCGAGCGCTTCATCGAATGGAACTTCGTCGCGAGTTCGCGCGAGAAGATCGAGCAGGCGAAGCTCGCATGGACCAATCAGGAAATGGGCAAAGTGCCGGGCGAAACCGAATGGATCCCGCTGCCCGAGCGCAAGCCGCGCTAGACTGACGGGCATCCGCGGGGAGCGGCCACTGCTGCGGGCCGGTGCATCAGCATCAGGCCCGTCAGGTCGCGGCGCCAGTTGAAATCGCGCGTGCCGCCCCCAAATAACCCGCGTACCGATTCAAGGAAGAGATAGCAATGGACACCACTCTCGCCACATTCGAAAAGGACGTCATCAGCGCATCGATGCTCACGCCCGTGCTCGTGGACTTCTGGGCGCCGTGGTGCGGACCGTGCAAGACGCTCGGTCCGATGCTCGAAAAGCTCGAAGCCGAATACGAAGGCAAATGGCGGCTCGTGAAGGTCAACGTCGACGAGAACCAGGAACTGGCCGCGCATTTCCAGGTGCGCAGCATTCCGCACGTGGTCGCCTTTGCGGACGGCCGTCCCGTCGATCAGTTCATCGGCGTGTTGCCGGAAGGCCAGTTGCGCCAGTTCCTCGACCGCCTCGTGCCGGATGGTGCAGAAGCATCGCGTGCGGAAGCCGCGCTGGCCGTCTCCGAAGGCCGCCGCGAAGATGCCTACAACGCACTGAAGGCCGCCCTCGCCTATGATCCCGGCTTCGACGAAGCGCGCCTCGACTTGATGGAACTGCTGCTCGAAGACAACCGCATCGAAGAAGCGCAGAACGAAAACGATCTGCTGTCGCCGAAAACGACGCAAGGCATCGATGCGCGCTACAACGCGATCAAGACCCGGCTCGATGCCGTCGATGCCGCCTCGGACCTGCCGCCCACGGATGCGCTCGAAGCCAGCGTCGCCGGCAACCCGGACGATCTCGAAGCGCGCTTCGACCTGGCCAGCGCCCTGATCGCTCGGCGCAAATACGATCCGGCGCTGGAGCAACTGCTGGCCATCGTGCTGCGCGACCGTACGTTCCGGGAAGACATCGGCCGCAAGACGATGTTGTCGGTGTTCGATCTTGCCGCGCATCAGCCGGAACTGGTGGCGAAATGGCGCCGCAAACTGAGTGCAGCACTGAACTGAGCTTTAACGCTCCACCATGAAAAAACGCGGCTCCGGGCCGCGTTTTTTTATTCAAGCAAAGGTTGAAGCGCGACGTCAGCCGGCGCTCTTCGCCAGCGCCCGCAACACATGCGACACGGCGGCAAAGCCAAAGCTCGCCGTCACGCACACGCTCGATCCAAAACCCGCGCAGTTCAAGCCGACAGGCCCATGATGGCCTGGCGAGGTCGTCACGTGCTCGGCTTCCTCGTCGATGTCACACACGGCGGCTTCCGGATAGATCAACGGCTCGTCCGAATACACCGCGCTCACCTTGAACTTCGCCTTCGGCCCGCGCGGGAAACCGTGCAGCTTGCGCAACTGGCCGCGTACTTTCGACAGCAGCGGGTCCTGGATAGTCTGCGCAAGATCGTCGATACGGATACGCGTCGGGTCGAGCTGGCCGCCCGCACCGCCGACGGTGATCAACGGCTGCTTGTGCTCCACGCACCACGCGATCAGCGCCGTCTTCGTGCGCACGCTGTCGATGGCATCGATCACGTAGTCAAAGCCGCCGCCGCCCAGAATCTTGTCGAAATTGTCCGGCTCGATGAAGTCTTCGATCACGCGCACATCGCATTGCGGATCGATCATTCTGATGCGCTCGGCCATTGCATCGACCTTCGGCTTGCCATAGTTGCCGTCCAGTGCGTGGATCTGCCGGTTCGTGTTGCTTTCCGCCACATTGTCGAGATCGATCAGCGTGATATGGCCAATGGCCGTGCGCGCCAGCGCTTCCGCCGCCCACGAACCGACGCCGCCAATCCCGATCACGGCCACGTTCGCGCGCTCGAAGCGCTCGAGCGCCGGTGCGCCGTACAGACGCGCCACACCGCCGAAACGCCGGGCGCGGTCGGCAGTTTCATGCGCAGTAAGGTCGGTAGTAAGATCGGAATGCTCGGTAACGAGAGGCGTGGACATGATGGGTAGCTTCGCTGATTCGGACTTCGGCATCGCGATATCCTGCGGACATCTGGATGCGTTCAACCCTGTATTTTGCCTGATCGCGCGGGCAGGCGCCCGCCGCGCGTCGTGCAGGTGTTGGGCAGCGTCAGCGATATGTCCCGCTTCAATACGTGGATTTTCTTCATTCGCTATACTGGCCCCAACTGTAGCGCTTGCATAAGAACATGAGCACTCTTGCCGACCTCCGCAAAAGCTATTCTCTCGGGTCGCTGGATATCGCCGACGCCGACCCGAACCCATTCCGTCAGTTCGACGTATGGTTCAAGCAGGCAGTCGATGCGCAACTCCCCGAACCGAACACGATGACACTTGCGACGGTCGACAGCCGCGGCCATCCTTCGGCACGCATTGTCCTGATCAAGGTAGTGGACGAACGGGGTTTCGTCTTCTTCACCAACTACGAAAGCCGCAAAGGTCAGGAACTCGCGCAGAACCCGCGCGCCAGCCTGCTTTTCTACTGGATCGAACTCGAGCGCCAGGTGCGCATCGAGGGCAGCGTCGTCAGGACGAGCGCTGAGGAGAGCGATGCCTACTTCGCCTCGCGTCCCGTCGGCTCACGCATCGGCGCATGGGCGTCCGAGCAGAGCAAGGTGATTGAAAGCCGTGCGTTCCTGGAAGCGCGAGAACGTGAATTCAGCGCACAATACGGAGAAAATCCGCCCCGGCCCCCGCATTGGGGCGGCTATCGCCTGATCCCAGACGCAATCGAATTCTGGCAAGGACGGCCCTCCCGTCTGCACGACCGGCTGCTGTATACGCGCAGCGGTAGCGCCGACTGGACCATCGCCCGTCTGTCGCCCTGACGTAACGATACGCCGGCATCCGGCGCGTCGTGCTTCACACCTTGCATGACGCCCGCGCTGACGGCTGGATCGCGTGCGCGCGGCTCGAAGCCCGCACGCGTGGCCTTTTATGGCCCGCGCACGGCGCACTGCGATCCAACAGGCTTTGCTTTGATTCATTGGACACGGAGAAATCACATGTTCTGGGAGAAGAAGCTGGCGCAGTGGGTAGAAGAAGTAAAAGCGAAGGCCAATATTCCGGCGCGCCTCGTGCTGTGGGATGGCCAGCAACATGACTTCGGCACGTTCGCGGCGCCGGCAGTCACGCTGAAAGTGAACAGCGCGTCCGCGCTGCCGCTACTGCTCGAACCGAGCCTCGACAATCTGGGCGAGGCGTACGTGAAGGGCAAGATCGACATCGAAGGCAAGCTGTCGGACATCATCAACATCAGCTACTCGCTTGCGCGTAGCACGGTGACGAGTGCGAGCAAGCTGGCGCGCGTGCGGCGCTACTTCAATCACTCGAAGTCTTCCGACAGGAAAGCCATCCAGTATCACTACGACGTCTCGAACGAGTTCTACAAGCTGTGGCTCGACGAGAACATGGTGTACTCGTGCGCGTACTTCGAGAACGGCGACGAAGATCTCGCCACCGCACAGATCAAGAAGATCGACCACATTCTCACGAAGATTCAGGTCCAGCCGGGCCAGCGTCTGCTCGATATCGGCTGCGGCTGGGGCGCGCTGGTGTTGCGTGCGGCGCAGAAGTTCGGCGCGAAGTGCGTGGGCGTGACGCTGTCGCAGAACCAGTTCGATCTCGCGACGCAGCGCGTGAAGGCTGCGGGTCTCGAAGGCCAGATCGAAATTCGCCTGCAGGACTATCGTGACGTCGAAGGGCAGTGCGACCGTATCACGAGCGTCGGCATGTTCGAGCACGTCGGCCGCAAGAATCTGCCTGGCTACTTCCAGAAGATTCACGACCTGCTGACCGACGACGGCATCGCGATGAATCACGGCTTCACGTCGACGGATTACGACAGCGGCGAAACGGCGCTGGGCGGCGGCGAGTTCATCGACAAGTACGTGTTCCCCGACGGCGAACTGCCGCATATCAGTCTCGCGCTCGAATCGATGCAGCGCGGCGGGCTGGAAGCTTTCGATGTCGAAAGCCTGCGCCGTCATTACGCGCACACGCTTGATATCTGGGCCGAGAACTTCGAGGCTCACGCGGAGAAAGCCAGGCAACTCGTCGATGACGAGAAATTCCGCATCTGGCGCGTGTATCTGGCAGGTTGCGCGTACGCGTTCGAGAACGACGACGTGTCGATCTATCAGGTGGTGTGCCGCAAGGCGGGCCGCAGCGCGACGACGCTGCCGTGGTCGCGCCGCTTCATGTACGAGAAGGCGCTGTAAAATCGCCAGCTGGATTCCGCTTCGGATTGGCGCCTGGGTGTTGAATGGGCGCCGGTGCGAAGCGGACGTGATTGACCAGCGTCAGCGCACGCTCTCCTACACAACGGTTCGATGCAAGAAGAAGACGGCTCCGTGCAGTTCGATATGTTCGGCAATCCCGTCGATCACGCGCCTGCTGCCGTTGCTCCCGAACGCGAGCCGTCTGCCGTCACACCTGACGATCCACCGCCGAAAAAGCGCCGCGCCCGCGACGTCCTTGCAGTTCCTCCGTCCGACGACATCCTTCAGCTTGCCAGCCAGTTGCCGCCGCAAGTACATCTCGGCACGTCGACGTGGTCGTTTCCGGGCTGGAAAGGCATCGTCTATGGCGACGACTACAGCAACAGCAAGCTCTCGCGCGATGGCCTCAGCGCGTATGGCGCGCATCCCCTGCTGCGCACGGTGAGCATCGACCGCTCGTTCTACCAGCCGCTCACGATCACCGGGTACCTGCGTTACGCGCAGCAGGTGCCGGACCATTTCCGCTTCATCGTCAAGGCGCCCGCGCTCGTCACCGATGCCACCGTGCGCGCCGAACGTGGCGAACCGGTGTCGGAGAATCCCTGCTTCCTGAACGCGCAACTGGCCATCGACGATTTCGTGCGGCCTTGCATCGACGGGCTTGGCGCGAAAGCCGGCGCGCTCGTGTTCAAGTTTTCGCCGCTGCCCAATGAGATGCTGGCGCGCCCGGCACTGTTCGTCGACAGATTGACGGCGTTTCTCGCGGCGCTGCCGCCGCTCGTAGGCGACACCTGCTACGCGGTCGAAATCCGCGATGCGTCGCTGCTGACGCCGCGTCTGATCCGCGCGCTGAAGGCGACGGGCGTGCGCTATTGCGTCGGGATTCATGCACGGATGCCCGATCCATCGCGTCAGGCAGCCGCGCTCGCGCTGCTCGACGACGAAACGCCGCTCGGGCCGCTGATCGTGCGCTGGAGTCTGCATGGCGGCTTCAAGTATGAGCAGGCGAAAGCGAAGTACGAACCGTTCGACAAACTCGTCGACGAAGACCCCGACACGCGCACAGCACTCGCCGAACTCGCCGCACGTTACGCGATTGCCGGCCAGCCGGTGCTGATCGCCGCCAACAACAAGGCCGAAGGCTCGGCGCCGCTGACCTGCGTGAAGCTCGCCGCGCAGATTGCAGCGGCTTGCGAGCGCTTGCGCGGCGCGTCGTCAAAAGAAAACGCGGCGCAGGCTGTTTAGCACCTGCGCCGCGTTCTGCTACTTCAAGCCGTTGAAATCAGTCAGCCGTCAAGCCTTGATCCGATGGGCAAACTTTTGCCGGAACTTGGCCACCTTCGGCGCGACCACAAACGCGCAATAGCCCTGATCCGGATGCTGCGCGAAGTAGTTCTGGTGATACGCCTCGGCAGGAAAATAGTTGCCGTCGAGCGGCAGCACCTGCGTGACGATCTGGCCGTCGTAGATACCTTCCGTGCCGATCTCACGAATCGCCTGCAGCGCCGTTTCGCGCTGCGCATCCGAGTGCGTGAAAATCACCGACCGGTACTGCGTGCCGACATCGTTGCCCTGGCGGTTAAGCTGGGTCGGATCATGGATCGCGAAGAAAATATCGAGAATCTCGCGGTACGTGATGCGCGCCGGATCGAACTGCACGTTGACGACTTCCGCGTGGCCCGTGTCGCCGGCGCACACCTGCTCATATGACGGGTTGGCCACCTGCCCGCCCGCGTACCCCGATTCCACCGCGGTCACGCCATCGACGCCCAGATACACCGCCTCCAGACACCAGAAACACCCTCCGCCCAACGTGGCGGTCTCGACTGACTCACTCATGCTCGCTCCTTGGATTCGGCTCGCCGCGCCATCCGTCCGCTGGACGGATGCGCCGCTCGCCGCAGTCACTGTGGACAACCGATGCTTCACCGCATCCGACCGGCGCAATACTCCGCCATTTTCGGGATTCATGCAGCCCACACGCACCATCCGTACCATGTGGACGCTGCTGGCTCTGCCTTGTCCCGCTGCGTGGTCGCGCCTGGCTCTCTGCGATTGCAGTTAAAATTGGGACAATTCGCTGAATTTCTACATGACCTTCGAACCGTTTTTTTCCATCTGGTCGCTTCGTGAAGCGGTCCGCCCGCCGGAATGGCTCAGCCGATGAAGCCCGCCAATCCGCCCAATTTCGACGACGCCGCTTTTCGCCGCGCGCTCAGCCAGTTCGCGACGGGTGTCACCGTCATTACGACACGTGCGCCATCGGGCGCGTTGATCGGGATCACAGCCAGTTCGTTCAATTCGGTTTCGCTGACGCCGCCGCTGGTGCTGTGGAGTCTGGCGACGCGTTCAGCGTCGATGCCGGTGTTCCGTTCGAACAGCCATTATGTCGTCAATGTGCTGGCGTCGTCGCAGCTCGAGCTTTGCAAGCGGTTCGCGACCGTCAAGGGCGACCGGTTCGAAGGCGTGTCCCACGCAGAGGGAGATACGGGCATGCCTGTGCTCGACGGCGCGCTTGCGTGGTTCGAATGCCACAACCGCAGCCGTTACGACGAAGGCGACCACGTTATTTTCGTGGGAGAAGTCGAACGCTGCGGGGTGAACGAGCAGGCCGGCCTGATCGAGCCGCTGGTGTTCCAGAACGGCGGGTTTCATGGGCTGAAGCGGATCGATTGAGCCGCTTCTTGGGCCGTGGGCATGCTCCACCGGCACCCGCAGGCGGCAGCGCGGCCCAACTTCGCGCCCGCTGCTAGCCCTGCGCCTGTACCTTGGCTGAACTCGCCACGAGGGCCACGGGCACGCCCGAATCCTCTTTCAGCGTCTGCAAGACGATATTCGAGCGGATATCCATCACACCCGGCGCCTTATACAGCCTGCCGAGCACGAAATCCGAATAGTGCTTGAGATTGTGGGCCAGCACCCGCAGCAGATAGTGCGTCTCGCCCGTCACGACGAACGCGCCGACCACCTCGGGCCAGTCGCGCAGCGCCTCGGCGAAGCGCTCGTGCCAGATTTCCTGGTCGTTGCGCATCGCCACCTGCACGAACGCTTCCAGTTCGAACCCCAGCACTTCGCGGTTCAGGCACGCGCGGTATCGCTCGATCACGCCCTGCTCTTCCAGCAGGCGCAAACGGCGTAGACACGCAGACGGAGAAAGCGAGATGCGCTCCGCCAGATCAAGATTGCTGATTCGTCCTTCGTGCTGCAGCACCGTCAAGATACGGCAATCGGTGGCGTCCAGTGAGATCGCGTTCATTTTCGGTCTCCCTTTCCCGTTTGGATCAAATTATGTTCCAAAGGCGACGAAATAAACAGTTTTTTTAGCAAGCACATTTCGTCGGATGCCGCCTAATATCCATACATGGCTGCCAAACAACGCCGGGGAGACATGGAAACACTCTGGGATATCACGCCCGCCGTCGATACGGCGACGCCCGTCTGGCCGGGCGATACGCCCGTCGGCATCGAACGCGTGTGGCGCATGGAGGCAGGCTCGCCCGTCAACGTCGCGCGCCTGACGATCTCGCCGCACACGGGCGCGCATACCGACGCGCCACTCCACTACGACGCCGACGGCGCCGCCATCGGCATGGTGCCGCTCGATACCTATCTGGGCCGCTGCCGCGTGATCCATTGCATCGGCGCAACACCGCTGGTAACGCCCGAGCATGTTTCGGCATCGCTCGACGGCGTGCCGCCGCGCGTGTTGCTGCGCACCTACAGCCGCGCGCCCGTAACGGCGTGGGACAGCGGATTCTGCGCGGTCGCGCCGGAAACCATCGATCTGCTCGCCGCGCACGGCGTGAAGCTGATCGGCATCGACACGCCGTCGCTCGATCCGCAGGAATCGAAAACGATGGATGCGCATCACCGCATCCGTGCGAATCGCATGGCGATTCTCGAAGGCGTCGTGCTCGATGCCGTTGCGCCCGGCGACTACGAACTGATCGCGCTGCCGCTCAAGCTGACGACGCTCGACGCCAGCCCCGTGCGCGCCGTGCTGCGCGCGCTGCCGGAATAAGCGCCAGCAACAGCATTCCGCCTGAATACTTTTTCGACTGAACCCACCATCATGAATCAACGAGAAGAAGCCCTCGCGCTCGACGCAGCCGATCCGCTCGCGCCCTTGCGCAACCAGTTCGCGCTCGCGCCGGACGTCATCTATCTGGATGGCAATTCGCTCGGCGTGCCGCCCGCCGCGGCCGCGCAGCGCGCGCAGACCGTTATCGGCGCCGAATGGGGCGAAGGGCTGATCCGCAGCTGGACCACGGCCGGCTGGTTCTCGCTGCCGCGGCGTCTGGGCAACAAGCTCGCGCTGCTGATCGGCGCGGCGCACAACGAGGTCGTCGTCACCGATACGATTTCGATCAACCTGTTCAAGGTTTTGTCCGCAGCGCTGCGCATGCAGGACAAGCGCGATCCGAAGCGCCGCGTGATCGTGTCGGAGCGCTCGAATTTCCCGACCGATCTGTACATCGCGCAAGGGCTGATCAAGCAGTTGGACCGGGGCTATGAACTGCGCCTGATCGACGATCCGTCGGAACTGCCCGCTGCCCTCACCGACGATGTCGCCGTCGCGATGATCACGCACGTCAACTATCGCACCGGCTACATGCACGATATGGCTGCCGTGACGAAGCTGATCCACGAGAAAGGCGCGCTCGCGCTGTGGGACCTCGCGCATTCAGCGGGCGCGGTGCCCGTCGATCTGAATGATGTCGGCGCGGATTGCGCGGTTGGCTGCACGTACAAGTATTTGAATGGCGGGCCGGGTTCGCCTGCGTTTGCGTGGGTGCCGCATCGTCATCAGAGTGATTTCGAGCAGCCGCTGTCCGGCTGGTGGGGACACCGCGCGCCGTTCGCGATGGACCCGACTTACGCCGCCGACGATGGCATCGGCCGCTTTTTGTGCGGCACGCAGCCGATGGTGTCGATGTCGCTGGTCGAATGCGGTCTCGACGTGTTTCTGCAAACCGACATGCAGGCGATACGCAAGAAATCGCTGGCATTGACGGATCTGTTCATCGAACTGGTCGAGACGCGTTGCAAGGCGTTTCCGCTGAAGCTCGTGACGCCGCGTGATCATGCGCAGCGCGGGTCGCATGCGAGCTTCGAGCATCCGCATGGATATGAAGTGATGCAGGCGCTGATTGCGCGTGGCGTGATTGGCGATTATCGCGAGCCGCATGTGTTGCGCTTCGGTTTTACGCCGCTGTATACGCGTTTTGTGGATGTATGGGATGCCGTCGAACATCTGCGCCACGTACTCGAACACGAAACCTGGCGTGCGCCTGAATTTGCTGCGCGCGGCGCGGTGACCTGAGGAGCGCGCGATGACCGATCACATGAAGATGATGGAAGACAAACCCGCACAGGGTTGCCCGTTCGGGCACGGCAACGCGTCGCACATGGCCGCGGATAACGCCGATGGCTGGCACGATGCGCAACTCGATTTTTCGAAGTCGATGAGTTATGGCGACTATCTGTCGCTCGGGTCGATTCTGCATGCGCAGCATCCTTTGTCGCCGGATCACAACGAGATGCTGTTCATCATCCAGCATCAGACCAGCGAATTGTGGATGAAGCTTGCGTTGTATGAATTGCGCGAGGCGCTGTCCGCTGTGCATCGCGATGAATTGCCGCCGGCGTTCAAGATGCTGGCGCGGGTGTCGCGGATACTCGAGCAGCTCGTGCAGGCGTGGAATGTGTTGTCGACGATGACGCCTTCTGAATATACGGCGATGCGGCCGTTTCTCGGTGGTTCGTCCGGGTTTCAGTCTTATCAGTATCGGCAGCTGGAGTTCATGCTTGGGAACAAGAATGAGCAGATGCTCAAGCCTCACGCGCATGTTCCCGAGGTGCACGCCGAGGTCAAGGCTGCGCTCGAGGCGCCTTCTTTTTATGACGAAGTGGTGCGTTTGCTGGCGCGGCGTGGATTTGCTATCGACGCTTCGCGGCTGGAGCGTGACTGGACACTACCGACTCAGCACGATGCTTCGGTTGAAGCCGCCTGGCTGGAGGTTTATCGGAATCCTTCGCAGCATTGGGAACTGTATGAGATGGCCGAAGAACTTGTTGATCTCGAGGATGCCTTCCGGCAATGGCGGTTTCGGCATGTGACGACTGTTGAACGGATTATTGGGTTCAAGCAGGGGACGGGTGGGACGGCTGGCGCGCCTTATCTTCGTAAGATGCTGGATGTGGTTTTGTTTCCTGAGCTTTGGCATGTGAGGACGTTGTTGTAGGTTTTTTTTGTCTGCGACGCTTTTTGCTTTTGCTTTTGCTTTTTGATTTTTGCTTTTGCTGTTTGCTTTTTGCTTTTTGCTTTTGCTGTTTGCTTTTTGCTTTTGCTGGCATCCGCGATTTGTCTTCGCACGTCACACGTCGCCCCTGTGCGGGGCAGCACCTACTTTTCTTTGCCGCGGCAAAGAAAAGTAGGCAAAAGAAAGCCGCTGAACACCATCCACTACGGTCGTTGCCTGCGGGCCCCCAGCCGGTCCTATCCTTCATGCGGCATCGATTCTCCTGATGCCCGCTGCCAGCGCTCTTTAAGGGCGCATCACCCGCCTCACACTCCCGCGTCTCAGCACGCCTTACCAGTTCGGTTCAAGCCGCCCAGGTGGCAAACGGTGTGTAGGCTGTCGCGCCTTATACGCATCACTCCGGACTGAAAAGCAAAGGCGGTGTCTCTTGTAGGATCGCCGACGCAGAATGCGCGACAACCTACACACCGTTTGCCACCTGGGCTGCAGTGACGGGGCGCTGCCGCTAGCCGTACTGCGGGTGATTGAAGCGGGGGAGGCGCTTATTCGAAGCATCGGCAACGAGCGTGAAGAAGGGCGATGTCGTGTGAGGGATAGGACCGGTTGGGGGCCCGCAGGCAATAACTAGCATTGGCGGTGTTAGCCCGCTTTCTTTGCTTAGGAAGGTCTGAACAACTCATTTTCCGCGTTGGATTTCTAATCGGCGAACTTCAATGGAGATCACCTCACCATTCGCTGCGCGATGGACCACCGCCGGTCGCCTCTAGTGCACCGAGCGCTGCGCCCATACGAGATACGCCTTCACCCTTTATGTTGTTTCAGCGAGCG
>NZ_QBUY01000058.1 GCF_003121405.1 Paraburkholderia sp. C35 | reverse complement strand
CCAATGCTAGTTGTTGCCTGCGGGCCCCCAACGGTTCCTATCCTTCACACGGCAACCTCTCAGTCACCGCCCGTTGCCATCGCCTCACATATTCGCCTACCCCACTTCATCCGCCCGTAGCGCCCCAAGCGGCAGCGACCCGCATATGCAGCCCAGGTGGCAAACGGTGTGTAGGTTGTCGCGCATTCTGCGTCGGCGATCCTACAAGACACACCGCCTTTGCTTTTCAGTCCGGAGTGGAGCGTATAAGGCGCGACAACCAACACACAGTTTGCCACCTGGGCGGCCTGCGCCGAACTGGTAAGGCTCGCTGAGACGCGGGTGTTTGAAGAGGGTGATGCGCCCTTAAAGAGCGCTGGCAGCGGGCATCAAGAAGAGTGACGCCGTGTGAAGGATAAGAACAGCTGGGGACCCGCAGGCAAGGACCGTAGTGGGTGGTGTTCAGCGGCTTTCTTTTGCCTATTTTTCTTTGCCGCGGCAAAGAAAAGTAGGTGCTGCCCCGCACAGGGGCGACGCTAGCAGACCACTAACAATGAGCGGACGCCAGCGCAAAGCAAACCAAACCAAACCAAGCAAAAAAAACTCAAAACTCAACAAGCGCAAAATCTTCCTTCCCAACATCACACAGCGGGCACCGCCAATCTCCCGGCACATCGGCCCAACGCGTGCCAGGCGCGATACCTTCTTCGGGCAAGCCGGCGGCTTCGTCATACACCCATCCGCAGATCACGCAGACCCATTGCTTGAATTCAGATGCAGATGACGGCACTTGCGCCACCTCGTTCGAAGCTGCATCGGAAACAGCAGCACTTCTATCCTTGTCGAGCGATACGACAAACGGCGCGGGCCGCTCGGCAGCAGGCGCATCGAGATAGCGCTGCAGCGCCTGATGAAGTTCGACGGCCTCGCTGTGGTTCAGGTCAATCCAGAAAGGATCTCCTGCCCCATCGTTCAGGCGCTCGGGTGAAAACTGTAATTCGACGGCAGTGGCTTTCTTGTACATGTGAAGTGACAGATGAACGAACGCATGCTGCCGCACATCGGGCAATAGCCCGAACGCCGCGTCAGAAGAAGTGACGCAGCAGTGCGCTGCACAGCGCGGCAATGACGCCGATCAGACCAAGAGTTTCGAGAAGCGTCAGCGAACGGCGGGTGTTGGCACGATTGGGTGTCGACATGGGCTTGAACAAATTGATTGACGATGAACCGGGACACAGCGCCCAGTCCAGAAAACAGGCGAGCCGGGATTTTAAACGCTCATTCGCCCGGTAGCCTTTTTTTCGCCATCGGCTTGCGCTGATCGAAGCGCTGCATGCGGGAAGGTTGACTGGCTCGAGACCCCGTGATTATCGCAAGGCCAGACGCCGCTTATTACCTTCAGTTGGTTAATTGACTGTTTCGCGTATGTGGTGAGTGTGCGCACTGCTGCTCAAGATACGAGGGCTCGATGCATGGCTGCACGATCTGGCGGAAATCAAACGCGTCGGTTACGCGTCGACACGCTCGTCCATCTCGCCCGATGTCCACAGCCTGGCCGCGCCCGTGCTCAACCGGCGCGGCGAGCCGCTGGCTGCAATGGGCGTCTGCTTTGCGTCGCAGAAGGACATTCGCCCGTACGTCACGCCGCTGATTCAGGCGACGTGGCAACTGTCGTCACGACTCGGCTAGCAATCAGGCTCGACCTACCTGGCTCGATCCGCGCCTACCGGTCGACGGGTGCACAATTGCCACGGCTCTGGCAATTGCTTTGCCGCTTCGCTTCCCGTGCATCGCCACCCGTGTCGCGCACGCGGTCTTCCGTACGATAGTACGCGGCGTTCTGATCGATCTTCGCAAACGAGGCCACGGGCGCAGCAAGGCCAGCCAGACCCGCAAGAGCCAGAACAAACGCAAGCGTCTTCATTGTTCAACTCCTTCTTTGATCGTTGCGGCAACAACAGACAACAACGGGCAACACGCGACAGCCGACGAGGCGCACTGGTTTGCAAACGCGCGTTTCGTCAGTCGTTTGTTTGACGAACCATGAAAGCCTCATCAAAAAGCATAGTCGCTGCGAAGGAGAGGCGTTAGCCAAGGTGAGGCGTAGCGAACATTCACATCGATTTCGCCGTTCCCACCGGCGTCAGTACCTGCACGAGTCCATCCGTATCCTTGACGATCAACGCCATCACCAGCCCGACGCCCGGCGCCAGCATGGCGTGCGTGTCGTCCGCGCGCTCGTTGATCCGTTTGAGCAAAGGGTCGAGTGTGTCGTGCGCGTCCTGCAGCTTCGGTTTGTTCAGAGGCATCGAACCGATGGCGTCGGAGAGTTGCGTGAGCGCGCGAGGAACAGCCGACCACGCCGGGTCGATGTGCGGCACTTCGCCGTCGGCGCACGTATGCGCGAGCGCCTGGCCGAACACCAGCACGTCGCGATGCAGGCGGCTCAGAAACGGCGGCACCTTGTCGATCGCATCCGAACTGTCGCGCAGGATCGGCACCCAGACATGCTCGCGTCCCGCCTCCTGCAACGCTTCGGCAAGTGCCGTCTGCGCGGCGAGGCTGCTCTGCTCCAGACGCAGCATCTGCGCATCGTCGCGTGAGAACGCGAGCTTGTGCTCGATCATCTGCGCAAGCATGGCGAGGCATTCGCGCGCATTGCGGTGCGCGCTCTTCAACGCGCGGTTCGGCCATAGCACGGTGGCAATGAACGCCGCCGCCGCGCCGATCAGGATTTCCGCCACGCGATGCAAGGGGCGCACGAATGCCGATCCGCTGTCGCCCGGCACCAGCACCACGATCACCAGCGTGACGCAGGCAAGTCGTAAGCCGGGCCGCGCAGCCGCCAGCGCCGCGAGCGGCAGCAGCGCGACAGAAAACACCGTGAGCGCGTCGGCACCATGATCCATCACGACAAGGCCGATACCGCCCACCACGCCACCGATACACGCGCCGATGATCTGATCGCGCGAAGTCGTGATAGCCGCCGTAAGACTCGGCTGCGTCACGACGATCATCGTCGTGATCAAGGCCCAGAAACCTTCAGGCAATCCTGCCAGCTTCGCCGCGCCGTAGCTGAGTATGCAGCCCGTCAGCGTGCGCGCGAAGCGGCGGGCTTCGGGCGCGCGCAGCAGGTTCGTGAGCCAGTCTTTCGGTTGGTCGGTCATTCGGCTGTTCCCATCAAAACGCGTGAAATGCGGTCAAGCGGGCGCAATTTGCCGCTATTGTGGAATATGGTCGATTTTCGTGACTCTCTCAATCCGCGCAGGCCCGCTGCGCACCGTCTAACTGCTTGTTACGAAACTCGCACACATGTTGCACCTTCGGCATGGGCCGCCGCGTACACTGCGCTCACAGTCACCAGTGCAAATCCCGATACTTCACGCTATTGAAATCGGCTGCGCTGGCGCAACATCGGTTCGATCAAAACAAATGGATATCAGCATGACCGCTTTCGGGAAAGCCACACTCGCCGCCGCAACGCTCTTTTTTGCCGTCACCGGGACGGCGCATGCGGCGGGCTGCATCAAGGGCGCCGTGGTGGGTGGCGTCGCGGGACACTATGCAGGCCACCACGCTGTTGTCGGCGCGGTAGGCGGTTGCATCGTCGGACACCATCTTGCCAAAAAGCACGCGCAGGAACAGGCCGCCCAGCAGCAGGCAATGCACGCCCAGTATCAGTAAGACCGACGCGCTTGCGTACGCTGATCGCAACGGCCTGTGCGATTTAAGTCTGTCTTAATTCTGTCGGCTCATGATCCGTTCGCAAGCTTGTCATTGATCCCCTGTCGTGCCGCCAGAACATCGGCGGCACCTTTTTCCGAGCGACCCCCAAGCAAGCCCATGCGCCTCGCCGGAAACGAAGAAAAGAGGTACCTCACCATGTCGAACAAGTCGAAGAGCCGCAAACAGAACCGCCCTGCTCCCGCCATGTCGCCGCTGCTGCGCGCACTGACGTTCAGCCGCGCCGCCCATGAGCCGATCACGCAGGCGATGCTGTTGCAGGGCTACGCCAGTCTCGACGCATTCCGCCGCGGACAAGGTTCGCGCGAACTGTTCACCACGCTCGGCCGGCAACTGCTGGTCGCCGAGGAACTGAGCCGCATCGGCCATCTGCCCGAAGCCATCGACGACATCGCCGAAGCGCAGATCGCGATGACGGATATCGACGGCACCGAGAAGGCGACCGGCAAATGGACGGTGGAAGGCGACAACTACGCGTGGCTGACCATCGCGCTCGATGCCTTCGAACGCCAGCTGGCCGATGCTTCGCTGGAAGATATCGCGAAGGCGGAAGCGCGCATGATCGAAGGCCTGATGCGCACCGAGCAGGAAATCGTGCACGCCGTCGCGGCGTAAGTGCGGCGCGAGCGTCTCGACTAGAGTTTCAGCAGTTCCGCCTGCATCCAGTCATGCACCTGATGGCTGAGCTCCTGCGGTGAACGCTCCACCGGCGACAGCGTCGGCCCGATCACCACGCGAATATGTCCCGCACCCGTCGGCCAACCTTTCGCGGGCCATACGGCGCCGGCATTGTGGACCACGGGCACGATCAGCGAGCCGGTCGCGCAAGCCAGACGCACGCCGCCCGACGTGAGCTTGACGGGCGCGCCGTGCGGCACGCGCGTGCCTTCAGGGAAAATCACCACCATATCGCCTTTGGCGAGGCGCTCAGCCGCTTCGCGCGTCACGGCCACGTGCGCCTGACGCGGCGAGCCGCGGTCGAGACTCACCATGTCCAGCCCCTTCAGCACCCAGCCGAAGAACGGAATGCGCAGCAAATCCTGCTTGAACACGAAGCTGATGCGGCGCGGAAAGAGCGCGAGAAACGCGAGCGTCTCCCACGTCGATTCGTGACGGCACAGGATGATCGACGGTTCCTGCGGCAAATGTTCCAGCCCTTCGATCGAGCAGCGGATACCGAACACCGCGCGCATCACCTTGACGAGTGCGCTGCACCACAACGCCGCGAGCCGGTAGCGCGCCGAGCGGCTGATAAACGGATACAGCAGCAGCATCACGGTGGACCAGATCGTGCCGCTACCCAGCAGATAGACGATGAAAAACCATTTGTTGATTGCAGCGCGCATGTTGTGTGGCATCGGCAGATTGTGGATTGGCGCAGGCCAAACCCAGATACTACCGGCGAAGAAAAGATCGCATCGTGCAAACCTGCAAGGCGGTTCGCTTCCGCGGTGGGTGCGCGCAAAAGAAAACGCCGGCCTAAGCCGGCGTTCATGCTGTCGTTTTAAAGGCTGAGGTCGCCTCACGGCGCCGCAAGGTTACACATTCGGCAAAGTTTTGCGCCATCTCGACGCTCACGCTTTGCCGACCGTTCAACCTTTTGCCTGTTTTGATTATCGCGTTACACGCAAACTTCCCCCGTGCGCAGGCAGAGTATCGCCGAGTCGCGCGCGCCCTTATGTGGCGCACCGAACATTCAGACGAAAGACGTCCGGATGAATGCGTCAGGACAGGCTCGGCTGCACGCACGCTCGCGTCATCACGTCGAGATCGGCAGCAGGAACCGGCCTTCCGAGCAGAAAACCCTGCAGTGAATTGCAGCCGAGCCGCGTCAGAAACTCCTTCTGTGTGGTGGTCTCGACGCCTTCCGCGACGATCTCGATACCCAGCGTGTGACCGAGCGCGACCACGGACGACACGATCGCGGCATCTTCCGCGTCATGCGCCAACTCGCGCACGAAACCCCGATCGATCTTCAGTTCGCTGGCGGGCAGGCGCTTCAGATACATCAGGCTCGAATAGCCGGTGCCGAAATCGTCGATGGAAATGCGCACGCCCATGTCGTGCAGGCTTTGCAGAATGCGCAGGCTCGCGTCGACATCGCGCATGGCCGCCGATTCCGTCACTTCGATCGTCAGGCGGTGCGGATCGACGCGATGCCGGGCCAGCGTGTCGCGCACCAGCAAGGTCAATTGCGGGTGGCTGAACTGCACGGGCGACAGGTTGACGGCAACGTTCCAGTCGCACGCACCCGTATCGATCCATTCGCGGATCTGGCGGCACGCTTCGTCGAGTACCCATTCGCCGATCGGCACGATCAGTCCGGTTTTCTCCGCGAGCGGGATGAATTCATCAGGGCCGATCAGGCCGCGTTTCGGATGCGTCCAGCGCACCAGCGCCTCGACGCACGTGATCGGGCCGTCGGGTGCAGCGAATTGCGGCTGATAGTGAAGGATCAACTGATTGCGCTCGATAGCCGCGCGCAGATCCTGCGTCAGTTGCAGCTGGCCTTGCATGTTCTCGTTCATCGACGCGTCGAAGAAGCTGTACGCGTTGCGGCCCAGCGATTTCGCGTGGTACATCGCGGCGTCGGCATGGGTCAGGGCTTCGTGGCCGCGCGCGCCGTCGCCAGGACACATGGCGATGCCGATGCTGGTCGAGATGCGCAGATCATGGCCGTCGATCTCGAACGGCGTATCGATGGCTGCCAGCAGCCGGCTCGCGATAGCCGTCGCGCCGGCGCGGTCTTCGTCGGGCACGATCAGCACGAACTCGTCGCCGCCCACGCGCGCCAGCGTGTCCTTGCCGCGCACCGCCATGGCGAGCCGTGCGGCGACCTGCGCCAGCAGCTTGTCGCCGACCTGGTGGCCGTAAGCGTCGTTGACCACCTTGAAGCCGTCGAGATCCATGAACATCAGAGCGAACTCGCCGCCGTCCGCGCGCACTTTGGCCAGCGCGCCTTCGAGCCGGCCTTCGAGCAGCACGCGGTTGGGCAGCTTGGTCAGCGCGTCGTGCAAGGCGAGATAGCCGAGTTCCTCGTTGGCCTGCGCGAGCGAACGCGTAAGCGCCGCATTTTCCGATTCGAGCCGCAGTTCTTCCAGCACCGAAATCGACAACGCAACCGCCGTTACCGACAGCGTCACGATAATGATGACGACGGCGACCCACGCACTGTTCACGCCGTCCGTGGCGGCAATGCAGATGCTGCCCACGGGGAAGCTCGCCGCCGACATGCCCGTGTAGTGCATGCCGACAATCGCGAGTCCCATCACGACGGCAGCGCCCGCGCGCAACGGCCGCGTGCGGCGCGAGTTGTGGCGCAGGCTGAACGCCGTCTTCAGCGCGACGCCAGACGCGGCGATGGCAATCACGATCGACAGCGCGAACAGCGGCACGTCGTAGACAATGCCCGGCTCCATGCGCATGGCGGCCATGCCGGTGTAGTGCATGCCCGCCACGCCGACGCCCATCAGCACCGCACCGCCCGCCAGCCGGCCGCCCGGCAGTTCGTCCTGGCAGACCAGCCAGAGCGCGAACGCCGACGACGCGACGGCAATCGACAGGGACAGCAGCGTGATGACGGGATCGAAGCCGAGCCGGATCGGCAGGCTGAACGCGAGCATGCCGATGAAATGCATCGACCAGATGCCCACGCCCATCGCAAACGCGCCGCCCGCGAGCCACAAGCGCGCGGACCGGCCCGTCGCAGTCGTGATGCGTCCCGCCATTTCAAGCGACGTGTACGCAGCCAGAACCGCGACAAGGAGCGAGAACAGCACCAGAAGACTGTTGTAGCTGCCCTGTAACATGAGAGCCCCTCAGAATGTTGCCCTCGACCCAAAGCCGGACTTTGGTAATTGAAGCAGTCCGTTGTCTGTGGGAAGAGGCCTGTGAAGTACGCTTTATCGACAGTTGGCCGTAAATGTTAAGTGTGAAATGTAAATTTCCGAGAGACTGCTCGGTTTTACGCCCGGTCATCGGGCGTCGTTCGGTGTCTCGGGTATTGCAACGATTCTCTGGCGCCGGGCGCTAGTTAGCCGTGACCAGTATCCGCACCTTGCTGCTCAGCGACGGCATGACGAAATCCGATATGCGCCCCGCGCGCACGTCGAACAGCAGTTGCTCGAGCTTGTCGAGCAGTGACGGTCCCTGACTCAGCGCATACGCGCCTGCATCGGCTCCCTCAATCTCTTTCATCAGTGCGCGTCGCGCCAGCATGATGCGTTCGACGGCACTCGCTCTCGATACGAAAAACGCTTCCACGTAGGCAGAATCCTTTTCTGCGCGATTGTTTCTGTCTGATTTTGCCCGCCGGGCTACCGGTCTTGCTGCGGCGCGTCTGATGCATGCACACAGCGTTTGCGCTGCATCGCTGCAAATAGTGACAGACGGGGCTGTCCTGTTGCGCGGCGTGAAAGAAGCCGTGAGGAAGCGAAAGGCGCGCTTCAATTCATCCGGAATGGATCGTTCTTCTGTTTGCCGGCGCGTGAACCTCATGCTTCGGCAGGGGCGAAATCTGGATACGGAACTTCCAGATTGTGGCAGGCAAGCCGTGGACTTACGCTCCACTCAAACGTTTGCCGATGTCGATCTTCCGCTCTCGCATTCGATAGGAGACAGCATGCTTTCCGCTTTGGTTGAAACGGTTGGGGCGCTCGGGATTCTGGCGAGTGTCGTGGTCAAGGTCGCCGAATGGCGGAAGCAGTATCGGATCTATCAGCAGCGGCGGCGCCACGAAACCAGACGCCCAGAAAAAAACCCCTCCTGAGAGGGGTCGATGAATCGACTGCGAACCGGGCCTTTCAACCAGCGCGCAGCAACATCAAATTCCCCGCGATGAGACCGGTGGGGATCGCCGCAAGCGCGACCGTCAGGCCAGCTTGATGGCGGCGGGATCGGCAGTCAGATATCCGACCGCCGCGCCAAAGCGATCCTTGTAATTCGCACGAACCAGCGGATCCAGCGTCGTCTGCACCTTGGCGTGGACACTGCCCCAATCGCCCGCGTGCTGGAAGTTGCTCATCATGTAGGTCCAGCCGTTGATTTCGTCGACGGCATGCAGGCCTGTCGATTCAGCGCCCGCCGGACAGGACAGAATCCGCGCCAGCGACTTCGTATCGACGTTGTACGCCCACAGGAAGTTGTTGACGTGCATGCTGCTGTCTTCGCCGATGAACAGCGTGCGCAGCTTCTCGGAGAACTTGACGTTGTCCGGGTTAGCAATCTTGTCCGGGTTCGCCGTGTTGCCGAGGGCATCGGCAGCGATGTCCTCGCCGACCAGCGCAGCAGGCGCGCTCATATCGACAGGCACCCATTCGCTGTTGATCGCCGCGCCGCCCAGGTCGCGCTGGCCGCCCTTCATGTTCAGCGCGTACACGGCGCCTG
The DNA here is from genome assembly GCF_003121405.1 of Paraburkholderia sp. C35. Lineage (GTDB taxonomy): Bacteria > Pseudomonadota > Gammaproteobacteria > Burkholderiales > Burkholderiaceae > Paraburkholderia. Next base: position 41,668 of record NZ_QBUY01000058.1, on the reverse strand, counting down.
ACGTAATCGCCTTGTCGAGCGCGATGTCGGTGGAATGCGCGTTGCCACGCACCATCGACGACACGATCTGCGACATCGCCGAATACAGGATCTTGTCCTTCGCGTTGACCGTCGTGCCTTCGAGTTTCGTGAAGCCCATGCTCGCGCCCATCAGCGCGGCGTAGCGGTGCGTCTCGAGGAACGCCGCGGCCTTCTCCATGCCCGGCTTCACATAGATCCAGTTGAACTGGCCGCCGACGTGAATCTGCGTGTACTTCGGATCAGTCGGCGCCGGCGCTGCCGTGACGATGTCCATGATGTCGGCGTTCGTCAGCGAGTTGGCGAGCGCTTCGATTTCAGCGCTGGTCGCGTGGCCCAGGTTCAGCCACGTCAGCGTCGCGCTGCCCGCACCCGCCGACGAGGTTTGCGCCCACTTCGCCACATACAGCGTGCCCGCCGACAGGTCCGCTTCCTTGTCAGCGACAAACATGAACAGGCCGCCATTGGTCGCGTCGTCGCCCATCAGCACGGTGCGCTTGTCGGGCATCACCTGAATCAGTTCGTGCGAAATGCGGCCGAGGCAGTAGTGCTTCTTCACCGTGCCCGTGCCGTCCGGGTTCACGGTGATTTCGGGCAAGTGCCCGTAGTGATACGGATTCGCCGTCGTCGGGCTGCCGTACAGGTTCTGGCTGTACGCCTGGAACTGCGTGTTGGTCGCGATGGTCGCGGCGTCCGGCTCGTACTCTTCGCTCGACAGATGCGTATTCCACGGCGACAGGCTCGCGCCGCAGGTAATCCACAGTCCGTGCGCGCCCGACGTATCGACGTTCGAATAGCTGACCAGCGTGAGCTTGCCGGTGGCGGGATCCTGATCGAGCGTCAGCACGGCGATCGGCGACGGCAGCTTGCCGTACATGTCGACGGCATTCTGGTCGCGTGTCGTGTATTCGAACTGCACCACGGCGAACACCGGGTTGCCCTTCACACCCTTCACGGTCGGCTTGTCGAGGCGAATCAGCGAGGTGCCGTCCGGGCAGTCGGAATAGAACTGACGCTCCTTGCCCGCCACCGACTGATCGATGATCGGCTGGTTGTTGATGTCGAAGTAACCGCCCGCGACGATCGTGCCGCCCGTCGTGTTCGGCACCGTGTCGCCCGTCATGAAGAACGGCTGATACGCGAGCTTGTACGTGCGGCTGCTGCCGTCGCTGAACTGCGCGGTCATCGTCGAGGCGACCGTGGTGGTGGCCATCGCAGCCGGGTTGGCCAGCGACGGCGCAGCCATCGCGCCAAACGATGCAGCCGTGAACGTAGCCGTCGAGGGAACGGGCGTTGCCGCCGTCGGCGTATCGCCAGGGTGGCTGTTGCCACCGCCGCAGGCCGCCAGCAGGGAGGCGGCGGCCGCGCTGCCGAGCGGCAGCATCGGTGCGCCGGCGATGATCTTGAGGGCCTTGCGGCGTGTGTAATCGAGTGGCTGCGCCATGTTCTTGTGATCCATTGTTGGGGAAGAGTGGGTTGGCTTTAACAATCAGCCCACGCCGTGGATCAGCAGGTCCATGGCGCGCCGTTCATGACGCGCCAATTTAATGAAAGATTATGAAATCTATTTGACAGGCATTTGTAATATTAAGAAGTTCATGCGGACATGCTCACACGCGTCCGGCGACAGGAATCAGCGCGCCCGTGATGCACTGCGCTTCCTTCGACAGCAGAAACGCGATCACCCCGCCGATCTGCTCCGGCGTCACCCAGCGCGTGAAATCGGCGTCGTGCATGTCGGCGCGATTCTGCGGCGTGTCGATGATGCTGGGCAAAATCGCGTTGACCGTGGTGCCCTTGTCCTTGAGTTCTTCGGCAAGCGCTTCCGTCAGGCGCATCACGCCCGCTTTCGACGCCGCGTAGGCGCCCATTCCCATGCCCGCCTTGCATCCCGCCATCGCGCCGATGTTGACGATCCGTCCGCCCGCGTTCTTCGTCACGTGACGCAGCGCCGCTTTGGACGCATTGAGCGTGGTCTTCACGTTCACGTCGAACATGCGTTCCCAAGTGTCGGCGCTGCCATCGGCAACCGTCTCCCAGCTGAAGCCGCCCGCCACGTTCACGAGTGCGGTCAGGCCGCCTAGCTGACTGACGATCGAATCGACGGCGCGTTGCGCGGCATCGCGTTCGGCGAGATCGACGCCGCCCACGATGCACGCCTGTGCGAGCGATGCAGGCAGACCGGCAGGCGCCCTGCCCCGGCCGATCAATGCGACCTTTGCACCGCGTTCCGCCAGCACTTGTGCTGTGACGAGACCGAGATTGCCGAAGGCGCCCGTAATGGCGACGATGGTTCCATCCAGACTGTTCATGAAGTACGCGCTCCCAACGCAGGTCATGGCCCAAAAACGCGCGCGCCCTGTCACGCGACGGATCGCGGCGCAGGGCGCGCATTCGAAGACAGTGTTGTCGCAAGGCTGGCCGACGTCAATCGACACAAGCGCGAGCGACATGCCGATGCTCGCTGGACGCCCGGCGACACGCGCCGGACGCACGGCAAAGTCCGCACGGCACGCCCATCAAAAAAGGACGCCCGGACAAAGCGCGGCGACGCGCGGACAAGAGTCATTGACCCGCTCTGCCGCATAGTGGTTCTCGAGACGGCATCGGGAATTCACGGCCTCTCTTCACAGGAGGCTTTGTCATGCGCTTGTTCATCCATCAACTGTCCGACTCGCAACAGCGCCGTATCGGCGATGTGTCCCATGCACGCCTGCTCGCACATCTGCACGACGATCCGTTGCTGCGCGAGAGCCTCACACTGCTGCCGTCAGTCATGCTGATCGCGCTGCTGCACGTTCATACGCATCTCGGCTGGGACGCGTGCTTCGCCGTCGCGCGGCAGTTGAATCACGATCACGGCCGCCACATGCGCGAACTCAGCACGGCACTCTCGATGCTGAAAACGCTGCGCGGCACGCGCGTGCTCGATCCGCTCGTATGGCACGCCGTGGCGCGGCGCGTGATGCACGCATTGTCGAGCGAGCTTCACGCGTGGCGTTCGCGGCATGCGCGCGCCTCTCCACTACGTCGCGCGCAACTAGTGCGCATGGGTTCGGTTCGACGCAGCCGCCCGCTGCGCAAGCGCGAATGGCTAGCCCTGCCGCCTTACTGGCTCGCCGCCAGCGCCTCCGCGCCCGTCACCTGGCTATGACGCTTGCGCCATGCAGCGGGCGGCTGCCCGAACTCACGCCGGAACGCACGATGAAACGCCGATTCCGATTCATAGCCGACTTCCTCCGCGATCGCCGCAATCGCCTTGTTGCTGTACGAGAGTTCCTGCGCGGCAACGATCAAACGCCAGCGCGCGAGGTATTGCATCGGCGGCTGGCCTAGCAGGTCGCTGAACCGCGCCGCGAACGCCGAGCGCGACAGGCCGACCTTGCGCGCCAGTTCATCGACGGTCCAGTTGTAGGCGGGTTGCGCGTGGAGAATGCCCAATGCACGGCCAACGAAGCGGTCTTTTACGCCCGCGAGCCAGTTCTTGCGATCGGCGGGCAGATCGTCGATGCAGCGCCGCACGGCCCACACGAACAGCAGTTCCGACAAACGCGACAGCACGATCGCGCTGCCTGCGCGGCGTTGCGCCGCTTCGCTGGCAGCGTAGCGCAACGATGCTTCGATCCACGCAGATTGCGGATCGTTGCGCACATCGACCTTGAACAGACGCGGCAGCGAACCGAGTACGGGATTGCTCAGCGCATCGTCGCAAGCGAGAAAGCCGCACAGCAGGCGCGTCGTCGTGCCGCCACCGCCATACGACACGTTCAGTACGTCGCCCGGCATGGCGGCCAGTTGCGATGCGAGCAGCGGCCCGGCGGGAACGGGCACGACATCGACCGCGCTTCCCATGATGTGCGCTTCGCCTTGCGGCACCACCAGCAGTTCGCCGGCGTTCACGCAGATGGCGGGATCGTCGCTATCGGGCAAACGCGCCCAGCACGTCCCTTCCGTGATCAGATGATAGGAGACGACGCGCTCGGACTTCGGCAGATAGGCGGCGCACAACGCCTGATCCGTGTGGCCGAGCAAACCCCACGGCGCCGTCAGCTCGGCCTGGAGATAGACCGCGCCGCCCAGGCGCACGACGCGCAATACGTCGGAGACCGCATCCATGAAACACCGCCCTTCGTCTTCGGCAATCTGCTAAAAGACGGCTTGCGTGCTGCCTTTTGCAAGTTCAACGAAAGGATACTCCGTTCGCTCCGCGGAAGCGGCTGCGCTGCCGCATACGTCGCAGCACGCGTGGATTCGCGGTCCTGAACATGAGCTAAGGGTGACATAAGCTTGACCCGGTACGATCGGCCGGACCTATTCCAGCCGCGTAAGCATCACGCCACGATTGCCGCATGAACACACTCGAAGCGTTCAACCAGACGCTCTTTCTCGCGATCAACGCGACACCGTCGACACCCGACTGGCAGATCGATCTCGCGTCCTTCATCGCCGACTATGTGATCTATCTCGTTCCACTCGTGCTCGCCGCGCTCTGGCTATCAGGCAGCCAGCAGGCGCGCGCAACGGCGCTGCGCGCATGCAGCGTCACGCTGCTCGCGCTGGCGTTCAATCAGTTCATTGGCTTGATGTGGCCGCACCCACGGCCTTTCATGATCGGCCTGGGCCACACGTTTATCGAACACGCGCCCGACTCGTCCTTTCCCAGCGACCACGGCACGGTGTTCGCGTCCATCACGCTGACGTTGTTGCTCGCGCGCCTGCGCCGGCACGGCGCGATGATGCTGATTGCCGCGCTGGCCGTCGCGTGGGCGCGCGTATTCGTCGGCGTGCACTTTCCGTTCGATATGGCGGGTGCCGTGCTGGTCGCGTGCTTCGCGTATGCCGTCGTGACGCCGATGTGGTCGCTGATGGGCGACTCGCTCACGGACCTGTCGGTCGCGCTGTATCGCAAGATGCTGGCGTGGCCGATTGCACGTGGATGGCTTGCGCAGTAACGAGTTTCAGCGCGAACCCGCCGCAAGCTGCTGACGCGCACGCAGCACGCCGTGAATCTGCGCGACCACCCCCGCGCCTTCACCGACTGCGGCGGCCACCCGCTTGGTCGATCCCGAACGCACGTCGCCGATCGCGAACACACCGGGCACGCTGGTTTCGAGCGTGAGATCGACGTCTTCGTAGCCGTCGTGCACGGATGAGCCTGTGCGGATAAAACCCTTGTCGTCCGTCACGACGTTGCAGCCTTTGAGCCAGTCGGTGTTCGGCACGGCGCCCGTGAAGAGAAACAGATGCTTCACGCTGAATGTCACATCGCCTTGTGGCGAACGGCAATTCACTGCCGTCAGCCCGGTGTCGTCGCCGTCGAGCGAGACGACCTCCGTGAACCTGTGCAACGTGACGTTAGGCAGCCGCGCAATGCGATCGATCAGATACCGCGACATGCTCGCCTCCAGCCCCGGCCCGCGCACCAGCAGATGCACATGATTCGCGTGCGAGGCGAGATACACGACGCCCTGTCCCGCTGAATTGCCGCCGCCCACCAGCACCACATCGAGCGAACGGCACAGCTTCGCTTCGACGGGCGACGAGCCGAAGAACACGCCATGCCCCGTCAGCCGGTCGAGGCCATCGATGGCAGGCTTCCGGTACGCCGCACCCGAAGCGATCACGACGGTATGCGAGGCGATCCGCTTGCCGTCCGTCAATTCCACTTCGACGGGTATCCGGTCGCAGTGCAACGCGCGCACGTGCGTCGGAATGGAAATATGCACGCCGAACTTCTGCGCCTGCACGAATGCGCGACCCGTCAGCGCCTGGCCGGAAATACCTGTCGGAAAGCCGAGATAGTTTTCGATGCGCGCGCTTGCGCTCGCCTGCCCGCCCGGACCACGGCTATCGAACACGGCCACCGACAATCCCTCCGACGCCGCATACACGGCCGACGCCAGCCCCGCCGGTCCCGCACCGACGATCACGACGTCATACACATGCACGGGATCGAATTCAGGCAGCCAGCCCAGATGCGCTGCGACGCGGTTTTCATCCGGCGCGCGCAGAACGGTGCCGTCCGGGCAGATCACGATGGGAAAATCGGCCTTGCACGCGGAAATGCGCTCGAGCAAGGCGACGGTATCGGGTTCGTTGTTCGCGTCGATGATCGAATAAGGGTAGGCGTTGCGCCGAAGCAGCCCTTGCAGCGAAATCATGCGTGCGTCGGTCGTATCGCCGACCAGCACCGGGCCGCTGCCGCTTTCGATCAAACCCACGCGCCGCAAGATCAGCGCGCGCATGATCTTCTCGCCCAGTTCGGCTTCAGCCACCAGCAGATGCCGCAAACGCGCGGGCAGCACGACGAGCCCGGTCGTGTCTTCCAGCGCGTGGCCATCGCCGAGACAGGGATGGCCGTACAGCTGCGCGATCTCGCCGAGAAAATGGCCGGCGTGCTGCTCGGTCACGCGATGCAGCTTGCCCACGGCATCGCGGCGCGCAACCTGCACCAGTCCGCTCAGGATCACGACGAGTCCGGGACTCGGCTTGCCCATCGTGAACAGTGCTTCTCCCGCCTTCCATGTCGCTTCGAAACCGAACGCGCGCATTCGTTCGACTTCACGCGCGGACAGCGACGGGAACATCTGATGGATACGGCTGGATAGCGGCGAAAAGGCGGCGTCCGATTCGATCGAATCGATTTCCTGCGCGCTATGGTGCGACACGACGTTCTGCGCATCGCCGAGACGGAAGCGGCCAAACAGTGCACGCGCGCTCTCTGCGGCGCGTGCTTGCGGATCGTCCGTTGCGTCCTTCGATGAACCGTCGTCGCTGCCCATGAGCGCGCCTTTATGTGGAGCACGTTGGAAGAGGCCGTGCGGCGCGATTGATGGCTTTCGGATACAGATTTACAGCGGTGTGCAGCGCACGGGCTTCCAAAGATTAACCACGGATCCCGCAGATGGCAAATGAAGGCAAATGAAGTCAGATCGCTTGCCAGAAAAACAAACCGCGACAGGCGTTCCGTCGGATGACGGCGCGTGTCGCGGTCGACAGGGTCAGACAACTGCGCCGGCTATCGCGCCGGCGCCTTAGAGCTTAGTGATGCACGAAAACCGGCACCGAGTACGAGCTGGGCGCAAACGAAGCGCGTTGACCGGCTTGCGATGCACCGTCTGCTACGCCGCCTACGCCGCTATCGACGCCATTGGCAGCCTGTACTTTCGCTTCCGCAGCCTGAATGTTGGCCGGATATTGCGTATCGCTGCTGTTCGAAGGGACATAACCCGCCTTTTCCAGCTGAACCAGCTGGGCGCGGACTTCTGCGCGGGTCACCGGCTGGCTGGACTGGGCGAATGACATGACGGGAACAGCGAGGACAGCGGCAACTGCGACAGCCTTGATGAGCGATTTCATGATCATTACCTCCAGGATTCGTTTTCGGATGCTTCGAACTGTTTTGTTCGTTGCGTTGAAAACATTCTAGGAGTGTGGGACTTGCAGATAAACATCCGATCAACCAACTCACAGTTTCAGGAAACGAGATAAATCGCCCGAAACTGGTGCGTCATGCGTTTCGGATCGTGAGCAATGGCCGGGCGCGCGCTGCGCCCGGAAAACATGATGCAATAGCGCATGAAACACACGGGAGACGACATGAACCAGCCACCCGCCGCGCCGCGCTTTCTATCCGTCGATGCGCAAGCGCTTCCGTGGACGCCATCGGCATGTGCCAGCGGTGTGCAGATCAAGAACCTCGGCAAGGCCAATGGCCGCGCGATGCAACTCGTGCGCTTCGATGCGGGCACCGTGTTCCCCAGACATCTGCATACGGGGCCGGAGTTCATCTACATGCTCGAAGGCGAAGCGGTTCAGAACGGCGAGCGTCTGCTGCCGGGATGGGTTGGCATCGCGGAAACAGGAACCGTTGAAGAGGGCTTCAGAAGCGATACCGGTTGCGTTTTTCTGCTGATCTACGATCTCGCGCAGCGCTTTTGCTGAGCGCAATTCGAGCGAGCGCAACGCGGCGATAACGCGACGCTGGCAGCGCGGAAACACTCGCTACAAACGCTTACAAAGCCGTTGCGGCTACGCGTGCACCGCCATCATCTGCGCGACGTTATTGCAGGCACACACACCGTGGAGCCAGCAATGAACACCAACGTCACGAACAGCATGCCGCAACGCAACCGTATTCATCCTTTGATCGCGGGCGCGGCAGTGTCCGTGATACTCGCCAGCGTCACGGGCGTGGCGGCGATCACCGGCATCCTGCCTGTATCGCATGCACAGCAATCGGCCAGTGAGCAGAGCACGCCCGTTGCGGCACAACCGGCGAGCGCGCCCCTCGCAGTCACGCAGCAAACCGGCGCGGTCCAGCAGGCGACGGCTGCACAGCCCGTCGTGCAACCCGCGCCCGTCGCGGCGCCGCGTCCCGTGCATCACACGTACAAGCCGCATGTCGCGCCGGCTCCGCAATATGCAAACGGCGATTACTCGCAGGCACCAGCGCGACAGGTCGTTGCCGATCCCTATGCAGGCGAAGTCGTCGCCATCAATCCCGTGCAAACGTCCGAGCCGACCACAGGTCTCGGTGCCGTGGGCGGCGCCGTGGCAGGTGGCCTGATCGGCAACCAGTTCGGCGCGGGACGCGGCCGCATTCTTGCGACTGTGGCGGGCGCCGTCGGCGGCGGCTTCGCTGGTAACGGCATCGAGCACGCGGTGCGCAAGCAGACCAGCTATCAGGTGCAGGTGCGCATGCAGGACGGCAGCTATCGCAACTTCACGTATGCGACGCAACCGCAGGTGCAGATTGGACAACGCGTGCATGTTTCGGGCGATTCGTTGACGGCTTCGTGAGCCAGCGGGCAGTTACCTGGCGTTACACCCGCAACACGATGGATGCAACATGAGAACGACTGCATTTCTACAATGCGCGTCACTCGCCATCGAATGGCATTTCCAGCCAACGCGCTGAACGGAGCAACACGTTGAAACGCCTGACACTCATCTGCACTGCCGGCCTCGCCGCTGCGTGCGCGTCCACCGCAGCGCTTGCTCATGTCGATGTGGGCGTGTCCCTCGGCATACCCGCGCCCGTCTATGTCGAGCCGGCACCCGCGGTGGTGTACGCCGCACCGCCGCCGCCCGCCGTCTATGCGCCCGCGCCCGTGTATTACGGCGACGGCTACGGTTATGGCTACCGCGACGATCGCGGCTGGCACGACCACGGCCGTCATCGCGGCTGGCACCATCATCACGACGACGACGACGATTGAGACGGTTCGATCCCTGTCTTCATCGGCACGCTCGACGTCATCACGCGTTGTGGATAACTGTCACAGCCAGCACGGAATTCAAATAAAGCATTGCCACGCACGTAGGCTCCATGGTAGCAGCACGTCGCAAAGTTTTATCGACAGGAGCATGCGGTGAAGAGATCCGCCGAAAACAAGCTACAGGTGGTAGCAGTACGCGTAGACCCGGCGATCGAACGGCGGCTGCGGTTATTGGCCGAAGTCACGGGACGCCGGCAATCGTTTTTTCTGCAGCAGATGATCGAGAACGGCATCGCCGCGATGGAAGAGAACTGGCTGCCGCCCACTATCCTCGCGCAAGTCCGCGACGGCACCTTGCCGCCGCGCGAACGTGAGCGCGCACCCGCGCCGGATCTGTTCGGCGATCTGTTCGCCGACCAGGAAAGCGAAGCGCGCTGAACGGGCGCTAGCGCTCGCGCGTGTCGAACGCCTCGCGGATCGCTGCAACGAGCGCTTCTGCGAGACGCGGCTCCGACGCGAGATGCCCCGCATCGACAAAGCGGCCACGCACGTCAGGCACCGCGCGCATCAGGCGACGCAGATTATCGGGCGGACAGACGGGATCGTGCGAGCCGTGCACTGCGCGCACCGTCACGCCTGATTCCGCTGCCCGTTTTGCCAACGCGATCAGCCGACGCTCGCCAAGCCAGCAGGCGTGCGCGAGATAGTGCGCCTGGATGCGGTATTTCGCCGTGACCGGCTGATTACGCCTCGATGGGCTTTTTCTGCGAGCGTCATCCGTGCGCGTCAAAACCGCGTTTTCATAGGTGCGCCACGCGGCGGCGATCTGGTCGGCATGTTTGCGCGTTCCCGATCGCGTCGAACGCAATGAGCGCAGGCAAACCGATGGCAACGCAGACGTCCGCTCACATCGCGTGGCCTTCATCAACTCGCGCCATGCATCCGGCGCACGGCAACGCGACGTCACGAACAGGCGTCGCACTTCGCGTCCAGAGGTCAGAAACAGCCCGCGTATCGCGACGCCGCCAACAGACGCGGGATGCGTTCCCGCATAAGCGAGCGCCAGCGCCGCGCCCCATGACCCGCCCACAACGCCCCAACGTTCGATACCGAGTTGCACACGTATCGCTTCGAGATCGCGGATCAGGCGTTGTGTGCTGTTGTGGCGCACACTGCCGTGCGGTTTCGATGCGCCCGTGCCGCGCTGATCCACCATCACGACGCGAAAGCGCGTGAGATCGAAGAGACGCAGCATGCCCGGCTGACTGCCGCTGCCGGGGCCGCCGTGCAGCATCACGACCGGCACGCCGCCTTCGTCGCCATGCAGGGTCCAGGCGATGGTGTGGCCATCGAGCGCAATCGTTCGATGCATCGTGTTGTGTGAACGCATGTCGGCCAGGTCCGGCTCACGTGAGGTTGATGCGCGGCGCGGGTCCAGAAAACTGCATCATCGCACGCGCAGTTCCCGACGGTCATGCCGGGCGCGGCAGCGCTTTTCCTTCTGCCTTGCATCGGCACATGGCGCGCGATCCAGACATTGCTTCAGGATCGACAACTGGTATCGTAGTCCGTATCAACCACTCACCATTGAGCGTTGCATGAAGCAAGTCAACCCGACCGGGGCGCAGCCATGCGCGTAGGCAAACCCGTCAAGGCGCTGCCGCAGCCTCTATGCGACTACTGCGGCGCGAAGGCCGTGCTCGCGCGCGCAGGCGACGAGCCCTATCCCTATCGCGATGATCATGGTCCCGTCTGGGTATGCGCGCCGTGTCAGGCGTGGATCGGCATTCACGCGCGCAGCACGCGCAACGTGCCGCTCGGACGTCTCGCCGATGCCGCACTGCGCGACGCGAAAAGCCGTCTGCACGACGCGCTGGAACCGCTCGTCGCCGGCAAGGTGCGGCGCGACGGCGTCAATGCGTTCGAAGCGCGCTCCAAGGCGATCCGGTGGGTCGCAAGCGAGCTGGGTTTCGATCCGCTGCCCAATTCGATTCACATGCTCACACCCGATCAATGCGATCAGGCGCTTCGCTATGTCGAGGCATTCATGGCTGCGCGACGCGGCAGTTGAGCCGCATCCGGCAGCGTGATTCAGTCACGCGGCCAGACGCCCGAACTGCCGCGGCGATGGCTGTCGACCAGATGGGTATCCACGATACCCGTCGCTTCCATCAGCGCATGCATCGTGGTCGGTCCGACGAAGACGAAGCCGCGCTTGCGCAAGGCCTTGCTCAACGCAACAGACTCATCCGACGTGGTGGGAATCTCGGCGATCGTGCGCGGCGCCGGGGTCGCGTGCGGCTGGAACGACCAGATCAGCGCAGCGAGACCGCCGTCTTCGCGCAGGCGGATCGTCGCGACAGCATTGGTGATGGTCGCGAGAATCTTCGCGCGGTTGCGGACGATGCGCTCATCGGCCAGCAGGCGTTCGATGTCCTTCTCGCCGAAGGTCGCCACCACGTCGGGATCAAAGCCGGCAAATGCGTCACGGAACGCGTCGCGCTTGCGCAGGATGGTCGCCCAGGAAAGGCCCGACTGAAACGCTTCGAGACTCAGGCGCTCGAACAGGCCGCGCTCGTCGCGTACAGGCATACCCCATTCGGTGTCGTAGTAATGCTTGAGCAACGGATCGACGGCGGCCCACGGCGGACGGGCAAGACCGTCAGCACCGATGATTGCGTCGAGCGGTTGCGGCCTGATTGGGCGTGCTGTCTTTTTTGCGGCAGCAGGCGCTGTCTTGACAGCGGGCTTCGATGCAGTTTTCTTGGCGGCGGGTTTCTTGGCGGCAGGTGCTTTCTTCATTGGCGATAGCCATGGCGGGCGTTGGGTCGGCGGCTCGTGTGCAGGAGCGCGACTATTGTCGTCTCGCACGCCAACCCTTCGCAAGCACCCCGGCCACAAAGCCCATCGCCGCAGACAGGCGCTACCGCGCGGCTCTCTCGAACCGCGCCGGCTTCATCGGCGTGTGGTTGGCTCAGGCGGCCAGTTGCGCCGTGCACCCGGCACTGTCGATCACAGGCAATGGATTACCTATTGCGAGTAACTCGTGCACCTTGCTTAACGTGCCATCGCGACGCCATTCCAGATATTTTTTATAACAGGTTTGCGTTGGCGGGAAATTCGCTGGTAAATGCTTCCAGCTGGCTCCTGTCGTTTCAATCCAGAGAATGGCATTAAGAATCTGACGTGGATCGCCGCGCCGTCTGCCCACGCTTTGCACTTCATCCTGCGTGAACAGCGTTTCGACGAGTTTCCAGTCTTCGTCCAGTAAAGCAAACTGCCAATGTGCACCACCGTTGATATTCATGTTGGCCCCCCATTTGTTGAAGGGTTTCTCTCAGTTCGTTCGCGTGTCGCGAATCTTCGTAGTTGACTGCTCCAGCACGTCAATCATGCACTTCTTCTGAATAATTTCAACAGAGAAATCGCTTCCACATTCAAGTTGTCGCAATTTTCCAAAATGCGGGACATATTAGACGGGGCGCAAACGTTTGCCTTAAACGACCTCATAATTAATCAGGAAAATTTTCCCGACATGATTTTAAAAGTAATGGCAAGCCAAATAAAAACTTATTATTCATAGATAAAAAATCGATCCAGCGGCGAATAAATAGGAGATTTAATCGGAAGTCTTACGCGTATTTTTAAAAATCAAACGTACGCTCGACAAAACGCATGGCAATAAAACCGCATGCACAGCTGCGTGCGCCTTATTGTTCGAAAGCAACGATTTGTGTTTTCGCCGCCGCTCGCTTTTTTGAAGGCGCGTACTTGACTACCCTTTCGGCATTGAAAGAAGCGATGTCTTCCCCGCTCGCTTCAGGATGAACGCGCGATACCGCCAGGGAAGGTTATCTGCGTCACGAGCCCTGAGTCCTTTCGTACCGGTTGGGATTCAGTTTCGACGCAAGGCGAGGCGATCAGCCTCGCCTTTTTTACTCTGCGCGCCGCCAATGGCGGAACGCGAAGAGCGCTGACATCCAGCGCTTTTTTCCTTTGCACCTACAGATTGATGAGCGTGTTGTCGATGGCCTGCTGCGTCTTGATCGTCTGCGCATTCGCCTGATAGTTGCGTTGCGCGGAAATCATGTGCACCAGTTCGCTGGTGAGATCGACGTTCGAGGCTTCGAGCGCGCCGCCTTGCAGGCTGCCGTGATTGGTCGAACCGGGCGCGGACACCTGCGGCACACCGGACACCTGCGTAGCGGCGTACTGGTTGTTGCCAAGGTTCATCAGGCCGTTCGGATTGGCGAAGGTGGCCAGCGCAACCTGCCCGATCACCTGCGTTTTTTTGTTCGTGTATGTGCCGATCAGCATGCCATCGGAATCGACGGAAAAGCTCGCGAGGCGGCCCGATTCGAAGCCATCCTGATCCAGTGCGTTGATGCCGCTTTTGCCGCCATATTGTGTCGTGCCGGCAATGTCGAGCGTGAGCGGCTGAGGCGTAGCGGAACCATCCGTGGTCGGAACAGTGAAGTTGAACGCGAACGGCCTGGCGGTCGGAGCGCCCGCTGCATCCGTGGTCGTGAGCAGGTTGCCGGAAGTGTCGAACTGCGCGCTGCCCACCCGCGCGATGGTGCCGTTCGCCGTGCCCGCGTAGACATCCCAGTTGCCCGCCGACGTCTTCACGAAGTACATGTTGACGTCCTGAGACCCGCCCAGCGAGTCGTACACGGGAACCGACGTCGCATAGTTGTAGCTCGACGAATCGTCCTTCGCAAAAGGCGTCGTCTTCGGCAACGCATCCTGCGCATTCAGATTCAGCCCGGCGGTGATCGATGTCGTCGCCTTGGGCGGCAGGTTGCCCATCGGAATTTTTAGCGGCACGGTTGAAGCCGTGTTGACGACGCCGGAAGCATTCGCCGCGTAGCCCATCAGGCGCTGCCCGGCGAAGTTCACGAGATAGCCGTCACGCATTTCGAACGAACCGTCGCGGCTGTAGGTCAGCACGCCGTTGCTTTCCATCTGGAAGAAGCCGTTGCCGTTGATGGCAATATCCAGTTCGCGCCCCGTGCTCATGATGCCGCCTTGCGTGAACTGCTGCTGGACAGCCGCAAGCCGCGTACCGATGCCGATCTGGTTGTTGACGGCAGTCGCGATCGAATTGGCGTACATATCGGAGAAGCGTGCGACGCCCTGCTTGAAGCCAATGGTGTTGGCGTTGGCGACGTTATTGCCGATCACGTCGAGATCACGCGCAGCACCCGAAATCCCGCTAAGACCTTGTTGATATCCCATGTTGGTTACCCTGTTTCGTTGATCAGTTAGACGATGGCGGAGATGTCGCCGAGTTGCGCGAATACGCCGTTGGACAGCGCGAGCCGGAATGAGCCGTCGGGCTGCTTCACCACGCCCTGCACGACCGACGCAGCGAGCGTCTTGTGTGTTTCGCTATTGCCGCTGCGGGTCGTCGAGGTGGCGGTGAACGTATAGGTGCCGTCGGGCAGGTCTTCTCCGTTCGGCCCCTTGGGTTCCCAGCCAAGCGGGATCGTGCCCGCCGACTGTTTGCCCAGATGCAGGGTGTCCACGACACGCCCTGCCGAATCCTTGACGACGATGTCCAGATTGTCGACATCGTGATCGAGCTGCACGCCGAAGCCCGTCGACTTGCCTTCGACCACGGCTGTCGTATTGCCGGGCGCGAGCACCGTCGCACCGATCAGCATCGACATTTCCATTTGCTGATTCGCGCCCAGTTGCGCCGCCAGCGCCGAGAGTTGCGTATTGAGCTGCCCGATGCCCGTTACCGTGTTGATCTGCGCAAGCTGGGAAGTCATCTGCGAGCTGTCCATCGGGTTGGTCGGGTCCTGGTTCTGCATCTGCGCGATCAACAGGCGCAGAAAGGTGGCTTGCAGATCCGCGCCCGCCGGGGCGGCTTCCTTGCGGCTTGCCGTATCGACTTGCCCGAGCAGATCCGTCGCAGGCGCCTTGTCGCGGTAGTACGTGTTCTGGGTTTGCATGTTGAATACCTGTCGTGGTTCTTCTATCGCAGGATCGCCAGCACGGTGTCGAACATCTCCGACGCCGCCTGGATGACCTTGCTGTTCGCCTGATAAAGCTGCTGGTAGTACTTGAGGTTGGCGGCTTCTTCGTTCATGTTCACGCCCGCCACCGACTGCTGCGCCGCCGATATCTGATTGACGGTCGCGTTCTGCGCCACGGCGGCGGCCTTCAGTTCGTTGGCCGTGTTGCCGATGTGATTCACGTACTTGCCGAAAGCACTCGTGAGCGTCTGTCCGCCGTGATAGGCATGCCCGGTCAGAAGATTGGAGATCGCCTGGGCGTTGCTGCCGTCGCGCGTCGCGCCGTCGTTGCGGCCGATCACGAACGAATCGCCGTCGGCGGGTTTGCCCGTGAGCTGGACCGTGACGGCATTCATGCCGCCAGGATCCGTCGACGTAATCGTCATCGACGCGCCCTTTGCCGGGTCGTACGGCACGGGCGTGTCGGGATCGGTGATGGTGATGGTGGTCGGCGGCTTGCCGTCGATCGTCACCGTGGAGCCAACGGGAAAACCTGTGAGCTGGCCCGGCGCGGGTGTCGCCGCGAAAGTGAGCGTGGTGGGCGTCGCGGGAACCGAGAACGCCGGATCGCTCACACCCGTCGATATTTTTGCCGTGCCCGTGTTGCTGGTCGCGCCGCTGCCCTGCACGGGCGATGCGGCGGCAATCGCAGATCCATCCGTGATGGCAAGGCCGAAGCTGTTGAGTGCGCCGCGCGCGGGCAACACGGTGAAGCTGTCGCCTGCGGCCATTGCGCCCGTCAGTTCGAAGTCGAGTCCGCCGATGGTCGCGGGCAAGCTGTTCGATGTCCCGACGACATTGCCCGTCGCACGATCGGTCAGCGCGTAGGTCGTGCCATCGAACGAGAGCGTGTAGTCACCCATGGGCGGCTTGACGGCATCGCCGAATGTGACCGACAGCGCACCGTTGCCCGTGTTCTTCGCGTTGGCATAAACCGTGGGATTGCCGAAGCTGAACAGGTTCTGGCCCTGGCGTCCGTTCAGGTCGAGGCCCATCGCGTTCTGCCGGTTCACCTGTTCCGCGAAGCTCACGGCAATCGCGCCAAGCTCGGCCTGGGCGGGATCGAGTGTTTCGCGCCGGTAGCGCAGCAGCCCGCCAAGCACGCCTTCCCTGATGCTCGCATCGGCGAGATCCACGGGTGTCGGCGCCGGGTTCGCGCCCGATCGTCCAAGCCACGCGACCGACAGTTCCGTCGGGTCCGCCGCCGACCTGACGGCGCCCAGTTCATAGCTGGCCGAGCCGACCACGAGCGGTTGACCGCCCGACATGAAGACGCTGACGCCATCGCTGGAATTGACGATCTGGCCGCCCGTCAACTGCGTGAGCCTCGATACAGCGAGGTCGCGCTGGTCGAGCAGATCGTTAGGCGGCTGGCCACCCGCCGACGCTTTCGCAATCTCCGCATTGAACTGGGCAATCTGCTTCGCGTAGGCGTTGATGTCCGATACCGTGCCTGCGATTTGCGTATTGGTGCTGGCGCGCAACTGGTCATATTGCTCGCCTGCCGCATGCAACTGGTCGGCCAGCATCTGCGCCTTGCTGATCGCGCTTTGCCGCGTGGCCGTGCTGGTGGGATCGTTCGCCACTTCCTGGAGACCGGTGAAGTAGCCCGTGATCGCCGAGCCGATTCCGCCCGTCGGATTGCCCACCAGATTGTTCAACTCGGCAACGAGGGCGAAGTACGTGGTGAGCGAACTGCTTTTCGCCTGAGCGCTGTTGAGTTCCGTGTTCAGAAACTGGCTGTATGAGCGCTGGATGGTCGCGGTCGTCACGCCTTGAGGCAGGTAGCCCGACGACGTGTAGTGGCTCGCGCTTTCCTGATACACAGGCCGTAGCCGCGAGTAGCCAGGCGTATTGACGTTGCTGATGTTCTGGCCCGTGGTTGTCATGCCCCACATGGCGGCGTTGAGTCCGCTGAGGCCGACGTTCAGGAGGCTGTTCGACATGTGCTGCTCCCAGGCGGCTCTTTTCGAGCCTTGGAAAAATGACGATGAATGGCGACGAATGACGAGACGGGGCCGCTGCGCCAGTCAACGTGGCGCAGGGCATTCCGTGTCGTGTCGTGATGGTTTAGCGCGCGTTCAGCGTGCCGCTGCTGTGATCGCCGCCGAACAGTTGCGTCAGATAGCGCGCGTTGTTATTCATTTGCGCCATCAGGTTGTTGAGCGCGGTGAACTGCGCGTTGTACTGGTTCGTCAATGTTTCGGCGTAGCTCGCCAGGCGCTTTTGCTGCTCGGTGTAGTTCTTGACCTCAGCGGAGATCGATTGCAGCCTGCTGTCGATGACGCCATTGCTCTTGACGAATGTCTCGACCCGGCCCGCGACCATCGCGGCCACACCCGTCGACTCATTGAAAAGCGTCGCCACCTTGTCCGGGCTATTGGTCAGCGCGGACGTGAGCGCGGCATCGTCGATGGCCAGCTTGCCGTCCGCCTGCAACGACACGCCGATCGCGCCAAGGCTCACCGTGCCTGTACCCGATGCCACGCCCTTGCTGATCAGGCTGGCCAGGTCGCCGCGAATGGTGTTCATCATCGAATCGCCGAGTAGCGGGCCGGCCTGAGACCCTGCCGCCGCCGCGGGATCGAAGGCCGTCAGTGCGGCGGCTGTGCCGATGTACTTGTTGTACGCGTCGACGAAGGCCGTGATGGAGGCCTTTTGCGCAGCGATATCGCGCTCGATGGACAACGTTTGCGTTGTACCGACGGCCTCCGCGCCCAGCGAAAGCGTCACGCCATTGATCGCGTTCTCGACCTTGTTGCTCGCGCTGGTCACGCGCATGCCGGCGATCACGAGCGACGCATCCTGGCCTGCCACGCTTTGCGTCCAGCCCGACGCGGGATCGATGGCCGTGTGAGGCGAAACGGTCTTGCCCGGATCGCGCGGATCGACGGTGCTGACGGAGCTCGCGACATTCAGACGCGACAGACCCGCGTCCGTGCTGCCATTGGCGAGCGTCACCGCTACCGATATGCCCTTTTCCACACCCGTTTCCGTGGAGCGCAGCACGAGGTGCGCGCCGTCGGTGCCGTTCACGATGGTCGCCGTGACACCCGTGCCGCCCGCTGCCTTGTTGATGGCAGTAGCGATGCCGGCGAGAGTGTTGTTCGTGCTGTCGA
Organism: Paraburkholderia sp. C35; assembly: GCF_003121405.1. Lineage (GTDB taxonomy): Bacteria > Pseudomonadota > Gammaproteobacteria > Burkholderiales > Burkholderiaceae > Paraburkholderia. The sequence goes on along the minus strand of NZ_QBUY01000058.1, from coordinate 23,287 downwards.
TGGCGACCGTGATGTCTTTGCCGCCCACGGTGAGCTTCAGCGTGCCTTCGCCGAGCGGCGCTTTCGCGTCGAAGGCGCCGGAACTGATGCTCTGCGCGGTGGCGATGGCGTCCACCGTGACGGAATAGCTGCCCGCTACGGCATCCTTGCCCGTGGTCGCGGCCAGACCCTTGCCATCGGCCTTGCCGACGTAGCTCGACATCGCGCCGCTATTGAGCGCCCTGGCGGCGTCCTGCAAGGCAGACAGCGCGCCTTTGAGCGCGCCGATTGCCGACGTCTGCGTTTTGGCGAGTGCCTGCTTCGAAGCCAGAATGCTGCCCTGCCCGGCAACCTTCGATGTGACCAGCGCATTGACGATCGCGGCGACGTCGGTGCCCGAACTGGTCGACCCGCTGATGATTGACTGAACCGCAGACTGCAAGCCTGGCGTGTCGTAGATGGATGACATGGTGTTGTCCGTTGGCCTGATTTTTATGCGCCGGCCAGTGGGCGGACTGCGCCATCGCTTGCGCCCCGTTCGCGTAGCGATGGCCACCTGCATGGCCGATGACAGCTCACGGAACGCTTTCACAGCATTACGCTTGCCTTTCTTTATTATTACAATGCAGGACGCGGGAAATCGTGAATCTCAAGCGCGACACGCGGGATCGAAATATTTTTGGCGAAAACCGCGCGCAGAGATTGAAGTCGTGATAGCGCGATCCAGAACTAGACGTTCTCGGCTGATGCGCCTGTTCTTGCGAGCAGCCAGCTATATTGGCGCGGCCATCCGTCGTAAGCGTCGGCTTCGAGTTGTGCTCTCGCGTGCAGTGGCCAATTGGGGTTGTGCACAGCTTCGCGGGTCACGCCGATAAAGTCGGCGCGGCCCGCCGACACGAACGCATCGAACCGGGCCGGGTCGCCGCCGCAGTTCACTGCCATCGTCGGTATCACGACGTTGCGCCGGAACTGTTCCGCGTGCAGCAACGTGCTTTCCATGTTGCGTCCGGCGCGCTGCGGGTTGCCCGTGTTCTCCAGCAGATCGGGTGCCGCGCATTCCACGAGATCGACGCCGATGGCCTTGAGTTCGCGGACAAAATCGATGGCTTCATCCATGCCGTATCCGTCGTCGACACTCGCGAGCGTAGGCACGCTGCACATCAACGGTTTGTCAGCAGGCCAGATTGCCCGCACGCGCTTGAGGATGGCCAGCGGATACGCGCGCCGCCGGTCGGCACTGCCGCCATAGGCGTCGCTTCGGAGGTTTGCATTCGCTGACAGGAATTGATGCAGCAGATGCCCGTGTGCGCAGTCGATCTGCAGAACATCGAAGCCCGCGCGGATCGCACGGCGTGCGGCAGCCTCGAACGCCGATGCCACTTCTTCCAGCTGCACGGCGCTCATGGTCGATGGAACCGGCCAGTTCGGCGCCGCGGGAATGGCCGAAGGCGCCAGGGTCTGCCACGGTGTCTCGCCGCGTATCGCTTCCGTTTCGCTCAACTGGCCGCCACCTTCCCACGGCCTTTGCAGGCCCGCCTTGCGTCCCGCGTGTCCAAGCTGAATGGCAGCAATCGCCCCCTGCGAACGGATGAACGTAGCGATGCGGCCAAGCGGCGCAACGTGGTCGTTCGACCATAAACCCAGGTCACCGTACGTTGCTCTGCCGCGCGCCTCGATCGCCGCCGTCTCCAGCATCACCATGGCAGCGCCGGATTGCGCGAACTTGCCGTAGTTCACCATGTGCCAGTCGTTCGCCAGGCCTTCGATGGCGGAATGCTGATTCATGGCGGTGACGACTATTCTGTTTGGAATGAGTACCGTGCGCAGCTTGAGAGGAGAAAAGAGCCTGGATTTCACGTTCAGATTCGACAGTCCAATTACCTGCCGGAATCTAAGCGATTCTGTTTCGAGAGGGATGCAGTCTATGGCGAATTATTATTTCGCCCGAAACGAATAATCATGCCAGGCGAAGCTCGTAGAATGCCGAGGCGCGAGCATCGCTTCCCAACCGCACGCATTCAAAGCCGCCGTGCATGCTCTCGCTACGCACGGTTCGAAATATCGCACTAAGATGGTGATGGACCAACACGTCAGCCAGGTGACCAGATGTCCAGTGGAAGCTCCACACCTGTTCCGGGCAAACCGGGGATGTCGAGTCTGCATGATGCAGTCGTCTATATCGTCGATGACGATGCCGCCGTCCGTCGGGCGCTCGCGACACTCATGCGCTCCGTCGATCTCAAGGCCGAAATATTCGGCAGCGCCGAAGAGTTTCTTTCCGCGCCCCGGCCAACCGGACCGTCGTGCCTGATTCTCGATGTCCGACTGCGCAACAGGAATGGCATGGCTTTTCATCAGGAGATTGTCGGGCTGGGATTGCGCATGCCTGTGCTGTTCATGACCGGGCATGGCGACATCGAGATGAGTGTGAAGGCAATGAAGGCAGGCGCCGTCGATTTCTTCGCCAAGCCGTTCCGCGACCAGGACATGCTGGATGCCGTCGGACAGGCGCTCGCCAAAGACGCCACGCGACTCGATGCCGAGCGGGCAATCACCGCGTTGCGCGAGTCGTATGACTCGCTATCGAGCCGCGAGAAAGAAGTGATGCCCTATGTGCTTGCCGGCTTGCTCAACAAGCAGATTGCATCGGAGTTGAAGCTGAGTGAGATCACGGTCAAGGTGCATCGCGGCCATATCATGCACAAGATGAACGCTCGCTCGATACCGGATCTCGTGCGTAAAGCAGAGAGCCTCGGCATCAAGCCGCATGGCTTTGAAGGTCTGCGATATTGAAGCGCGCAGGCGATGCTGCGCTTTTAAGGAACAGGTGTTGGCCCGCTGCCGATTGCGATGGACAACCAGTACGACATATCCGCCGCTCTATAAGGTTTTTGCAGCAGTACTAACGCACCGTTGACCGTGGCTTTTGCTTCGAGTGCTGGCGTGGGATAGGCGGTCACGAAGATGGTAGCGGGCGCATTGCCTTGCGCTAACAGATGCTCGTGCATTTCGATTCCGGACATGCCCGTCATCTTGATGTCCGAAACAAGGCAAGCCGTATCGGCAACTTCGCCCGACGCGAGAAACGCCTCTGCCGATTCGAACATGCGAGCTTCCCAGCCAAACGACCTGACGAGATTGCCGAGGGCTCGCCGAACGGCCTGGTCGTCGTCGACGATAGAGACAACTGGAACGCTCTGCAAAATTGTAGCCCTCTGATCTGCTCCCTGGTCGCGGTCAAACTTCAGCCGCCCGCTTTTATCGCAGATTACAACACTGACCTGATTGCCGCGATGATACAAACGTATATGCGGTTTAACCCGGTCACGGCGCTACGTCTGACTCATGCCAGAGCTCACGCAGGCGGGCAGACTGAAGCTGAAGGTGGCGCCGCCGTCGGCATTGTTCGCGGCCCAGATGCGGCCGCCGTGTGCTTCGACGATCGACGCGCAGATGGCGAGTCCCATGCCCATTCCATCTGAGCGCGTCGTGAAGAAGGCGTCGAACAGACGCGGAAGGCTTTCCTCGCGAATACCGGGACCGCTGTCGCGCACAGAGAGAATGACGTGGTCGCTATCGTCCCGTACGGCGCCGATCACGAGTTGATGTTTGCCCGGATTTGCCGACATCGCTTGCGCGGCATTGATGACGATGTTGATGAGCACCTGCTGCAGCTGAACGCGGTCGCCCATGACGGCGGGCACGTCGGATTCGATCCGCGTAGTCAGCGAGCACGATTGCCGTTCGAGTTCGAGACGCACGAGTGCCACGACTTCCTGCACGAGATCGGCGACTTCGATGGGCACCATCTCGGGCGGTGCGCCCTTCATCAGCCGCCTGACCCGCTGGACGATACCGGCAGCGCGATTCGCTTCATCCGTGATCTGAACGACGCAGCCTTCGACTTCTTCGAAATTGGGTGGCGTCCGGCGTAGCCAGCGCAGGCACGCCTCGCCGTTCGTCACGACAGCCGCCAGCGGTTGTCCCACTTCGTGTGCAATCGACGCGCTCAGTTCACCCAGTGCCGAAACGCGGCTCGCTCGCGCCAGCTCGCTTTCGATGTGACGCAGCTTCGCCTGGGTCGCTTTCGTCTCCGTGACATCCATCACGGCACCCACGAACTGACGCTTACCCGGCCCCGCCTCCACAGCGTGGCCCACCACATGTAGATGCTTGACGCGATTGTCAGGAAAAAGCAGCCGATGCTCGATGTCGAAGCGATCCGAGTCCGTCTTCACACTGGCGAGCATGCCTTCGAAGATCTGCACGTCGTCGGGATGAATGCGCTCGCGCACGAGTGCGATGGTTGGCGCGACCGCCACGTCCTGCTCGAATATCCGAAAGGCTTCGCCCGACCAGAACACGTCGCCCGTCGTCACGTTCCATCCGAAGCTTCCTGTGTGGCTGAGGCGCTGCGCCTCGGCAAGATACTGGGCCTGACTGCGCTGCACCAGTTCTTCCGCCCGCTTGCGCTCGGTGATGTCGTTATTGGTTTCGAGTATGGCTACGGCTTGCCCACGGTTGTCGCGCTGCAACGTCCAGCGGCTCGACACGATGACCTGCGCGCCGTCCCGCTTGGTATGAACCAGTTCGCCCTCCCAGTAGGCGTTCTGCGCGAGCTCGCGCATCAGTTCGTTGCGATCGGTCGGGTAAATCGTTTTCAGCAGTGAATCGGCGGGTTTGCCTATCGCTTCCTGTCCCGTCCATCCATACAGATCTTCGGCCGCCCGGTTCCAGAAGCGTATGACGTCGTTGTTGTCATGCACGAACACGGTGTCGTGCGTCAGGTTCAGCAGCCTCGCCTGCTCGCGTTGAACAGCCTCGGCGCGGCGAATCTTTCTGACAAGGGAAGTGACGGCGATCGAGGTGACCAGAAACGCCACCAGCGGTAGATAGTCTTGACGCTTTTCAATCGCGAAACTGAAAATGGGCGGCGTAAACAGCAGATTCAACAGACCTGCGCCGCACAGCGAAAAAATAGCCGACGACACAAAGCTGTCCAGCAACGACAGCAGCACGATGGCAATGAGCATGCAGAAGCCCGTAGTAGCGAGCCTTAGTTGCAAACTCATGCATGCCCAGGCAATCGCACACAGGAAGGCGCAACCGCCTGTCCAGAGCGTCACCAGATACGGCCACTCGCTTCTTCGTTCGGACGAACCCAGGCTTCCCACATTGGTCTCCCTGCGGTCGAACGACTGTTGTAGCCAGCGTCTCGACCCAATTCGTGACGTCGCGCTCAAGCACCAGCCAGATCCCGATGTAACGCTTCCGAAAGACGATCGATGAAGAGGTCGGAAATGATCTGAACCTCCATCATATACGGGCGTATATCTGCCGTCCCGTCAAGGTTAATGGTTTTCCTTGGTTGGTCTGCGTCGCACAAGCCGACTCATTTCGCGCCGGTTATACCGCTGTATAAACGTCCGACTCCATCTGACCATCGCCATACCGGACCGTAGAATGGATTCTCGTCCTCGCACTTCCTACGCTTAAGTCAACGCAGCGCCTGTGAATTCCGGATACAGGCGCCAGGCGTCCGCACATGCATTGGTTGCCTGCGTCAACGCGGTTTTCGCACAGCGCATCAACCTGGTTGCTGATCCAACAATCTCAACGTTGAACGAGGACGTACATGTCACATGTCTTGCACACCTGGATATTCATCGGCGCAAATGCTTATGTCGAGTACACGTTCGTTTCGTGGCTCGGCAGGAATGTGTATCGGCGCACCGTGCCTCTGTCTGTCATCTGTTTGCAATAACGGTTCGCGTGAGCCGGTTAATCCCGGCTTTCCAGCTGAAGCTGCAAATAACAGACTTCTGCCGTCCTGATTGTCGCTTTTTGGTAGCCAAAGCGTCTCCACAAGAGCGGTTTATCCGAACAGTCGCCGTCTTCATACTGTCGCCCAATCTGGGGTTGCCTCGTCGCGGGCCCGCCCCTTCTTTCATAGTGACCCATGGCGGGCGACGACAGATGGTGACCAGACAGACGATTGATTCGGGAGCGTACCTGCAACAGTTCACCCAGGACGCTTCCGCCAGCACCGTGGCGCCGCTGATCGAACAGGCAGCGGGACATTCCGGCACGAATGCCGATTACGTCCTGACGCTCGAACTCGACGACCGTTATATCGCCGATATCGTCGAGAGAATCACGCGCCGTGCCTCGCCGGCGCCGCATGTCTCCCACGGCGCAGCGGTTTGCCCAGCCGGGCAGCACTCTATTCTCGATGCCTGAGCAGGAATCATGGACAAACTTCAAGCGATGCAGGTCTTTACGCGAGTGGTGGACTGCCACAGTTTTTCCGGGGCCGCCGACGCGTTGCAGATGACCCGGTCGTCGGTGACGACCATCATCCAGAACCTCGAATCGCATCTCAAGGTGCGGTTGCTGAATCGCACGACGCGGCGCATCAGTCTGACGCCGGACGGCGCAGCGTATTACGAAAGATGTTCCCGGATTCTCGCCGATGTCGAAGAATCGGAAACGTCGTTTTCCACGGCGATCTCGCCGCGCGGAAAACTGAAGGTGGATATGCCGGGCTCGATCAGCCGGCTCGTGATCGTTCCCGCGCTGGACGACTTCCACGCACGCTACCCTGATATCGACCTGATGCTGGGCGTCAGCGACAAACCCGTCGATCTCGTCCAGGAAGGGGTCGATTGCGCGATACGCATGGGCCACCTGCCCGATTCGACGCTGGTCGCAAGACGGATCGGCGCATCGGAATTCGCGACCGTCGCGAGTCCGGAATATCTGTCGCGGTACGGCGAGCCCCAGTCGCTCGCCGATCTCGATGGACATATCGCCGTCAATTACTTCTCCAGCAGAAACGGGCGAGTGATCGACATGGACTTCGTGGTGGACGGCAAGCCGGTTGGCGTTCGCATCCGTTCCAAGCTTGCAGCGAACGACGGCGACGCGTATCTGCAATGCGGCCTGCAAGGACTGGGACTCATCCAGGTGCCGTACTTCTTTGCGTTGCCCCACATCCAGACGGGTGCGCTCGTCGAGGTGCTGGGTCAATGGCGTCCCACGCCTTTTCCCATATGGGCCGTCTATCCGCAGAACCGGCATCTGTCGCCGCAGGTGCGTGTGTTTGTCGAATGGATCGCCGAGCTGTTCGAAGATTGCCGCCTGCTGCGCAAAGGCGCCAGCGCGCCTGCCAATCACGAACGCATCAGCGCTCCCGACACCGCCCAGCAACGCTACGCGTCCATTCACGCGATCCCGCCAGCGAGCGACAGCGAGCGCAACCGTGACGTCGTGCAGATGTAGCTGCAGACAATTCGCCACTAGCGAATTGTCTTATCGAAACGCCGGTATTTATTGGCGCGAACGCGTTACGGACAATCCGGGTTCGACAGCATCACGCTCACCATTCATTCGCAAAACCCAGAACTTCTGATGAAGCACGCTTTGGACATTACGGACGTCACGGTCGCAGGACACGCGCAGGACATCACGTTGCGCAGCTATCTGCCGTCTTCGCAGACCGCACTGCCTGTCGTCCTGTATTTTCACGGCGGTGGCTTCGTCAAAGGCGGTCTTCTGGATACATCGAAGCCCGCATCGATGTTTGCGGCCAGGATTCCCGCATGGGTCATCGCAGTGGGCTATTCGCTCGCTCCTGATTTTCCCTTTCCTGCAGCCACCGAAGACGCCTATATCGCGCTCGAATGGGCTGCAAACCGCGCGCATCACTATCACGCCGATCCGCACCGCATTGCTGCCGTCGGACACGATGCAGGCGGCAACATTGTCGCCGCGCTGGCGGCCCTGGCGCGCGACCGCGGCCGCCATCGGCTCGCTGCGCAGGCGCTGCTCGCGCCATTGCTCGATCCCTCCATGACGAGGCTGAACGAGGCCGGCCATTCCGTAATGGACGACCTGGCGCTCGAAGAGTGTTCGCGGTCGTACCGCGCCTATCTTCCGCGCGCAACCCAGCGAGTGCATCCATACGCGGCGCCACTCGAATCGCGACGGATGGCTTCGTTGCCCGCGACGTTGATTGCGAGCGCCGAACGCGACCTCGTGCGAGCAGACGGCGAAGCCTATGCGCGCGAACTCATCACAGCCGGCATTCCAGTCGAAGTGACGCGCCATGGCGGGGTAACCCATGGACAGATCATCTCTCACGCACCGGCGCTCGACGATGTCATGACGTTCCTGCGAAAGAAGCTGCAGACGCGTTAGCACATCGGACATTGTCGCTCCGAAGGATACAAAGAAACCGCTGTTCCCACCTTTATAACCAGAATCACGGAGTCCATACTCCCGTCAACGCTGATGTCCCCAACGGGCCACGAAGCACAGGCGGGCATGAACAGACACGCAATCTATCCGGTTCCTGAAAGACCACTTTGAATCATTAAGGAATGCAAACATATGAACACCAATCGCAAACGATTGACCGTCGCGCTAGGTGCTTTTGCCGTTGTGGGCGCTATTGCAGGTTTTGGCCATCTCCGCGGCTCCGATACCGGTCCCGTCAATACGGCCAGTGCGGCTGACGCGCCGCCGCCCGCCGTCGGTGTCGACGTGGCAACGGTTCTTTCGCAGTCCATTACCGACTGGCAGAGCTATTCCGGACGCCTTGAGGCCGTCGATCATGTCGATGTGCGTCCACTCGTGTCCGGCACCATTGTCGCGGTGCACTTCAGGGACGGCGCACTCGTGAAGAAGGGCGATCCGCTCTTCACAATCGATCAGCGCCCTTACCAGGCTGAAGTCGATCGCGCCGCTGCGCAACTGGCGGCGGCGAAAGCGCGCGCTACCTATACGTCCACGGACGCGGCCCGTGCCGAGCGTCTGCTCGCCGACAACGCTATTGCAAAGCGCGACTACGACGAGAAGCAGAACGCTTCCCGCGAAGCGACGGCGGCCGTCAAGGCAGCGGAAGCCGCCCTCGAAGCCGCGCAGGTCAATCTCGGCTACACGGCAATCACGGCACCTGTCACGGGCCGCGTGTCGCGCGCCGAACTTACGGTGGGCAACGTGGTATCGGCGGGTGCCAACGCGCCGCTGCTCACCACGCTGGTGTCGGTGTCGCCCATCTATGCATCGTTCGATGTCGACGAACAAACCTATCTGCAATATCTCGGCCGCGACCGCAACACCAGCGTGCCCGTCGTGCTCGGACTCGCGAATGAAGACGGCTACTCGCGCAAGGGCGTGATTGCCTCCGTCGACAACCGGCTCGACACATCGTCGGCGACGATCCGCGTGCGGGCCACCATCGACAACGCGGACGGCGCGCTGGTCCCTGGGCTTTATGCACGTGTCCGCGTGGGCGGCGGTGATGAGCACGCCGCGATTCTCATCGATGACGCCGCCGTCGGCACGGATCAGGCCAAGAAATACGTGCTCGTCGTGGACGGCGCGAACAAGGTCCAGTATCGCGAAGTCAAGCTGGGTGGGCTGCACGACAACCTGCGTGTGGTGAGCGCCGGCCTCAAGGCAGGCGAGCGCATCGTCGTGAACGGCATGATGAAAGCGCGCCCGAACGACACCGTGCAACCCCACATGGTCAACATGGCTGACGCCGCGAAGTCTGCCACGTAATCGCCTGGGAAGATCATCATGAACATTTCGAAATTCTTCATCGACAGGCCGATTTTTGCGGCCGTTCTGTCGGTGGTGATTTTGCTCGCGGGCTTTATCGCGCTGACGAAGTTGCCAACGGCAGAATATCCGGAAGTGGTGCCGCCTTCCGTGGTGGTGCGTGCGCAATATCCTGGCGCGAATCCGAAGGTGATCGCCGAAACCGTTGCGTCGCCGATCGAAGAGCAGATCAACGGCGTCGAAAACATGCTGTACATGCAGTCGCAAGCCAACAGCGACGGCGCGATGACGACCACTGTCACATTCAAGCTCGGCACCGATCCGGACAAGGCACAGCAACTCGTGCAGAACCGCGTGACGCAGGCCATGCCGCGCTTGCCGGAAGACGTGCAGCGGCTGGGTGTGACGACGATCAAATCGTCGCCCACACTCACGATGGGCGTGAACCTCGTGTCGCCGAATGGCCGCTACGACCTGACTTATCTGCGCAACTACGCGCTCATCAATATCAAGGACCGCTTCGCGCAGGTGCCGGGTGTCGGTGAAGTGGCGATGTGGGGCGCGGGCGACTACTCGATGCGTATCTGGCTCGATCCGACCAAGGTCGCGCGTCAGAACATGACGGCCACCGACGTCATCCGGGCGATCCGCGAGCAGAACGTTCAGGTTGCAGCGGGCATCGTCGGCGGTGCGCCGATGATGACGAACGTGCCGATGCAGCTAAGCGTGAATGCGCAGGGACGCCTCAAGACGGAAGAGGAATTCCGCAACATCATCCTGAAGACTTCCGCCGATGGCGGCGTCACGCATCTGAGTGACGTCGCGCGCGTCGAAATGGGTGCCGCCGAATACGCGCTTCGTGCGCGTCTCGACGGCAAGCCGGGCGTGCAGCTCATCATCTTCCAGCAGCCCAACGCCAACTCCCTGCAGATTTCCGACGACATCCGCCGCATCACGGCAGAACTGCAAAAGGACATGCCCGAAGGCGTAAAAGCGGAAATCGTCTACGACCCGACGCAGTTCGTGCGCGAAAGTATCGACGCCGTCGTGCATACGCTGTTCGAAGCGATCGTGCTCGTTGTCATTGTCGTGATCGTGTTTCTGCAGACATGGCGCGCTTCGCTGATTCCGCTGCTGGCCGTGCCTGTTTCGATTGTCGGCACGTTCTCGCTGATGCTCGCATTCGGCTTCACGATCAATGCGCTGTCACTGTTCGGCATGGTGCTCGCGATCGGTATCGTGGTCGACGACGCCATCGTGGTGGTCGAGAACGTCGAGCGCAACATTGCCGCAGGGTTGACGCCGCTCGAAGCCTCGTATGAAGCGATGCGCGAGGTCAGCGGTCCGATTATCGCCATCGCGCTGACACTGGTGGCCGTGTTCGTGCCGCTCGCGTTCATGTCCGGCCTCACCGGGCAGTTCTACAAGCAGTTCGCGATGACGATTGCGATCTCGACGGTCATCTCGGCGTTCAACTCACTCACGCTCTCGCCAGCGCTCTCCGCGCTGCTGCTCAAGAGCCACCATGCACCGAAAGACTGGCTCACGCGCATGATGGACCGCATCCTCGGACCGTTCTTCAACGTGTTCAACAAGGTCTTCAATCGCGGCTCGGAAGCCTATGGCAAGGGCGTGGGCAGCATCATCAACCGCAAGCTCGCCATGGTGGTGGTGTACGGCGTGCTGCTCGGCGCGACGGTGCTGCTTGGCAAGATCGTGCCGGGTGGTTTCGTTCCCGCTCAGGACAAGGATTATCTCGTCAGCATCCTGCAATTGCCGCCGGGCGCATCGCTCGATCGCACCGAAAAAGTGGTCGCGGAGATGGGCGAAATGGCGCGCAGCCAGCCTGGCGTGGTTCATTCGCCTGAGTTCCCGGGCCTGAATGTGACGGGTTTGATGAACTCGTCGAGCAGCGGTCTGGTGTTCCCGGTGATGAGTCCGTCGAAGCATCGCGGCAAAGGCGAATCGGCGAATGAGATCGTCGCCAATCTGAATAAGGAATACGCAGGCATCAAAGACGCTGTAATCGCGACCTTCCCGCCGCCGCCCGTGTCGGGTCTCGGCACCATTGGCGGCTTCAAGCTGCAGATCGAGGACCGTGGCGCGCTGGGCTACGAAGCGCTGAACAAGGCCGTGCAGGATTTCCTCGCAGCGTCGGCCAAGGCGCCCGAACTCGGGCCGTCGTTCTCGAGCTATCAGATCAATGTTCCGCAACTGAATGTCGAACTGGACCGCGAGAAAGCCAAGCAGATGGGTGTGTCGGTGACGGACGTATTCGACACGATGCAGATCTATCTGGGTTCGCTGTATGTGAACGACTTCAACAAATTCGGCCGCGTGTATCAGGTGCGTGCTCAGGCCGATGCGCCCTTCCGCGCCAACGCCGAAAGCATCCTGCAACTGAAGACCCGCAACGACAAGGGCGACATGGTGCCGCTGTCGTCGCTGGTGAAGGTCTCGCAGACGTTCGGCCCGGAAACGGTGATCCGTTACAACGGCTTCCTCGCTGCCGACATCAACGGCGGCCCGGCGCCCGGCTATTCGTCGGGTCAGGCCATGGCAGCCGTCGAGCGCATCGCGAAGCAGACCCTGCCGCGCGGTATCAAGTTCGAATGGACCGACCTGACGTACCAGCAGATTCTCACGGGTAACGCAGCAATCTGGGTATTCCCGATCAGCGTGCTGCTGGTGTTCCTCGTGCTGGCTGCGATGTACGAAAGCCTGACGCTGCCGCTCGCGATTCTGCTGATCGTGCCGATGAGCATTCTGTCTGCGCTGTTCGGCGTGTGGCTCACACGCGGCGACAACAAGATCTTTACGCAGATCGGTTTGATGGTGCTGGTGGGGCTGTCGGCGAAGAACGCCATTTTGATCGTCGAGTTCGCGCGCGAACTGGAAATGCAGGGCCGATCGATCGTGCAAGCCGCCATCGAAGCTTGCCGTCTACGCCTGCGTCCCATTCTGATGACGTCCATCGCTTTCATCATGGGTGTGGTGCCGCTCGTCATCTCGACGGGTGCAGGCTCGGAGATGCGTCGCGCGATGGGTATCGCCGTGTTCTTCGGCATGCTCGGCGTCACGTTGTTCGGTCTGCTGCTCACGCCCGTGTTTTACGTGTTGCTGCGCAAGCTCGCAGGCGGCAAGCAGTTGACGGACAAACACGGTCATCACCCGCACATTCACGGTCCCGACGATCACGACGGCGGCGGACGTGGCGGTCAAAGTGGCTCAACGGGTGCTGGCCGCGCAGTGACGGACGCGACTGCGCGTGAACCCGCGCTCCAGGACTAAGGAGAACAAACATGACAACCTCGTTCTGGAAGAACGGATTCAGCGGTTCGGCGCTGCTGGGCGTGCTGCTGGTGCTCGCCGGCTGCTCGCTGGCGCCGAAGTACGAAGTGCCGACGACACCGGCGACAGCCTTCAAGGAAACACCGTTACTGCCGCTCACGGGCGAAGAACTGGGCACGTGGAAGACGGCACAGCCGTCCGAAGATATGGCACGCGGCGAATGGTGGAAAGTGTTCGACGATGCCCAGCGCAACGATCTCGAACGGCAGGCGCTCGACGCCAACCAGAACCTCAAGGCGGCCGCCGCGCGCGTGAAGGAAGCGCGCGCGCTCAACCAGGCGGCGCGCGCCGGGTTGTTCCCGAGTCTCGACGCGGGCTTCGGTCCGACGCGCCAGCGTGTATCGGCGGCCTCGCTGTTCGAGCCGGATGGCACGAGTGTGCCGCAGCAGACCTTCTGGCGTGCGCAGGCAAGTGCATCGTACGAAGTGGATCTGTTTGGCCGGGTGGCATCCAGCGTCGATGCAGCGAAAGCCGACACGCAGCAAAGCGAGGCGCTGTATCGCTCGGTGTTGCTCGCGCTGCAGGCCGACGTCGCGCAGAACTACTTCGCGCTGCGCGAGCTCGATGCCGAGGCCGATGTATTCGCTCAGGCCATCTCACTGCGCGAACAGGCGCTCAAACTCGTGAGCCGCCGATTTACGGAAGGCGAAATCACGGAACTCGACGTGCAACGCGCGACGGCCGACCTCGCCTCCGCGCGTTCGGACGCGATGACGGTCGAGCGCCTGCGCGCGGCGTCCGAGCACAGCCTCGCGGTGCTGCTCGGCAAGGCACCAGCCGAGTTTTCGATGACGGCCGATCCGTTGCGGCCGGTCAATCTGCGCGTGCCGCCGGGATTGCCGTCTGCGCTGCTCGAACGCCGTCCCGATATTGCCGCAGCCGAGCGGGCCATGGCCGCCGCCAACTCGCGCATTGGCGTCGCGAAAGCGGCCTTCTTCCCTTCGCTGACGCTCACGGGCACAGGCGGGTTTGAATCGGCGACGATCGGCGATCTTTTCAAGTGGAGCAGCCGGGCATTTCTGCTGGGGCCGCTTGCCGGCACTGCGCTGAACATCCCCATCTTCGATGGCGGCCGACGCAAGGGCAACCTCGCGAATGCGCGCGCGATCTACGAGGAAGATGTCGCGAAGTATCGTCAGCAGGTACTCGTCGCGTTTCAGGAAGTGGAGGACAACCTGTCCGACATGCGCATCCTGGAGACGCAAACCCGGACACAAGACGACGCCGTGAAGGCTTCCCAGCGTGCTGCCGACCTTTCCAGCCGACAGTACGCGGAAGGCGCGATCAACTATCTCGATGTGCTGGACGCGCAGCGCACCGTCTTGCAGGCGAAACGGTCTGCGGTGCAACTCCAGGGCGTGCAGGCTGCTGCGACCGTCAATCTGATTCGTGCGCTGGGTGGTGGGTGGGGTGACGTCGTGCCTCAGACCGCAGTGCCTGCTATCGGCGAATCTTCATCGTCGAATGCGACACCAACAGCGGCACTGCAAAAGTAACGGCATCGTTTGCAAGCAATCAAAAAGCCCGCTCCAAAAGAACTTTTGGGCGGGCTTTTTTCAGGGAAGTACGATGAACCGCGCGTTAAACGAAGCTCTCACGGCGTTGATCAGCTGGTTTTATCGCGTTGTCAGCAGACAGTTGCTCGACTTCGAAGAGAGCAGCATCGCGCATATTGCACGCGTCGCGTTTCTCGCTTCTCTTGCTTACTTTGGATTGGCGTTTGTCGGTGTCGTCATTGCTGTTGCGCTATCGCTGACGACCGCACTGGGCAGGATGTGCTTCTTTTAGCGGCGCCTGCGCGAACGCAAGGCGTTAAAGGAAGATCAGTCGAATGGATTTCTAGACCCGCATCAGGCGTGCGCCTTGCGATCGTTTCGCTGCAACGTTTCTGCAAGATGATTGACGACGGCCCGTGTTTTCGCGGCCATCTTCTGACCTAGCGAGATGATCGCGTGAACGGGCGGCCCGTCGACATCCGTACCCGGCAACACATGAACGAGCCTGCCGCTTTGCACGTAGGGAAGCGCGACCCTGTCGTGAATCTGGGCGATGCCAAAGCCTGCCACGGCCGCTTCGACGAGTGCCTGCCCGTCGGTCAATGCAAGCACAGGCTGCGGAGAATATTCGCGCACGGCATCGCCGTCCTGCAGCGACCACGAACGCAAGCGGCCCGTCGGACCACGAAAGACAATGGCATCGTGCGCAGCCAGTGCGCCGATGTCTTTTACGTCGCCTCGACGTCGAAGGTAGTCGGGCGACGCATACAGACCGAGACGAAGATCGCACAGCTTGCGAACAGTCAATTCACTGTCATCCGGAAGCGCGCCGATCCGCACCACGACATCCCAGCCTTCGCCGATCGGATCCGACATGCGGTCAGTCAGCGCGACTTCCAGTGTGATCTTCGGGTACTTCTCTCGCAGCTCGATGAAGCTGGGCAGAAGAAGCCGGCCAAACCCCGCCGGCAGATCGATCTTCACGCGTCCAACCGGCTCGGAGCGCCGCGTCGCAAGCTGCTGCTCCGCCTCACGAAGACCATCGATTGCCTGTCGTGCAGCGTGCAGATAGGTCTCGCCATCTTCGGTGAGGCGGACCGCGCGCGTTGTGCGCTGAAAGAGCCTGGTTCCCAGGCGGGCTTCCAGCCTCTGCACCGCTTTCCCGACGTTGGACTTGCTGCTGCCGATTTCCTCGGCAGCACGCGTGAAGCTTCCGGCTTGTGCGACGGCAACGAAGACCGCGATCTCGTTGATGGGCGCATCGGTGCGCTCGCTTGTCGGACGGCCGTATTGGCCGGGGATGGGTGAATCAGACATTTTTCGTGTCCTCACGGTAGACGTGCGCGAACGCTCCCGCTACGCGTTGACGGCGTCCATGACCTTTTTGTTGCCGGCGCCGGCATCCTGGTCGTCATCGTGATTCGGTGTGCGGCTGAGAAATGCGAACGTCGCGACCGCCGACAACAAGGTGATGACGATCAGCACATGCAGCAGGCTCGTGAAAGCTTGTGCATAGCTCAACGAGATCGCTCGGCTCGAGGCTTCGGGCAGAATCGCTGCGGCGTGCGTCATATCGCCTGCCGTGATGTGCTGCGCCGCCTGGGCAATTCGCGCGCTAACCTCCGTGCTGCTATCCGTCACGACGCGTTGCAGGCTGGTGTGTGCCAGCGCAGCGAGCACCGCCGTCGCAATGGCGAGCGCAATGCCTTCACCGGCTACGCGCGTCGTGCTGAAAATGCCCGCCGCCATGCCTGCGCGTTCTTTCGGCACGACGCTGACCGACAATCCATCCATCAGCCCCCAAGGCATGCCTGCACCGACGCCGATCACCAGCATCGGCAGGATGAGGGCGACTCTCGGGCCGCCAAAGTCGACAAGGCTCAGCCAGTAGAGTCCTGCTGCCGCAATCAGAAAACCGATACCCGATAGCACGCCTGCTGACAGCCAGCGCGTAAAGGAAGCCACCAGCATCGGGACGACGAGCATCGGCGCCGACAGCGCGATCATCAACAGGCCCGCATCGATTTCGCTCAAGCCTTCAGCGCCGATGAACCGGAGCGGCAGCATGATGATCAACACGATGTAGCAATAGCAGGTTCCAACCGGCAGCATCTGCACGCCGACAAAGCGAGGATAGCGAAACAGGCTGAGTTCGAGCATCGGGCGTTTGACGCGACTCTCGATCACCACGAACGCGACCAGAAACACCGCCGACAAGACCAGCAGCGTCACCACGAGCGGGCTTCCCCAGCCGCTACCGGGCGCCTGAATGACGCCGAACGTGAACAACACGAGCGTTGCCGTGAAAGTGATCGTGCCGGGATAGTCGAGACCCGTCGCGCCAGGGTCGCGCGTTTCACGCATGCGCGGCACGCCGAACACGAACGCGACCACGCCGATGGCCGCGATGACCATGAAAATCGAGCGCCAGCCGAAGTGTTCGATGAGCGCGCCTGCCATCAGCGGACCAAACGCGAGGCCAATGCCGAAGCTGGTGCCGAGCATGCTGAACGCGCGCGTGCGCGCATGACCGTCGAATTCCTGAGCAAGGGAAGCAGCGCCACTCGACAGTGAGGCAGCCGCGACGACGCCTTGCGCGCCACGCAGTATGTCGAGCCAGAAGACGGAAGGCGCGAAGCTCATCGCCGCCGAAGTGAGAATGAATCCGCCCAGGCCATAGACGAACAGCTTCTTGCGGCCAAACTGGTCGGCGAGTGCGCCGGCTGCCATCAGCAGACTGCCGAAGGTCAGCATGAACGCGTTCGTGATCCAGGTGAGCGACGTGGCATCGCCGCCGAGGTCGCGTCCGATGGCGGGTGTGGCGACAGCGCCGCCCGAAAATGATAGCGGCAATACGAGTGCGGCAAGACACACCGCTGCGAGGATAGGCAGCTTGTTGCTCTGCGCGCCGTTTGGACTTGCGAGATTCATGGGTAAGCCGTTTCCGTGAACAGGAGAACCGAGGGCGCCATAGCGGACGCCCTCATCAGATTGAGTGGGTGCGCCATTGTGTCGCCGGCAAACCTCTCGATAAACAGCGCTCCAGTGTTCAGTGCGTCTCCCATCGGGCGACAATGCGGCCACGGCTGTGGCGTCGCCGATTGTCGCTGTTTAACGGACGCTCAGTTTCCAAACCGCGGGTTTATCCCGCGCGCAGACCGGCCCATACTCGAACTATCGGACTGGATATTCCAGCATTTATGTTCGAGCCTTCGTTGACTGGTTCAGTCCAGCGTGAAACGTGGCTCACTCGCACCGGGAAACACCCATGCTAAACCGCGAAGCGATCTGTTCAGGGGCTTACCTCGAAAGCTTCAATTCGCTGCCGCGCGACATTCTCTGGACACAGGCCCAGATCGACGCGTCGCTTGCGTCGACGATGGCGAAGCGGCCCGACTCGGGCGATGTGTGGGTCTTTGCTTACGGTTCGCTGATGTGGAATCCCATTTCCGCTTTCGACGAGCGCGTCGCGGCTACGCTGTCGGGTTGGCACCGCAGCTTCTGCATCCGGCTGATTGCGGGCAGAGGAAGCGAGTCTCAGCCCGGCCGCATGCTTTCGCTCGAACCCGGCGGAACCACGGAAGGTGTGGCGCTGCGCCTGCCGGCCGCGACGCTCGACGAAGAACTCCGGATTCTCTGGACGCGCGAAATGGTCACGGGCGCTTATACGCCCACATGGCAAACCGTCACACTGCGCACGGGGGAACAAAAGACGGCGCTCGCTTTCGTCGCCGATCCGGCGCAATCGCAATACGAGCGAAACTCGCGGGCATCGGACATCGCGCCTGTTATCGCGCTCGCGCACGGGTCGATCGGATCGAATGCCGATTATGTGTTCAAGCTGCAGCAGGCGCTTCTCGACTGCCAGATGCAAGACCCTTACATCGACGAGATCGTTGCAGAACTTGGGCTGCAGTGTCGCGAAGCCTGAGCGTCGATCCGCGTCGGACTGACACCGCACTCCCTTCCTCCCCGAAACCGTAGCAATTGCCAACTTCGACTCGGGCCGCGTTGACGCGGCCTGCTTGCGTCTGTCGGCTCGCTTGCTTCCTCACGCTCAAAAAGCTCGCGCCAATTGTCTCCGCTGAAGCGACGGATTGACGCCGGAGCGAGCGTTTATCGCGCCACAGAAAATCAACATACTTCGTTCAACGGTGGCGGAAACGATGCCTCGATTCACCGCCGGCCTGATTCGCCCACTTTCAAGGAACGATAACCATGAAGCTCTACATTGCCAAAGCAACGTGCTCGCTTGCAGCCCAGACCATTGCGAACGAACTCGGCCTCACGCCCGAACTGATCCATTTCGATGTCTTCGGCAAGTCCACGTCGAACGGCTCGACGTTCGCCGATGTGAACGAACTGCTCTACGTTCCGGCGCTGGCGCTGGAGAACGCGGACGATGACATCCTGACGGAGACGGTGACGATCACGTCTTACCTCGCCGACCAGCATCCCGACGCGAATCTGATTCCCCTTCGCGGGACCATGGAACGCGTGTTCATGGATCAGTTGCTGACGTTCCTCGCAACCGAAATCGCACAGAAGCACATTCCGCTGATGCGCAAGCTGATGACGCCGGAAGGCATCGCGTTCCACACGAACAAGCTGTTGACTGCATATGGCGTGCTGGACAAACGCCTCGCCGACGGCCGACCGTATCTGACGGGTAACCAGTTCACGGTCGCCGATGCCTACGTGTGGGCGACGATGTGGCACGAGCGCTCAGGCGTCAAGCTCGATCATCTGAAGAATCTGATGGCGTATGTTGCGCGCGTCGAAGCGCGTCCGTCTGCGCAGAAAGCGCTCAAGGACGAAGCTGAAGTTGTGGCTCGCCATGAGGAACTGCTCGCGGCGTAATCGCAGGCTGGATATCGCTCGACATCGAGGCCGAAAGCAATTGCGGCTTTTTTTATGCTCGATTTTTATTGACGTATAGGTTTATACATTCGCTTTGCAATCCGAACTAATTTTTAACGCTACCGTTCAGCGACTAAAAACCACGATGGCAAATCGAATCTTGCCTTGTCCAATTGAGCCGGATCTGTGCACGTCGGCGGGTTGAAAGCAGCACCCGACCTGCAACCCGATTCTCTCCGCTCGCGCCCGCTGCAAACAGCGGAACATTTGCGTATCCTTGTGCCTGTCGACACCGCCCATATATACGAGTGCCCGTCACCGGCAGCGCTGGAAACGGGCCGTCAGACTTGTTCGGCCAGCGTCATCGCTGGCTGCGCCAATCAAGGAGAGATGCACACATGGCCGCGTATGAAAAAACACCGGAAGCATTGGCCCGACTCACCGCCGAACAGCGTCGGGTGACCCAGGAAAGCGGGACGGAACGTCCGTTCTACAACGAGTTCTGGGACAGCAAAGACGCAGGCCTGTATGTCGACGTCGTGTCGGGCGAGCCGCTGTTCACCTCGCTGGACAAATTCGACAGCGGCTGCGGCTGGCCGAGCTTCACAAAACCGCTCGAAGACCAACACGTCGTCGAATTGCGCGACATGACCCACGGCATGATCCGCACGGAAGTCCGCTCGAAGCATGGCGATAGCCATCTCGGCCACGTGTTTCCGGACGGTCCGCGTGAAACGGGCGGCTTGCGTTATTGCATCAACTCGGCGTCGCTGCGCTTCATTCCTGTGTCGCAGCTGGAGGCGGAAGGCTACGGCCAATACCGCAGCCTGTTCGAAGTAGCAAAGAAATAACGCACGTCACTTCTGACGATATCGAAAGCGCTAGCCCGCCACGGGCAGCGCTTCGATCACGTCGCCAATCCCGATCGTGCCGCCCGTCACGACTCGCGCCGTAATGCCGCCGAAGCCGCGCACCGCGTTGTATCCACCCACGCCCAGCACTTCCTCCATGCGCGAACATGGGTGACATTCGCCAGTGGTTTGCAGCACGGCATCGCCGATTCGAAACTGGCGGTCTTTCAGCGCCATCAGATTGATTCCTTCCGTGACGATGTTGCGCCGCAAGTCCAGCGCGGCGACATCGCTGCGGCCCAGATGGCTGGCGATGCTGCGCAGGCTCTCCGCCTGAATCAGCGTCACCTGGCGCGCGCCGGCGCGGCTCGTGTAATGATCGCCGATCAGCCCGCTCCCAGCGTCGATCAGCGCGCGCTCGACGGCCGACATCGCGACTTTTCGCCGCGGCCGGACACCGATCCAGACGACCTTGCCGGGATGAACCGGCCCGTTGAGGAGGCGCGCGAGCGGCGACGAAGGGTTGAGCGGCATAGGTGTCCCGCGAATTCGTGTGGAGTGGATTCGAGCCGACAGCCGTGCGCGTCTGGATGGGTCGCGGCCGCGTCCGTCTTTATACTATCGCCCATCTGATCACAGGAACCGGAAATGAAACGAGCAGTAGCCGCGGCGGCACTCGCCGTCTGCCTCGCGCAACCGTCCATGCCGACGTTTGCGCAGACGGTCGCCGACCAGTGTTTTGCGATCGGCGATATAGCGGGACAGGTCGCCTCATGGCGACGTCACAAGAAGACCAAAGAGCAGGCGCTCGCGCAGGCGCAGACGTATTACAAGGATGCATCGGATCGTCAGGCGGTCACGGCGGTGATCGATCGCGTGTACAGCGGCGCTCCGATGACGCCGGATCAGGCCGAAATGATGTTCACGCGCGAGTGCGCGCAGCAGAAGCAGCCGACGGGCGCGCAATAGTCGCCGCGTTCGCGCTGGCGTTCATGTCCTGCTACCAGATATGCAAGGGCACGAGCGCGAAAAGCTTCGAGCTTGCGTAGAGCAGCAAACCGATGCATCCGCCGACGATCGTCACGTTGATGCGGATGTACTGCAAATCCTTGCCGATATTCAGTTCGATCTGCTGCGACATGTCGCGCGAGTCCCAGTTTTTGACGGTATCGCTGATGTGGCGCGTGAGGTAGCCCGAAACATCCGGCGCCATGGCGCGCGCCGCGTCTTCCATGTGCTGGTTCAGCGAGCGGCGCAGCGATTCGTCCTGAGCCAGTTCCCGGCCGATCCACTGCCCCATCGCGGCCACCTTTGCGCGCAGCACGGAATCGTCGCGCTCGAGATCGCGCCGCAGCCAGTCACGCAGTTGGCCCCATAAATCTTTCACGTACAGCGACAGGTTCTCGCTGTCCTTGATGTAGCGCTTGATCTCCTCGCCTTTCTGCAGGAATGCCGGGTCGGACTTCAGTTTGACGACCAGACGCGCGGCTGCGTCGTCGAACTTGTGCCGCAGCTTGTGGCCGGGATCCTCGCTCACGCGCAGCAGCATGTTGTTCACCGTGTCCGCGACGATATTCGCGCCGGTTTCGCCGAGCATGTCGGACGGCATGAACTTTTCGAGCGTCGGATATTCGCGCTTGAACCAGTCGACGATCTGTTCGGCAATGAAGGTGCGCACGCCCGGTTCGCGCAGCAGCGCCATCAGATGGTCGATGCCTTCGTCGAGCAATTGCTGGTGACGACCGTCGCGCGTCAGCGTATCGAGGACGGAACCCGTCGCCTTCGACAGATCGACCTTGTCGAGCATGGCATCCAATGCATCCTTCATGAAGCTCTGAATGCGGGCATCGTCCAGCAATCCGAGGATGCCGCCCGTCAGTTTCACCACATAGCCGCCGAGTCGCTGCGTGTTCGCTTCGACGCTCAACCAGTTGGTGATGCTCTGTGCCGGATCGTGCTTGCGGATCAGGCCGGCGATCGACGATTCGTCGAGAAACTTCTCGCGCACGAACAGCGCGAGGTTGTCGGCGATCTTGTCCTTGTTCTGCGGGATGATCGCCGTGTGCGCGGCGACGCCGGGAATCGGCACACGACGGAACAACGCGACGACGGCGAACCAGTCGGCGAGCGCGCCGACCATCGCGGCTTCGGCCACGGCCTTGATGGCGCCGATCCAGGCATCCTGCCGCATGAGCACCGTTGCAACGAAAACGGCCGTGGCGATCAGCAGAAGGAGCGTCGCGCGGCGTTTGGCGCGTTTAAGTTCGACTTCCTTGTTCATTGCGAGGTTGCGTGATTGAGGATCAGCGTGTTGACGCAGTGCAGTGCGTTTTATGCCTGACGCGTTGACTGGGCGCGATGCCTTCGTCGTCAGGTGAAAAACGATGGGGTTTTGCGGCGCGGCTCCAGCTTGAAGATAGCCGACATGGCTGTTTGTCGGTGTTTATGCTGGATCGACGTCTTTTTCGACGTGAAACCGTAGCAAATACGACACGCTACGTATCGAATGATACGGATTGATGCGTTTCGTTTGGAAAAGCGGCAAAACCGGCGCTGGACGCGAAATATCTCACTCCGAGGCTGGTAATGCGTGAAACATTCGTCGAAGGATCTGCTAACTCATTGCATTATAAAGGTTTCTTCGCTTGCGTGGATTTCTTAAGGTTGTTTCACGGATTGCGCTGCAAGTCTTTGCTAGCAAATGGTTTTTGGGTAAACAAATGCTTTGGACGGTTTTTAGGGGCGATAGGCGGGTTGTTGGGCGGTGGGTATGCCTTTGGACGTCGCAAGGCGGTTGGGCGGCTGGGAGCGGGTTTCTGTGGGTGAATCGGGGTGATGGCGCGGAGCGCTGAAATTGTAGCGGAGCGTTATTTTTCAGTATTACTGATTGAATTTTGAGATGGACACTGGAATGCTGTATGGGTTCAACTTCGGCGTTCGCATCGCGCGTGACGGATGGGGGACGGTGGGACTTTCGCGTATCTGGTGTGATTTATTCAGCGCTGGGGTGCAGAGAAACTGTCGGGCTATCAATCTTGGAATTTGGTCGACGACACGCGGCGTGTGCCTGTGGTCGGCGCAGTCCTGGACGCCTCTGCTCTGCTCTGCTCTGCTCTGCTCTGCTCTGCTCTGCTCCGAACTCATCGACTCCGCTCTCAACTGCTGTGATCTGCTGTCCTTAGA
>NZ_QBUY01000057.1 GCF_003121405.1 Paraburkholderia sp. C35 | reverse complement strand
TGCGGCGGCAAAGAAAGTAAGTGCCGCCCCGCACAGGGGCAACCCTAGCAGACCACTAACAAAAAGCGGATGCCAGCCAACAAACCCGCGACCGCCGAGACTCAAGCCGCATGCAGCTCCCCGCGCATCAACCCCCTTACCCGCGACATATCTGCCTGCACATGCCCCTGATGCTCAAACAGCTCAGAAAGCCAGTCAACAAACGCCCTGACTCTAGGCGACACACGACGCCCCTTCACGTAAGCGACAGAAACAGGCATAGGCACAGGCTTCCACTGCGGCAGCACTTCCCGCAAAAGACCCTGATCCAACAAAGCCTGCGCAGCAATACGAGCCGGCTGAATCAAACCCAACCCCTGCAACCCGCAAGTCAAATAAGCATGTTCATCGCTGACCTTGATAAAGCCATCGACCTTAACGGTCAAAGAACTCCCCCCAACATCGAAATCAAAATCGACAGCACGCCCAGTCAACGCAGACATGCAATTCACCGCAACATGGCCAGAAAGATCATCGAGACTCTCAGGCATCCCATACCGCTCCAGATAAGCAGGGCTAGCGCAAGTCACATGCTCCAAAGTCCCCAGCCGTTTGGCAGCCAAACCAGAATCCGGCAACTCACCCAGCTGAATACTGCAATCCACAGCCTCGCCGACCAGATCGACATTCCGATGGCTTACGCCGATCGCAAGATCAATCCCCGGATACCGCTCATGAAAATCATCGAGTGCAGGCAGCACGATAGAAGTCGCCACCGCCCCAGGCATTTCCACCCGCAAACGCCCGCTCGGATTATCAATCGTCTGCCGCAGGCTCGCTTCCATCTCATCGATGTCAGCCAGGATCTGCGCACAGCGCTCGTAATAAGCTGCACCCTCCGGCGTAAGGCTCAAACGCCGCGTCGTGCGCACAAGTAACGTGGTAGCAAGCAACGCTTCAAGATTCTGAACAATCGTCGTTGCAGTCGCACGCGGAATCTCGAGCGATTCGGCAGCGCGAGTAAAGCTATTGGTATCGACGATACGCATGAACGTGCGCATCGCCTGGATACGATCGATCACGGAACTCTCCAAAAGACGGGACATTCCAGAAGAAAATGAACCAGCAGACAACACCCCGGCACACCTCGTCCCGTTAGGAAGGCGCGCCAGTCAGGCAGAAACAGCGAATGATGCGAGGCGGGGAGCAGGGACAGGCCGCCGTCCTGCGCGGCCTGGTTGGAAGGGGTAAAGCGGTTTAGGTCCTGCTGCCCGTTACTTCCGGAGCGAGTTGATATCGATGACGAAGCGGTACTTCACATCGCTCTTCAACATGCGCTCATATGCTTCATTGATCTGCTGCATCTGGATCATCTCGATGTCCGAGGTGATGCCATGCTTGCCGCAGAAGTCCAGCATTTCCTGCGTTTCAGCGATTCCGCCAATCAGCGAACCCGCCAGACGGCGACGCTTCATGATCAGGTTGAACACTTGCGGCGACGGGTGATCGTGCTCCGGCGCACCCACCAGCGTCAGCGTGCCGTCACGCTTGAGCAGGTTGATGAACGGATTCAGATCGTGCTGCGCAGCAACCGTGTTGACGATCAGATCGAAGCTGTTCAGATGCGCTTCCATCTCCGCCGGATTCTTCGAGATCACGACTTCATCGGCGCCGAGGCGCTTCGCGTCTTCGATCTTCGACGCCGACGTCGTGAACAGCACGACATGCGCGCCCATCGCATGCGCGAGCTTCACGCCCATGTGACCCAGACCGCCCAGGCCCACGATGCCGACCTTCTTGCCCGGCCCTGCACCCCACGTGCGCAGCGGCGAATACAGCGTGATGCCTGCACACAGCAGCGGCGCAACGCCTGCGGGATCGAGGTTCTCCGGCACACGCAGCACGAATTCTTCGTCGACCACGAGCTGCGTCGAGTAGCCGCCATACGTGATGGCGCCCGTCTGCCTGTCGGTGCCGTTATAGGTTCCAACCCAGCCGTTCTCGCAATACTGTTCGAGGCCTTCCTCGCAGCTCGCGCAAGTGCGGCACGAATCGACCAGGCAGCCGACACCCCCCACATCGCCGACCTTGTACTTCGTCACATCCCGCCCAACCTTCGTCACACGGCCGACAATTTCATGGCCAGGAACGACCGGGTAAATCGTGTTCTTCCATTCGTTGCGTGCCTGATGCAGGTCCGAGTGACAGACTCCGCAAAACAGGACTTCCATCTGTACGTCGTGTTCGCGCAGTTCGCGACGCTGAAATTCGAACGGCGCGAGTTTCGATTGCGCGTCGGTTGCGGCATAGGCGTAGGTCGTGGACATGGGTGCTCCAGCTTGTAGATGCAATTGCGCGAGGCGCCGCGCGCTCAGCTTGCGCGGCGAATGATTCTGTCGTGCGCCGTGGCGCGCGGCGTGTCCGTCGTGTGGTCCGTCCGGGAAGCGTGAAAGCCGCTTGCAAGCGGCTTCGCGTGATTCGCAGGTCTCGTGCGAGGCGGTGGACGGTGTGTCGCGGACAGGAAGCGGGCTTTGCGACAGGGTTCCCATGTTAGGCAGCGGGCGTCCCCCAGGGAATACCTGAAGGTCTTGAAGGCTTGCCTAATTCTCCTGGCGGCGTCCGCTATAGGCCATTTAATGCTAGATTTCAAGCCATATTCTCTGGCGATGCATGTTTCCGCCGACTGGATTTCATCATGTCCGACACAAAACTTTCATCTGTCGCGCCGCTCGCGGAGCGCACACCGCAACAGCGCATGGTCGAATTGCTGCGCACGCTGGCGCCCGCCGAAGGCATGACGGACGCGCCGCTCGATGGCGTGAAGTTCCTGCGCGCCAATCATCCGATGCCGCGCCGCCCCGTGATGTACGAGCCGAGCATCGTGATCGTCTGTCAGGGGCGCAAGCGTGGTTATCTCGGCAATCACGCGTACATCTATGACGCGCAGCAGTATCTGGTGTTGTCGGTGCCGCTGCCGTTCGAGTGTGAAACCGAGGCGAGCATCGACGAGCCTTTTCTGGGCATTTCAGTGCGCGTCGATCTGACGATGATTGCCGAGCTGTTGATGCTGCTCAACGATACGCACGGCGCCGTCGATAGCGAGCCGCGCGGCATCTATTCGACGCCGCTCGACCAGCCGCTCTCCGACGCCGTGCTGCGTCTGCTCGAAGCGCTGGTATCGCCCGTCGACGCGCGCATTCTGGCGCCGTCCATCGTGCGCGAAATCTGCTACCGCGTGCTGACGGGCGTGCAGGGCGACGCGATCCGCGCGGCGCTTACGCATCAGCATCACTTCGGGCGCATCGCAAAGGCGTTGCGCCGTATCCACACCGAGTACGACGGCGATCTCGATGTCGAGACGTTGGCGCGCGAATCCGGCATGAGCCTCGCTGTGTTTCATGCGCAGTTCAAGAGCGTCACATCGACTTCGCCCATGCAGTACGTGAAGACGACGCGTCTGCATCACGCGCGTTTGTTGATGGTGCAGGATGGGCTGAACGCAAGCGCGGCGGCGGCGCGTGTCGGCTACGAAAGCGCATCGCAGTTCAGCCGCGAATTCAAGCGCCTGTTCGGCTTGAGTCCCGTCGACGAAGTGAAGCGCATGCGCGGCACCTTCGATCCCGTGGTGCTGCCGCAGCAGCAACGGCCTGCCGCGAGCGCGCGCAAGTACGTGACGACCAACTGACGCAGCGGCTCACGCCGGCTCGTGGCAGCACACGCACAGCTTGTTGCCGTCAGGGTCGCGGAAGTACGCGCCGTAGTAATGCGAGTGATATTCGGGCCGCAGTCCAGGCGGCCCGTCGCATGTGGCGCCGTGCGCGAGCGCTGCCGCATGCGCGCGATCCACGGCTGGCCGGTCCGCTGCCAGCAGCGCGATCATGTGCCCGTTGCCCGCTTCGGCAGCCGCGCCGTCAAATGGCTTGCCGACAAGGAACAGTGGTCGTGCGACACCCGGCTTCATCCAACCTGCCCACGGCCTGTCGTCCTCGCGAAACTTCAGCGCGAGGCCGAGTTCGGCGAGTACCGCCGAATAGAAATCAAACGCCCGCTCGAAATCGTTGACGCCGATAAATACGTGGGAAAGCATCGAAAGCGGCTCCTTGCAGAGTGAAATCCCGCGAAGCAGGTAACGCCGATACCAGCATGATTGCTGATCTGGCTACGCTCGCGTGCCGTGGTTACGATGACATCGCCGTCTGCTCGAACAACGCCAACCACGCCAACAACATTCACGGAGCCCATCATCATGAAGCGTTTTCACATCGCGCTGGCAGTTGCGAATCTCGATGCATCGATCGACGACTACAGCCGGC
This sequence comes from Paraburkholderia sp. C35, assembly GCF_003121405.1. Classification (GTDB taxonomy): domain Bacteria; phylum Pseudomonadota; class Gammaproteobacteria; order Burkholderiales; family Burkholderiaceae; genus Paraburkholderia. Next base: position 46,960 of record NZ_QBUY01000057.1, on the reverse strand, counting down.
GTCTGGGGCAGCCGCCTTCGGCTGTCGTGCCCGGTCAGTACGCGATGTGGCGCACCGATCTGCTGAACTTCTCGATCAACGAAAAGCCCGAAAAAGCAGGGCAATTGCGTCATGTCGGCTTCGAGGACGATAGCGTCGACGGGTATTCGAGCAACGTCGACGTAAACGGCCTCGAATGGGAACTGTTTTCCACGGCAGAACAGGATCGCCGTATCGTCAGCACGTATGGCGTGCCCGTCAAAAACTGAGCACCGTGCACGGCACGCTTATTTCTGCGCGCCGTTCGCTTCCTGCGTCGTGTAGTGTGCGCGCTTTTCTTCATACATCAGCAGGTCTGCGCGCTGTACGCCGGCTTCGATCCGCTCGCCGCGCTGCACCGTCGCCATACCCATCGAAAAGCTGATAGGTGAGCCGGGATAGAACTGGTTGTTCAGATCGACCAGTTGACGGATCGTCTCCATCATCGTCGCGCCGCCGCGTTCGTCGGTGCCGGGCAGCAGGATCGCGAACTCGTCGCCGCCGATACGCGCCGAGTTGAACGGCGTCTCCATTGCTTTCGCGAGCACTTCGCCGGCGCGGCGCAGCAGCGCGTCGCCGGCGGCGTGGCCGAGTTGGTCGTTGACGCGCTTCAGGCCGTTGAGGTCGGCCATGATGACCGTCACGGGGAACGGCCCCTTGCGTTCGAGCCGGTTCAGTTCGTCGACATAGAACGAACGGTTGCGCAGCTTGGTCAGCACGTCGTGCTTGCCGAGAAACTCCAGATACGCCTCGGCCTTCTTGCGCGCGGTGATGTCGGTGAGCGCGACCAGTACGAGATCCCACGAATGCTCGTGGCCGGGCAGCACGGAGAACTGCAGATGCACGTGCACTTCGTTGGCTTCGAGCGAATAGTTGAGCACTTCGCGCTGCTGGAACAGCTTGCCGTCCCACAGGTCGATCAGTTGCTCGCGGAAATGCGGGCGCATGTCGTCGCGGAACACTTCGGGCAGGCGCGACAGCAGTGTCTTCTTGTCCGGCGCGGCGAACATGTCGAGCGTGTGCTGATTCACGTCGAGCACATGAATCTCGGCCATACAGCGTTCGACGAACTCAGGGTGGACATCGGTGAAGGTGCGGAAATCGGAGATGCCCGCGGCACGCGCGTCGTCGAGCAGGCGCTTGACGGCGCTGAAATCCTCGACCCACAGCGACACGGGCGAATACTCGAACAGCCCGCGCACGTACTGCTCGGCAGCCGTCACGCGATGGCGCGCGCCTTCCAGTTCCGTGATGTCTTCCGTCGATACCAGCACGCGGTCCCAGCGCTCTTCATGGCCCGGCAGCACCTTGCCTTTGAGCAGCACGTCCAGACGCCGGCCGCCCAGCGTGTAATTCACGGTCTGGCTGGTGAAGTGCGACTGGCCGGACCACAGCTGGCACAGCTCTTCGAGGTGCGTCTTGAGCATGTCGTCGCGGAAGACGGTCGACAGGTTGTCCGTCAGCGCGCTGAAATCGGCGGCTTCGAAAACCGTGAGCGTCTTCTGGTTGACCTTGATCACGCGGATACGGCTCGCGCATTCGGCCACGCGCTGGATGTCCTCGCCAATATGCGCGCGCAGATCGGTCACGCCTTGCGCGCGCCAGTCTTCGAACAGCGCCTTCACGCCGCTGAAGTCTTCGAGCCACAGCGCGACGGGCGCGAGATCGAACATTTCCGAGTCGTCGTCGGCTGTGGTGCGCGGGCGAGGGTGATTGGGCATGACGGGTCCAGAGGCGAATGTCTCGCTATTCTACGGTGCCAGTCGGTCCCGAGAAAATTCGGGCCTTGGGCACCTCTGCGGCGCGCGTTGTGGCCGGGGTGGGGCCTAGATGCTGCCTGGTCGTGGCCGCATCCGATATAACGGCAAATCGCCGCCATTCTGCAGGCATCCCGTTGAGTCGGCGCGTCAGCCCGATGCTGAAACAGTTGTTTGAAACGATGCTTCGCATTGTGCCGCGAGCCGGGCTGCTGTCTCTTTCATGTATGCCGGATCCACGGCGAGGGCGCGCTCGATGCCCGCAGCGATCTCATGCACGCGCACGGCAACGGGCACCCCTGCGTCTTCCCACGTTTGCGCGAACGCAATCTGCTTGCAGGGCGTCGTGAAATCGCCGTCGTGCAGCAGATTGATGCGGGGCAGCGCATGCGCCATCGCGACGATCCGGCCATGCAGGCTGCTGCCGATATAGCCGCGACTATGCGCCAGCAACGCGTAGATGTCCCAGATATTCAGCGAGTCGAACAGATAAACGGACTTTGTGCGCATGCGCGCTGCCGTGCGCTCGAAGCAGGACAACGCGTCGTGCCACGGCGCGGCGCCCGCGCGGAACAACACGATCGCTAGCCCGTGCACGTGAGCGGCCTGATCGAGTTGCGCGGCAATGGTGGCAAGCGTCGCGTCGTCGCCGAAGTCTGCGCTGAACTGGACGGCGAGATAGCCGTGCGGTGCCGCATGGCGGATGCGCGCGACGGCTTGCTGGGACGCGTGCGCGTGGATCGTGTCACCGAACAGCCGCGCGACCATCACGGCGCAATCGGGTGCGAGCGGCGCGTCGATGCCCGATTTCGCAAGCAGCCGCTGCGTGTGCAGATCGCGCACGCTGATCGCGTCGGCGCGGGCGAGGCTGGCGAGCACTTCAGCGCGCAGGCGCCCGTCGCGCCCATCGAGCGCGACGCCGCCCACCGCATTGAACAGAATCCGTCTGGCCCACGGCCATGCATCCTTCGATGCGACATACGGCGCAAGTTTGCCCGTGCCGAGCGTGTCACGCGCCCATTCGTATCGATCATGCCGGTGTGCTGCGATGATGCGCTGGGCGTCCTCGCTGGATTGCAGCATGACGGCGGCTTCCCATGCATCGCAGGACAGAATCTCGCCGCCGACATGCAGCAGGTCGAACGCCTGTCCGTTGAACGCCCGCAGCGCCTGGACACGATGCCCGCCATGCGCGCGCAGGTCGCGTGCCGCGAGTCCGGCAAACCCGGCGACGCGCATGCCGCGATCCTCGAGCATGCGTGCGGCCACATGCGCGAACAGCATGTCGCCGAAGTTGTGCCGGTCGAATGCGCCGAACAGCACGACAGGTAATCGATGCATGTTCATCGATGCAATCCGCCATCACCTAGCGGGCGCCGCGCACTGTATGCAAGGCGAGTTGACTTTCGCATTTCTATGCCCTACGAATCGAATTAACCGGTCGTCGGTTATATCGGTGCAAAGCTTCATACAAGTCACTGAATGCTGTTCGGAGGGTACACGCAATTCGCGGAGTGGCAACACAGGCACGCCAAGCGGCACGCTACAAAACGGCACGCGGGCGGCACGCCATACGAGGAAGACGTGTTTATCGGCGAAGCGATTCGACGCGCTTCGCCGTGAAGCGGGCGACGATCAGTCGGCTGCGCGCCGCCATGCCGGCGTGCCACTTCACGTCCTGAAACAGAGAAGCGTCATGTTCACCTATCTCATCGTCGTCGCCATTTCCGCATTCATGCCTTATGTTGCAACGCCGGCCGCCGAATCCGGTGTGAAGGCCGTGATTTCGCATCATAACGATATGGAAACAGGCGACGCCGCCACCACGCCAACCCTCGTCGCGCAGGATCTGTCCGGCGCCAGTGCGCAGCCGCGCGAAGCCCACTGAAGCCTGCACGAACCCGCGCAGACCCATGCAGGCGCCCCTCATCTGAAGGATGTTCTGGCGCGCTGTACCATCGGTGCCGATCATCGAAAGGACGGCATGGATGCCTGCGCGCATCGTTCCCCAGCCGCCGTCCATCAATCGGGCCGCCGCATGGGCGGCTTCATGTGTCATCACCCAAGGAGCGCAACTGAATGAGCACGATCACCACGAAGGACGGCACGCAGATTTACTACAAGGACTGGGGCACGGGCCGTCCGGTTGTCTTCTCGCACGGCTGGCCGCTCAACGCGGACGCGTGGGACGCACAGATGCTGTTCCTGCTGCACAACGGCTTTCGCGTGATCGCCCATGATCGCCGTGGACACGGCCGTTCGGACCAGCCGTCGAACGGCAACGACATGGACACCTACGCCGACGATCTCGCCGCGCTGCTCGATGCGCTCGATATCCAGGGCGCCACGCTCGTCGGCCATTCGACGGGCGGCGGCGAAGTCGCGCATTACATTGGCCGGCATGGCACGAAGCGTGTCGCCAAGGCTGTGCTGATCGGCGCCGTGCCGCCCATCATGCTGAAGACGGAAGCGAATCCGGGCGGCCTGCCTATCGACGTGTTCGACGGGATCCGCAAGGGTGTCGCGGACAACCGCTCGCAGTTCTACAAGGATCTGGCCGTGCCGTTCTTCGGCTTCAACCGGTCGGGCGCGAAGGTCTCGCAGGGCACGATCGACGTGTTCTGGGCGCAGGGCATGACGGGCGGCATTCACGGTCACTATGAGTGCATCCGTGAATTCTCCGAAGTCGATTACACCGAAGACCTGAAGAAGATCGACGTGCCCACGCTGATCCTGCACGGCGACGACGACCAGATCGTGCCGATCGACGCAGCGGGCAAGCTGTCGGCGAAGATCGTCAAGAACGCCACGCTCAAGATCTACGAAGGCGGCGCGCACGGCATGTGTGTGACGGAAGCCGACAAGGTCAACGCCGATCTGCTCGCGTTCATCAACAGCTGACACCGCCACGTTGTCATGAGAGCGGCGCGTGCCCTTGCGGGCCGCGCCGCTTTGTTGTTTCATCGCGCCATGCTGCATCGTCCGATGCAGTTCACGCAGGGATGAACACGCATGGCAATCGAACTGGACAAGGATGTGCGCAGCGAAGCGATCGCGACACTGCAGCGCTATTTCGCGGAGAACATGGACGAGCCGATCGGCAATATCCAGGCGGGCGCGCTGCTCAGCTTCTTCGTCGAGGAAATCGGCCCGGTGATCTATAACCTCGCCGTGCAGGACGCGCAGGAACGCCTGTATGCGCGTGTGTCGGAACTCGATATCGAATGCCACGAAGAGGCGTTCGGGTACTGGAAGAAGTACGGCAAGCGGCGTTGAACAACGCGCCTGCCGGCGTCAGGCCGAGACGCCGCTGCTGTTCTCGCGCAGCACGAAATCGACAAAAGCACGCAGCGGCGCGGGCATATGCTCGCGGCTCGCGTAGTACAGGCGCGGACCGGTGAATGACTGCCACCAGTCGCGCAGGATCGGCACGAGCGTGCCGTCGTCCAGCGCGGGGCGCAGAAACTCGTCGAACGAATAGGCGATGCCCAGTCCGTCGATGGCCGCACGCCGCTGCATATCGACCACCGATCCGATCAGCGGCCCGTTCGGCACGATGCGCACGGTCTCGTTGCCGCGCGTGAACTCCCACACGGCCAGCACGCCGCTCGCGAAGCGATGGCCGATGCACGCGTGCCGCACCAGTTCATCGGGGTGCGACGGCATGCCGTGCCGCTTCAGATACGCGGGCGACGCGGCGGCGACGAAATGCTGCATCGGCGGGCCAATGGGAATGGCGATCATGTCGCGTTCGAGCCGCTCATCGTAGCGGATGCCCGCGTCGAAACCGGCGGCGAGGATGTCGATGAAGGTGTCGTTCGACTCGACCTCGACCGTGATGCCCGGATGCGCCGCGAGGAAGCGCGACATCAGCGCGGGCAGGACTTCGCGTGCGGCGATAGACGGCACGTTTAGCCGTAGCGTGCCCGTCGGGCTGTCGCGGAACACGTTGATCGCGTCGAGCGCCGTGGCGAGTTCGCCAAACGCGGGCGCGAGCCGCTCGAACAGGCGCTGGCCGGCTTCTGTCGGCGTGACGCTGCGCGTGGTGCGGTTGAGCAGCCGCACGCCCAGTTGCTGTTCGAGACGCCTGATGGCTTCGCTCAGCGACGACGCGGACAACCCACCCGTCGCCGCCGCGTTGCGGAAGCCACGCGCTGCGGTGACGGCCACGAAGGCTTTCAGATCGGCCAGGTCGGGTTCGTTCATTGTTCGGCATTCCGCACAGGGCATTCGGATTGACAGGGATTATCGCACGGTCGCTTTGCGCGGATACTTCGGATCAAGCGTCGCGCGACGCCTTCATCAAGGCGAAGGCGCGGTGGAACTAACGGCTAAACGAATCCACGGAGAGCACTCAGATGAAGCAATTGCAACTCGGCAAGACCGGCCCGGCGATGTCGGCACTCGGCCTTGGCTGCATGGGCATGTCGGGCATGTACGGGCCGTCGGATCGCGCCGAGGGAATCGCGACGATTCACGCGGCGCTGGAGGCGGGCATCACGCTATTCGACACGGGCGACTTCTACGGCATGGGGCACAACGAGATGCTGCTTGGCGAAGCGCTCAGGAGCGCGCCCGCGTCGCGCCGCGACAATGCGCTGGTGAGCGTCAAATTCGGCGCGATGCGTGATGCGGCGGGCGGCTGGTTGGGCTACGACGCTCGGCCCGCAGCCGTGAAGAATTTTCTGGCGTATTCGCTGCAGCGGCTGGGTGTCGAGCACATCGACATCTATCGTCCGGCGCGGCTCGATCCGAACGTGCCCATCGAAGACACGGTCGGCGCCATCGCGGAGATGGTGAAAGCGGGCTACGTGCGGCACGTCGGTCTGTCCGAAGTCGGCGCGGCGACGATCCGCAAGGCGGCAGCCGTCACGCCGATCTGCGATCTGCAGATCGAATACTCGCTGATCTCGCGCGGTATCGAAGACGAGATCCTGCCGACGCTGCGCGAGCTTGGCATCGGCGTGACAGCTTACGGCGTGCTGTCGCGTGGGCTGATCAGCGGACACTGGCAGAAGGATTCGGCAGGCAAGGGCGATTTTCGCGGCATGAGTCCGCGCTTTCAGGGCGATAACGTCGAGCGCAATCTCGCGCTGGTCGAAGCCTTGCGCAAGGTCGCGGACAGCAAGGGTGTGTCGGTGGCGCAGATTGCGATTGCGTGGGTTGCCGCGCAAGGCGACGACATCGTGCCGCTAATCGGCGCACGGCGGCGCGAGCGGCTGACGGAAGCGCTCGGCGCGCTCGACGTGACGCTCGATGCGAGCGAGCTTGCCGCAATCGAGCAGGCGGTGCCGAAGGGCTCGGCGGCGGGCGAACGCTATGCGGCGGCGCAGATGGCGCATCTCGACAGCGAAAAGAGCGGCACGCACTGATGCGAGCAGCGGCGAGGGTCACGCACCCTCGCCGCCGCGATGTTTGCGCTGTGGATGCAGCAGCATCGAAGGCAAGTGGATGCCTCGACCCATCATCACGCAAGGCGCTGCGGCGAAACGGGCTTGTTGCTAAACTCCCCGTTGCCCGCTACTTCGTTGCAGCCTCTTCTATCTCCGCTTGCGTCGATGTCATGAAACCTTCCCTGCTCATCCTGATTCCGCTCAACGACGACAGTCGTGCACACATTGCCGCATCGTTCGACATTCACTACGCACCCACCCACGAAGCACGCGTTCAATTCATCGCGACACAAGGCGCCGCGATTCGCGCCGTGCTGACCAATGGCACGACAGGTCTCGCGGCCGCTGAAATGGATGCGATGCCGCAACTCGAATTCGTCAGCGCGCTCGGCGCAGGTTACGAAAACATTGCGATGTCGCATGCGAAAGCACGCGGCATCGTGCTCGCGAACGGCGCCGGTACCAATGACGATTGCGTCGCCGATCACGCGATGGCCTTGCTGCTGGCAGTCGTGCGCGACGTGCCGCAGCGCGACCGCGCCACCCGCGAAGGCATCTGGCGCGACGTACTGCCGATGCGTCCTTCCGTGTCGGGCAAGCGGCTCGGTGTGGTGGGCCTCGGCAATATCGGGCAGAAGGTGGCGCGACGCGCGGCCGGCTTCGATATCGAGTCTGCGTATCACAACCGCAAGCCACGCGATGGCGTCGCATTGCGCTACTTCGGCACGCTGCACGATCTCGCGCGATGGAGCGACTATCTCGTCGTGGCCACGCCGGGCGGACCCGGCACGCAGCATCTGATCGATCAGGCCGTGCTCGAAGCGTTGGGACCGAAGGGCTTTCTCGTGAACGTATCGCGAGGCAGTGTCGTCGATACGGCGGCGCTCGCGCGTGCGCTCGAAAACGGCACCATCGCCGGCGCGGGCCTCGACGTGTACGAAAGCGAGCCGCAACCGCCGCAGTCGCTGCTGCATCTGAAGAACGTCGTGCTCACGCCGCATGTGGCGGGCACGTCGCCGGAAGCGATCACGGCTTCTGTCGATAACTTCATCGCCAATGCGACGCGTCACTTCGCAGGCGAAGAAGTGTTGACGCCCATTTAACCGCACATCACCACGAGGACTTGTCTGGCATGGCAAAGCATACGGCGCTCATCGAATGGAATGGCAACGGCAGCAAGTTCACGGACAACCGCTATAGCCGCGCGCATCGATGGACATTCGACGGCGGCGCAGTGGTGCCGGCATCGAGTTCGCCGCATGTCGTGCGCGAACCGTTCTCCGATCCGGCGGGTGTCGACCCGGAAGAGGCCTACGTCGCGGCGCTTTCGAGTTGCCATATGCTGTGGTTTCTGTCGATTGCGGCGGAGCACGGTTATGCCGTGAGTGCGTATCGCGATGAAGCGGAAGGCACGATGGCGAAGAACGACGCTGGCAAGGAAGTGGTCACGCGCGTCGTGCTGAAGCCGGCGGTTGCATTCACCGGCGAGAAAGCACCCGACGATGAAGCGTTCGCCCACCTGCATCACCTCGCGCACGATGCCTGTTTTCTGGCCAATTCAGTGAAGACGGTGATCGACGTGGAAGGGAGTTGGAGCTTCGCGCCACGCCTCGATTGAGCGGGCAAGTGAAAGGCGCGATGATGCTAATGTTGTTGCGCAGAATCAGCGCTTGCTTCTGTAGCGTGCTTCGAACAAAGGCATGATGGATATCGAATGCTTTCCAGCGGTGCGTCCGATACTGCTCGCCGAAGACAGCGACGCCGATGTCGAACTGATGCTCGCCGCGCTCGAGATGAACGGAGTCAGGAATCCCGTGGTGGTGGCGCGGGATGGGCAGGATGCGCTCGATTTCCTTCGTTGCAAGGGGCGCTGGGCGGACAGGGAGCCCGTGCCGCCCGCGTTCGTGATCCTCGATCTGAAAATGCCGAGGGTGGATGGCCTGGACGTGCTGAAGGGCATCCGCGATTCAGCCCTCCTGCATCACATTCCCGTCGTCGTGCTGACTGCCTCGCGGCACGAGCGCGACCTGGCCCGTGCCTATGAGCACGGCGTGAACGCGTACGTCGTCAAGCCCATCGAATTTGCCGAGTTCACGCGTACCGTCAAGGATATTGCGCGAATATGGGCCGTCCTGAACGTGTTGCCGCCCGCGGAACCCGACGCCTCAGCCTGAGAGTTAAGGGCACGCGCGGTTTGCCGCGTTTGCCACTAATCAGGCGATGGCGGTGGCAGCCACGATCGCATTGAACGACTTCAGTTCGCGTTCGTATCGACGCCGGTTGAAGTGCTCGCGGATCGTCTCGGACACATGGCGAGCAACGGGTGAGACGCCGGACGTGCGCGCGTACAGTTCGATGTCCGCTGCGGGCAATTCCGGGAACCCTTCCGTCGGCAACAGCACCCGGTGACGTTCGTTCACGGCGCTCTCGATCACGATCGATACGGCGCTGCCCGAATCCACGGCTGCGAGCAAGCCTTCGTGATTCTGGCTGGTGTAGCCGATGCGCCAGCGGCGTTTTTGCGTATCCAGCGCGGCGATGGCGGCGCGCCGGTACAGGCATCCGTCAGGAAACACCGCCAGCGGCAACGGGTCCGCGCGGAACACGTCGCTATCGCGTTGACATACCCATTTCAGGCGCTCGCGGCCGAGCGGCTGGCCGTCCTGCCGGCCGGGGTATTTGGTCGCGATCACGAGATCGATGTTGTCGGTATCCATCGACTCCAGCATTTTCCAGCTGTGACCGCAGCGGATTTCCATTTCGATGTTCGGAAACGTCTGGCTCACTTCGAACAGAATGGGCGGCAGCAGACACGACGCGTACGTCTCCGACGTGGCCAGCGTCAGCTTTCCGGCGGCCAGTGCCTGATTGAGCGCGAAGAAGGCGTCCTCGTGCGCCTCGATGAGCCGCCGGGCAATACCGGCGAAACGTTCGCCGATCGACGTCGGCGTGACGGTCATGGTGTCGCGCTCGAACAGACGCTCGCCGACCTGCTCCTCGAGCCGCCGGATCTTCATGCTGATCGCGGACTGCGTGCGATGCTGGCGGGCCGCGGCTTGCGTGAAGCTCCGTGTTTCCCAGACGGCAAGAAATGCCCTTATCTGGTCGAGATCGAAGTCTGGCTGTCGCAACGGAATCTCCTTTACGCCAATCGGATGAGCGCAGTCAAAGTCATCCAATTGTGCTGGATCAAATTCATTTTGAATTCACGGGAGCCAAATGAATTTGCGTGGCGTGACCGGCGCGCTCGTAAGCGTAACTCATTGAAACGTAACCCATTGACAACATCTCTGACGAGGCGCTAACGCGCTACCCCGTGAATTCGTGCATTCGGAATGCATCGTATTCTAGCTGAGTTCGATGGGAGCCCTGTCCCGCTCCGGCAAGGGAATGCGAGCATGGCACAGCCATGTGTCGGTCAGGAGGTCGGTATGGAATCCGCGCCAGCGTCGGGATTTCTTTCAACGTCTGTACAGACGGCGAAAGGCGAAGGAACGCGAGCGCCGACGGGCACGAGGATGGAAAACGTCTGTGGACTGGATCAGTGAAACGGTGCTATTTGGGGTAAACACCGAAAAGACGTTCTTCCCCGCGAATCGGAGCCAGGTTGGATCCGTCGCGCGGGGAAGAACTATCAGGTCTTTGTATTTTTCGCTACTGGCTCTCAGGTTTTAGCTTGCGTCCGCCGTACTGGCGCTTGCCGGCCGGCCTTGACCGCACGACAGCAGCCGTGGGCATGAGGTAGCGGCAGCGCATTCCGGCGGAACGCAGCGACTCGGAGGTCGAAGGGAAGTGTGAAAGACTGCCCTCGCGAAAGCCAATTCAAAGTGTTGATATGGCTTATCAACGGGCGAGATGTGCGGGACGAAGGTGTGGCGGCGCTCGTGTCGTGCGTGCGAGCAAGCTTCAGTAAAGCGCGGCGCCCCGGGTGGCGCCGCGCCGATACTCAACTCGATAGCCAGCCCGGAAACCCCGGGCTGACGCGGACCATCAGAGGCCGCTGACCGTCTTGACCGTCACCCACTGGCCGTTCTTCACCTGATAGACAGTGGACGAGCCGTTCTTCAGCGAACCGTTCGCATTGAACTCGATATGACCCGTGATGCCGTCGAAGCTGATGCTCTGCAGCTTCGCGCGATAGTCGTCGGGCTTGGTCGAATTGGCGGCCTGCATCGCCTTGATGGCCGTCCACGCCGCGTCATAGCCGAACGGCGCATACGAGAGCACGTCCTCGCCGAACTTCTGCTTGAAGCGCTCGGCGAACTTGGCGCCCACCGGCGTGCTGTCGAGCGGACGGCCGTATTCCCATGCCATCGCACCTTCGGCCACGTCGCCTGCGAGCTTGATGAAGTCGATGTCCTTCACGCCGCCGCCGCCCACGAACTGCGCCTTGATGCCGAGCTGGTTCATCTGCTTCATGATGCCGGCTGCCTGCGGATTGAGCGCGCCGACGAAAATCAGATCGGGGTTCTTCGACTTGAGATTGGTGAGCTGCGTCTTGAAGTCGGTGGCCTGATTCGTCGTGTACTCACGGTCGATGATGTCGCCGCCGTGCGCCTTGACTGCCTTGACGAATTCGTCGGCTTCGCCCTGGCCGAAGGCCGTGCGGTCGTCGATCACGGCGATGCGCTTGGCCTTGGTCGTGGTGACGGCGTAGGCGCCTGCCGTGCCCGCGTTTTGCGCGTCGCTCGAAATCACCATGAACATGTTCTTGAAGCCACGGCTGCTGATGATCGGGTTCGTGGCGGCGGGATCGATGTCGGGCAGGCCCGCTTTTTCGTACAGATCGGAAGCGGGGATAGTCGTGCCCGAGTTGAAGTGGCCGACCACCACCGACACGCCTTCGTCGATCAGCTTCTGCGCGACTTGCACGCCGACGCGCGGGTCGGCCTGATCGTCTTGCGCGTCGAGTTCGAACGACACCGGCTGGCCGTTGATCTTGACGCCTTGTGCCTTGGCGTCGTCGAGCGCCATCTTGACGCCGTTCTCCAGGTCTTTGCCGTAATTGGCATTCGGTCCCGTCAGCGGGGCCGCGAAACCGATCTTCACGACGGTATCCGCGCGAGAGGCGCACGGTACAACAGCGAAAAGTGCGCCAGATGCAACTGCGATAAGGGTAAGAGGCTTTGCAAAGCGCATAGGTTTTCCTTTGTCGGCAAGCGTGAGGTCACTGCTGTGACGCGTATGCCCGCTGGCTTGTCCGGTTTTCGCGCTTCGCGCGTCTGGGCAGCAGCAGGTCCGCGGTTTATGTGGCGCATCTATGGCGTCGGATCTTTTCTCCTCGATAGACATGGGGTAAATCGACCGCTCCGAACGGGTAACGCTGAAGTGATCACCGGGCTAACCTTGGGGGTGACTATAGGTGTTCAATTTCGCCCGGTCTTGACCATTCGCGACGTTTCCCATGCGCATTTCGGCACAGAACCCCATCACGAAGCAACCAGGGCAAATATGTGTGATCCGCCGTGCAACCGGCTTCACGCGTCGAAGCGGCGCGGCCAGACGGCAGCCGCGTGATCGGACGCACGCGTGCGCTGCACAACGCCAGCTATGATGTGAAACATTCCCGCCACAGCCAGACGGACGCGAAACGCATCACATGAACCATGGTCCTGATTTCGAAAACCGGCGCGTTACTGCGCTCGAGCGCTACGCGTTGCTCGACGCGACCCGCGACGCGGCATTCGACGAACTGACGAAGCTTGCGGCGGCGCTGTGCGGGACGCCCGTTGCAATGGTGAGCTTTATCGGGAGCAGCCAGCTGTTCGTGAAGTCGCTGGTGGGACTCGATGCGGCGGAGTGGCTGCCTGACGCCGCGTTCTTTGCGAAGACGCTGGAGCAGGGTGATTCCGTCCAGATCCGCGATGCAGATAGGGACGATCGCTTGAGCGGCATGTCGAATGCCGGCGGCGAGCGGCCTCTGCGGTTCTACGCTGGCGCAGCGCTGAAAACAGAGGAAGGCCTGCCGATCGGCGTGTTGTGCGTGCTCGATGACCAGCCGCGGCAACTCGATGAAGTCCAGGAGCAGGCGCTACGGGTGCTCGCGCGTCAGGTCATGACGGAGCTGGACAAGCGCCGCGCCGCGAAGGCAGAGGAGATCGAAGGGGCGCGCTACCGGGCGCTCTTCAATGCAATCGACGATGGCTTCTGCATCATCGAGTTCTTCGACGGCCCGCATGGACCGCTCAGCGATTATGTTCACGTCGAGGCCAATTCAGGCTATGAACGGCACACGGGCATTGCGAACGTCGTCGGCAAGACGCTGCGGGACATCGATCCCACCGAGGCCGACCGATGGCTCGAACTCTACGGCGAAGTGCTGCGCACGGGCATACCGGCCCGCTTCGAACGCTATTTTCTGACGGCTGGCCGCCACATCGAAGTCTCGGCTGCGCGGGTCGAGCCGCAAAGCCTGCGCCGTGTGTCGGTGCTGTTTCGCGACATCGAAGCCCGCAAGCAGGCCGAAGAGGCGCTGCGCGCCAGTGAAGCGGTCGCGCGGCAGAATATCGAGCGCGTGCAACTGGCCCTCGCCGCAGGGGCGATCATCGGCACCTGGTTCTGGGATCTCCCGAATGACCGCTTCACCGTCGATGAAGCGTTCGCGTCTTCCTTCGGGCTGGACCCTGCACTCGGCCGGGACGGGCTGAGTCTCACGCAGGTGGTGGCGACCGTGCATCCCGATGACCGACGAGGTCTGGCCGCCGCGATCGAGCGGGTCGTCAAGGACGGTGGTCCATACGCGCATCAATACCGGGTGCGGCGCGCCGATGGGCGCTATTACTGGATCGAGGCGAACGGGCGCGTGGTCCACGCGCCGGACGGCACACCGCTGAGCTTCCCCGGCGTGCTGCTCGACATCGACAAGCGGCGTGCGGTCGAAGAGGAACGCGACCGCGCCGCCACGTCGCTGCGCGCGCTGACGGCGACGCTGGAGCAACGGGTGGCCGAGCGCAGCGCGGAACTGATGCGAGCTGAGGAACAACTCCGGCAGTCGCAGAAGATGGAAGCCGTCGGTCAGCTGACGGGCGGCCTCGCGCACGACTTCAACAATCTGCTGGCAGGGATTTCCGGCTCGCTGCAATTGCTCGGCATCCGGCTGAGCCAGGGACGGCTTGCCGACGTCGACAAATACGTCGTTGCGGCGCAGGGCGCGGTGCGTCGCGCTGCGGCGCTGACGCACAGGCTGCTGGCGTTCTCCCGCCGGCAGACGCTCGATCCGCGTCCGACCGACGTCAATACGCTCGTGAACGGCATGACGGACATGATCCAGCGCACGGTCGGGCCGGGCATCTCCGTGGAGGCCGTCGGCGCGACCGGTCTCTGGCCTGCGCTGGTCGATGCCGGCCAGCTCGAAAACGCGCTTCTCAACCTCTGCATCAACGCCAGGGATGCGATGCCCAACGGCGGAAGAATCACCATCGAAACGGCGAACAAGTGGATCGATCATCGCGCCGCATTGAGTCACGACATGCCTGAAGGCCAGTTTCTGTCGTTGTGCGTGACCGACACGGGAACGGGCATGACGCCCGACATCATCGCCAAGGCATTCGATCCGTTCTTCACCACCAAGCCGATCGGCATGGGCACGGGGCTCGGGCTGTCGATGATCTATGGTTTCGCGCGGCAGTCCGGCGGACAGGTGCGGATCTATTCGGAGGTCGGGCAGGGCACGACGGTGTGCATCTATTTGCCGCGCTATTACGGCAACGTAGATGGTGAGGCGGCAGATCAGGGTGATGGATCGATGTCGGGCACGGATGCGGGCGAAACCGTTCTCGTGGTCGACGACGAGCCGAGCGTGCGCATGCTGATCACCGATGTGCTGGAAGAGATCGGCTACACCGTGATCGAGGCAGCCGACAGCGGTGCAGGGCTGAAGCTCCTGCAGTCGAACGTCAGAATCGATCTGCTGGTCAGCGACGTGGGTCTTCCTGGCGGGATGAACGGACGTCAGATGGCCGATGCCGGCCGGCAGGTCCGGCCCGATCTGAAGGTGCTGTTCATCACGGGGTACGCGGAGAATTCCGTAATCGGCAACGCTCGCCT
Source organism: Paraburkholderia sp. C35 (assembly GCF_003121405.1). GTDB lineage: Bacteria > Pseudomonadota > Gammaproteobacteria > Burkholderiales > Burkholderiaceae > Paraburkholderia. Next base: position 31,746 of record NZ_QBUY01000057.1, on the reverse strand, counting down.
GGAACCTGGCATGCAGGTGATGACCAAGCCGTTCGCGCTGGAAGCGTTCGCTGCGCGCGTGCGACAGCTGATGGAAGAGTGATGTTGACGTGCATGTGGCTGAAGCGGCGGCGCTATGTTCGATTTGTCGTCGGCGTAGGCTCGATGTCGCCGAACGCCGCCTCTGCAAAGGCGTGGACTGCATGCTCGCGCGCGTACTGCGAAGGCGGCCGTCCGACATGCCGCGTGAACGCCACGCTGAACGTGCTGGCCGAACTGTAGCCGACTCGCTGTGCCACTTCGGCGACGCGGCCCTCGTTACGCCGCAGCAGGTCCTTCGCAAGCGCCATGCGCCACGTGAGCAGATATTCCATCGGTGCCTGGCCGAGCGCACGGTTGAAGCGTTCGAAAAAGGTGGAGCGCGACAGCGCGGATTCCTTCGCGAGATCGGCGACCGTCCATGCGCGCGTGGGATGTTCGTGCATGCCGCGGATCGCGGCTGCGAGGCGGGAATCGGACAAGCCGCGCACCAGTCCCGGCGATGCCGTCGTTTCCGCCGCGGACCGTAGCGCTTCGATCAGCAACACTTCGAGCAATCGCGACAGCACGACCTCGCGCGCTGGCCGCTGCTCGCGTGATTCATCGCGAACCAGTTGCACGAGGGTCGCGAGCCGCGCTTCGCCGCGCACGTGCACCAGTTCCGGCAGCAACGAGAGCAGCAGCGTGGCATCGGGTGAACCGAAGCTGCAGTGGCCGATCATCATGCGGGAATCGACGGGGTTGTTCGGCTCGCCGAGCCTGAATTCATTGTTGCCAAGCGCACTCGGCGCTGGTGTCTGAACATCGGGCGGTGGCGGCACGAAGCTGGTCATCGTCACGCCGTAGGCCGCGGGAATCAGCACGAAATCTCCCGACGCGAGGTCGATGGGCTCGCGTCCATCGATCATGAGACGGCAGGCGCCTTCCAGAATGACGCAATAAAACGGCTGGCCGGTATCGGAGCGGCTGACGCGCCATGGGCTGGCGCCCAGCACCAGTTTCGAGAAGCGGGCGCCCGGCTGCAGCAGTGTCACGACTTCAGCGAGTGGATCGATCATATCCGGACTCTGGCAAATGAAATTCGGATCTTTGATTGTAGAGAGTATGGTTCGCCGGGTCTATCGTATGGCCTGTGCAAACCACCTCATACAAGGTTCCTCCCATGAAAACCGTGCTGATCACAGGATGTTCGTCCGGATTCGGTCTTGAGACCGCCCGCTACTTTTTGGCGCGCGACTGGCAAGTCGTCGCCACGATGCGCACGCCACGCGCCGACGTTCTGCCACCGTCACCGCATCTGCGCGTGCTGGCGCTCGACGTCACCGACCCCGACAGCATCCGCAAGGCTGTCGAAGCCGCTGGTCCGATCGACGTGCTGGTGAACAACGCAGGATTCGGCGCGGCGTCGCCGGCCGAGATCGTCTCGCTCGCGACTGTGCGCGAACTGTTCGAGACCAATACCTTCGGCACGATTGCCGTGACGCAGGCGGTGTTGCCCCAGTTCCGCGAGCGCCGGAGCGGCGTGGTCGTCAACGTCACGTCGAGCGTCACGTTGCGGGCGATTCCGCTGATCGCGGCTTACCGCGCGAGCAAGGCGGCGGTCAATGCATTTACCGAATCGATGGCACTGGAGCTCGAACAGTTTGGCGTGCGAGCGCGGCTGGTGTTGCCGGGCCGCGCGCCCGACACACGTTTTGGAGACAATGCGCGCAGCCGCATGCAGGGCTTCGATCACGCGGCCTACGCCGATCTGGCTGCGAAAGTGGTGTCCGGAATGATGGACACGTCTTCGCCGGTCACGCACGCACAGGATGTCGCCGAGGCTGTGTGGCGCGCTGCGACGGATGCGTCGTCCCCCATGCGTATCCCGGCGGGCGCCGATGCGCAAGCGTGGGCTGCAGAGGCTCGCTGAGCAGGCAGTCCATCGAGTGGTGTGACACGGGTGCGTCGGGGCGACATGTCTTCTTGCGGAATGTGTCTGGGCATTTCAGGGTAAGCTGGCTGTTACCCGAGATATTGCCTAAAACTATGCGCACGAAGCATTCTCCCGAGCCGCACTCACGTACCCAGAAGCGCATGATTTCGCTGCTGCACGCATTGGCGCCCGAGGAAGGCTACAACCTGACGGCATTGCCCAGCGTGCGCATCCTGCGTTCGAATCGGGCGTTGTCGCGTACTCCCGTGCTGTACGACCCCGGCATCGTGATCGTCTGTCAGGGCCGCAAGCGGGGGTATTTCGGCGAACAGCTTTATCTCTACGACGAGCGGCACTATCTGGCCGTGTCCGTGCCCGTGCCGTTCAGCATGGAGACCGATGCCACCGAAGAGCGTCCGCTGCTTGCCCTTTATCTGCACCTCGATTTCACGGTGGCCGCCGAACTGGCGGAACAAATCGACCGCGAAGGCGCAGCGGAGCGCGTACAGGCGCCGCAAAGCATGATGTCGACGCCGATGGACGACGCCATGCAGGCGTCCGTGTTGCGTTTTCTCGAAGCGTTGCATCGGCCGCTCGAAGCGGCTGTGTTAGGCCCGAGTCTGCTACGAGAGCTGTATTTCCGCGTGCTGACCGGCGCGCAGGGAAGCGCGATGCGCGAAGCGCTGGCGATGCGCGGTCAATTCGGGAGGATTGGCCGATCGCTGCGGCTGATCCACGCAAGCTACGCAGAACCACTCGACGTCACGCAACTCGCCGACGAAGCCGGCATGAGTGTTCCAAGCTTTCACAGCCACTTCAGAGCCATCACACAGGTGTCGCCGATGCAGTACGTGAAATCGACGCGCCTGCATCAGGCTCGCCTGTTGATGGTGCGCCAGGATCTGACGGCGGAAGCGGCGAGCCACGCAGTGGGTTACTGGAGCGCATCGCAGTTCAGCCGGGAGTTCAAGCGGCTCTTTGGCCTGACGCCGGCAGCAGAGGCGCGCCGCATGCGCGAAAGCTTTGCGATCCCGGCACCGTTCAATGACTCGCTGTATGTTTCGTCGCACTGACTGCGGTGCGATCCCATCTCGCGCATAGCTTCATCCGCAATTTTCCAATCCATGACGTTAGCCTGGAAGTATTTCGTTCTTGCCTGATTCTATGAGCGCCGCCCGTTTCGCTGTCGTGAGCGACGGACATCGGCTACTCTACGGATAGCCTTTCTGTCAGGCACAACGTACGCAGACACCCCGGCCGCCGGACCGCATGTGTCCCTTCACCTGGAATGCACCATGGGCAATAAATCGTCGACCAGTCTCGAAGACCTGGTGGCAGGCGGGAGCCGCCATCATCAGATTTTTCCACGGCTCAACGAAAAGCAGTTTGCGGTGCTGGAACGATATGGCGAACGGCGCCGGCTGAAAGCAGGCGACATTCTGTTTTCGGAAGGCGAGCGGCACGTGCCGATGTTCACGATTGTGACGGGCACGATCGAGGCATCGCGAGGCCTGGGAGCCAAACACCACGTGCTGGGCGAACACGGTCCCGGCGTGTTCACGGGCGAAGTGGGAACGCTCGCCGGGCGCGGCGCAGTGGCGACATTGCGTGCCACCAGCGATTGCGAAGTCATCGTGATCGATGAGGAATCGTTGCGCGCACTCGTCGTGGCTGAAGCGGCGTTGAGCGAAATCATCATGCGCGCTTTTATCCTGCGGCGCGTTGCGTTCATGCAGGATCTGCACGGCGGTCTGATCGTGGTCGGCAGCTCGGCTTCGTGGAACACGCTGGTGGTCCGCCATTTTCTGAGTCGCAATGCGCAGCCGTTCGCCTACTTCGACATCGCCGAGCACGAAGAAGCGAAGGCGCTGCTGGATCGCTACGATGCAACGGAAGCCGACATTCCCGTGATCATCACGCAGCAGGGGACGGTCCTCAAGCAACCAACCAACCGAGCCATTGCCGATGCAGTCGGCCTGAGTCCCGACCGGCTGAACGGCGAGCACTTCGACGTGGTGGTGGTCGGCGCAGGGCCGGGCGGACTGGCGGCCGCCGTGTACGCGGCATCGGAAGGACTGCGTGTCGCGGTGCTCGATACCAAAGCGCCAGGCGGCCAGGCGGGCACAAGCTCGAAGATCGAAAACTACTTTGGCTTTCCGACGGGTATCTCCGGGCAGGCACTCGCGGGCCGTGGGCTGTCCCAGTGCCGTAAATTCGGTGCGGAAGTGGGTGTGCCTATTGAAGTGCTGGGCATCGACTGCGAGGCAGAGGACAGCTTCCACCTGCGTCTGAATCATGATGAACACGTGTTTGCAAAAGCGATCGTCGTTGCGACGGGTGCGCGTTATCGGAAGCCGATGCTGCCGCGTCTGGAAGAGTTTGAAGGCAGTGGCGTTTACTACAGCGCGACATACATGGAAGCGGCTTTCTGCACGAGTCAGGAACTGGTTATCGTGGGCGGCGGAAATTCCGCGGGGCAGGCTGCAGTGTTTCTGTCGGGATTTGCGCGTCACGTTCATATCGTGATTCGTGGCGACGCGCTCAGCGCGAGCATGTCGAACTATCTGATCAGGCGGATCGACGCAGCGGCGAATATCAGTGTTCATGCGCGTACGCAGATTGTCGAACTCGACGGCGAAGCGCATCTCGAATCGATCAGGTGGGATAGTCAGGGTTCAATCGAGCAGAAACCGATTCGCCATGTATTCCTGTTTCTCGGCGCACAGCCGAGCACGGGCTGGCTGGGAGATTGCGTCGCGCTCGACAAACATGGCTTCGTGCTCACGGGTCCCGATGCGATTCCGCATTGGTCGTCGGAGCGTCCGCCGCATTATCTGGAGACGAGCCGGCCCGGTATCTTCGCCGTGGGCGATGTGCGCAGCGGCTCGGTGAAGCGGGTTGCTGCCGCTGTCGGGGAGGGCGCGGCTGCCGTTCAGTCGTTGCATCAGTATCTGGCGCTGAACCGGTGACCGCTTTAATCGCCACGCTGCCAGTTCCTATTGAATTCTTCAAAGCCCGCGACACTGCGCACGGATTAATTCCCTCCAGACTGCAGGGCTTTTTTAAGCCTTCTGCATGCATGTCACGCCAATCGACAGGCGCAACGCCTACGCGCGGCCGTTGCCCGTCGCTTCGAAAATCGAAATTCATCCTTGCGAATAATGCACTTAATTATCAGCGACGGTGTTCTTAAACTTCATATCGGCTGCCAAGGGTTTTATCTCGCGCTGCGCGTAGGGAATAAATGTCCGCGACGCAGTGTATTAACCCGAGAAGGCTTCTTGCCTGGCGCATGAAGTGATTGATGCATGCATGGAACGGCGCAGCTAAATGAAGTGCCTTTCATTTGCGAAAGCGTTGACGCTTGATCTCGCGCGCGGTCGCCGTCAGCCATGGCATGCAACGAGAGCGCCACGAAGAAATACAAACAGACCTTTTGCGTCTAATTTTCAGTCCAATCAGGAGGGACAGATGATGAAGAAGACAACCAGCACATTGCTCGCAGCGGTTGCCGCACTCGTGGTGTCGGCCGGTGCGTATGCGCAGAACAACACGCTTGCGACGCCGAGCGTCGTCTCGCCTGCCGCCGCGAAGCCGGCGACGAGCGACTACGGCACACCGGGCGGAACGAACTCGGATAGTGGCATGGCCAAGAGCTCGCCAAACTCAGGCGCGCAAGGCACGGGCAATAGTGCGGCGCCCGCTGATACCAGCGCATACGGCGTCAACAATACGCTGGCAAGGCCGAGCACGGCTTCGCCAGTCAAGTAACGACAACCTGATTGAGCCGACGCAGCTGCGCGCAAAACCGCCAGGCGCTTCGAATGCGCTCGGCGTAGTAAAGCACGATGCTGCGTCGTTCCTCTGTGCGGTCCGTTCGCCAGACGTGAGTCGGGTGGACGGACCGCTTTTGCTATGCGCAGACGTTTTTAAACTTTCACTCGCGATAAGCGCTCCGCACGCAGTTCGCTCCACGCTGACGGCACGGCATCGTGTCTGTGCTTCGTTGCACAAGCCGACAACAATGAATTGCTCTGACGCTACTCACTGCGCCGCAGGTGCAGGTCTACACTCCGGTCATCACAGCCGCAGAGGATCGCGCGCCGAACACGTTCTGGAGAAAAGTCATGAAAATCGTTCAGTTGATCGTCGCCGCCGCTAATGCAATTCCCGCTGTGTCCGCTTTCGCGCAATCGACGCCGCCCTCAGTCAATGAGGACATCCGCGCACAACTCGCCCAGCAGAAAACGGCTTACCCCTATGCCGACGCGACCGACCAGACGCAAGCCTCTATCAACGATACGAAGCGTGCGGGGTTGTTGCCGCATCAGATTACCGGCATGAACATGGGCCGCTACTCGTTGTCGGTGGTGCGTCCTTCGTTCTGAGTTGCTGTGGATCATGTCTCGATGAGCACGAGGACCAAGGTTGCGCACGCAACCTGATCCGGGCTGCATAAACTGAGGCCTGATTCAACATATATGGACAATACGCGCACCAGCATACTGTTTCACATGAGAGACACGAAGCAAAAATAATATCTGCGACTTCCAAAAAGCAGCACGACAACAGGGGAAGTCCATGTCTTTCAGTAACAGGGTGCGCGCTGCAGTGGCAGCTGTGCTCGCATCGCTCATCGCAGTGATCATCGCCGCATGTGGTTCTTCATCGATGCATGCGAGCGGCCAGCAGCAGATTCGCCACGTATTCATCATCACGCTCGAGAACGAGAACTACGCGACAACTTTCGGCGCGAATACCAAGGCACCGTATCTCGCGCAAACACTTCCGAAGCAGGGCGCACTTGTGCAGCAGTACTACGGCACGGGCCACGTGAGTCTCGACAACTACATCTCGATGATCAGCGGCCAGGCGCCTACCGTCGATACCGACAACGACTGCACGACCTATTCCGACTTCAAGCTGACAGGCACGACTGCCGATGGACAGGCAATCGGCACCGGCTGCGTGTATCCGGCGAGCATCAAGACTTTGCCCGACCAGTTGAAGGCAGCGGGTTTCACGTGGAAGGGCTATGAAGGCGACATGGGCAACGATCCCGCGCGCGAAGCGGCGACCTGCGGCCATCCGACATTGGACACAACCGACCTGACCAACACACAGGAAGCACCGAGCGCCGCCGTGCCGCTGGGCGATCAGTACGCGACACGCCACGATCCGTTCGTCTATTTCCATTCGATCATCGACTCACCGGATTGCGCGCAGAACGTCGTCAACCTGAACAATCTGACCAACGATCTGAAGTCGATCGACACCACCGCGAACTTCAACCTCATCACGCCGAACACCTGTGACGATGGCCACGATGCACCGTGCGTCAATGGTCAGCCGGGTGGCCTGACGAGTGCCGATCAGTTCCTGCAGTAGTGGGTGCCTGTGATCACGGCGTCGCCTGCATTCCAGAAGGACGGCCTGCTCATCATCAACTTCGACGAGAGCAGGTACGCAACCGTTTCGACGCCGTCGGCGACAGAAGAAGATCTTATCTTCGCGGGCACGACCTGCTGCAGCCAGCAGCCGGGGCCGAATCTCGCACCGTTCCCGCAGACCTCGTCGCTGACCTACAAGGGCATGACGATCAATCTGACCAAGCAGAGCTTCGGTGGCGACCAGACGGGCGCGGTGATGATCTCGAAGTTCATCAAGCCGGGCACGGTGTCGACGGTGGCGTACAACCATTATTCGATGCTCAAGAGCATCGAGGACATCTTCGGCCTCTCGCATCTCGGCTATGCCGCGCAGACGGGATTGACGGGTTTCGGCAACGACATCTTCACGAATCTCTAAGCCGATGTCCTTTTTCAACGCTCGACGCGCGGTGTTCACCGCGCTGGCTGCGGCCGCCGGATTCAGTGTGACGCCGGCGGCGTTAGCCGACACGACGACATCCACTTACAGCGACGCGGCCGCGCTCGGCAAGCTGATCTTCTTCGACCGGTCGCTGTCGGCCTCCGGCAAGATGTCGTGCGCGACCTGCCATAGCCCATCGCATGCGTATGGGCCGCCCAACGGACTCGCAGCACAACTCGGTGGCGCCGATATGAAAACGCAGGGCACGCGCGCCGTGCCGAGTTTGCGTTACGTGCTGAACAGGACGCCGATCTGGTCGCATCCACAGGCCGCGAGTCTGTCCGAACGTCTGACCGAAACCGACAACGCGCCGATGGGCGGATTCGGCTGGGATGGTCGCTTCAATTCCCTGCACGATCAGGCGACGTTCCCGCTGTTCAATCCGAACGAGATGGCCAACCGCGATCCTGCCGACGTGCTCGCGAAACTGCAACGCACGCCCTACGCTGCACGTTTCAGGCAGGTGTTCGGCGACACCATCTTTGTCGACCCACGGAAGGCTTTTGCGCAGGCGATGTATGCCGTCGAACGCTATCAGCTGGAAGATCCCGCATTTCATCCGTACAACAGCAAGTTCGACTACTACCTCGACGGCAAGGTCAAGCTGACGGCGCAGGAGATGCGCGGCAAGCAGCTATTCGACGATCCGGCACGCGGCAACTGCGCGTCTTGCCATATTGACCAGCCTGGCGTGAACGGAGCACATCCTCTCTTTACGGATTACACCTTCGAAGCGCTCGGCGTGCCGCGCAATCGCGAACTGAAAGCGAATGCCGATCCGCGCTACTACGATATGGGCTTATGCGGTCCATTGCGCACGGATCAGTCTGCGGAAAAGGCAAACTGCGGTCTCTTCAAGACACCGTCCTTGCGCAATACCGCCACGCGCCGCGTGTTCTTCCACAACGGGCGTTTCCACACGCTAAAGGATGCGCTGCGGTTTTATGTGCAGCGCGACACCGACCCGGCGAAGTGGTACTCGAAAGGCGCGCACCATAAGGTCGTCAAGTTCGACGATCTGCCTGTCGACTATCGCGTCAATGTCGACACGATCGATGAACCACTGACGCGCAAGCAGGGTGAGCAGCCTGCATGGAGCGAGCAGGAAATCGACGACGTAGCGGCTTTTCTTGCAACGCTGAATGACGACTATCCTGATCCCACGCGAGTCGCCTATGCGAAAGGGAAGGGGCTAGTCAAGACTGCATGGCATGCGGGCGGACGCTGAGACCTGTCGCCCTTTGAAGTGCGCCGCGAGAGCGGCGCATACCGAACGCGGGCTTATTGCGCGTACTGTGCCTCACCGTTACCGAACGACCAGTTCTCTTTCGGCACCTCGACGAGGCTGATGAACAGATCCTCGCGTCGCAACCCGACGCGAGCATGCAATCCTTCGCTGAGTGCCTTGTAGAAGGCTTTTTTGAGTGTGATGTCCCGGCCCGCATTCAACGTGAGTTGCACGATGATGCACTGAGGCGACCGCTGGATGCCGAGATAATTCGGATCGGCGAGAAGTTACCTGGCTTGTGCTCGTTGATCAGCATAAAGCGATCGTCGATGGGTACGTTCATCGTCGTGGTCATCGCTTTGTAGACTTCATCGGCGACGGCGCTGCGATAGTCGGCGGACTGGCCTTCGGCGAGATCAATGCGTACGAGTGGCATGATGATTTCCTCGAACTGGATATCGAAGCTGGCGCTTCGCCAGCGGGCTTAACCGTACTCAGTACTTCATTCCGTAGCTTCGCTCCACTTGCCAAAAATAAATGTTGAGCGTAATTTATTCTACGTTCGCACCGGCGCGCCTGGCAAGGTCTAAAACTGATCGAAGCGTTGAAAGGAGGAGACATGAGCGAGAGCAGTCGCAGCCAGTCAGAAGCTGTTTATCTGGAAGATCTCACGGTCGGAATGGTTTTCACGAGTTCGGAATACCCGCTCGACGCGGGGCAGATACGCGAATTCGCGCAACGATTCGATCCGCAGCCATTTCATCTGAGCGAAGAGGCAGCCAAAGACACGTTCTTTGCCGGACTGGCGGCAAGCGGCTGGCATACGGCTGCCATTACGATGAGACTGCTTGTGGAGAGCCTGCCGCTGGCGGGCGGCGTGATAGGCGCGGGCAGCGAAGTCACGTGGCCGCGCGCGACGCGTCCTGACGACGTGCTGCACGTTGTGAGCACGATCATGGAAATCACGCCGTCCCGTTCCAGATCGGATCGCGGCATGGTCACAGTGCAAAGCGATACGGTAAACCAGCATGGCGATCTATGTCAGCGGTCGGTTGCCCGTCTTCTCACCTTCAGGCGCAGCGTCTGACCCAGCCGCAAATGGCGGGAAGGTTCTTTACCGTTATCGTCGCAGGAGTATTTCGTGGGACGTTCGAATCGCGAGCAGGCTGACATGAACCGGCAGCGGATCGTCGATCAGGCCGATGCTGCCGTGCGCGGCGGTGGTGTCGCAGCCGTGAGCATTTCCGACATCATGGCGCGGGCGGGCATGACGCAGGGTGGCTTCTACAATCACTTCGAATCGAAAGATGCGTTGATCGCGGAAGCGTGCTCGTCCGGATTTGCGCGTTCCGTGCGCAACTGGAAAGCCAGGGCGCAATCGAAGCGACAACCGGTAGTGGGCGCGCTGAAGCGGCGCGTCGCGTACTACCTCGCGAAGAAGCCGGTCGAGCAGAGTTGCCTGATAGTCGCGCTCGGACAGGACGCGGCCCGACATCACGCAAGCCCTGCGTTACACGACGCGTTCCGCGAGGGCGTAGAGCAACTGTTCGCGACGTTCAGGCAGGTTGCCCTTGCGGACCCATCTTCGACACTGTCCGAAGATGAGATGACGGCGGCCTTTGCCGCCATCGTCGGCGCCAACATGCTCGCACGCGCAACGGGTGACGGGCGCTGGTCCGCAGGGGTTGAAACGTACTTCGCAGCGCGGTCGCGTTAGCGGGCGGCGTAATCGTAATCCGTGCGGGCGTAGTTGAGGAAGTACCCGGTGAAGACCGTCAGCCATTCGGGTATCTACTATAGTGCGAGCGGCGAATGCGTTCGTTCGCGCACACTCATGGCATGCAAGCCCACATAACGTCCGTGATTAGAAGGTTTCCTAAACACGTTTGCAGCCGGGTTGAGCATACACTCATAGCGGCCGTCGACGGGCAATTCGCGCCGGCGCTGCATAGCCATACGCCGGAGTCGCTCACGCGAATCCAGAACGAATAAAACGAAGCGAACAATGATGTCTCGTTGATCGGACGATCACGATGGCGAGGGGCATGACTGTGAGGACATGGATTCTTGTTGCTGCGGGTTTTGTGTTCGGCGGTATCTTCGGATTGATGTTCGATGTCTCGGTCAGCAATGGTGCGCTGCTCGGCGCATTTGCCGGCTTTCTGATCGGACGATTGATGCCGCGAGATACCCCCGCGAAAACGCCGCCGCATGCTGCGCAATCGCCTTCGGGTGCCTTGGGCACACCTGTCACACTGGCCGAACGTGTCGAGCGTCTGGAAGCGGAAGTCCAGACGCTGAGGTCGGAACTCGCGCGCGGGATCGGACAGACGGCGGCAGGTGTTTCGCCGACGCCGGCCGTGCCACCTCCGCATTCCGAAACGGTGACGCCAACTGAACCCGCAGCGCCGCCCGTACCGCCCGTCATCGCGATTCCGGCCGGGATGCCGCCCGAATTGATCCTCGACGAGGATTTGGCGCCGGCGCAACTGCACGATGTGCGCGCAGTGCCGACACCTGCCGTCTCACGTGAGCCGGGCATGGCAAGCCGCGCGTGGCAAGCGGCACGCAACTGGCTGCTGGGTGGCAATACGGTGGTGCGGGTCGGGATGATCGTGCTGTTTTTCGGCGTCGCGTTTCTGCTCAAATATGCCGCCGACAACAGCATGATGCCCATCGAGTTCCGCCTCGCCGGTGTGGCGTTGGGCGCGACAGGGCTGATCGCACTCGGCTGGCGTATCGGCCAGCGGCGTGGCGTCTATGGTCTCGTGCTGCAGGGTGGCGGTATCGGCGTGCTGTACCTGACCGTGTTCGCTGCCACGCGGCTTTATCACCTGCTGCCCGTGGGCGCTGCGTTTCCTCTGATGGTGATCACCTGCCTGCTGAGCGCTTTTCTCGCGGTGCGGCAGAATGCATCGCCACTCGCGTTCATGGGCAGTGCTGGCGGCTTTCTCGCGCCCGTGCTGCTCGCGACAGGCGGCGGCAGCCATGTCGTGCTGTTCAGCTACTACGCGTTACTCAACGCAGGCATTTTCGCCATCGCATGGTTCAAGGCATGGCGGCCGCTCAATCTGCTCGGTTTCGTGTTCACCTTCACGATCGGCACGGTATGGGGCGTGACGGCCTATCGTCCGGAACTGTTGCAAAGCACTGAGCCGTTTCTCGTGCTGTTCTTCCTGATGTATGTCGGTATTGCTCTGCTGTATGCCGTGCATCGCGAACTTGAATTGAAGCATTACGTGGACGGGACGCTCGTGTTCGGCACGCCGATCGTCGCTATCGGGCTGCAGGCCGCACTCATGCGCGACATTCCGTTCGGCCTTGCATGGAGCGCGGTGGCACTGTCCGGCTTTTATCTCGCGATCGCAGCGTGGCTCGCGCGCCGCCGCGACCGTTTGCGTCTGATGTTCGAAGCGATGCTCGCGCTCGCCGTGATCTTCGCGACGCTTGCCGTGCCGCTTGCGTTCAGCGGGCCGACCACCAGCGCGGCATGGGCGATCGAAGGCGCCGCGCTCGTATGGATGAGCGTTCGCCAGCGCCGTCTCGTGCCGTTTGCATTCGGTGTGCTGATGCAGGGCGCGGCGGCCGTCGCGTTCAGCGTCGGCGTGGTCGTGCATCCCGTGCGCGATGCGCTTCCCGTGCTCAATAGCATCTACATCGCGACCTTGCTGATCGCGCTGGCCGGGCTGTTCTCCGGCTGGTGGCTGCATGGCCGGAACGAGGCGCGTGAGTGGCATGCATGGATGCCGGAAGCCGGTCTTGCCGCCTCGGCATGGGGACTGGCGTGGTGGATCGGTGGTGGCGTCAACGAGATCCATGCTTATGCGGTGCAGCATGTGAGCGAGCCGATATCGCGTTTCACCGACAATGCGCTGGTGCTGTTCGCCGTAGCGACGGCATGGCTCGCGCATGCTGCGGGCCGCAAGCTCGCCTGGCGCCTCGCCGATCACGCAGCGCTTGCACTGGCACCCGCGCTGTCGTTGCTTGCGCTTGCGATGTTCGGGCTGTTGGCGGCACCGTCGACAGGTCTCGGCATCGTCGCGTGGCCCGTGGCTGCTGTAGGCGGCTATCTGCTGCTGTGGCGTCAGCAGCGCGACATCGACGAGCGATGGCTTGCGCCGCTGCATACGCTGAGCTTCTGGAATCTGTGCGGCCTCGCCGCGCTCGAAGGCTACTGGCGCCTGCGCGGCTACGTGCCCGAAGGCGCGTGGAGCTGGAGCGCATGGGCATACGGTTTCGGGCTGATCCTGCTTGCGCTGTCCGGCGTTGGCATGCGCGTGCGCTGGCCCGTCGCGCGGTTTGCGCGTGCATATCTGGTGTGGGGCGCGACGCCGCTTGTTGCGCTGCTGTGGGCATGGAGCATCGTGAGCGTGCAGAGCGACGGCGACGCGTCGCCGTTGTTCTGGCTGCCCATCCTGAATCCGCTCGATGTCGCGCAATTGCTGATCGTCGTCGCTGTTTTCATCTGGTGGCAGCGGCTGCGAGAACTCGGCTTGCCCGTGGCGGATTTCCCCGTGATGTTGCAGGTTGCCGTGGGCGCGACGGCATTTATCTGGCTCAACGCCATGCTGCTGCGCACGCTGCACCACTGGACAGGCGTTGCCTATACGTTCGACGACATGGCGCATTCGACGCTCGTGCAGGCATCGGTATCAGTGTTCTGGACACTCTGCGCGCTGGCGCTGATGATCTGGGCAACGCGGCGCGTCAAGCGGCCTTACTGGTTCGTTGGTGCTGCGCTGCTGGCTGTGACGGTGGTCAAGCTGTTCGTGTTCGATCTGTCGCATCTGCAGGGTATCGAACGTATTGTTTCGTTCATTGGCATTGGTGTGATGTTGCTGCTGATCGGCTATTTCTCGCCGTTGCCACCGAAGGAGCAGGCTCTGATGGAAGGCAGCCGATGAAGCGTCTTTTCGCGGGTTTCGCATTGAGCGCGCTGTCGTTCGGTGCTTTCAGCGCCGATCACTTCGCGCAGCGTTTTGCACTCGATCTGAACGGTAACGCTGCGTACTACGCGGCCAGCGTGCCACAGGCCGTGTATGCGGCCAGTCTGCGCCGCGATCTCGGCGACGTGCGCGTCTACAACGGCGCAGGCGAGCCGGTTCCTTATTCGCTGGATATGCCAAAGGCAGTTGCGCCACCGCCGCCGCAACGGCGCGCGGTGCAGTGGTTCGCGCTGCCCGTTGCGGATACAGGGACGCACGACGTTCCGCTCGGTGTGTCGATTGCTTCAGACGGGTCATTGCGCGCAACAACGGGAGCGCCCGCGCGGGCAGAACGCAGTGGCGATCTCGTGGATATGGGCCGCATCGACGGATACGCTGACGCGCTGCTGGTTCATCTTGACAACGCCGCCTACCAGGGGCGCGTGCGCGTCGAGGCGAGCGACGATCTGCGTGTCTGGCGGCCTGTGACGGCGACGCAGTTGCTAAAGGTGAGTCACGACGGCAATACGATTTCGCAGGAGCGCATCGAGCGCGACGGACTGCGCGAACGTTATGTGCGGCTCGACTGGCTGGACAATGCGCCGCAGATCGCATCGGCTGACGTCGAGATACGTGCCACTGATCCACGCGCGACGGAACGCGCCAATGCCGCGCGGCAATGGCGCGATGCGATCCATGTGCGCGCGGGCCGCGTGGCAGGGGAGTATCTGTTCGAGACAGACGGCGCCTATCCAGTCGATCGTTTGCGATTCGAATTGCCGCAACCCAATACCGTGGCGCGCGCAACGATATTTTCGCGCGCTAATGCGCAGGCGCCGTGGCGGGTTGTCGATGAGGGCACGCTATTTCGATTGCGCGGGTCTTCGGGCGAGCAGATCAATACGCCGTTCGACTTGCCGGTCGATACGGATCATGAGTGGCGGATTGCCGTCGATATGCGTAACGGTGGGTGGGGAGATGGTCAGCCTGGTATTGCTGTGGGCTGGCGACCGGCTGTGCTGACGTTTGTCGCCCGCGGGACGCCGCCGTTCGTGCTTGCTGTCGGGAATGCTTCGTTGCGGTCTGCTGGCTTGAGCCGCAGCGAGTTGATTGTCGGTGATGATGTTGTAGTTGGCGCTGCAACGGTTGGTGGCGGCTTGCCTGTCTCAGCAGAGGATGCATTTGCCGCGCGGGCCGACAGCGATGCTGGTACGTCGCGAAAGTATGTTTTGTGGGGATCGCTCGTTCTGGCGGTAGGGGCGCTTGCCGGGCTCGCCTGGCGAGTGGCCAAAGGCGTGTCCACTAGTTAAGGCGCGCGTGTGATCAATACCGGAACCTGACTCTTTCAAATATTCCCGCTATACCTTTCTTGCTGTTTGCTTCCCGTTCATCATGTCTGTGTAGCAAGTTTGACTGGGTTTTGCGGGGCAATAGCGTGCGGCGTCGATTCCATCAGCATCGCTTAAGCATGGCGAGTTATCATGCACGCCCACGACTCACGCCATACGGTAAGCCCTTCCATGCAGCAGGGTTGCGAATCGGAATTACCGCCTCATTGCGTTCAACTACCACTGCATGCAGTACTTTCCTCGTTATATAGTCGGCTAATGGGGAACATCTTCTGCCTCAAATGGCCACGATTTACCGATGTGTTGTGTTAGCCACAGTCATCCACATCGAATGTAAAGGAACGTTACTCGCGTAACGTCAGGCCAGGCTTTTACTTGCGGTATGCCATGCTTCCATCGTGATGCACAGCGCGGCTCGCGCGATCACGTGCATCGTCAGGCGTGTGAACACTCCAATGCGCAATCGCGTGTAGACGTTTTCAAACGGTAACAACCCTTCATATTGATGCGAGCGCGATTCCGCTACTTTTCGGAATACCGATCGCGGACGTTTCACGGGGGCGTGAAGCAGTCGGTCCTTGTTCGATTATTCGAGGCGGGTCAACCGATCACATCATGAACCTCAACCTGAAACGGCTCTATCACGTGTGCAATCCTGAGCGCGCGTGTCTGGATGGCAATCTTCCCTCATTGCAATGGCGCGTGCGGTGCATCGATATTCGTGAGCGGCAAGGCGCAGCGCTATTGTCCAACGATCGCGCGGCAGGTCTGATTGAGTTTCCGTCGTTGAGCATTCCCGCCGATCTGAACGAAGTCGATCAGCTGACGCGCGCGAGTCCTGCGATCAGCTGGGTGGCTGTTGTCACGGCTGCGCATCTGGATGATCCCGAGATCGGTCGCATCGTGCGCACGCGCTGCGTGAGCTTTATCCGGTTGCCTGCTGCTGCCGAGATGGTCGCGCAAGCACTCGATCGTGCGTATGCGGCGTCGGCGGAAGAACCGGGCGAGCACCGGAGTGCAAACGCAGGCGCGCTCGCGATGATCGGCGCATGTCCGGCAATGGGCGAGGTGCGCGCGGCGATACGCCACGCAGCGGAACATGAACGTCCCGTGACCTTCGTGGGTGAGTCGGGCAGCGGCAAGACGCAGGCGGCGTCATCCGTCCATCTTGCATCGGCGCGCCGCGAAGGCCCGTTCGTATCGATCGATTGCGCGGCGTACGCGCCCGAGCGTGTGGAAGCAGCACTATTTGGCGAATCTGGCGACGAGGAGACCAAAGTCGAAGACGGTAACGTGAGCATTCAGCGCCCACGCCTCGACATGGCGGAAGGCGGCTCGCTCTATATCGATGGCATCTGCGAATTGCCGCTGGGCACCCAGCGGCGTCTGGCGGAGATGCTCGATAACGGAGCGCGCAATGTGCGCATCATCTGCTCGACACATATCGACTTGCAACGCGCAGCAGACGAGCATCGTCTGCATGCGCGCCTTTTTGCCTGGCTTGCGCCCGATTGCATTGCGATTCCCGCACTGCGCGAGCGCGGCCCCGACATTCGTCTGCTGGCCGCGCATCTGCTGAAAAGTTTTCGATCCGACTCGCGTCACGACGTGCAAGGTTTTTCCGTCTGCGCATGGGAAGCCTTCGACGCGCACACCTGGCCCGGCAACGTGACGGAGATGATCAATCGTATCCGGCATGCCATCGTCGCCGGCAACGGACCGTTGATCACGGCGCTCGATCTCGGCTTCGATCCTGTCGCGAGCATCCCGCTGATGAGCGCGTCCGACGAAACCGGCGACATTCCTGAATGGCAGGCTGTCGAGCTTGCCGTTGCGCGCAATCACGGGCGGCTCGACGCGGCCGCCATTGAACTGCATATCTCCAGGGTATTGCTCGCCCGGATGCTGGCATCCGACGCAAGAAGGCCGTGCGCGGCGCCAGGCACGCTACGGATGGATTCCGCGTAGGCGCGAAAAAAGACGACCGTTAGCAAGTAGCAATACCTGAAAAGCAATGCGCTTCACGAACAGTTACACAATCCTTTTTTGTGTAGCACCTTGTCACATTTCTGCGCGCTATGCTTGCCGTCATTGATGCGGCGCGCTTTTCAGCCGACTCCGCCCTTATTTTTCACTGATTTATTTGCAATTATTTTGCGGATTATTTTTTTCCGTCCAATGCCGTTTTTTGTATCGCCCCAACTATGAAAGAGCCTTATCGCGCTGTTCACCGCTATCCGCGTAATGACTCGGGACGTGATTTCGTCGTGGGCGACCTGCACGGTTGCTTTGCGCAATTGCGTGCGGAACTGGAAGCGCGCCATTTCGATCCGCAGCGCGACCGGCTATTCGCCGTCGGCGATCTCGTCGATCGCGGCCCGCAATCGGACTCCGTGCTGGACGCCGTCGAGCAATACGGCATTAAATCAGTGAAGGGTAATCACGAAGATGTCATCGTGCGCTGGCACGCGGGCGAAGAGCAGGCTATGTCGCTGCTGGGCAATGGCGGCGACTGGCTGCTCGACAGAGCCGACGACCGGCAATGGGTGAGCGATATCGTCAGGTACATGGCGTCGCTGCCGTATCTGATCGAGATCGAAACGGAGCATGGTCTGGTTGGCATCGTGCACGCGGATTCGCCCGTGTCCGACTGGAACCGGCTGGTTACCGATATCGAACGCGAGCGGCCGGACGGCAAGACGCGCCGCAAGGCCATCTGGGCACGCACGCGCTGGAAGACCTATCAGCCGCATCCCGCGCCGTCGCGCAACACGTTGCGCAGCCTGCTCGACAAGGCGCGCCACAGTGTGGGCGCGCAAACGCATGCAGTCGGGCGGATCGAGAACATCACGGCGGTGATCGTCGGGCATACGCCGGTGTCCGTGGTCACGGCGAAGGACAACGTGATCAACATCGATACGGGTGCCGTCTATGGCGGAAAGCTCACGCTGATGGATCTCGCGGATCTGGCGAAATGGATCGATCTGTCGCCGCGTGTCGACACGGCAGCGGAACCCGCGTGGCGCGAACCGGCAATGGCAGCCAGCGCGTTGCATGACGATGTGCCGCTGATGACCGATACACTGGTGACCGACAGTCTGGCGGACGCGGAAATGCCCGCTGCGACGCACGGTGTCGCGCATGCCGACGCACCTGTCAGCGAAAGCGACGTGGCATTGGCAGAGTTGCCTGCTGCCGTAGACAATCCCGTCGTCACGAAAGAAGAGGCGAGTGAAAACCCGCGTCTTGCCACCGAATCGAAACCCAGGCCGGAGCCGTTGTCGTCGTTTGCGTCGAACGGCATGCACATCACGGTGCGCATGAGTCTGTACAACATCGTGAGCGACCGGCAGCCCGTCGCGGAGAGCGTAGGCACGCGCCGGCGATAATTGCAGGCGGCACGCGCTGACATTCAGGTATTCAGGTTCAGCCGGCCGTTTCCCTTCCCAGCCGTTTAAGCAGTGCGCGCCCACGTGCGCTGATCTGCAGGGCTGCCATGCCGCCACGTAACTCCTGTACTTCGACGAGTTCGTAACGGCGCAATGCGAGTACATCAGGGTCGAGCGATTCGATACGGCGTTCACTGCCATTCAACAGCATGAGCGTCGCCAGTTCGTGAGGGCTCAACATCGGCACACCTCCGTGGACAAGTGAGCGAGCAGTCCGGACATGCTAAACGGACGGCACGACAGTTTGACTACGGGAGTGTTTCACCACGTTACGCGGTTACAGGTTTGACAGTGGTGAAAGGCGCCTGCGCACGCGGTGCGCGCGCGGCAAGCGTGGATCGGAGCGGATCAGTCCAGCGCATTGCCAGTAACAGGCTTACGCCTGGGTAAGCCCGTTACAGGTTCTGGAAAGCACGCGCTGCGTGTGACGTGTCAGCGTGCGTCGTCGGCGGCCACGCGCCATGCGGGCGCTTCGTCGTCGACCTGTGACACCAGCGTTTCGAGCGACAGACCTTTCGTTTCGATGCCCATCACCCACACGGCCAGTGCGGCGACGCCGAACGACAGCGCGCCGAGCGTGAACACGCCGCCTTGTCCGAAGATGGGCAGCACCACGCCGACGGCATACGGGCCGATCAGCGAGCCGACGCGGCCAATCGCGGAGGCAAAGCCGGACCCGGTGGCGCGTGCGCCCGTGCCGTACAGTTCCGGCGTGTAGGTATAGAGCACGGCCCACATGCCGAACAGGAAGAACTGCATCGCGAGGCCCGTGCAGATCAGGAGCGTCACACTGTCCGCGTGCAAGGCAGTCTGACCGTACGTGTACGCCATCACACCGCCGCCGACCAGCGAGGCGATGCAGGTCGGCTTGCGTCCCCAGCGCTCGACGAGCCACGCCGCGCACAGAAAGCCGGGGATGCCGCCAAGCGAGATCAGCACGGTGTAGAGCACCGATTTCGTCACGGCGAAGCCGGCCTGTTGCATCAGGGCGCCGAGCCACGATGTCAGACCATAGAAACCGAGCAGCGCGAAGAACCACAACGCCCACACCATGAACGTGCGTTGCCGGTAAGCCGTGCTCCAGATCTCGCGGAACGCGCTGTGCTTCGACGGCGCGGCCTGATCGATGAGCAGCGACGGAGCGGGCAGCGAACCCAGACCTTTCGATTTCATCACCTTCGCTTCGATCTGGTCGAGCACGGCATCGGCTTGTGCCAGATGTCCGCGATGTTCGAGCCAGCGCGGCGATTCGGGCACGATGCGGCGTACGATCAGCACGAACACAGCGGGAATCGCGAGCAGCGCGAACACCGTGCGCCAGCCGAAATGCGGCAGCACGACAAACGACACGACGCCCGCCGCGATGAAGCCGAGCGGCCAGAAGCCGTCCATCAACGCGACGAGACGGCCGCGCGACGACGTCGGCACGAATTCGGACAACAGCGTTTGCGCGATGGGGAACTCCATGCCCATGCCGATGCCGAGCAGCACGCGATACACGATCAGCGCATCGACGCTTTGCGCCGTCGAGCACAGGTACGACGCGACGCCCCACAACACCATGCTCCACTGAAACACGGGGCGACGTCCGAAGCGGTCCGCGAACAGACCCGCGACGGCTGCGCCGAGCACCATGCCGAAGAAACTCGCGCTCGCGACGAGTCCCGTGGTTGCGCTCGATAAACCGAACTCCGTCTTGATCGAACCGAGCACGAAGGTCATCGTGCCGAGATCGACGGAATCGAAGAAGAACGCAATCGCGATGATGATGAAAATGGTGCGGTGATACCCGGAAAACGGCAGGCGTTCGAGACGCGCGGCGGCGCTGGGCCGTTTGGCGGATGAAGAAGCAGACGGCGTAGCAGTGGTCGGCATGGCATCCTCGAATGGATGTTGGAAGAGACCGGTTGTGTCCGCGAAGCGTCGAGTGCTTCGCAGCCCGGCTCGTTCCAGTAGACGCCGCCATTAATCCATCACATAGAACAGATTCGGCATTGGGATGGAACGTGTGCGCCATTCATGATGGCGCACACTGCCGCTCAATGCGTGTGAGCGGTCATGCTCTGCGAAGGTGCGCGCGCAACTTCCTTCGTGCCGCGTGCCGGTGCGCCGTTCGCCACATAGTAGGGCGCAGTAGAACGCGCGAGCGGCGCGCGCCCGCGAATGCGGTCGGCGATTTTCTCCGCCAGCATGATGGTCGGCGCGTTCAGATTGCCTGTGGTGATGCGCGGCATGATCGATGCGTCGACTACGCGCAGTCCTTCGAGACCATGCACGCGGCCTTCGACATCGACGACGGCCATATCGTCGTAGCCCATCGCACACGAGCACGACGGATGGTAGGCCGTTTCCGCACGTGCACGCACGAAGGCGTCGATCTGTGCGTCGCTTTGCAGTTCGGCGCCGGGGCTCAGCTCGCGCCCACGGAAGTGGTCGAGTGCCGGTTGCGCAATGATCTCGCGCGTAATGCGGATCGCGTCGCGGAACTCGCGCCAGTCGAGTGCTTCGGACATGTAGTTGAAGAGAATCGACGGATGCTCGCGCGGGTCGCGCGAACGCAGCTTCACGCGGCCACGGCTCGGCGAACGCATCGAGCCGACGTGCGCCTGAAAGCCGTGCATCCTGATCGCGTTGGTGCCGTTGTAATTGATCGCGACGGGCAGGAAGTGATACTGGATGTTTGGCCACGGATCGTCGTCGCGTGTGCGGATAAAGCCGCCCGCTTCGAAATGATTGCTCGCGCCGATGCCCGTGCCCTTCAGCATCCATTCGATGCCGATGGCGGGCTGATTGCGCAGCAGCAGTGCAGGGTAGAGCGACACGGGTTCCTTGCACTCGTACTGCATGTACATCTCGAGATGATCCTGCAGGTTCTGGCCGACACCCGGCAGATCGAGCACGACGGGAATGTCGAGTTCGCGCAGCCATGCGCCAGGCCCGACACCCGAGCGCTGCAGGATCTGCGGCGAGGCAATCGCGCCGCTGCATAGCAGCACTTCGCGGCGCGCATGCACGGTGATGCGCGCGTCGCCGTCCAGATACACGACACCTTGCGCGCGTTTGCCACTAAACAGAATGCGGTCGGTGGTCGCGTGCGTGACGATCGTGAGATTGGGGCGCGGCTTCGCCTGATCCAGATAGCCGCGCGCCGTGCTCGCGCGACGTCCGTTCGCCGTCACGGTGCGGTCCATCGGCCCGAAGCCTTCCTGCTGATAGCCGTTGAGGTCATCGGTGCGCGGATAGCCTGCCTGCACGCCTGCTTCGACCATCGCTTCGAAGAGGGGATTCACACCGGGCTTGCTGGTCGTCACATGCACCGGGCCGTCGCCGCCGTGATAATCGTTCGCGCCGATGTCGCGCGTCTCGGCCTTGCGGAAATAGGGCAGACAATCCAGATAAGCCCAGTTTTCAAGGCCTTTTCGTTCGGCCCAACCGTCGTAGTCGAGCGCGTTGCCACGGATATAGCACATGCCGTTGATCAGCGACGAACCGCCAAGACCTTTGCCGCGCCCGCATTCCATGCGACGGTTGTTCATGAACGGTTCCGGGTCCGTTTCATAGGCCCAGTTATAGCGGCGCCCTTGCAGCGGATAGGCGAGGGCGGCAGGCATCTGCGTGCGGAAATCGAAACGGTAGTCGGGACCGCCCGCTTCGAGCAGCAGCACGGTCGCGTCACGGTCTTCCGTCAGGCGCGTGGCGAGCACATTGCCTGCCGATCCCGCACCGATGATGATGTAGTCGTACTCTTTCGCTGCCATGCTGCGCTCCCTCAAAACACGGGCTGATATTGGCCCAGTTCGACCTGGATGGATTTGATGCGCGTGTAGTGTTCGAGTGTCGTGATGCCGTTCTCGCGGCCCACGCCCGACTGTTTGTAGCCGCCCACGGGCATTTCTGCGGGCGATTCGCCCCACGTGTTGATCCAGCAGATACCG
This sequence comes from Paraburkholderia sp. C35, assembly GCF_003121405.1. Lineage (GTDB taxonomy): Bacteria > Pseudomonadota > Gammaproteobacteria > Burkholderiales > Burkholderiaceae > Paraburkholderia. The sequence goes on along the minus strand of NZ_QBUY01000057.1, from coordinate 9,056 downwards.
GCTTCGAGCCGGTGAATCACGCGATGCGCGCGCGACAGGTTCTCTGTGACGACACCAGCGGCGAGGCCGTAAATCGTGTCGTTGGCGCGTGCGATGACTTCGTCTTCGTCGTTGAAACTCAGGATGCTCATCACCGGGCCGAAGATTTCTTCGCGCACGATCTTCATGTCGTCGCGGCAATCGGCGAACACGGTGGGCAGCACGTATTGGCCGCGCGCGTAGTCGCCGTCAGTCATGCGCGCACCGCCATGCGCCAGACGCGCGCCTTGCTGCTTGCCGCTTTCGATGTAGCCCAGCACCTTATCCAGTTGCGCGGCGCTGGCGAGCGGGCCGAAATTGGTTGACGGGTCGGAAGGTTTGCCGATACGGATGCGTTTCACGCGCTCGATCACGCGCGCTTCGAAGGCCTGCAGCACCGATTGATGCACGAATACGCGCGTGCCGTTCGTGCACACCTGGCCTGCACTGAAGAAGTTGGCGGTGACGGCGATATCGGCGGCGCGATCGAGATCGGCATCATCGAACACGATCAGAGGCGACTTGCCGCCGAGTTCCATCGTCACTTCTTTCAGCGACGATCCGCCCGCCATCGACATCACTTTCTTGCCCGTTTCCACGCCGCCCGTGAAGGAGATCTTCGCGATGCCGGGATGCGCACTCAACATTGCGCCGACGCGGCCATCGCCTTGCACGACGTTGAACACACCAGGCGGCACGCCTGCCTCAAGATAGATCTCCGCGAGTTTCGACGCGGACAGCGGCGTGACTTCGCTGGGCTTGAAGATCATCGCGTTGCCCGCGGCAAGCGCGGGTGCCGACTTCCAGCACGCAATCTGGATCGGATAGTTCCACGCGCCGATGCCCGCCGTGACGCCCAGCGGCTCGCGACGCGTGTAGACGAACGATTCGGCGCGCAGGGGTATCTGCTGACCTTCGATGGCAGTCGCGAGGCCTGCGTAGTACTCGATCACATCTGCGCCCGTCACGATATCGACGGCGCGCGTTTCGGCAATCGGTTTACCCGTATCGCGCATTTCGAGTTCGGCGAGTTCGTCGTTGCGCTCGCGCAGCAGTTCGACCGCGCGCCGCAGGATACGCGAACGCTGCATGGCCGTGAGCGCGGCCCATGCGCGCTGGCCTTCGCGCGCGGACTGCACGGCGCGTTCGATATCGGCTTCGCCCGCTTGCTGCACGGTGGCGAGCCGTTCGCCCGTGGCGGGATCGAAGGTATCGAAGCTCACGCCGCTGGTGGCGTCGACATATTCGCCACCGATGTAAAGACGTTGCAGGCCGTATGCGGGCATCACGGTTTCTCCTTGAAATGCAGATGGTGTTGACGCAGCGTGCTACGCGCGGCCTTGCGCGAGCAGCAGGTCGATGTAGTCGTTGGCGAGGCGCAAGGCCGCTTTGGTGTCGAACGGATCGCCGGATAGCGCACCGCGCAGCCACAGGCCGTCGATCATCGCGGCAAGGCCGCTCGCGGCACGCCGCGCCTGGGCGCGCGGCAGTTCTTTCGCGAACTCGGCGCACAGATTCGAATAGAGCCGCCGCGTGTTGACGCGTTGCAGACGGCGCAGCGCAGGCTCGTGCATGCTCTCGGACCAGAACGCGAGCCAGGTCTTCATGACGGGACCGCTGACCTGCGACACATCGAAATTCGCCGCGACGATCGCACGCAAACGCGTACGCGGCTGCGGCTTCGCTGCGATGCGGCGGCGCGTCGTGGCCGCCCACAGATCGCGCAGGATATGGCGCATGGTGGCTTCGAGCAGACCGTCTTTATCGCCGAAATAGTGGCTGACGATGCCGGTGGAAATGTTCGCCCGCTGCGCCACCGACGCCAGCGTCGTGCCCGACAGACCGGCCTGGTCGATGGTGAGCAGCGTGGCGTCGATGAGTTGCGCGCGACGCACTTCGCGCATTCCGACTTTGGGCATGTTGGCTCGCAATGCTGCCGAAAGCCGTCACTCTATTCTTTTTTTATTGAACGATCAATCAACAAAAACGGGCGAAACGGGCTGTGTCGGTTTGGGGAAAACACGTGTCGGGTTTTGAACATTGGCCCACGGGGCAAAGGGACTAACCTCGAATCAGCGCCTTTTTGCGCATTCAGACCAACATGGAGACGAGACGATGAGCAGCAATCGCGGGGTCGAGTATCTGGGACAAGGCAAGGTCGAAGTGCGGCCAATCGATTACCCGAAGATGGTCGATCCGCGTGGGCGCGCGATCGGTCATGGCGTGGTGCTGAAGGTCGTGTCGACCAATATCTGCGGCTCGGACCAGCATATGGTGCGTGGCCGCACGACGGCTGAAGTCGGCCTTGTTTTAGGGCACGAAATCACGGGTGAAGTGATCGAAGTGGGCCGCGATGTCGAGACGCTCAAGATAGGCGATCTGGTCTCGGTGCCGTTCAACGTCGCGTGTGGGCGCTGCCAGACCTGCAAGGAGCAGCATACGGGCGTGTGCCTGAATGTGAATCCGTCGCGCGCAGGCGGTGCGTATGGCTACGTCGATATGGGCGGCTGGATCGGCGGCCAGGCCGAATACGTGATGGTGCCGTACGCGGACTTCAACCTGCTGGCTTTCCCCGACCGCGACCGCGCGATGGAAAAGATCCGCGATCTCACGTGCCTGTCCGACATCTTGCCGACGGGCTATCACGGTGCGGTGATGGCGGGCGTGAAGCCGGGTTCGACGGTGTATATCGCGGGCGCGGGGCCTGTCGGCATGGCGGCTGCCGCATCGGCGCGGCTGCTGGGCGCGGCGTGCACGATCGTCGGTGACATGAATGAAGAGCGTCTCGCGCATGCACGTGCGGTCGGTTTCGAAACCGTCAATCTGTCGAAAGACGCGACGCTCGGCGAGCAGATCGCGCAGATTCTCGGCAAGCCCGAAGTGGACTGCGCAGTGGATTGCGTGGGCTTTGAAGCGCACGGGCACGGCAGCAGCGGCTCGCGCGAAGAAGCACCCGCTACGGTGCTCAATTCGTTGATGGACATCACGAAGGTCGCAGGCGCGATCGGCATTCCCGGTCTGTATGTGACGGACGATCCGGGCGCTGCCGATGCAGCGGCGCGCAAGGGTAGTCTGTCGATCCGCTTCGGTCTCGGCTGGGCCAAGTCGCATTCATTCCACACGGGCCAGACGCCCGTGATGAAGTACAACCGCAATCTGATGCAGGCAATTTTGTGGGACCGTCTGCCGATCGCGGATATCGTCAACGTCACGGTAATTTCGCTGGATAACGCGCCGGAAGGTTATCGCCAGTTCGATGGCGGCGCGCCGCGCAAATTCGTGCTCGATCCGCATGGATTGCTGAAGGCTGCGTGATGCGGGCTGGGCGGCCCGTATCGGGCTGGCTCGCAATGGGCAGGTAGCAGGTCGAAGTCTCCTTGTCTGCTTCCACGTCACGTCGATCAGGGTCCGTGCTTCGGCGCTTGCCCTGATCCTGTGACGCGTGCTGGACGATGCTGTGTTTCCTTTAGCGAGGAACGCAGCATTTTTTGCTGGTTGATGCGACTAGAAATCGTGTCGAATCGAAAACGTCGCGCCGCGCTCGTGTGCGTGATTCATGTTGTATAGCGGATTGGCCCTGAAACTCCAGTCGTCATCGCTGGCGGCAGTGGGCGGCAGGCCTTGCGGATCGGATGGAAGCCCGAAGCCATACAAGGGCAGGGTTGGCGACTGACTGGACTGCACGCCATCGAGTGGCGCGAGATAGGGATTACCCGGTGCATTGCCCACGCGGAATTTACGCTTGCCGTGCGCAATATTCTCGTTCTCCGAAGGGTTGAAAGCGGCATTGCTGATTGCGCCAGGATCTTTCACGACAAAGCGGTGTACACGCCTTTGTGGCGCGTATGTCGATGGCGTACCAATGGGGTAGGAATAGAAAAGAATAAAAGGGGAATTCTTTTCTGAAGTGACGTGCAGGTGATCGTTAGCAAACGATGCGGTGCTTGCCAGAAGCAATATCGCACCGGCAATCCACATAAGCGGCTTGCGGCGCGTCAAAAGCGTTATCCAGTCGACGATCGATCCAGTCACCCTGCCAGTCACCCTGATTTATCAAAGCCCTATTGATTAAGGCATTAATTCGCCATTTTAGTTCTTCTGCTGTTTGATACAACGCAGTGCAAACGCGTAGTGAGGGCGCGCAAGCCGTGTTCCCGCCCTGTCCGGGGGCCTGATTGCGTGATGTACCGCGTCAGATGGGATAGCGCTCGATCGTTTCCCGCACCTGCAGCAGCACGGATCTGAGTTGCGCGACCGGCACCGAACTCAGTCCAAGGCGTAACGCATGCGGGACGTGCCGGGTCGCCGCATAGGCTTCGGCTTTCGATACCGCAATGCCTCGCTGCGCCAGCGCGGTCGCGATCGCATCCATGCGCAGGTCATCAGGCAACGGCAACCAGAGAAACATCGAGCCGGGATGCGCAACCAGTTGCATGCCTTCGAAGGCTTCGCGCGCGATGGCCTGGCGGGCGCGCGCCTCGCGTCGCAGCAGCGTTTCCTGCCGCGCCACGGCGCCGCATTCGATCCAGCGCGTTGCCATCGCCGTCATCACGCCGGGCAGGCTCCAGTAGCTCGCACGAATTGCGGCCTTGATCTTTCCCGCGTACTGCTCGGGTACGACCACGTAGCCGAAGCGCAATCCGCTTGCGAGGCTCTTGGAGAGACTGGACACATGAATGGTGCGCTCGGGCGCGAGGGCGGCCAGTGCGGGCGGTGCTTTCGGGGCCAGGTATGCATAGGCCGCGTCTTCGATCAGCAGGCAATCGTGGCGCCGCGCGATTTCGACGAGTTGCCGGCGTTGACTCAACGTCAGCACCCAGCCGAGCGGATTGTGCAGCGTCGGCATCGTGTAGATCGCGCGGATCCGCTGGCGGCGGCACAGCGCGTCGAGCGCCTGCAGGTCCGGGCCGTCGTCGAGACAGGCCACCGGGCGCAACGTCAGCCGCTGGATGTCGGCCAGCATCCTGAAGCCGGGATAGGTCAACGCATCGACGGCAACGTCGTCGTGTGGTTCCAGCAACGCGCGCGTGGCGATGTCGAGTCCCTGTTGCGCACCGTTGACGAGGAACACGCGCTCGGCCTCGGCCTTCACCCCGCGCTGTTTCGCGAGATACGCAGCAACGATGCGCCGTTCATGCATCCGGCCGCCGGGCGGCTGCTGATGCATCAACGCGGCAAGATCGCCGGATGCCGCGAGTTCGCGGAGCATCGCACGCAGCATGCCCGCCTGACCCGGCAAGGTGGGATGGTTGAAGGACAGATCGATGGCGCTGGCGCTGAGTCTCGCCTCGTCGCCACTGTCCCACTCGCGTTGCTGCGGGCGGTCGCGCACGAAGGTGCCGCGTCCCGTTTCGCCGATCACCAGTCCCATCGACTTGAGCCGCGCGTAGACCTTGCTCGCGGAAGCGATCGCCACACCGTGACGCGCGGCAAGCTGCCGATGCGTCGGCAGTGCCGCGCCCGGCGCCAGCTTGCCGCTGCGGATTTCAGCAGCCAGCGTTTCGGTCAGCGCGGCTACGGGGGAGAGGATCATCGACTGTACCTAGGACAATTGTTTGATCGTCCTAGTGTACGGGACTACGCTGCCGTCACCGAAACAATGCGTCGTTCGGGCGTCCGAACGGCGAAGGGAATCGACATGCGTGACAACTCGCCGCGCCACTTGCCTGTGCTGGATTATCTGCAACGTCAACTCGAAGGACGGCTGACCGCCGACGACGCTACCCATATGCGCTATCCGACTGCGATTTCCAGCCTGCTGGGATTTCGCCTCGTTGAAATCGGCGCTGCATCGGCGGTTCTGGAGTTCGATGCCGATGCCGGCGTGCACGGCAACCAGCAAGGCACCGTACACGGCGGCATGCTGTGCGAACTCGCAGACGCCGCCATCGGCACGGCCCATTCGACGCTGACGGAACCGGGCGAAACATTCACCAGCATCGATCTACGGGCGACCTTTCTGCGGCCCGTGTGGCAGGCCCGGCTGCGCGCGCATGGCTGGTCGGTGCATCGCGGACGCACGCTCAGCCACTACCAGTGCGATATCCGGCGCGAAGACGGCAAGCTCGTCGCGAGCGTTGCCAGCACGGTGATGACGTTGCGCGGCGAACCGGCCGAAGGGCGGTGAGACTGAAGGGCGGGCAAGGCAGCGCCTGACAGGGCGCTTGCGGCAGGTTGATAGAAACAGTGCCAGTACACGCAATTAATTTTGCAACGCAGCATAAAAAGTGTACTATAGGGTTAATACCTAGGTGACAACCCTAAAGGAGTTTGCAATGAGCTACGCAGCCACCACGTCGACCACTATCAAGCCCAGCTTCTTCGCTCGCGTGCGCGCATTCTTCGCTGACGCATGGCGCGTGCATCTGGAAGTGTGCGAAATCGTCGCCGAATCGCATCGCCGTCCGTTCCGCTAAGCACATCCCTCGCTTCACGGACTGATCATCCGCACGCACCGATGTCACCACACGCGGTGCAAAAATCGCATCCATCCTTCCGGATGACGGCGTTAGCGCCGCAATTGCCGCACTTGCGGCCATGCATCGTGCGCAGTTCCTGAGCGCCGCGTTGTTCCTCCCCGATATCGTCGACTGCAGACAGCGCTTGATCTGCGGTGGACGCATTGGGATTGGCCTGACCACGCGGCAGGCTGGCGAGCAGCCGCGACGGCACCTGATTGCCTTCCGCGTCGAGGAAGCCGCGCCGATGCAGGATCTGCTGCAATGCATACGCGAGCGCAGCGACTTCCGAGTCGTGCCAGCGCGGCGAGCGATGTCCGTCTGTCCGCTGCACTTCGCCGAGCCGCACCTGTCCCCGATCCCACGACACCTTGCGCAGATCCTGAAGATTGCGCGCGACGAATCCGCCGCGCGCTGCGAGCGATAGCGAGCGCATCGTCGCCGTAATCCATTGCTGCGACTCGTCGCGCTGACCTGCGGGAATGAAGAACTCGATAGGCCGCTCGATGGTCACTTCTTCTCCACCCACACGCCCCGTCACCTCGATAAACGATACCGCCAGATACAGCGATTTCTTGCCCGCTGCCGTCAGGTACTCGACCTTCTCGATGATCGCGGGCAATTCGCCTTTGGGCCGGTGATCGATGGCAATGCGCAGCGGATCGATGCCCGTTTCCGCGAGCGCATCGTCGGCTGTGGCGGCAGGTTCGGGCGTGACGCTCAGCACCGCGCCGAGCGTTTCGTTCGGCCGATAGGTCGCGAGCCCTTTGAGGCCGCCTTTCCACGCATCGAAATAGAGGCTTTCAAAGGCCTCGAATGGATAATCGGCGGGCACGTTGACCGTCTTCGAGATCGACGTGTCGACGTACGGCTGCACCGCGGCCATCATGTCGAGATGATCGCGGGCCGACATTTCCAGCGCGCTGACGAAGTAATCGGGCAAATGCGTGACATCGCCGCCGAGCTCTCGATACAGGCGATACGCATGATCTTCGACGGCAAACTGTTCGCGGCTGCCGTCAGCCATCACTTTCATGCGCGTATAGGTCCACGAGAAGGCCGGTTCGATGCCGTTCGACGCGTTGTCGGCGAAGGCGAGGCTGACCGTGCCTGTCGGCGCAATCGAGAGCAGATGGCTGTTGCGGATGCCGTGTTTGCGAATGGAGTCCTTGATGTCGTCGGGCAGACGCGACGCGAAGGTGCCGTCTTCGAGGTAGTGCTTCGCGTTGAAGAGCGTGAACGCGCCGCGCTCGCGGGCGAGTTCGACGGATGCGCGATACGCTTCGTCGCGCATCAGGCGCGCGATGCGCACGGCGAAATCGCGGCCTTCCTGCGAGTTGTAGCGCAACCCCATCATGACGAGCGTGTCGCCGAGGCCCGTGAAGCCGACGCCGATGCGGCGCTTCGCGCGCGATTCGTCGTACTGCTGCGACAGCGGCCAGAGCGTGACGTCGAGCACGTCGTCGAGAAAGCGGACGTGGGTACGGGTGCGCTGCGCGAGCGCGTCCCAATCGAACGATGGCGTGCCGCCATGCCGTTGCGCAAACGGATCGATCACGAAGCGCGTGAGGTTCAGCGGGCCGAGATTACAGCAGCCGTAGGGCGGCAGCGGCTGCTCGCCGCACGGGTTAGTCGCGCGGATCGTTTCGACGGCGCGCAGATTGTTGTCGTCGTTCATGCGCGAGATGAACACGACGCCGGGTTCGGCAATATCGTAGGTCGAGCGCATGATGCGATCGAAGATGTCTTTTGCGCGCCGTTCGCTGTAGACCCACATGCCGTCTTCGCGCTGGTGGATGTCATTGGCTGCGCGCAGGGCGGGTGTCGGCTCGGCGCGATGCACGAGTTGCCACATGTCATCGTTTTCGACCGCGCGCATGAATTCATCGCTGACGGCAACGGACACGTTGAAATTGTTCCAGCGGCCTTTCGAGTGTTTGGCTTCGATGAACTCGAGCAGATCGGGGTGCGTGCAATCGAGCACGGCCATCTGCGCGCCGCGCCGCGAGCCGGCGCTTTCGACCGTGCGGCATGAGGCATCGAACACGTCGATATAGCTGCAGGGTCCGGACGCTGACGAACTGGTGGTTTTGACGCGTGCGCCGCGGGGCCGGATGGCGGAGAAGTTGTAGCCGACGCCGCCGCCGCGACGCATGGTTTCGGCGGCTTGCAGCAATGCCACATAGATACCGGGCAGGCCTTGATCGTCGGTGTCCTGGATGCTGTCGCCGACGGGCTGCACGAAGCAGTTGATGAGCGTGGCGGCGATGCCTGCGCCGGCGGCGCTCATGATGCGGCCGGCGCCGAGTGCGCCGTTTTGCAGGTTCTCGACGAAGCGGGCTTCGATTGCGGGGCGTAACGCTTCTGGCTCTGCCATGGCGACGCCTTTGGCTACGCGGCGATAGACGTCGTCGGCGGTTGTTTCGTTGCCTTTGGCGTATTTTTCCTGCAGGACGTCGAGGGAGAATTGTTGCGGTGCGATTGCGGTTTTGCCTGCTGGCGGGTTTGCTGCCGGGTTTGCTGCCGCGCGGTGCTGCGGGAGGTCGTTGTCCGTGTCTGCCATGAGGGTCTCGGTGGCGG
>NZ_QBUY01000056.1 GCF_003121405.1 Paraburkholderia sp. C35 | reverse complement strand
GACCGGAGTGGGTGGTGTTAGCCCGCTTTCTTTTGCCTACTTTTCTTTGCGGCGGCAAAGAAAAGTAGGTGCCGCCCCGCACAGGGGCAACGCTAGCAGACCACTAACAAACCGCGGACGCCAGCAAAAAAAACCATCCCACCGTCGCGAGACAATAAATCACTTCCGTTTGGGCACTTGCTGCCCCTTCTCAGTAATGATCGAAGAAAACTCCTCGACCTTCGAGAACCTCACAGCCTTAACAACCCCGAACTTACTACTATCGACAACAAGGTGACTCTCAACAGCCGCCGCCATGGCTGCCTGCTTCAACGCGACTTCATGAAAATTCCAGCACGTGACGCCGCGCGCATCATCCACGCCTCCGGCGGAGATAAAAGCCTTGTTAATCCCCATGCGCCGAAGCGTTTCAATACTCTCTTCACCAGAAAACGAATCGGACGACGGCACATACACGCCGCCCAGCAAAATCATCCGCACATTCGGCTTGCGCCGCAAAATCTCCGCGACGTTCAGCGAATAGCAAACGATAGTGACATGGATGTCGTTCGGAATGAGCCGCGCAAGCGTAGTGAGCGTGGTCCCGCAGTCGATGAACAACGTCTCGTTGTTGCCGATCAGCTTCGCCGCCACCGCCGATGCCTCGGCCTTCGCCTGCGCAAAGTGGTCCTTTTCCTGTTCCAGCGAATAACCCGCCGTGTTCGGCACATCCGTGGCGCTGACGATGTATCCGCCCAGATACGTGAAATGACCCGGACTCGCAGCAATGTCCCGGCGCACCGTCATCTCCGATACGCCCAGCAATGTCGCCGCATCGCGCAGGCGCATCACGTTCTGCCTGGCCAACGCATCGGCGAGCATGCGCAGACGTTCAGTTTTCAGCATGGGGTAGGTCTCATTAACGCGTTAGTGAGCAGCGGCGTCGAACGGGAAATGGCGCGTTAGATTTTGTTCGATTTCCTGAGAAGATTATAACAAAGGCTTGCATGCGTCGGCGTATGAATTTGCCCGATTTACAGGCATTCCCTGATGCCCTATTCAGATGAGGAAATCACGGCGCATGGCGGGTGCAGTCCACGCCGATCGCCTTGGAAAAGCGGTGCGTTCCACTTATGCTGACTTCAGCGCCCGGGAACTGATGACGTGCGGCCCGGTCTTCTGCTTATTCAAATCAGGAGCCACATCCATGACGCGTCCCGTCGATTCCGGCGTAATTCTTATCGCCCGCCTTGCACTTGCCGTTCTTTTCCTCTGGGGCGGCGTGATGAAGCTGATCGGCTATGCGGGCTTCGTCGGGTATCTTCATTCGAAGGGCGTGCCGTTCGTGCAGGTCGCCGCACCCATCGCGACGGCCGTCGAGGTGCTCGGCGGCATTTTCCTCGTGGTCGGCTTCAAGATTCGCCCGCTCGGCCTCTTCATGGCCGTCTATACGATCGCCACGGCGGTGCTCGGGCACGACTTCTGGAACATTACCGACGCCGCGCTGCAGCGCGACATGATCATCCATTTCTGGAAAAACGTCGGCATCGCGGGCGGCTTCCTGCTGCTGTTCGTGACGGGGGCGGGGCGTATCAGCATTGACGGCGCGCGTGCGCCGCGCAGCGGCCTGAGCAGCAGTCTCTGATGCGTTGGTTGCGCACGCAGCGGCACGGCATGCGCCCTGCGTTGCGGGACAGCTGCGGGAGCGGGCATCATTCGTGCAGCATCTACGGGGCAATCTCTGTCAGGCAACCTCTGGGCAAGCCAATTCGACTACAAGGAGCACGCGATGATTCAAGCTTTTGACCAGACGATCAACGGCACGGTCATGCAGTTTTGCGCCAGCCTCGGCGAAGGGCCGACGCCGCATCGCGTGATCATCAGCCGCGCCGATACGGCCGAAACGCTGGTGATCCTCGATGCCGCCGGCTTTATCAGCGCGATCAAGGCGGAAATCGAGCAGCCGGAAAAACTCGTCGCCGACGCGATCCGCAAGGTGCAGCACGAAGGGCTGATCGAAAAAGCGCTCGACACGGGCGCCATTCAGGAGACGTCGCTGTAACGCGATCTGCCGTTTCCTGCCCACGCAACACCCACGACGCCGCGCGCGTCGTGGGTGTTGTGTTTTATGACGTGGCGACGCGGCAGAGGCTTTAACACGCACTTCATTTTGCGGCGCGTATCGGTCGCGGACCGTTGTGACCCGTACGACCATCGCGCGCCTTGTCGTCTGATCCGTTGCGTGCGTGCGGCTCGGGATGCACCAGACACGCCAGCCCGAGCGCGCACAGCAGGATGCACGACGAGATCAGCGTGGACAACTGCAGTCCGACCACCACCTGCGCGGCGCCCGTTGCCTCCGACGCGCTGGCGAGCGCGCCGAACGCCGCAACACCAATCGCGCCGCCAGCCTGCCGCGCCGTGTTCAGCACCGCTGAGGCCGTACCTGCGCGTTGTCCATCGACGGAGGCGAGCACGGCTGTCGTCATGGCCGGAACGGCGAGGCCCATGCCGGATGGAATCAGCAGAAATGGCACGAGCAGCGTCCAGAGCGGCGACGTGGCGAGGGCGAAATGCAGCAGCCCGTAGCCGAGCGCGGCCGTGATCGCGCCCGCGATCATCGGCACGCGCGCGCCAAAGCGCCCGACCACCCAGCCGCTCGCGACATTTGAAACCAGAAATCCGCCCGTCAACGGCAGGAATGCGAGACCGGCCTGCAAAGGTGTTTCGCCGCGCGCATGCTGCAGATAGAGACTCAGCACGAACACCACGCCGTAGTAAGTCAGATTCACGCAGATGCCGAACAGGACGGCGGCGCTGAAGGTGCGGTTGCCGAAGAAGGCGAGCGGCAGCATCGGCGTATCGGCGCGTTTTTCGGTGACGATGAACGCGGCCATTGCAAGCAACGCGAGCACGAAGCCGCCGCTCCCCAGTGGATGCGCCAGCCCGAGCGGCCGCCATTCGATCACCGCGCCCGTGAAGGCCGTCAGCGCGACGATCGCCAGCAACTGGCCGGCGAGGGCGAGGCCGCGCGACGTTGCATGCGCGGCGGGACGATCCTGCGGTGGAGCGCGCGTTGTGTCTCCCGCCGACGGCACCCACGCGAAGGTCGCCGCCAACCCCAATGCGCAGATGGGGAGATTGACGAGAAAAATCGCGCGCCAGCCGAATGCGGCGATCAGCAATCCGCCGATCACCGGCCCCGCCGCGATTGCAATCGCGCCTGCCGCCGTCCACAGGCCGACGGCGCGGGCGCGCAGCTTCGGATCGTGGCTGCACGCCTCGTTGAGCAGCGCGAGCGAGTTGGGCAGCATCATCGCGGCACCGACGCCTTGCAGGGCGCGCGCGGCCACCCGCAGCGCGGCGCCCGAGGCCAGGCCGCACGCAAGCGATGCCGCCGCGAATAGCGCGATGCCGCACGCGAACATGCGCCGTGCGCCGAAGCGGTCGCCGAGCACGCCCGCCGACAGCATCAGCACGGCAAACGCAAGCGTGTACGCATCGACGATCCATTGCAAGCCGGTGACGTTTGCATGCAGATCCGCGCCGATCTTCGCCAGCGCGATATTGACGATGGTCACGTCGAGTTGCGTGACGACGAAGCCGACGCTGACCGTCGCGAGGATGCGCGCGAGGGCGGGCGTGAAGCGGGGTGCAGGAGAGGTATTCATGCGTCGATGATAGGGCGGCCCTGCCACGCGACGTTTTGGACCGGCCTGAAGTGTCGATGCGACGGCCAGTCCTGAGGGGCAAGTGGCGTGCCCGCGCACGCCACTGCAACAGCGTTATTGTGCTGCGTCCTTCTTCACGCAGCACGCGGTCAGTGCGCCGATCACGCACAGCGCGGCGACGTAGAGCGCGGGCGCCATCGGATACGACTTCAGCATCAGCGACACCACGATCGGCGTGAGGCCGCCGAACACGGCATACGCGACGTTGTACGAGAACGAGATGCCCGAAAAGCGCACCACGGGCGGAAACGCGTTGACCATCACGAACGGCACCGCGCCGATCACGCCGACGAACAGGCCCGCGACAGCGTAGAGCGGCACGAGCATCGTGCTATCCACGGCGAGTTGCTGGAACAGCACGTAGTACGAGATGCCGAGGCCCACGCAGCCGACGAAAATCGTGCGGCCCGCGCCGAAGCGGCCCGCGAGCGAACCCGCCAGCACGCAGCCGATCGTCAGACACAGCGTGGCGACGCTATTGGCGAACAGCGCCTGCGCCGGTGCGATGTGAAACTGCTTTTGCAGCAGCGTGGGCGTCATCAGGATCACGACGACGATGGCTGCCGACAGCATCCACGTGAGCAGCATCGACACGATCACGGCGCGGCCATGGTCGCGCAGCACGGCCTTCAGCGGGATTTCGGCAGCCAGCGACTTGCGCTGCTTCATTTCGGCGAAGACGGGCGTTTCGTGCAGCCAGCGGCGCAGGTACACCGAGACCAGACCGAACACGCCGCCCAGCAGGAACGGAATGCGCCACGCGAAATCGGCAATTTCCGCGGCCGCGAAATGCCGGTTTACCGCCGATGCCACGAGCGAGCCGAGCAGGATGCCAGCCGTGAGACCGGCCGTCAGCGTGCCGCACGCATAGCCGACATGGCGCTGCGGCACGTGCTCGGACACGAACACCCATGCGCCCGGCACTTCGCCGCCCACGGCCGCGCCCTGCATCACGCGGAACAGGAGCAGCAGCACGGGCGCCATGATGCCGATGCTCGCGTAGGTGGGCAGCACGCCCATCAGCAGCGTGGGCAGCGACATCAGCAGCACGCTGAGCGTGAACATGCGTTTGCGGCCGAGCAGGTCGCCGAAGTGCGCCATGATGATGCCGCCCAGCGGCCGCGCCAGATAACCGGCGGCGAAGATGCCGAACGTCTGCAGCTGGCGCAGCCAGTCGGGAATCGACTGCGGGAAGAACAGCTGTCCGATCGCCGGGGCGAAGAACACGAAAATGATGAAATCGTAGAACTCGAGCGCGCCGCCGAGTGCGGCGAGGCTGAGCGTCTTGTAGTCGTTTCCGGTGAGCGGGCGCGTCTGTGCGCTGTCCCTGGCGTGTGGTCTACCCAGTTCTGTTGCTTGCATTGCCTGTCGTTGTATGAATAGAAGAGCCGCGCGTTGCGCGCGGAGTACGGCGTTCGTCAGGCAGAAGTGCGGCAGTGCGGGGTAGCGCACAGGACACGGCACGCCCGCCCGGGTAGGGCGGCGTGATGACGATTTTGGCCAGCCCGCGATTTTACAGGATGTATTTTGTCGCAAATTCTTTGCAAATTCAGACGAGTCTGATGGGCTTAACGCGATGTCCTGAACAGAATCGCGCTCCTGGACCCATTGTCAGGAACCCATCATGCGTATCGCCATTCTTCAACGTGACCTCGTGCAAGGTAAGTTGCTGGAAAAAATCATCGTTCAGGCTGGCCACAGTTGCGTGCTGTACGACGACGGCCTGACGCTTTCCAAGGTGCTCGCCCGTTCGACGGTCGATCTTCTGATTCTCGACTGGCATGCGCTGCGTCTGTCCGGCACCGATGTGCTCAAGGCCGTGCGATCGGTGGGCGGCGAGCGGATGCCGGTGATGTTCGCGTCGGCGGACGCCTCGGAAGAAAGCGTCGTGCGCGCGTTCGTGCTGGGTGCCGACGATTACACCGCGCTGCCCGTGCGCCACGCCGAGTTCCGCGAGCGCGTTTCCGCGTTGCTGCGCCGTGCGTATCCGGAGCGTTACGGCAAGGACAGCTTCGACGTCGGCCCGTATCACTTCGATACCCGGCGTCAACTGGTTACGCTGCGCGGCGCGCCTGTGCAGTTGTCGGGCACGCAATACCGGCTGGCTTCACTGTTCTTCTCGAACATTGGCCGTGTGCTGTCGCGCGATCACATCTTCGCGATGGTGTGGGGCCGCGAGTTCCGCGAAGTCACGCGCACGATCGACAGCCATGTGTCGCGTCTGCGTCTGCTGCTGCAGATCGAGCCGCATAACGATTTCCGTCTGCAGCCGGTGTACAAGAGCGGCTATCGACTGCTGCATCTGCGGACCAACGAGGAAGTCGTCGTGCAGCATGCCGAGGCGGCCTGAAGTCGAGCGTTGCGCTCTCGCACGGTGCGCGGAATATAAGTAGTTCCAGCGGCGGCGGCCCATCAGGACGCCGCCGCGTTCTTTTTGTGCTCCGCGTGCGTGCTTACAGCTTCGGCAGCGCCGGACGCGTTTCGATCGAACGACGGATCAACGCTTCGACGGCTTTACGTTCGTCGCCGGCGAGCGGCAGGCGCGGCGGACGCACCGGCTCCGTGCCAAGGCCGACGATCGCTTCCGCGAGCTTGATGTTCTGCACGAGCTTGTTCGACACGTCGAGCGCCAGCAGCGGCGCAAACCAGCGATAGATCGCGCGCGCTTCTTCCAGCCGTCCCGCCTTCAGCAGCTTGTAGATCGCGACCGTCTCGTGCGGGAACGCGCACACGAGGCCGGCCACCCAGCCGTGCGCGCCCATCAGGATCGCTTCCATCGCCAGATTGTCGACGCCGCAGAGGATCGCGTAGCGGTCGCCGACTTCGTTGATCAGGTCCGTCACGCGCCGCACGTCGCCGCACGATTCCTTGATCGCGACGATCTTCTTCTCGTCGGCGATTTCGGCGAACATCTCCGGTGTCATGTCGACGCCGTACGCGAGCGGATTGTTGTAGATCATCAGCGGCAGCGGGCTGGCATCGGCGACCATGCGGAAATGGTTCAGCGTCTCGCGGCGGTCCGACAGATAGCGCAGGCCAGGCAGCACCATATAGCCTGCTGCACCGTGTTTCGCGCCCGCTTCGGCCTGGCGGCAGCCATCGAGCGTGCTGTTTTCGGCGATGGTCAGCAGCACGGGCACGCGGCCGCGCGATGCCTCGACGGCCACGTCGAGCACCTGCAGCTTTTCATCGAGAGAAAGCGTGGACGCTTCGCCGAGCGAGCCGCACACGATGATCCCGTCGACACCCGCTTCGATCTGCGCTTCGATATTCTTCCCCGTCCATTCGCGGTCTATGCTGAAATCCGCGTTGAACTTGGTGGTGACTGCGGGCAATACGCCTTCCCAGATATGCGCCACGACTGCTCTCCTGAAAGTGATGAGTCGAGTGCAGTGTAAGCAGGGAATATTCGTGTGTCTTGCGTCAATCGCGCGTCCGGCATGACGATTTCGGCATAGCGGTTGTGCGATGAAAATCCCTTGATTCCAATGCTTTCTGAGTTTATGTGTCGTAACGCCTCGCATATCGAAGCCGGGCAACGCCTTGTCGTTCCTGCTTTCGCTTCCGGTGTATCTACCCATTGCACTCGCGCTCGGCTGTCCGCAGGAAGCGCTGTGACAAGCCGTCTGCATCTTTCGATGGCTATGCCGAAATCGTCATGATCGACGCGCAACCGCGTCAAGACTGCAGCACGCTGCGTTCCCTACCATGAGCAGCATGAAAACCTTGAACGTCATCGATTCGCACACGGGCGGTGAACCGACCCGCCTCGTCGTGTCCGGCGGCCCCGAACTGGGTGGCGGCACGCTCGCGCAACGGCTCGACGTGTTTCGCACACGCTTCGACGACTGGCGCGCGGGCATCGTCACCGAGCCGCGCGGCTCCGATGTAGTGGTCGGCGCGCTGTTGTGCGAGCCGGACAGCAAGGAATGCGCGGCGGGCGTGATCTTCTTCAACAATGTCGGCTATCTCGGCATGTGCGGGCACGGCACGATCGGGCTCGTCGTATCGCTGGCGCACATGGGGCGCATCGGCCCCGGACGCCATCTGATCGATACGCCCGTGGGCATCGTCGAGGCGACGCTCAATGCTGATATGAGCGTGTCGGTGCGCAATGTGCCGGCGTACCGGCATCGCAAGGATGTCACCGTCGACGTGCCGGGCTACGGTCCGCTGACCGGCGATATCGCGTGGGGCGGCAACTGGTTTTTTCTCGTCACGGATCACGGACGCGAGCTGGACGCGTCGAACATTCCCGAACTCACGCATGTCAGTTCGGCCATTCGCGACGCGCTGATCGCAGCCGGCATCACGGGTGCGAACGGTGCGCTGATCGACCACATCGAACTGTTCGGCGCCGGCTCGCGCGCCGAACTCGACAGCCGCAGCTTCGTGCTGTGCCCCGGCAACGCCTACGATCGCTCGCCGTGCGGCACGGGCACGAGCGCAAAAGTGGCGTGTCTTGCGGCTGACGGCACGCTCGCGGCAGGCAGCGTCTGGCGGCAGGAAAGCATTATCGGCAGCGTGTTCGAGGCGAGTTATACGGCAGGCGACATGCAGGACGGCGTAGCGACTGTCGTGCCGACCATCACCGGACACGCGCACATCATGGCCGAAAGCCGTCTGTGCTTCGATGAACGCGACCCGTTCGCATGGGGCATCCGCACGGTATGACGACGGATGTCGTGATCGTCGGCGCGGGCATCGTCGGCGCGGCGTGTGCGGCGGAACTGGCCGCGCGCGGCCTGCATGTGACGGTGCTCGACACGCAGGGCATCGGCGGCGGCGCGACGGCGGCGGGTATGGGGCATATCGTCGTGATGAACGACTCGCCCGCGGAATTTGCGTTGAGCCGCTATTCGCGCGATCTGTGGCTTGAACTGGCGCCGCAGTTGCGCGCATGCGATGCCTTCGCGTGTTGCGGCACGCTCTGGGTCGCCGCCGACGCGGAAGAACTCGACGCCGCCCGCGCAATGCAGGCGGGCTTCGCCGCGCAAAATGTCACAGCGGACTTGCTGGACGAGCGGGCGCTATACGAAGCCGAACCTTCGATCGCGCCAGGCATGGCGGGCGGCCTGCTGATTTCGCACGACAGCATCGTCTACGCGCCGTCGGCGGCGCAGTGGCTGCTGACGCAATCGCCGGGTGCAGCGCGTATCGACGTCAAACTTCACGCGCACGTTGTCGCCGTCGATGCGCACCAGGTCACGCTATCGAACGGCGAGCGTATCGGCGGCGCGCATGTCGTCGTCGCGAATGGCTTGCACGCGGGCGAACTCGTGCGAGGCCTGCCGTTGCAGCCGAAGAAAGGTCACTTGCTGATCACCGACCGTTACCCCGGTTTCATCCGTCATCAACTGCTGGAACTCGGCTACATCAAAAGCGCTCACCACGCGACGGGCACTTCCGTCGCCTTTAATGCGCAGCCTCGCCCGACGGGACAACTGTTGATCGGCTCCTCGCGCCAGTTCGATACGACCGATCCCGCCGTCGACATGCCCGTGCTCGCGCAGATGCTGCAACGCGCCGCGCGTTATCTGCCCGAACTGCCGACGCTCAATGGCATTCGCGCGTGGACGGGGCGTCGCGCGGCGGCGCCGGAGGGTTTGCCTTTGATCGGACCGGCGGGCGACACGGCGCCCGGCGTGTGGCTAGCCGTCGGACATGAAGGATTGGGCGTGACGACGTCGCTCGGTACGGCAAAGCTGCTCGCCGCGCAGATCACGCAGACGGCAGCCGCCATTGCTGCTGAGCCGTTTCTGCCGGCGCGTTTCGAGTTTGGAGCCTGTCATGTCTGAAGCGCTGCTTCGACGCGTGCGCATCACCATCGACGGCGAGCCTGTCGAAGTCGAGCAGGGCGCGACCATTGCGGCCGCGCTGGCCGCGTGTGCTTGCGGCACGCGCCTGTCCGTGACGGGAGAACTGCGCGCGCCGTTGTGCGGAATGGGCGTGTGCCAGGAATGCCGCGTCAGCGTCGATGGACGCAGGCATGTGCTCGCGTGTCAGACGCTATGCCGCGACGGCCAGATCGTGCAAACGGGTAGCACGCGATGAACGGCGAACACTTCGATATCGTCGTCGTGGGCGCCGGACCGGCGGGTCTCGCTGCCGCGTGCGCAGCGGCGTCGACAGGCGCACGCGTCGCCGTGCTCGACGACAATCCTCGCGCGGGTGGCCAGGTGTGGCGCAACGGTCCGGCGCATCCACCGCCTGACGCGCTGACTGCGCTGCTGCGTCAGTTCGATGGAAACGGCAACGTGACGCTTGCCCCGGCGACGCGTGTGGTTGTGCCGCTCGACGGAAACCGTCTGCTGATCGAATCGGCGGAACAGGGCGGCGCGTGCATCGGCTATGGCCGCCTGATTCTTGCCACGGGCGCGCGCGAACTGCTGTTGCCGTTCGCGGGCTGGACGCTGCCGGGCGTGACAGGTGCAGGTGGCTTGCAGGCGTTGATCAAGAGCGGTGTGCCCGTACGCGGCGAGCGCATCGTGATAGCTGGCAGCGGCCCGTTGCTGCTCGCATCGCTGGCGACGGCACGCGCTGCGGGCGCGCGCGTCGTGGCCGTGGTCGAGCAGGCGCCGTTTGAATCGGTGCTGCGCTTCGGCGGTTCGCTCGCCGCCACGCCCGCGAAGCTGGTGCAGGCCGCGCAACTGACGCGCGGTTTCGCGGGGCTTCGCTATCTGACATCGAGTGTGGTGAGCGCGGCGCAGGGCGATGGCCGCGTCGAACGCGCGATTGTCAGGCATGTGGACGGCCGCACGCATACGTTCGATTGCGACCGCATCGCGAGCGGTTTCGGCCTCGTGCCGAACACGACACTTGCGCGCGCGTTGGGTTGCGCGACGAACGCAAAGCATGCAGCTGGCGCAATTGCCATCGACGATGCACAGCGCACCTCCGTCGATCATATTTTCGCCGCAGGCGAATGCACGGGCGTCGGCGGCATGGAACTGGCGCGCGTGGACGGGCGGATTGCGGGGCTGGCGGCAGTCGGCGTCGAAAGCGGAGCCAGCGTCCAACGTCTGAAGCAGGAGCGTTCGCGCTGGCAGCGTTTCGCGGCGCGCGTGGAAACGGCGTTCGCGCTGCGCGACCACGCGCTTCAACTGCCTGCCGACAACACCTTGCTTTGCCGCTGCGAAGACGTATCGGTTGGTGAAGTGCGCGCGCACACCAACTGGCGCGACGCGAAACTGCAGACGCGCTGCGGCATGGGAGCATGTCAGGGCCGGGTGTGTGGCGGCGCAGCGCAAGCCTTGCTCGGCTGGGACGTCGCGCAGGTTCGTCCGCCTATCCAGCCTGCGCAGATCGGCACGCTGATGCTCGCCGCCGATGCACCGTCTGCTCCGCTTTGAGCAGACGGCGCGCGAACCGACATGCCGATCTCCGCACGATTTTTTGAGCCGTCGCGCGCCGCCCTATAATCAGTCAGCCCGATCAATCCGCCCGCGAGCAACCGCCGCCGGGCCAGCCGCCATGTCCTCGCCGTCCATGCAGGGAATCGCCACGATGAACACGTTTGCATCCACGCTCGACGCGCTCGATCCGGGCGAGACCTCGCTGGCCGGGATGCTCGCGCATTTCGCGCTGCTCGAACCTGTCTTCGACGCGATGCCCGACATCGTGTTCTTCGTGAAAGACGCGCACGCGCGTTACGCCCTCGTCAATCGCACGCTGGTGTCGCGCTGCGGATTCAAGGAAAAGGAAAAGCTGCTGGGCAGAACAGCGGAAGACGTATTTCCGAGCCGCTTCGGCCGCATTTACACGGCGCAGGACAAAGCCGTGATTCATGTCGGCAACCAGATGGTCGATCAGCTGGAACTGCATCTGTATCCGGGCCGTCAGCCTGGCTGGTGGCTGACCTGCAAGCAGCCGTTGCGCGACGCGGCGGGCCGCGTGGTCGGGCTGGCGGGCATTTCGCGCGATTTGCGCGCCGACGAGAGCAGCCACCCCGCGTATAGCCGGCTTGCGACTGTCGTGCAGTATCTGCAGGAAAACTACGTGCAGCCGCTGAATCTGAAGCAACTGGCCGCGATGGCGGATATGTCGGTTGCGCAGCTTGAGCGGTATTTTCACAAGGTGTTTCATCTGACGCCGCGTCAGGTGTTGCTGAAAACGCGCCTCGACGCCGCGACGGCCTTGCTCGTCTCGCACGACAAGGTCACCGATGTCGCCGCACTCTGCGGCTATACGGACCACAGCGCGTTCACGCGGCAGTTCAAGGCGACCGTCGGCGTGACGCCGACCGAATACCGGATGCTGCTGCACGGCACCTCGCGCAACTAACTGTCAAGCGCGGCGCCCGCACCCGACAAAAACAGACGAAGTCTCGGAACGCCAGCCCCGCGCGCCAGAACCCGCAGCCAGAGAACGATGCCGCCCCGCCGTGAAAAGCTCCGCTACTACGTTTACGTGGTGGCGCTCGACGATACCGTGTGGAACGAGGCGCGCTTCCGGCGCGCGAACCCGGATTACCGGTTCGAGCGTCCATGCGTCTACGTGGGAATGACGGGATTAGACCCGGATCTGCGTTTCGACCGGCACAAGGCAGGCATCCAGTCGAATCGCTATGTCCGCGACTATGGTCTGCGGCTGATGCCGGAACTTTACGAAGTCTTCAATCCGCTGCCGTATGACGGCGCGCGCGACATGGAGGTCGAACTCGGGATCGGCTTGCGTGAAGCGGGGTATGCGGTATGGCAGGCGTGAATCCGTCGCGTGACGGACAGCGGGATGCCCGGCGGGAGCAAGGCGCTCGCTGATAGCTCGATGCCGGGTTACTTGATGCCGAGTCCGCGCAGGATCGCGTTGCCTTCGGGCGTCAGGCGAATATGCGATTCGCCGGCGTCATCGCTGGCGACTGTTTCGACGAGTCCTGCTTCCTGCAGCGTCGGAATTTCCGGCTTGGCGAACGCAGCCATCGGCGCGTGCAGCAACAGCAGCAGCGTCGCGATTTCGTGCGGGCTGAGAAGCCGGCGGAGAATCGCTTTCATTTTAGGCTGCGCTGCCGTTACGGTAGCGGCCTGCGCGGGTGCTGCCGGGGTATCGGCGGCGATGCGCTTAGTCGGGTCGTTGCGGTCGTTGTAGTAATCCATTCTTGGCACCTGGCGGAATGCGGGTCAGTGTCAAAGACGAATCGTGGCAGCGCAGACTTAAATGATTCTTAAGGCATCGTCGGGAGCAGGTCCGAAGCGGCGTGAAAGCTGTTACATGCTGTTACGCCGCCGCAGACACGGCGTTTTCAGGGCGCACATTCCTTGCTCGCGCCTTCGATCCACAGATTCGACGCCTTGCGCTGGCCCGCATAGTAGCGGAACGTCGTTCCGCCATTGTCGGCGCGAACCTTGACGATATTGGAATCGCCGAAATCGAGCATCTGGCCCTGCGGAATAGGCGTGGCCTTGACGGGCGCGTCGTGTTTTGCCGCAGCTTGCGTCATGCACTGGATGACGTCATTGACGGGGCGGCTGGTCATATTGTCTTTCATTGGGTCGCCGGCGTCGGGGTTGTGAGACGCCTGATATTGCGCGCACGCGGCAAGAAACAGCGGGACGGACAGGGTGACGGCAAGCTTCCTCATAAATCTCCTTCTGGCAGGCGGTGAGCGCGCGTATGCGCGTCGAACCGCGAAACGTTCGGGAAATTATATCGGTGCAAGCGGTATGCCCGGGTTTTTGCCGGCAAGAGCGGCGAAGGTGGCTATGGTTTGCAGCGGGTAGATCGGGCGTTTGCGCGCGGGGCAGGCCTGTGCGGGTTGTACTAGTTGGTTACTGCTTGCTGCCATTCCGTCAGCATTTTCCCGCTTCTTTGTCCGACAGTCATTTTCACAATTAAACTAACTAGATGGTACAAATTTAGTAGAAACCCCAAAAGACGCATGCGGCGATGAAGTGCACACTTGGGCTTACGTCGCGTGATGCGGGTTGGCAAGCGTTGGTTCTCACGCGGCGAAGTCACTAAAAGTGGAGCGTTCAGTTATGAGTTTTGCGTCGGTGCTGGTCCTGAATGGACCCAATCTCAATCTGCTCGGCACGCGAGAGCCGACTATCTACGGCTCGGAAACGCTCGACGATGTTGCGCGCCGATGCCGTGAGGCCGGGCAGCGCCTCGGGCTCGAAATAGATTTCCGGCAGTCGAATGCAGAGCATCAGTTGATCGACTGGCTGCATGAGGCGCGCACCACACAGCAGGGGATTGTGATCAATCCCGCAGCTTATACGCACACGTCAGTGGCGATTGCCGATGCGCTGTCGGCGATTGAAAAGCCTGTGATCGAGGTGCACATCTCCAATATTCACAAGCGTGAGGCGTTCCGGCATCA
The DNA here is from genome assembly GCF_003121405.1 of Paraburkholderia sp. C35. Taxonomy (GTDB): domain Bacteria; phylum Pseudomonadota; class Gammaproteobacteria; order Burkholderiales; family Burkholderiaceae; genus Paraburkholderia. The sequence goes on along the minus strand of NZ_QBUY01000056.1, from coordinate 37,556 downwards.
CTCTTATGTGTCGGCTGTTGCCGAGGCAGTGATTTGCGGATGCGGGACGCAGGGCTATGTGCTCGCGCTCGAACGGATGGCGGAGATTCTGAAGAAGTAGTGGGTTGCCTTCGCCGATCTGTTTTTTCGCTGGCATCCGCAGATGCCAGCAAATGAAATCTCAGGCGTTGCAGACAAAAGCCTATTTCTTCACAAACCTCAAAGTCGCATCGACGATCATCGCCCGATGCCTCGCTCGCAGTCTCGCATGCGACGGGTCGCGGCCAAATGCATTCCCGAACGTGTGCCGATTGGCAATCCGATGAAAGCACAACGAACTGATCAGCAGATGCAGATCAATGGGATCGATATCGTCGCGGAATTCTCCAGCCGCGACGCCGCGCGCGAGTAGATCTTCGATTGTCTGAATCACCGTTGCATTGCGATTCTTGAAGGTCTTGACCTGCTCGATGTACTTCGCGCCGTGAATATTTTCAATCGTCACGAGCCGCACAAAATCGCGATGTTTGTCGTGATAGTCGAACGTAAACTCGACAAGGCTGCGCAAGCCATCGACAGGACTCATGTCGCTGACTTTCAGCTCCTGCTCGAGCGCGCGAATATCGCCGTATACCTTTTCGAGCACAGCTTCATACAACCCTTCCTTGCTGCCGAAGTAGTAGTACAGCATGCGCTTGGTGGTATTGGTGCGCTCGGCAATCGCATCGACGCGCGCGCCCGTGAGTCCCATCGACGAAAATTCCTGCGTTGCCACATCGAGGATGTTGCGCTTCGTCTCTTCGGGATCGTATTTGCGCCGTGGTTCGGAGGATTCGGTCGGGGTCTCGTTATGCTCGGGCGCGATAGCTCGGCTTCCCTTTTTCATTGTGTATTCCGGCGGCGGTGACGTTTCATTCTAGCACGCCGAAACCGCCAGCCGACGCGGCTTTGCGGCATGTGCTGCCATGTTCCGACAGCGTTTAACCTGGGCGCCGCGGACGGTCGGCGAATGCGTCGCGGGTCTGCATCGCCGTGTAGGTCAGCTGCGCGGCGGCAAGCCCCAGCGCGCCGAACGTGTGCGTCAGTCCGAACGTGGCGAACGCCTCGGGTACAGGGCGTTCGCCCGCAATTGCGGCTGCCAGCAATTCGCCCGACACCGTGGTCGGCGCCATCCCGTGGCCGCCAAAGCCGACCGCGTACCAGACGCCGTCCGCGCTCTGACCGATCTGCGGCATCTTGTGCCGCGCGTAACTCATCAGGCCGCCCCACGCGTGGTCGATGCGCACGTCGTGCAACTGCGGATACACCTTCAGCAAATCGCGGCGCAACAGCCGCGCAATGGCTTCGGGTTCGCGTTCGAGGATCGAAATGCGCCCGCCCCACAGGATGCGCGTGTCGGGCAGCGGCCGGTAGTAGTCGAACGCGAAGCGCGTGTCGTAGACCGCGCAGCGGCAGTCGATCGCCTCCGCCAGCCGTGCGCCGAGCGGCTCGGTCGCCATCACGTAGGTTGCAATCGGCAGCACGGCGCGTTCGACACGCGGATACACGTTGCGCGCATAGCCGCCGCCCGCCATCACGACATGACGTGCATCGACGGATCCGTGCGGCGTCTGCACGACGAACCCCGCAGCCTGTCTGCGCAGCGACACGACAGGCGACTGCTCGACGATGCGCACACCCGCTGCTTCCGCCGCGCGCGCGACGCCGAGCACATACTTCAACGGATGAAAGTGAAACGCGTTGCGTTCGAACAGCCCGCCGTGATAGCGCGTGGTCTTCAGCCGCGCCGCGAGCGCTGCGGCACCGAGCGGCTCCCAGTCGACTCCGAACGATTCCTTCATCAAGACCCGCTGGCCGTCCAGCCGCGAGGGATCGTCGAACCAGTTGGCGAGGATCACGCCTTCGTCCGTGGCGTCGCAGGCAATCGCGTAACGCTGGATGCGCGTTCGCATGAGATCGACGGCGTCGATGGTCAGCGCGTAGAGTTCGCGCGCCCGCGCCGGGCCGAGAATCCGCAGCAGGTCCGCGCAGTCCAGGCTGTAGCCGCCGAATACGAAGCCGCCATTGCGGCCCGATGCGCCATAGCCAACCTGATTCGCTTCGATTACCACGACGTCGCGCACACCGCGCTCGGCCAGTCCGAGTGCTGTCGATAGCCCCGCCAGCCCGCCGCCGATAATGCACACATTCGCGCTCAGGTTGCCATTCAGCGCGGCACGCGCGGGCCGCTCGACAGTCGCTTCGTAATAGCTTTGCATAAGGTCCAGTAAAGTGGGCGGCACGCCGGAATCCGGCGGGTTGCCCTCGGTTCGACAACGGCAGCAGTGCTTGAAACGCGCGCTTTATGTTGATCGGCCATGTTACTCAACTTCGCCCGCGCGCCGTATTCGGTATTTCAGGGGGATTGCAAGGACGGGCAGGGCGTGCGGTGGAGGTTGCGTCGGCATCGAAGCGCCATCTACACACCAACCAAGCCCGCAAAATCCGCCGCCCTGACGCGTGCGCCCAACGGCTGTGTTGCGTGCCGTACTCACCCGATCAAGTCCGTGCGTTTCCGACCCTCACAAACGCGCTTTACGCGTTAGACTGACATCAGTCGAGGTTAATGTGGTTAGGCATCTGCAAGGAGACGCCGCCATGAATCGGCCACTACGGTTTCCGCTACGCGCAATCGGCGCCACGTCCGCCTGGAAGTGGTTCAAGTGGCTCTTTTTTGCCGCGTTTCTCGTGGCCGTCGCCCTCGGCGTGCGCTTCCTCCAGATTGAAATGGACACGTCGCGCTATCAGGCGCGCTATCTGTCCGAACTGACGCGCGACGTCGGCTTTACAGTCGGCGAAGGTCCGAGCGACAACATCCGTTTTCCCACTGACGGCCCCTACGATATCCGCCTCGGCTACGCGCTGCTGCCTGCTTTCGAACGCCGTTTGAAAGAGCGCGGTTTCTCGGTTGCGTCGCAGGCGCGCGATTCGGAACGCATGGCCTCGCTTGCTGACGACGGCCTTTTTATTCCCTACGAAGAAAAGGATCAGGCGGGCCTGATGCTGTATGACGCGACGGGCACACGCCTGTTCGGCTCGCAGTTTCCCGCGCGCGTGTATGACGATTTCCAGTCGGTGCCACCGCTTGTCGTGTCGGCGCTGCTGTTCATCGAAGACCGTCATCTGCTCGACGCCGATCAGCCTAACCGCAATCCCGCCATCGACTGGACACGTTTTAGCCGCGCGATGGTGGATCAGGGGCTGCGCGTCTTCAATCACAGCCAGCCGCAGCCGGGCGGCAGCACGCTTGCCACGCAGATCGAGAAGTTCCGTCATTCGCCCGGCGGTCGCACTGCGACGCCGAAGGAAAAGCTGCGGCAGATCGCGTCGGCGTCGGTGCGCGCGTATCTGGACGGCCCGCGCACGATGCCCGCGCGCGAGCAGATCGTCGTGCGCTATCTGAACTCGGTGCCGCTGGCGGCGCAGCCCGGCATCGGCGAAATCAGCGGGATCGGCGACGGACTCGCCGCCTGGTACGGCCGTGATTTCGACGAAGTGAACCGCGTGCTGAAAGCGCCGTCCACGCCTGACAATCTCGCCGAACAAGGTCTCGCGTTCCGTCAGGTGCTCTCGCTGATGATCGCGCAGCGCGGCCCGTCGCACTTCCTGCTGCGCAAGAACGACGATCTCAATGCTCTGACGGAAAGCTATCTGCGCCTCTTTGCGGCGAATGGCGTGATCACGCCGCAACTGCGCGATGCTGCGCTGTCGCAGCAACTCGTGCTGACGCGTGCGAAGCTCGCGCCGCCGGAAGGCTCGTTCATCGAACGCAAGGCGGTGACGTCGCTGCGTACGCATCTGCTGTCGTCGCTAGGCGTGTCGAACCTGTACGACCTCGACCGGCTGGACGTGCGTGTCGTCTCGACGATGAACAACAAGGTCCAGCAGGACATCAGCGACCGTCTCGCCGATGCCACGACCAAAGACGGCGCACAGGCAGCCGGCCTCTATGGCTTCAACATGCTGCAGCCGAAAGACGATCCGTCGAAGATCGCCTTCAGCTTTACGCTGTTCGAAAAGCGCGATGGCGCAAACCTGCTGCGCGTGCAGACGGACAGCGTGAACCGTCCGTTCGACATCAATTCGGGCGCGCGTTTGAATCTCGGTTCGACGGCGAAACTGCGCACCATCATCACGTACCTGCAGATCATGCAGGAACTGCATGCGCGTTATGGGCAGATGAGCGTCGACGAATTGCGCGCGGTGAAGCCCGAACGTGAAGACGCGCTGACGCGCTGGGCCGTCGATTACTTCATGCACACCAACGACCGCTCGCTGGCGACGATGCTCGATGCTGCCGTTGAACGGAAGTACTCGGCCAATGCAGGCGAGACCTTCTTCACCGGCGGCGGCGCGCAGACCTTCACGAACTTCGAGGCCGACGAGAACTCGCGCATCCTCACCGTGCATCAGGCGTTCGAGCATTCGGTCAATCTGGTGTTCGTGCGGATGATGCGCGACATCGTCCACTACGAAACGATCAAGACGTCAGGGCCATCTTCGCAATGGCTCGACGATCCCGTCACGCGCAACATGTATCTGACGCGCTTCGCCGATCAGGAAAGCCGCGTCTACATGAACCGCTTCTACACGAGGTATCACGGCAAGACGCAGGACGAGATGCTCGCGATTCTGCTGCGCGGTGTGCGCAAATCGCCGCCGAAGATCGCGACCGTGTTGCGCAGCGTGCGGCCCGATGGCACGCAAGCGTGGTTCAACGATCAGATGCGCGCCGCGTTGAAGAACACGCCCAAAGCGAATCCACCCGACGATGCGCTCGCAGAGCTTTACGCGAAGTACGCCATCGACAAGTTCAATCTGAACGATCGCGCCTACATTTCAAGTGTGCATCCGCTGGAACTGTGGCTCGTCAACTATCTGCGCGAGCATCCCGATGCGAGCGCGAACGATGTGATGGACGCGAGCCGCGACGTACGCGCCGATTCATACAAGTGGCTCTTCAAGACGCGCTATCACGCGACGCAGGACCGGCGCATTCGCCGCATGGTCGAACAGCATGCGTACGATGCGATTGCACGCTCGTGGCAGGCGCTGGGTTATCCATTCGAGCATTTGACGCCTTCGTATGCGGCTGCTATTGGCGCATCGGGCGATCGTCCTGCTGCGCTTGCGCAACTGATCGGCGTGATCGTCAACAAGGGCAATATGGCGCCGACGCAAAGCCTGTCCGAACTGGAGTTTGCGAAGGGCACGCCCTATGAAACGCGCTTCGTGCGCGCGACGCCGCAGCCCACGGAAGCCGTTTCGCCGGAGATTGCGCGGGTCGTGCAGGCGATGTTGCGCGATGTCGTCGCGGGCGGCACGGCGAAGCGTCTGGCAGGCGGCATGACGTTTCCAAACGGCAAGACGCTAGAGGTGTACGGCAAGACGGGGACGGGCGATCAGCGTCTGAATATCTACGCGAAAGGGCGGCGGCTGATCGAGTCGCGCAAGGTCAATCGTACGGCGACTTTCGTATTCGCTATTGGTGACCGCTTCTTCGGCACGCTCACTGCCGTCGTGCACGAACCGTACGCAAAGCGTTACGACTTTACGAGTGCGCTGGCGGTGCAATTGCTGAAGTCGATGGCGCCGCAATTGCAGCCCTTGCTCGACGAATCCGTGAAGAAAGACACGCCGAAAGTCGCCGCGAATTCCGCGCCGAAGGTTCAGTAACCGACTTCAGTCGCAGGCTTCAGAAAGAGTTCATGCACGGGCGCGAAGTGCGCATAGAGCGGCAGAATCGCGCCGCCCATCGCGCGCGCGTCAGAGCCGATCGTGCCTTCCAGCAGTTGCGGACGCACGATCCCTTCCCATTCGAACTTGTCGAGCACGCGCTCGGTGCGACGCATGATTTCGCGCACCAGTTGCCTGTCCACTTCCCCGTCGATCACCACCGCTTCGAGATCGAGCAAAGCGGCTGCATTCGTCAATGCGCCTGCAATAGCGGGGCAGGCGGTGTCGAGCCATTGCTCGGTGAGCCGCCACAAATCCGCCGATAACGCGCGATGATCGTGTGCAGCGGTCGCGGGCGCGCCTGCATCGACGAACAGCTTTTCGAGCACGAAGCCCGATGCCGCGTGCAGTAGTTGCCGCGCGGGCTGGCGCGCATTGCCGCCCATGATCGGTATCGAGCCGACGGCGCCCGCGTTATCGTGCGGGCCGCCATGCAGGCGCCCGTCGATTACCAGCCCGCCGCCGATAAACGTACCGACGAACAGATAAAGAAAGTTATGGATGCCGCGGCCCTGGCCCATCACGAGTTCGGCGGCGCAGGCGGCCGTGGTGTCTTTCGCGAACTCGACAGGCAGGCCCGTCATCGCACCGATGCGTGCGCGAATGTCGATATCGTTCCACGCTTCGAGCGCATCGCTTGGCGCGCCGAGAAAATCACGCCAGCCGCCGAGCCACAGCGGCGCCGCCACGCCCACGCCCACCACATTCTCGCGCCGTGCACCGAGCGCCTCGTTGATGCGTGCGAGCTTGCTTTCGAGCGAGGGAAACAGCGTGCGTGGATCGGGATACGCGTACTCCTGCACTTCGCGGCAGCACACGCGGCCCAGAAAATCCATCGCCAGCACATCGAGACTGCGCCTTCCGACCTTCACGCCGATCGTATAAGCACCTTCCGCGCGCAGCGCGATGGGCACGGAAGGCTGCCCGATGCGTCCGCGCACACGCGCCTGCTTTTCGAGCAGGCCATCGTCGATCAGCCGCTCGACGATCATCGACACGGTCTGCATCGACAGACGCGTGAGCCGTCCCACGTCGGCCTTCGGCAAAGGTCCATGCAAACGGATCGCCTGCAGCACGATGCGTTCGTTGAACTGCCGCATGCCGACCTGGTTCGAGCCGACCGTGCGCTTGAGCGGTGAGCGTGTGCCCGTATCCATCGGCGATATCCCGTTACGCGTTGGAGTGCGTCATGCGATGGCGCGCACGTCGGCCTGCTTCGCGCCCGTCATGATGGCAACGGCATCCGACATGTGGATATCGTTCTTGTTGACGAGCGCCGCGCGCCGTCCGAGCCGCTGAATATGGATGCGATCCGCGATCTCGAACACATGTGGCATGTTATGACTGATCAGGATCACGGGCAGGCCACGGTCTCGCACGCGCCGGATCAGTTCCAGCACCATGTTGCCTTCCTTCACGCCGAGCGCCGCCGTCGGTTCGTCGAGAATCACGACGTGCCGCGCGAATGCCGCGCTGCGTGCCACCGCGACGCCCTGGCGCTGGCCGCCCGACAGCGTCTCGACAGCCTGACGCATCGAACGGATGCCTATTTGCAGGTCTTTCATCGCATTGGTCGCTTCTTCGAGCATGCGGCGCTTGTCGATCATCTTGAAGAGCTTGCCGCGCCAGCCCGGCTTCACGAGTTCACGTGCGAGAAACAGGTTCTCCGCGATGCTCATGGCAGGCGCGACAGCGAGATCCTGGTAGACGGTTTCGATGCCTTGCTGACGCGCGTCGATCGGGCTGCGGAACTTGACGGACTTGCCGTCGAGCAGCAGATCGCCTTCGTCGGGCACGAGTGCGCCCGACAGCGCCTTGATCAGCGAAGACTTGCCGGCGCCGTTATCGCCGATCACGGCCATGATTTCGCCGGGCATCACTTCGAAGTCGCAGCCGTCGAGTGCAGTGACCTGACCATAACGTTTGATGAGACCACGCGCTTGCAGAACGGGCGTCTTGCCGTTGGCGGAAGTGGGGGTTGTCGACATGACAGTCTCCTGCGAATAACGGGTCAACGTGCGCCACGGCGCGACATCTTGTCGGCGGCGACAGCGAGAATCACGAGAATGCCGGTGATCAGCACCTGGTACACCGACGACACTCCCATCAGCGTCAAACCATTGCGAAACACGCCGACGATCAATGCGCCCAGCAACGTGCCCGTAATCGAGCCGCGCCCACCGAATAGACTGGTGCCGCCGAGCACAACCGCCGTGATGCTGTCGAGGTTCTCCGTCTGACCGGCTTGCGGATCACCCACACCGGTACGCGACACGGCGAGCAGCGCGGCAATGCCGTAGATTGCGCCCGACAGCGTGTACACGGTAACGAGGATGCGTTGCGCGGACAGACCCATCAGGCGCGCCGCTTCCGGGTTGTTGCCGAGTGCGTAGAGATGGCGGCCCGGCACGGTGTCGCGCAACACGAACCATGTCGCGAGATACATCAGCAGCGTGAGCACGGTGCCGTACGTGACGGTCGCCGGCCCGAGATTGAAGGTGTTGCCGAAGAACATGATCGCGTCGGGCAGATTCGACACGCTCTCGGCATTCGAATAGAGCTGCGTGACGGCGAACGCGATATTCAGCGTACCCAATGTGACGATGAACGCGGGCAGCTTGATGCGTGTGATCAGCACGCCATTGAGCAGGCCGAACAGCGCGCTCGCGGCGACGCCGCAAATGATCGCGATCACAGGCGGCACGCCCATTACGACGGCGAATTTCGTCATCACGATCGAGCCGAGCGCCATCACCATTCCGCACGACAGGTCGATGCCGCCCGTCAGCACGATCAGGGTCTGGCCAATGGCGATCACGGCGACCACCATCGTTTGCTGCAGGATCAGCGAGAGATTCTGGAACGACAGAAAGCGGTTGCTCTGCGAGATGAAGAAGATGCACGCAATCACGAGTGCGATCAGCGGACCCGCTTCGGCGAGCGGCGGCAGATGATCGGCGAACCGGCGATGGCTGTGGGCGGGAGCGGTGGGAGTCGACATGGTGTGTTTCCTCGAAGCATTGCGTGATCGGCACGCGGCGGGCAACGAATGCCCGCCTGGCTCACGCTGGAGAACTGGTGGAGACGCGCAGGGTGCGCGTCTCCGTTGCTGCCTTCGGTTGCTGCCTGGATTACTGCATGCGTTGCGCGCTTACTTGTTGCCCCAGCAGTTGTCGAGGCCGAACTTCGTATCCTTGCTGTCGACGCCGTTTTCCGGCTTGTCGGTGATCAGCGTGACGCCTGTGTCGTGATAGCCGGAGACCTTCTTGCCCGTCTTCGCGTAGTCGACGCCTGCCTGCACGCCGAGCTCGGCCATCTTCAGCGGATACTGCTGCGACGTCGCGGCGATGGCGCCAGCCTTGACGTTGCGCACGCCTTCACAGCCGCCGTCGATCGACACGATCATCACGCTCTTGTCCTTGCCCGCGCGCTTCAGCGCGCGATACGCGCCTGCCGCAGCCGGTTCGTTGATCGTGTAGACGACGTTGATGTCGGGGGATTTCTGCAGGCAGTTTTCCATCGCTGTCTGGCCCTTCGCCTGATCGCCGCGCGTGTCCTGGCTGCAGACAATCGACGGATCGCCTTCCTTCACGCCCATGCCCTGCAGGAAGCCGTTATGGCGCAGCACGCCGACGGAAACGCCGGGCGCGAGATCGAGCGTCGCGATCTTCGCGGGCTTGCCGCCGAGCGCGGCCTTCGCATACTGGCCGATCAGCACGCCGGCCTTGAAGTTGTCGGTGGCGAAGAGGGCGTCGGTGGCGTCCTGCGGATCGGTCGGGGTGTCGAGCGCGATCACCATCGCGCCGGCTGCACGCGCCTTCTTGATGCTCGGCACGATGGCCTTGGTGTCGCTCGGCGTGCTGAGGATCGCCTTCGCGCCCGCCGTGATCATGTTCTCGATTGCCGTGCCCTGCGCCGCGTTGACGCCGTCGAACTTGCCGGCCGCCGTGACGAGCTTCGCGCCGTCCTTCTGCGCGGCAGATTCCGCGCCTTGCTTCATCTTCACGAAGAACGGGTTGGTATCGGTCTTCGTGATCAGGCCGACCACGGGTTGATCGGCGGCGAGGCTCGCGCCCGCGCACCACAGCGCCGATGCGGCGACGCACGCAATAGCGACGGCCTTGACGATGGGTTGCGTGCGGGACGCGGGGCGCAGTTGCCTGCGGGAAATCGGGTTCATGGGACGCTCCTCCGGATGATTGACAACGACGTTGTGATCAGCAGGCGATTCAGCGGCGGGATGTGCGCTGATCGCGCCTTCTTTCTGCGTTCGCCGGGTGTTGGATCGCCAGCGACGCGGGCCTTACTAAATCAAGTTGTTTTAGTTAGTACAGCAGCGAGCGTCTCGAAAAGCAAGGCGGGGTTTTGCTGCGGTGCGTTGTTTCGAAGCGATGTCGACGAGTCACAAACCCTTGTCTGGCAAGGATTTGCGCGTGAGAGGAGGAGGGAATTGAGCGAGCCGCGCGTAGGGGTAAATCAGGAGTCTGCGCGCACCCGAATTAAGTTCTTTTGTTCAGTTAGTGGGCAAATGCCCGGAATTGGTGTTCGCCGGATGTGAATCCGGCGAACGTTCAGGTTCACGCTGAGTGACCGGAATCGACATGATTCGCATGCCGGCACAACACATCCATGCCGCCGAAAATCGCGCCCTGCAACGGCGCAGCATCATGCCCATACTGCGCGATCACCAGTTCTGGCGGATACGGCACGGCCACGTCGAGCACACGCCGCAACGTATCGACGATGCGCGGCACACGCGCCATCCCACCGCCGATCGCGATACGCGACGGATCCAATGTCAGCACCATGTTCGCCACGTGGACCGCAAGCACGTTGAGCGCTTCGTCGACGAGCGCCGCGATGCGCGGATCGGTGGCGGTCATCGCGAGCGCTTCGCGCGTCGTGAGCGGACGTCCGGCCAGTTCGGTCGAACGATCCGCCAGCGCGCGTCCCGAGATGAAGTTTTCGAGCGGCGCGCCGCCCGCCGCAAACGGCACCTCGCCTGGCACACCGCGCAACTGGTAGCCGATTTCTCCCGCCGCGCCATGCGCGCCGCGCAGCACCTTGCCGTCGATCACTGCCGCCGAGGCCAGTCCTGTGCCGAGATTCAGATAGATCCCGCAATCGACGCCCGCGAGCGCGCCGCCTCGCACTTCGGCGAGCGCGGCCGCTTTCACGTCGGTTTCCACCACGATCTGCGCGCCCGCGAATGCCTCGCGCAATACCTTCGCCATCGCGAGCGTTTCCCAGCCGGGATTGTTGGGCGCAAGGCGAATGCCGTCCGGTTCGACGATGCCCGGCGTCACCACGGACACGACGCGCAGCACACCGCCAGCGCCGGTACGCGTTTCATCGAGCAATGCGTGCGCGCAGGCAAGCGTGCGTTGCATCACTTGCACGGCACCCGCGTCCGCGTGCGTCGGAATTTCGGTCTTGCGCAGCGGCTCGCCACGGAAAGAGGTGATCGCCATGGCGATCTTCGTGCCGCCGAAGTCGATCGCGAGAATCAGACTGTCGTCGCGATCGTTCGGCGTTTTCATGTTGCTGTTTGCTGAAGGCATATCTGACTGCGTTGAAGTGTGATGGTCAGGCGTCGTCGTTGCCCTGGCGCTGGCGTTCGAGAAACACTTCGCGCACATGCTTCGGACCGAACGGCCATGCACGCGCGATGCGCGCCCAGATCAGGAACGCCACTACGCCCAGCGCGATCCACGCCGTCGACCAGACTTGCGATTGATGATCGGTTGCATAGAACACGTACAGCCAGCCGACCAGCGCCACGAAACTCGGCACGGGATAAAGCCACTGACGATACGGTCGCTTCAGATCCGGCTGGCGTCGGCGCAACACGGTCAACGCTGCAATCTGCGCAACCGATTGCAGCAGCACCGCCACCGCGACCAGCATATTGATGACGGTAGTGAGATCGAAGAACGTGCCGGCTGCCGTGACCACGCCCATGACGAGCAGCGCGACATGCGGGAAGTTGTGCTTCGGATGCAGCTTGCCGAACGCGGCGAGAAACACGCCGTCGCGTGCTGCATAGAACGGCACGCGCGAACCGCCGAGCAAGCCTGCGAACACCGATGCAAAGGCCGCGATCAGGATCAGCACCGTGACGATGCCCGCTGCCGTGTGTCCCCAGTTGCGCTCCACTACCAGCGATGCCACCGAGGTCGACTTCGCGACCTCCTGCCACGGCACCGTGCCGATCACGCCGATGTTCATCGCCAGATAGAAGACCATCATCGCGATGATCGACACGATGATCGAGCGCGGCATCACGTGGCCGGGGTTCTTCAGTTCGTCGCCCATGTAGGCGGTGGTGTTGTAGCCGGCGTAATCGTAAATGGCGATGATCAGACCCGCGCCGAGACCCGTGAAGAACTTGCCGATGGTCGCCGATTCAGGCGGCACCGCCATCGCGAGACTCAGATGGAAGTCCGAATAGGCCGCCGCTGTCGTCAGGCCGACGGCGAGCACCATCACGATCCACAGCGCCGTGGACAGCGTGCGGATCGACTCGATGCGCCGGTACAGCGACAACACCACCAGCGCCACGACCACGATGCCGATCGCGTGGCTTTGCCACGGTTGCAGGTTCGGCAGGAAGAAGCCGAGATACTGCACGAAGCCGATGATGCCCGTGCTCATGATGAGCGGTATCGACAGCATGGCCGTCCACACGAACAGGAACGGCATCAGCTTGCCCGTGCGGTACTGGAACGCCTCGCGCAGATACAGATAGGTGCCGCCCGCGCCCGGCATGGCCGCGCCGAGTTCGGCCCAGACGAGGCCGTCCGCCATCGCCAGCACCGCGCCGCAAATCCAGCCGATCACCGCGAGCGGGCCATTGAGCACGGCCACGATGGCGGGAATGGTGATGAACGGCCCCACGCCGCAAATCTGGATCATGTTGACGGCGATGGCGGGCATCAAACCCACCGACCGCTTGAAGTGCGGCGCGTCCTGAGATGCGCTCGCGGCGCTGCTGTCCGCCTGTGGCGACGCCTGTTGCCAGGTCGAGGATGAGTCGCTCATTGATGTCTCCGTGCGGTCGGGTGCCGCGTTTGTCGTCGGGAAGTAATGGGGTGCGCAAGACAGGCGCTGCCTGTTTTTGAGGCAACGCCGTACCGTTTCCGGATGATAGGAAAGTTTCTTTACGAATGCAATTGCGTCAATATACGGGCTTATCCCGATCCGCCCGATCCGCTGACACCCGCTGCGCCGCTTGCCTGTCGCTGCCGGGCGTTGCTACGATCGCCCGTTACTTCGAGCAGGACACTGATGAAGGATCATTCAGAACATCGCCACACGCGCAAGGCGCCGACGCCCAAGGTCACGCGCGGGCCCGCTATCGTGCGTCAGGGCAACGAATGGGCGATCTACCAGCATCTGCTGATGCTCGCGCCCGCGTCCAGCCCGCAGCTAGCGGAAGCAACGGGGTTGTCGAAGGTGACGGTGTCGGCGGCGCTGAACAATCTCGAACGGCAGGGCATCGTCGGGCAGAGCGGCGTACGCGCGGGCGCGGCGGGGCGCGCGCCGCGTCTCTACGCGCCGCGCGGCGCGGCGGGCTATGTGGTGGCCATCGACGTCGGCGCCGAATGGATACGCGGCGCACTCGCCGATCTTACGGGCGTGATCGTCGCCAGGCTCGAAAAGCGCACGCCGTCGCGTAACGCGCAACTGGTGGCGCGCATCGTCGAGATCGTCGATGCGATGCTGGGTGAGCATGCAATCTCGCGAGACGATGTGCTCGCAACCATTCTCGGCTCGCCCGGCGTGCTCGACCCCGAGCGCGGCAGTTTGCGGCTCGCAGCGAATCTGCCGGGCTGGGAGAGCAGTGATCTGCTCGCCTCGTTGCGCGACGCGCTGGGACCGGACATCGTGATCGAGAACGACATCAATCTCGCTGCGCTCGGCGAGCAGAAGCATGGCATTGGACGTGGCGTCGACAGCTTCGTGTTCATGTCGATCGGCACGGGCGTCGGTATGGGCATCGTCACCGACGGCAAGCTGCATCGCGGCGCGAGAGGGTTTGCAGGCGAGATCGCCGTGCTGCCGTCGATGTCGTCGGCCCATTCCGCAGGCACGAAAAAGGCGCGCCACGATGACGGCTTCGAAGCGAATGCTTCGGCGAAGGCCATCGTCAATCACGCAAAAAAGCTCGGGCTGGATGCGCCGAATGCAGAAGCTGTATTTGTGGCGGCAGCAGCAGGCGATGCGCGCGCGAAAGAATGCGTCGATGCCGAAGCGCGTCAGCTGGCGTGGTGTCTCGCGTCGATCGTGCCCGTGCTCGATCCGGCACTGATCGTATTCGGCGGCGGTATCGGCCGCAATTGCGCGCTGTTGCTGCCGCTCATTCGCGACGAACTGGCCGCGTGGCTGCCCATGCCGTTGCCCGATTTTGCGATTTCGACCACGGGTACGGACGGCGTATTACTGGGCGCGATCGAATCGGGCGTCACGCTCGCGCAGCACAAGGCATTCGAGCGCTTAGGCTACGAGGCATAAAGCCGGGTTCGCAATTTGCTCACTTCCGTAAGAGGCGCGATATGACGCGCATCGAGCGGAGGTTGATGTGAAGACGACGCACAATCCGACGCAGGGTCCGATCCGCGGTCGGGCACCTATTGCAGCGAAAAACCGTGCGCTGCAATTCGTCGCGACGCATCCCGTGCGCTTCACCTTGCAGGTGATCAAGGCGTTTCGCAACAATCAGGGACTGCTGCTTGCGGGCGCGATTGCCTATTACGCGTTGTTGTCGATCGTGCCGCTGCTGATTCTCGTGGCGATTGCATTCAGCCATTTCGTCGGCGAAAAGCTCTTGCTCGATACGCTCACGCGACTGCTCGAATGGCTGACGCCAGGGCAGTCGCGCGCGATTGTGCGGGAGTTGTCCAACTTTCTTGCGCACCGTGCGGTGATCGGCTGGTTCCTGGTCGTCACCATGATCTTCTTCAGTTCGCTCGCGTTTACGGTTCTCGAGAACGCGCTATCGATCATCTTCGTGCATCGCGTCGCGATCCGGCGCAGGCATTTTCTTTTGTCGGCGATCCTGCCTTATCTGTTCAGTCTTTCATTGGGCATTGGCGTACTGCTGGTGACGTTTGTATCCAGCAGTCTTCAGTCGGTCGCGAGCGACAGCATCATCCTGTTTGGCCATGCTATTTCGCTGACGGGCGCGACGCGCGTCGTGCTCTATCTGTTCGGGCTGGGCGGAGAGATCTTTGTATTGACGGCGATTTATCTGGTGATACCCGCGGGACGCACCACACTATGGCATGCGCTATTCGGCGCAGTGGCGGCTGCCGTGCTATGGGAAGTGACGCGGCGAGTACTCGTGTGGTACTTCGCGACGCTGTCGCAAGTGAGCGTCGTGTATGGCTCGCTGACCACGGCCATCGTCGTGCTGTTCAGTCTGGAAGCACTCGCGACACTGATGTTGTTCGGCGCGCAATTGATCGCCGAATACGAAAGGCTCAATGCCGGTGAGAAAGAGCCTGCCGCACAGCCGTTTGTCACGGGTTAGCGGTGTGAAAAGAGAAAGTGGGCGACTGCATCGACATTGAATACCCGTGCATAACGGCATCGAATGCGAGAACTTTAGGGCTATTTGCAGACTTGTTCTATTTCGCGTTTTAATCCGCAGAAGAATGCGCAGCGGTCACAGCTTCGTCATGACCCGCCGACGATAATCCCGTCGCCCGTCAAATTGACCAATCAGAACGGGCAGCACTGCCACACAGCAGTGACAGACCACGGGGAATACCACATGACCATCCGTCACCGCATCACCTTACTGGTGGTGTTGATGCTGGTCGCCTTGTCGGCGATCGGCGGATACGCTGTCTATCAGACGCGCGGCAGCGCCACGGACGTCCGGCAAGTGACGCAGGGCGTCGTGCCGAGCGCGCTGGCCTCCGCCGACCTCGTTTCGCAGGTCAAGGACGTGCAGCTTGCCACCATGACGCTCGTGTACGCACCCGATGCGAACATGATCGAGCAGGCACAAAAAGAACTTGCTGCCAAAGAGAAGTCGCTGCGTGCCGCACTCGACGTGCAGGCGAAGGCAGCGGCAAGCCATGCCCAGGAAGGACTCGTCACGCAGGCGCGCGACAGCCTCGCCAACTATTTCGCGGCCATCAACGACACTGCGAAAATGAAGGCCGAAGGCAAGAACGACCTCGCGCAAGCCTATCTGTTCGCGAACGTGGCTCAATACCGCGACGAACTGGAAGGCATCGTCGAGACGCTGCGCATCGAGAAGAACCGCCAGAAAGACGACGCCATCGAGGCACTCAATGCCGGTCTCGCCACGACGACGACGGCAATCGGCAGTGCATCGGGCGCGGCTATCCTGATGCTGATCGCGATTGGCCTGTTGCTGTACCGTCAGATCACGCGGCCGCTGTCGCACATGCAGGCCATGATGAGCGAGATCGCATCGAGCCAGGACTTCACGCGCCGCGTGCCCGTGGGCCGCTTGGATGAAATTGGCCACTCCATCATCGCCTTCAACGGCATGATCGAGAAGATTCAGCAAAGCTCCGCGCAATTGAAGCAGAAGACGGCCGATATTCAGGCGATGTTGCAGAACATGCAGCAGGGCATCCTGACGGTGGTGGAAGGCGCGAAGATTCACTCGGAGTACTCGGCCTATCTGGAAGAGATCTTCGAAACGAAGGATATTGCCGGGCGCGCGCTGATGGATCTCGTGTTCGCCGACAGCGAGCTTGGCGCGGACGCCGTATCGCAAGTGGAAGCAGCCGTGTTTGCGTGTATTGGCGAAGACAGCATCAACTTCGAATTCAACCAGCATCTGCTCGTCAATGAACTCACGCGCAAGATGCCCGATGGCCGCGTGAAGACGCTCGATCTGAGCTGGTCCGCGATCACCGATGAAAGCGACACCGTGATGCGCCTGATGCTATGCGTGCGCGACGTGACGGAACTGCGCCAGCTTGCTGCCGAAGCGGGCGAGCAGAAGCGCCGCCTCGAAATGATCGGCGAAATTCTCGCAGTAAGCGAAGAGAAGTTCCATCACTTCGTTGAGAGCGCAACGGGCTTTATCAACGAGAATGAGCGCATCATTCGCAAGCATGAACAGGCAGATGGTTCGGCCGTCGCCGAACTGTTCCGCAACATGCACACCATCAAGGGCAATGCGCGCACGTATAGCCTGCAGCATCTGACCAGCATCGTTCACGAAACCGAACAGCGTTACGACGCGCTGCGCCAGCCTGAACTCGCGCACGAGTGGGATCAGGAACAGCTGATGGCCGAACTGGCGCGCGTGAAGGAAGCGTTGCAGCACTACGCGACCATCAACGAAGTCAGCCTGGGTCGCCGCAAGGCTGGCCGTGTGGGCAGCGCCGAGCGTTATCTGATGGTCGATCGCGAGCACATTCAGGAGAGCCTGCGTCTGCTCGACGCCGCCAATCCCGCCGACATGCGCGATCTGCTGATGGCGCGCGATTCCGTGCGCCGCACCTTGCGCCTGCTCGGCACGGAAAAGATCGAAGACGCACTGGCCGGCGTGCTGCACTCGCTGCCGTCTCTTGCCGTCGAACTCGGCAAGGCCGTGCCTGCCGTGCGTATCGACGACAACGGTTATCACGTGCGCACCCAGGCGGGCAGCACGCTGAAGAACGTCTTCATGCATCTGCTGCGCAATAGCGTCGATCACGGTATCGAGACGGCTGCACAGCGCGTTGCCGTCGGCAAGCCGGAAGCGGGCGTGATCGATATCGAAGTCGGTGTGGCGGAAGGCGCGCTGCAGATTACCTTGAGTGACGATGGACGCGGTCTTGCGCTGTCGCGCATTCGCGGTATCGCCGCCGAACGCGGCTGGCTGCTGCCCGATTCGAAGTTGAGCGACGAGGCCGTGGCGGAGTTTATTTTCCGCCCGGGTTTCTCGACGGCACAGAACGTGACGGAAGTGTCGGGACGTGGTGTCGGTATGGATGCCGTGCGCGACTTCATTCATCGCGAAGGCGGCCGCATCGAATTGCGTTTTACCGACGATCAGACGGGCGCGGATTTCCGCCAGTTCCAGACGATCGTCTATATGCCGGAGCACTGCGCGGTCGATAGCGTTGGCACGTCGATGCAGGACGCCGCGAAAACCGTGAGTTCGATTCAGGCGAACGCTCACTCCTAATAAGCACGACGGGGAAAGGTTGTGGTCGATCAGTATGTGATTGCGGCGGCGCTGGCAGGCGTCGCGTGGGGCGCGCTGGCTGCCGTGTTTGCGCAGCGCTGGTGGTACAAAAAGCGGTCGGAAGCGCGCCAGCAGGCGGGTATCGACTCGCAGACCATTGCGCTCGCGCAGGCAGAAGAACGTCACGCTGCCGGGATCCGGCAGCACGAACAGCAGGCGCGCGAACTGCACGCACTCGTCGATACGTTGCGCGATGATCTCGCGCAACGATCGTCGTCGGCGGAAGAAGCACGCGCGTCTTTTAATGCGCTGCTGGCGCACAAAGACGAGTGGCTGCAGCAGGCAACGCGTCTCTCTACGGAAGCGGGGCGTTTGCGCAATCTGTCCGCCACCTTCGAGCGCTGGCATGAGCAGATGATCTCGCTGATGGCGCAGAACCACGACATGCACTCGAAGAACAACGAGTTGTCGTCGATCGTGCGGCATGTGCTGATCGTGTCGCTGAATGCATCGATCGAGGCGGCGCGCGCAGGCGCGGCCGGGCGCGGCTTTTCGATTGTGGCGAGTGAAGTGCGCGCACTCGCGGCGCGCTCGCAGGAACTGTCGAAGAGCTATCACGACAGCCTGCACCGCAACGACCTGATCACGACGGCCACGGTTCAGGACATTCAGGCGGGCGGCAAGAGGATTGCGGCGTCGCTGGCGAGCGTCGAATCGCTTGCCGGTCAGATTCAATCCCGGTTAGAGCAGGCGACGACGTGATCAGTCAGCAAGCGAAAGACAGCATCGAGCGGATCTTTTTCCATTCCGCGCGCACGCGTTTACCGGTCGATTCCGGCGATACCTGCGAAATCAGTGCACTCGACGCGCAGCAGGCGCATAGCGCGCTGGCCAGCCATATCGTCGTTTTGACCATTTCGTCGATTGCATTCCGCTTTTTGCTCGTGCTGCATTTCGACGATAACAAGCCGACGCGCGATTACTTTCTGCGCGATTCCGAAGAACGCTCCTTGGCGGAAGCGCTGATGGAAGTCGGCAATCTCTGTTGCGGAGCGATCAACCAGAAAATGGTGGAGTTCTTTCCGGATATGGGCATGTCGACGCCTTATCACTTGAACGGCGCATGCGTGCCGTATCTGACGGAGTTGAAGCCGGACTATCTGGCGGCATTTCGCCTGACCGTCGGCGCAAACGTACAACTGGGTGCGACGTTGTGCGTGTGCGCCAGCTCACCCATGGATTTCGTCGCTTATGTCAGCGAAGCGGAAGAAAGCACGGGTGAACTCGAACTGTTCTGAATGAAGCTGTGCGCCGCGCCGCGCACTCATTTTCAATCAATGCGCTATATGGAAAGCGCTACGGGGTAAGCAATGGCAAAAGTTCTGGTAGTGGACGATTCGAGTACGGTGCGCGACGAAGTCGCGGGCTTTCTCAGGAAGAACGGTCTCGATGTCGATACGGCTGTGGATGGCAAGGATGGTCTGGCGAAACTGAAAGCGTCGCCGGGTATTCGCCTTGTGGTCAGCGACGTCAACATGCCGAATATGGACGGCCTGACCATGGCCGAAAAGATCCGCGGAGAACTCGCCAATGCGAGCGTCAATATCATCATGCTGACCACGGAAAGCAGTCCCGCCATGAAAGAACGCGGTAAGGCGGCGGGCGTGAAAGGCTGGATCGTCAAGCCGTTCAAAGGTGACGCAGTACTCGAAACGTTTCGCAAGCTCGCAAGCTGACAGGCGCGCGTGACATAAAAACGGGCGGTGTGCCGGGGGGCGCACCGCCCGTTTTTTATTGTGCTGATGTGCTGACAGACATGCGCGATGGGTCATTCAGGCGATTGCATGATGTCGTCATTTACGTCGATGGCATCGACCTGGTCACAAAAAAGAAGTAGTAAACGTGAATTTATTTCGTGCTCCATTTGACATATTTTTAAGTTCAGGTCGGCTTTTCCAGTACTCGGATATTTCGGGAATTCCTATGACCACGTCAGCGTTTTCAGACACGTGATTTAAATCTTATGGATCGCGCGAGTAATTGGACAGTCAACTTGGGTGCAAGGGAATTGACATTCACGGTACTCCAGATGAATCCTGGCAATTGGATGTTCTACCCGAGAATCAGGCGACACAATGGCTCGCGTCTGTCTTTTCATGTAATAGATGAACTCTAGCCATATATGACCGGTCCATGGCATAGTGCCGGTATCTTCTATCAGGAGTTTCAATATGGCTACACTCGAAGCACTTCAGGCAAAGATAAAAAAGCTTCAGGCCCAGGCAGAAGCCATTGCGTCGGAAAAGTCGACGGCGGCACTCGAAAGCATTCGTGCGCTGATGACAAAGCACAATCTGACTACGGCTGATATCGATGCACACGGCGGGCGCAAGAAGCGTGGCCGTCCTTCGCTGAAATCGGCAGGCGTGCAGACGAAGGGTGTAGCCAGATATCTCGATCCCAAGACGGGCGCAACGTGGACGGGGCACGGCCGCGCGCCGGCATGGATCGCCACTGTGAAGGATCGTTCGAAGTACCTGGTTGCGGGTGCATCGGCAGCGGCTGTCACGCGCGTTGCGGTCAAGCACGGCACGGGCAATGGCCAGCCGAAGGGGCCGCAGCCGGCTAAATACCGTCACCCGAAAACCGGTGCGACGTGGAGTGGGCGCGGTCCCGCACCCGCATGGCTGGCTGGTGAAAAAGACCGCAGCAAGTTCCTGGTTGCTGGTGCAAAGGCAAGCGGCATGAATGGCGTTGGTACAAAGAAGACCGCCGCCAAAAAGGCAGGAAGAAAGCCGCGCGCATAAAAGGCAGGAAAGATTCGGGAAGAGGCGAGGCCGCGCACTTGCCTCTGCAGTCGCCTTGATCGTTGTTCGATCGGTGAAAAGTATTGTCGATTGACATAGCCGCAGGTTGGCATTGGCGGCTATTTGCGTTGAATCAGGCGCCGTGCATATCACGTAGTGACGTTCTGCCTGTATTTCTCATTCTGCTGCTGCGCGCGCCGTCCTTGCTAACCGGCGCGCGCAGTGCGCATCAAGCCGACCGGTTGAAGTCGAGCGTTTCGAGTTCGACCGACTGTCCCCCATTACGCTGCAGCACACGGCGCGCAGCATCCTCGATGGTCTTGCGATTGCCTTCGAACGCCGCGATCAGATCGTGCGACGACGTACCCGTATTGCCGAAATGATCGTTCAGGGCGTCAATTGATACGCTGCACCATACCTCTTTTCCTTCGACGGACGCTTCAAACGCGACTCGCGATGCGGCCACGACGTGCCGGCGGCTGGTGAATTCGATGGTCATTTGCTTTCTCCATGAGTGCCAGATGGAATTCACGAACGCTCGCGGGCGCCGGCTTTCCGGGCGATGGTTTCGCGGTCCGGGGCCAGACGGCCGGATCTGCGGCGTTCGCTTCGGTGCTGTGCAGCAAGGAACGATCCACTCGCGCTTCGGCATGCATTGGGGATAGACGCAGCGAAGGACGGGGTCGTACTCCCATGATAGGTCGCGGGCGGCGTAAAAGCCCGGGAAACTACTGATCCGATGCGCCCGTGATCTGTGTGATCAGTTTCTTCGTGGCAGGCGAATGCTCGTATTTGCGGAACACGGCTGCGACCTCTGAGGCGATCGGCTCGCCTGCCAGTGTCTTGAAGACGATATTGGGCAGATTGACAACGCGCGTCAGCACATTCGGCACGATGGCGACACCCACGCCGACTGACACCTCGGTCAGCACCGCCAGCAGCCCGCCCGGCGCGCTGACGATGTTCGGGCTGAAGCGCCCGCGCCGTGCCACTTCATGCGTGCCGCGGACCTGTTCGGGCACGACGAAGCGCTCGGCGGCGAGCGAGCGCGCCTTGATCGGCCCCGCAGCCGCCGCCAGAGGATGCTCGGCGGGCAGGGCCGCGCAAAACGCATCGCGTGACAGCACGTGCGCGCGCAGCGACGTCGGCAGATCGACGGGCATGCGAACGAAGGCGACATCGACACGTCCTTCTTCCAGCAGCGTCGGAAGCTCGCTCATTGGATGTTCGGTGACTTGCACCAGCACATGCGGCCGGGCTTTGCGAAACGCGCGCAGCTGCTTCTGCAGGATGCCCGAAAAAGCCGCCGAGCCGACGTAGCCGATATGAATACGCCCAAGCTCGCCGCGTCCGGCGCGTTGGCCGACATGCAATGCCCGTTCGAACTGCGCGACGGTTTCGCGTGCCTCGACGAGAAAGGCTTCTCCCGCAGCTGTCAGCACGACCGAGCGGCGTGTGCGGCGAAACAGCTGCGCCTGGAGTGCGCGCTCCATCTCCTGGATCTGCACGGTGAGCGTGGGCGGGGCAATGCCGAGCGCTTCCGCGGCCTGCGCAAAATGCAGACGTTCGGCGACAGCAATGAAGTAACGCAGATGCCTCAGTTCCATCGGACGCGCTTTCGTCTATTAGGTAAAAACTAATTATATTGAACAACGCAGGCAATGAACGGAATAGAGAAAGGTGCTGGAATAGAGGCTTTCGGCTTCGCCGATTCCCAGCCAGATCCGTCCGCTGAGTTCGATTACCGCTTCACGCTCCGCCTCTCGCGATACGCCGCTGCTGCTCATTGCGTCGATGGGTTGCGCGATGACGGTGCTCGACACCACCGTCGTCGGCATCGTGCTGCCGACCATCGCGCGCGATCTCAACGCTTCCTTTGCCGACATCGAATGGGTGATCAGCGCCTACGTGTTGTGCTTCGCCGCGCTGTTGCTGCCCGCGGGCTCGCTGGCGGACCGTTACGGCCGCAAGCGCGTGTTCCTGACGGGCATTGCGGTGTTCGCGGCGGCATCGCTTGCCTGCGGCCTGGCGCCGAGTGCCGCGCTGCTGTATATCGCGCGGGCCGCGCAAGGTGTCGGCGCGGCGTTTCTGCGCGCGCCGGCGCTCGCGATCATCGGTCACGCGTTTCATGACGAGCGCGAACGCGCGCGCGCGTGGGCGGTGTGGGGCGGCATCATGGGCCTGACGATGGTGCTGTCGCCGCTGATCGGCGGTGTGATCAGTGCGTGGCTCGGCTGGCGCTGGGCGTTCGCGATCAACGTGCCGATTTGCGCGTTGCTGGCGACTGGCGTGGTGCGCATCGTCGAAGAGTCGCGCGATCCGACGCCGCGTTCGCTCGATCTGCCCGGCATCGCGCTGTTCGCGGCGGCAATGTTCTCGCTGACATGGGCGCTGATTCTCGGCCCCGACCACGGATGGCTCGGCGCGCAGGCACTGTCCCGCGCGTGCGCCGGTGTGATGCTGTTCGCGTTGTTCGCGTGGGTGGAAAGCCGGCGCGCGCATCCGATGCTCGATCTCAAGCTGTTCCGCTCGCTGCCGTTCGTCGGTGCCATCGTGGCGATGTTTGCGTATGCATCGTCGGCGCAGGTGATGGCATCGCTGTTGCCGCTGTTTTTGCAGAACGCGCGCGGCGAAAGCGCGCTGATGGCAGGCATGGGCATGCTGCCATTTGCACTCGCGATGCTGATCTTGCCGCAACTCGGCCGCAAGCTCGCCGCCTACATGGATTCGCGCCAGATTCTCACACTGGGGCTCGCGGTGGTCGCAGCCGGCAATCTGGCGATGATGTTTGCCGCACGCAGCGCAGACCATGTCATGCTGATTGTCGCGATGGCGCTGCTCGGCAGCGGCGGCGGATTGCTGAATGGCGAAACCCAGAAGGCGATCATGGGCACCGTGCCGCGCGAGCGTGCCGGGATGGCATCGGGCATCAGCACGACATCGCGATTCACGGGCATCCTGCTTGGCTTCTCCGGGCTGGGCGCCGTGCTGGCGGGAGGCGTGCGTTCTACGCTGACATCGCAGATGTCGAACATGCATCTGCCGTTCGTGCATGGCTTTGCAGAGCGCGTGATGGCCGGCGATTTCGAACGGGCCTTCGCGCTCTATTCACCGGCAGCGATGGACGCGCTGGTCCATGTCGCGCGGTCTAGCTATGGTGAAGGCTTTGCGCACGCATTCGCGGCGGCGTCGGTGGTGGCGGCAGCCGCCGCGCTGATCGTATTCGTGGCGATGAAGCGCAAGAAGTCCTGATCCCGGTTGATTGTGCAGGCGTGGTCCGATTAGTATAAAAAGCTCTGCATCACGAGCGCCGCGCGACGCGCCCTCTTCAATGAACCGATATGAAGTACTCGCCAATACCATGGCGGCCGAAATACGCTCCGGCAGTCTTGCCGTGGGCGCGCGCATGCCGTCGTTGCGGCAGGTGATTGCGCAGCATGGCGTCAGCCAGTCGACGGCGTTTCGTGCTTACTATCTGCTGGAAGAGTGGGGACTCATTCGCGCACAGGAGCGCTCCGGCTACTACGTCGCGCCGGGCGCCGCCGTTCGCGACACGCGCGCGGCAACGGCAAAGCGCGCACTTGCAGAATCCGCGAGGGTCGACATCAGCGAACTCGTCTTCAGCGTACTCGAAGCCGCGAAGCATACGGGCGTCGTGCCGTTGGGATCGGCCTTTCCTTCGCCGTTGTTGTTCCCGCTGCCGCGTCTGGCCAAGTCGCTTGCACAGACTTCACGCACGATGAATCCGTGGAGCACGGTCGTCGATTTGCCGCCTGGCAACGAGGCATTGCGTCAGCAGATCGCGCTGCGCTATCTGGGCATGGGACTGTCGCAGCCGCTCGATGAAATCGTCGTCACCAATGGCGCGCTCGAAGCCCTGAATCTTTGCCTGATGGCCGTGACGCGTCCAGGCGATGTCGTGGCCGTCGAATCGCCCGGCTTTTATGCGGCACTTCAGGCTATCGAAAGACTCGATCTACGTGCCGTTGAAATTCCTGTCGATCCGCACTCGGGCCTCGATCTCGATGCGCTAGCACAAGCTTTGGACAAGCATCCCATTCGTGCCTGCTGGTTCATGACGAACTACCAGAACCCGACGGGGGCAACCTTGCCGCTCGAAAAGAAGAAGGCGCTGGTCGAATTGCTCGCGCGTCATGAGGTGCCGTTGATCGAAGACGACGTGTACGGCGAATTGCATTTTCAGGCGGATTATCCATTGCCCGCCATTGCATTCGACAAGAAAGGGCTGGTCATGCACTGCAGTTCTTTTTCGAAGACACTGGCGCCGGGTTATCGGATTGGTTGGGCTGCGGCGGGGAAGTTCGCCGAGAAAGTACAGCGCGCCAAGCTGATGACGACGCTTGCCGCGAGTATCCCCGTCCAGGCGGGCATTGCGGACTATCTGCAGCACGGCGGATACGACAGGCATCTGCGCAAGTTGCGCGCGGCATTGCGCGCACAACTCGATGCAATGAATCTCGCGTTGCGCCGTGCCATGCCCAAAGGCGTGACCTGGTCCTGTCCTTCAGGCGGCTATTTCGTGTGGCTCGAATTGCCTTCACATGTCGATGCGTTGGCGTTGCATCGGCAGGCAATCGAGCAGGGCGTGAGCCTCGCGCCCGGACCTATCTTCTCGGCGTCGCGCAATTTCCGCCATTGCGTGCGGCTGAACTTCGGGCATCCGTGGAGTGCGGATACCGAGCGCGCATTGCGCGTGCTCGGTGAACTGATCGCCCAGGCTACCTGAGTCTGCTTCCGTTCAATGCGCGATCGTCACCGCGATCCGCGCGAACGCGAATAGCAAGCCGCCAAAGCAAAGCGCGAGCATGACAGCCATCACGGGCAGCAGCGGCAACTTGACCGTTGCCAGATCGGCTTCGTGCCCGGCGCCGCGGCGCACGCCAAAGAAACTCCACAACACCATTCTCATCATGTTGAGCATTGCCATTTCCGTTCTCCTGCCACTCGCATTAGTTGCGCAGTTACGCGTTTCGATGGGTCTATCGTAGAAGGGTGCGCGCGCGAGCATAAGAAGCAGTTGCATGCGTTTCCAGCGCAGCAGACCTGCGGCAGGCTGTCGCAACCATAATTCGTATGGGGAAAAATGACGTACCAGTCGATGTGTCGGTAATAAATGCCGAACTCGGCGATGCAGGTACACCCATTGCGCACCCTCCTTACGCTCACTTTCAAAGGAGGCAAACCATGGGTTCGATCAATCCGCAATCGCGTGGAACAGGTGGTGCCGGTATTGTTGGTGGCGGCGTGGGCGAAGGGCCGGGGCCGGAAGTGATGGCGGCCGCGCCGCTTGATGGCACCAAGGTGTATTCGTCGGATGCAGAACACGTCGGCAAGATCTCCGACATCATGCTCGACGTGCGCAGCGGCCGCATTGCTTACGCGGTGCTATCCGAAGGCGGCTTTCTCGGCATGGGTGCGAATCTGCACGCGATTCCGTGGAGCGCGCTCACGCTCGACACCGACCAGAAGTGCTTTCACGTCGATATCACCGCGCAGCAGTTGAAGGACGAGCCGGGTTTCGACAAGGATCACTGGCCGAGCATGGCCGATGCAAGGTGGAGCGAATCGCTGCATACGTACTACAACCGCGATCCGTACTGGCGCTCGCGCAGTGATTACATGGACCCCGACGACGTTCCACCGACTGCGCACTGACCTGAAGCATGAAGTATTGAAGCATTAATGCCAGGCCGCGCATTCGGCACGCGCGGCCTGGCTTTCCGGCACGTCCTCTATCAGACCTTGTTGGCCGAAGCGTCGTAAATCTCGTCGATCGCTTCAGCCAGCTTCGCGTCGAACTCGCTGTCGCTCATCTGCTTCTTAAGATCGTTGATCAGCGCGCGCGAAAAACTCGCGATCATGCCGTGATTCTTCGCAAGCAGCTTGCAGGCTTCCGTGCGCGTGTAGCCACCCGAAAGCGCCACGACACGTGCGACGCGCGGATGATCGATGAGCGGCTTGTAGAAATCGGCGACATCGGGAATGGTCAGCTTGAGCATGACCTGCTTGTCGGCAGGCAGTGCGTCGAGGCCCTTGATGATCTCGTCGCGCAGGGTCTTCTCAGCGCCCGCCTTGTCCGGCGTCTTGATCGACACTTCGGGTTCGAGAATCGGCATGAGGCCGCCCGCATCGATCTGCGCGCCGTATTCGAACTGCTGCTTGACGACGGCAGCAATGCCCGCCGGCGAGTTCTGTGCGATGACGGAGCGCATCTTGGTGCCGAAAATGCCGAGCTTGCCGGCACGCGCGATCAACGCGTCGAGGCCGGGGATCGGCTTCATCAGCCGCACGCCATCGCTTTCCGTTTCGAGTCCCTTGTCGACCTTGAGAAACGGCACGACGCCGCGGTCTTCCCACAGGAACGACGGCACGGGCTTGCCTTCAGCCTGCCCGTCCATCGTGGCTTCGAAGAGAATGGCCGCGATGACCTTCTCGCCCGTGAAGGCAGGCGCGGTGATGATGCGCACGCGCATTTCGTGGATGAGCTTGAACATTTCGGCGTCGCCGCTGTAGGCGTCTTCGGCGATGCCGTATTGCCGCAATGCGCCCGGCGTGGAGCCGCCGCTCTGGTCGAGCGCGGCGATAAAGCCGGCCTTATCAGAAATCTGCGCCAACATTTTTTCATTTGCCACGGACGTTTCCCTCCTTGAACAACTGATTGATGATCTTGCGTGCTTCCGACCCGACAAGTGTAAGGCATTGCGGCGCACGCTCCTATTTCGCGCCGACTGTGGCCAATCCAACAGACAGGCGAAGCGTGTTCCTGCGAGGCCTTTTTCGAACATCCGTTCGTATCGACAGGCTAGGCGCTGCGTGGCTGTTCGCGTATGAATAGCTCCATGAAACCCGTGTGCGGGTCGATCGCGCGGGAAAATGCGTGATCGGGCAGCAGCGCGATCAGGATCTCAGCCGTTGTCCGTACGATGCAGCCGCGTGCCACGTGCCCGCCGAGCACTTTGCCCTCCGCGTCGGATACTGACATATGCAGATGCGCGCCATCGGGTGCAATCGAGCCGGCGAGCGTGAGAATTTCGAGGTCTGCGCGCAGTTCGGTGGCTTGTTCGATGCCTGCGAACCGTATCTGCGCCACGCTCAGGCTGCCGATCCCCTGAACCACGAATGCAGCCGACGCGCCAATCTGGCGCAAGGTGTCTTCGAGCGTGTCGCGCAGATCCTGGCCCGGCTGAAGGCGAAGTGGCAGAGCTTGCATCAGTCGCGTTCCGTCAGAAATAGCGATGCATTGTGAAAGGGCGCAGCAAGTTTGGCGCAACGCCGCCGCTCACATACAGTAACAGTAGAGCGGGTCGCCGCGTCGCCATGGCGTGCGCGGCGCCGAACGAAAAGCCATCTTTCTGCATTCTGACGCGCACACTTCGCGCGAACTGCGATGAAAACGTTGCTGCGCGCAATCGTGATCGTGGCCTGTGTCGCGGCCGCGATTGGCGTGCTCTTCATTCCGCTGCCGCGCGCTGTCGATCTGTCGACGCGCATCGTCTCGATCATGCCGATCGCGCGCGAAAGCACGGCGGTGTTCGACTACGTGACGACGCCTGCGCATTGGCCTGCCTGGCATCCCTCGTCGCTGTCCGTGACGGGCGCGACCGACCATTCGCTCGCAACGGGCGAGCAGACCACGGAGGAGTTTCGTGTCGCCGGGCGGCGCGGGCAGGTGGCGTGGACGGTGGTCGAGCGTCAGCGCCCGGGCAAATGGACCATCGACGGCACGATCGACGGTCGTCCCGCCGGCACAGTCAGCTACGCGTTGACGCCGGACGCGCAGGGCACGCGCTTCGAGCGCACCTTCACGTACCGTTCGCCCACGCTGTGGTTCGCGGTACTGAACGCGCTGTTGCTGCGCGCGCGGATCCAGTCCGAATCCGACGAGGCCGTCGCGCGGCTCAAGGCGACGCTGGAGCAGCCCTAGTTCATTCAGTTGCTGTTTGCGGAGCCTTGCGGCGCAGCGCCAGCGCGACGCCGCTCAGCGTGAGCGCCATGGCGACGGCCTCTTTCCAGCCGAGCGGCTCGCCGAGTGCGAGCGCGGCCGCGACGATGCCCATGATCGGAACCAGCAGCATGCCGATCGATGCGATCTGCGGCGGCAGATGGCGCAAGGTCGCGAACCACGCCAGATAGCACACGCCCATCGGCACGAGCGTCATGTAGATCAGCACGGCCCAGCCGTCCGCATGCAGCGACGCGAGCGTCGGGTGCTCGATCAGCAGCCCCGCGACGATCATCGGCACACAGCCGATGCCGACCTGCCACGCGACGAGGCTGATAGGCGGAACGGGAATGGGCGTGCGCGCGATCACGGTGCCGAGCGCGAACAGCACGGCCGCGAGCAGGGCGAACGCAATGCCCGCGATCTTGCCGGCATCGAATGCCACGCCGCGCCCGCCGAGCAGCACGACGACACCCGCCAGTCCGAGCAGCAGCGCGAGAAACTCCATGGTGGACGGCCGGCGCGACAGCACGGGCCACGCGAGCAGCATCGCCCAGATCGGCATGGTGTAGACAAGCAGGGCGCCTTCGCTGACGCTCAGCCATTTCATCGACAGCGTGGAAAAGCCCATCCAGGCAAACACATTCGTGCAGGCCGCGAGCAGCAGACGCGGAACGTACTGGCGCGGCACGCGTAGTTGCTCTCTCATGCATATCGCGACGATGCCGAGCAGGACGGAGGCCGTGACGCCTGCGACGCCGCGCGAGAACAGTGGCGGCCATTCGCGCAGCAGTACTTTCATGGCGGGCCAGTTGAGCGCCCATCCCGTTGCCGTGACGAGCAGATAGACGAGTCCCGTCCAGCGCGGATGCTTCATGGGTGATTCATATGCGTTCTTTTAAGAGCCTCGATCATACGGGGTTCTGTGATTGCATGGATTGCTCCTTTGCACGCAACGTGACATATGGCGCAAACGATTGCGTTGTATGCTTGACGATGCGCGGGCGCGAACCGCGCATCGCCTTGCGCGGCGAGGTTTCGTCAGATGGAAACGCGGTGTCCCGCGTCATGCAGCGCAGTGTGAAACCGACGCAGAACGTGGTGGTCTGAAGGTGTGGGTCGACTGCGCGCGAGCCTTCAAAATGAGAACATGTCGGACGTTTTCATCGTTGCGTGTTGGCGAAACCACGCAGATACAGCGGCCAAACGTTTGCATTGGGATGCGTCGAGGGTTCATCCGAACTGATCGATGCCGAACGGAATGAGATAGTTTGCTTGCGGGAATATCGGTGCATGGTCATGAAAGCAACACGAAACACAGGCAGATCGCAGTTCACGAGAGGCTGAACATGGAACAGTCCGTAAGCAACTTCGCCCTTTCGACCAACGGCCAGTCCGTGACTTTCGACATCATCGTGCAGAAGCGCGCGATAGGCTGCGCGATCACGCGCGATGCGCTCGAACGGCATTTCTGGCTGGAACGTGGGGCAGTCGTCTCGCATCTCACCAAGGCATTCGGGAATGGCCAGCAGCGCATTGCTGCCGTCGCCGAACGCAAGGCGCTTGCGAAGGGCGCTACGCAGGTGTTGATTACCGCAGACGATTTCGATTACCGCTAAAAGCCCGCCTCATCGCCTGCCTTGCGCCGGGCCTCACTGCGCCTGAGCCGCTGACCCTGTAAAATCGCGTGCGCTGCGCGCAAGCCGCGTGCAGCCGACGATCCTGCCCGTCGCTGTTTGCCGCGAGCACGTCAAGTATCCATCCTGTTCATCGCGGGTCCCGACCGCACGCCTTCCGCGTGCGAATGCTGCCGGACCGCGCTCCCGATCCGTTCGCCCATCACCATGCACGACCGCAGTCCCACCGTTTCCCGTTTTTCTTCGCTGCGCGGCGACTTGCTCGCCGGGCTCACGTCGTCGTTTGCACTCGTGCCCGAATGCATCGCCTTCGCGCTCGTCGCTCACCTCAATCCGCTGATGGGCCTGTATGGCGCGTTCTTCATCTGCACCATCACGGCGCTATTCGGCGGCCGCCCCGGCATGATTTCGGGCGCGGCAGGATCGATGGCCGTGGTGATCGTCGCGCTCGTGGTGCAGCATGGCGCGCAGTATCTGTTCGCGACCGTCGTGCTGGGCGGCCTGCTGATGATGCTGTTCGGTGCGCTGCGCCTGGGCAAGCTGATCCGGATGGTGCCGCATCCCGTGATGCTCGGCTTCGTCAACGGGCTGGCCATCATCATTGCGATGGCGCAGCTCGAGCACTTCAAGTCGGTGTCGCCGCAGGGCGGCGTATGGCTGCAGGGTCACGCGCTGTGGCTGATGTGCGGGCTGGTCGCGTTGACCATGGCAATCGTTTACGGCTTGCCGCGCGTGACGAAAGCGGTGCCGCCCGCGTTGGCGGCGATCGTCGGCGTGGGCCTGTTGAGCCAGTGGCTCGATCTGCCGACGCGCACGCTCGGCGACATGGCGCACATCGCGGGCGGCCTGCCGGCGTTCAGCGTTCCGCGTGTGCCGTTCGACCTCGACACGCTGCGCATCGTGTTTCCGTATGCCGCGCTGATGTCGATGGTCGGCCTGCTCGAAACGCTGCTCACGCTCAATCTCACCGACGACATCACGCAATCGCGCGGCCAGCCGAACCGCGAGTGCCTCGCGCTCGGCGCGGCCAATATCGTCGCGGGCCTGTTCGGTGCACTGGGCGGTTGCGCGATGATCGGCCAGACAGTGATCAATCTGGGTTCGGGCGGACGCACGCGGGTGTCGGGCGTGACGAGCGGGGTGATGATCCTGCTGTTTATCCTGTTCCTGTCGCCGCTGATCGAGCGCATTCCGCTAGCGGCGCTGGTGGGCGTGATGTTCGTGGTCGCGCAGCAGACCTTCTCGTGGAACTCGCTGCGCGCCCTGAAAAAGGTGCCGCGCAGCGACGCGCTGGTGATTGTCGCCGTCACCGCCATCACCGTGTTCACCGATCTCGCAACAGCCGTGCTGTGCGGCATCGTGATTTCGGCGCTGAGTTTCGCGTGGCAGCATGCCGGCGAGATCCGCAGCGAAACAACGGAAGACGCATCGGGCGAAACGACGCACGCGCCGCGCGGCACGCTGTTCTTCGCATCGACCGCACATTTTCATGCGCTGTTCGAGCCGCATGACGATCCCACTCATGTCACGCTCGATTGCCGCCATCTGCATTGCGCGGATCACTCGGCGATTGCCGCGCTGGAAGCGCTGCATGAACGCTATGCGAAGCTCGGCAAGCGCCTGCGTCTGATCAACCTGTCGGCGCGTAACCGGCGCCTGTTGCAGCGTGCCGATGCAGGCGTGGTGATGGAGACGACGTCAGCAGTGTGAGCGTACGGCTACAATGCGTGCCTTGGCTCGTATCGCAGCCAGAGCACGCATCGACACAGGAGACAGAGCAATGACAACGCAAGACCAGGCGGCCGTCCCGCAGCCTGGGACCACGCAAACCGGCACGGCGGCAGCGCCGGGATCCACCGTCGACCCCGGCGCGATCAGCGCGCGCCTCGACCGCCTGCCCGCGACCCGTTCCGTCTGGAAACTCGTCGTGATGCTCAGCCTCGGCTTCTTCTTCGAGCTGTACGATCTGCTTTATACAGGCTACGTCGCACCCGGCATCGTCAAGAGCGGCATCCTCACGTCGACCACGCACGGGCTGTTCGGTACGACAGGCATCGCGAGCTTCATCGCCACGCTGTTTCTCGGCCTCTTTATCGGCACGATCGCGTGCGGCTTTCTTGCAGACCGCTTCGGGCGCCGCGCGATCTTCACTTACTCGCTGCTGTGGTACACGGTTGCCAACGTCATCATGGCGTTTCAGGAGACGGCCACGGGCCTCAATTTCTGGCGCTTCATGGCGGGTCTCGGCATTGGCGTCGAACTGGTGACGATCGGCACGTACATTTCAGAACTGGTCCCGAAGCATATCCGCGGACGCGCGTTCGCCTGCGAGCAGGCCGTCGGCTTCATGTCGGTGCCCGTCGTCGCGTTTCTTGCGTGGCTGCTGGTGCCGCGTGCGCCGCTCGGCCTCGACGGCTGGCGTTGGGTCGTGCTGATCGGTGCGCATGGCGCGCTGTTCGTCTGGTGGATTCGCCGCAGTCTGCCCGAAAGCCCGCGCTGGCTCGCGCAGCAGGGGCGTATCGATGAAGCGGACCGCGTGATGCGTGCACTCGAAGCGAAGGTCGAGGCCGAATACGGCAAGCCGTTGCCGCCGCCTGCGCCGTCCGTGCCTGTTGCACCGAGCGGGCGCTTAAGCGACATGTGGGTGCCGCCGTATCGCAACCGCACGCTGATGCTGACCATCTTCAACATCTTCCAGACGGTGGGCTTCTACGGCTTCGCGAACTGGGTGCCGACGCTGCTGATCAAGCAGGGCATCACGGTGACCACCAGCCTCGCGTATTCGAGCATCATCGCGCTCGCGGCGCCCGGTGGCCCCATCATCGGCCTGTTCATCGCGGACCGCTACGAACGCAAGAGCGTGATCGTCGCGATGGCTGCGCTTATCATCGTGTGCGGGCTGTGGTTCAGCCAGACCACGGCGGCTGTGTTGCTCATCTGTCTCGGCGTGGGTCTGACACTGGGCAGCAACATCATGTCGTACAGTTTTCACGCATATCAGGCCGAGCTTTTCCCGACCAGTATCCGCGCGCGCGCAGTGGGCTTCGTGTATTCATGGAGCCGCTTTTCGGCGATCTTCACGGCATTCTTTATTGCGTCCGTGCTGAAGTACTTCGGCTCGACGGGCGTGTTCGTGTTTATCGCGGGCGCGATGGCGGTCGTGATGCTGGTGATCGGCGTGATGGGTCCGCGCACACGCGGCGTGGCCCTCGAAGAGATTTCGCGCTGACGTTCAGGCAGGTTCGATAAAAAAGGCCAGTGTCTTCGCAGACACTGGCCTTTTGTTTTGCGCGGCTGCTTCGCCGTATGCAAGCGTTACGCTTCGAGCGCGAGCGTGGCGAAGGTCGCGAGCCAGTGCTCGCCCATGTAGTCGCCGGCCACATGCTGCAAGGCGCTTTCCAGATGCGTGTCAGCGGCTTCGAACAGTACGGCGCGACGTGGATCGTCATTCGACAGCGCCCGCGCGAGCGAACGCTGGCACCATGCGCGGCTCAGGTTCAGCCCGTCGAGATGGGCGATCTTGCCGTCGGTGCGATCCGTGACGGTAGCGGGCACGAACAGCGTAGCAGGCTGACGCTGCGCGAGGTCCGGCAGGAAGCGCGTGAACCATCCGGCGAAGTCCGCGGGCGGCAACACGCGCCGCAGCAACTCCGCTTCCATCAGCGAGGGCGACAGAAACTCGTCGCCCGATGGCTCCCACGCCTGGCAGCCGGCATCGTTCAGATACCAGCGCCTGGCCGTATCGACGATCAGCTTTGCGAGCGTGTCGCGTTGCGTGCGATGCGCGAAATCAAGTGTGAGTGCGAGTGCGAACGCCGTGTTGAAGTGCGTGCCGACGCGCAGCGGATAGGTAGCTTTCGGCAAGAACTCTTCGAAGCGTTCGACGAAGGCATCCGTGAGCGGCTCGATGGTCTGCGACCAGCGTTCCGCCTGCGGCAGCTTCAGCGATGTCACCTGGCCCGACAGTGCAAGCAGCCACGCCCAGCCATACGGACGCTCGAAACCACGGTTATGCGCGAGGTCCAGATAAGCGCGTTCGCCTGCCACGTTTTGCGGCGTGAAGTGCGTGTCGACCACATCGACGATACGTGCTGCTTCGGGCAATTCAGGGAAGCGCTCGATCAGATGCAACAGCAACCAGTAGCCATGCACGCACGAGTGCCAGTCATAGCTGCCGTAAAAGATAGGGTGAAGCGCGCGCGGACCTTGCACGTCCTGCGGTCCGGCGAGCGAATGCGTGAGCTTGTTCGGATACTCGAGCGTGAGGTGAGCAAGCGCGAGGCCAGCAAATTTCGATGCGATTTCTTTAGTGAGCAGGGCAGTCATCGACGCCTCGTCGTAACAGATAAGGGGTTACGGTTAGCCTTCAACGCGAGCGTGTGGCGCATTGATGGCGAGGTGCACATTCTGCCTTTATCGACCTGTTCCTGTCATGTATGACCCGTGTTGCAGCGCGGCTTAGAACAGTTCGCGAATACGGTGGTAGAGCATGCCCAGTTCGAGCGCAGGCCCGCGCAGCGCCGGGCCGCCCGGGAAACGCGCGTGTCTGATGCGCGCGAACAGATCCAGCGCCGCCGTGTCGCCACTGATTGCCTTTGCAATGATGCGTCCAGCGATACCCGTCAATGCCACGCCGTGACCCGAGAACCCTTGTACGTAGAAGTAGTTCGGATCGATCGCACCGAAATCGGGCGCGCGATTGCGCGTGATGTCGACGAAACCGCCCCACGCGTACTCGATTTTCGTATCTGCGAGTTGTGGAAAAACCGCGAGCATGCGCGCGCGGATGTCACTGGTGAGCTGGGCGGGCGAGGCCCCCGTCGAACTCGCGCGGCCACCGAACAGCACGCGATGATCCGCCGACACACGGAAGTAATCGAGGAAGAAGTTGTTGTCGCAGATCGCGGGGCGGTCTTTGATCAATGCATCGGCGCGCGACTTGCCGAGCGATTCCGTCGCGACGATATACGACGCGATCGGTGCGATGCGTGCAGCGATCGGGGCGGGCAATACATTGCCGATCGTCGCGTTGCCGCATGCGGCGACGAAGCGGCAGCGCACTTCACCCGTTGCCGTACGCACTACGGGCTGCGCGCCGCGCACGACTTCCAGCACGGGCGAATGGGCAAACAGTTGTGCGCCTTCGCGCCGCGCGGCTTCGGCAAGACCGAGGCAGTACTTGAGGGGATGCAGATGGCCCGACAACGCATCGTAGACGCCGGCCAGATAACGGTCCGACGCGATGCGCGCGCGCATGTCGGCGGAATCGACCCATGACAGATGCGGATAGCCCCAGCGCTTCGTCACGGCATCCATCCACGCGCGCAGATCGGGGACGCGTTTCGCTTTGGTCGCAACCGTCATGAAGCTCGGCGTGAAGTCGCATTCAATGCCATAGCGTTCGATTCTTTCCCGCACCAGCTTGACGGCATCCACCGACATGGCCCACGCTGCGCGTGCGCCTTCCAGACCGAGCTGCTTCTCGATGATCTCGTCTTTCGCAAACCCGGCGAGCATCTGGCCGCCATTACGCCCCGACGCACCCCAGCCGGGACGGTGTGCATCGAGCACGACAACGGAGAGTCCGCGCGCGCGGCATTCGAGCGCCACCGACAGCCCGGAGAAGCCTGCGCCGATCACGCATACGTCGGCATCAAGCGAGCCTTCGAGCATGGGATCGTCGACGAGCGGACGCGCCACGGTGGCTTCGTAATACGAGTTGCGGATCAGCGCGTCCGCACGACGGTCGAGAGTTGTCATCAGAGCCAGTCCTTCATTCGATACCAGGCCATTGCAAGCACGAGTGCGGGCGTGCGCATCAACGCGCCGCCGGGAAAGTCGCGATGGCGGATTTTACCGAACAGATCGAAGCGTGACGCCTGACCGTCGATGGCTTCGGCGATCAGCTTGCCCGCGAGCCCTGTCGTGTTGACGCCATGCCCGGAGAAGCCTTGCGCGAAATAGATCGTCGGTGCAATGCGGCCGAAATGCGGCGCGCGGTTCATCGTGATGTCGACGAAGCCACCCCATGCGTAATCGACCTTGACGTCGCCGAGTTGCGGGAATGTTCTCAGCATGTCGCGGCGCATGGCTTCAGCGAGATTGCGGGGGGCGAAGGTCGAATAGCTGACCTTGCCGCCCCATAGCAGGCGATTGTCGGGAGCGGGGCGGAAGTAGTCGAGCACGAAGCGGCTGTCGCACACGGCTGCGCGTGCTGGCATCAGCGCGGCGGCGCGGGCGGCATCGAGCGGTTCGGTGGCGATCACGTAGGTGCCGACGGGCATGATCTTCTTCGACACTTGCGGTGCGAGGCCGCCGAGCCAGGTATTGCAGGCCAGTACGACATATTTTGCGCGTACTGTGCCGCGTGCTGTGGTGACTGTGTGCACGCCGTTTTCGGTTTTTAACCCCGTTACGCAGGTGTTTTCGTAGATGCGTGCGCCGTTTTCTACTGCTGCGCGGGCGAGTCCCAGTGTGTAGTTTAGTGGATGCAGGTGACCGCTATCGGGGTCGAACAGTCCGCCGAGGTAGCGGGACGATTGGACATACTGGTCCATATGCGCACGCTCGATGTAGCGGAAACGGTCGTATCTGAAGCGGTTTTTTGCGTCGTCGCGCCAGGTGCGTAGGGCGTCTACGTGAGCCGGTTTGTTCGCGGCTGTGAGGTAACCTAGTGTCAGGTCGCAGTCGATCTTGTGCTTTGCTACGCGGTCTTTAACGATGTCCAGTGTTTCCAGGCCCATTTGCCACATGCGTTGCACGTCGGATTCGGGCATGTACTTGCCGAATGTGTCGATGTCGCAGGCGAAGCCGCCGATCAACTGGCCGCCGTTGCGGCCGCTGGCTGCCCAGCCGGTTTTTGATGCTTCGAGTACTGCCACTGAGTGGCCGCGTTCGGCAAGGTTCAGGGCTGTTGATATGCCGGTCAGGCCCGCGCCCACTACGCAGACATCCACGGAGAGGTCTTCATCTAGCTGTGGATGGTGCGTTGTGTCGTTGGTGGTTGCCGCGTACCACGACGTTGTGTGAGGTTGGTTTGAGAGCTTTTCTGGCATATAGGTTTGGTTTTGGTTTTGGTTTTGGTTTTGGTTTTGGTTTTTGCTGTTGCTGTTGCTGGTTTTGTCTGGCGCTTTCGCTGGCATCCGCGATTCGGTGTTAGTACTTCAGGCGTCGCCCCTGTGCGGGGCAGCACCTACTTTTCTTTGCCGCGGCAAAGAAAAGTAGGCAAAAGA
>NZ_QBUY01000055.1 GCF_003121405.1 Paraburkholderia sp. C35 | reverse complement strand
GCCCAGGTGGCAAACGGTGTGTAGGTTGTCGCACATTCTGCGTCGGCGATCCTACAAGACACACCGCCTTTGCTTTTCAGTCCGGAGTGGAGCGCATAAGGCGCGACGGCCGACACACCGTTTGCCACCTGGGCGGCCTGGGCCGAACTGGTAAGGCTCGCTGAGACGCGGGAGGTTGAAGCGGGTGAGGCGCTCTTAAAGAGCGCTGGCAGCGGGCATCAAGAGAATCGATGCCGCATGAAGGATAGGACCGGCTGGGGGCCCGCAGGCAACGACCGTAGTGGGTGGTGTTCAGCGGCTTTCTTTTGCCTACTTTTCTTTGCCGCTGCAAAGAAAAGTAGGTGCCGCCCCGCACAGGGGCAACGCTAGCAGACCACTAACAAACCGCGGACGCCAGCGACAAAAAAAGGCCGCAGGCAAGAACAATCACCGATGCGCCGCCAGCAAAATACTAGAAATCACACCCGTAGCCACCGCAGCAAGCACAAAGTCACCATTGACTTGAACCCACTGATACCCTGACGGCGGCGGCTGCAGATCATACCCACGCCAATCGTCGACGACATATTGCGGACCGCGATAATCAGGCGGCAGACGATCTCCGCGATGCCAGTCACGATGCGGCACAGGCCCACGCGACGCCTCGCGATGCACCGGACCGCCAGGTCCGCCAGGACCATCAGAACCACCGCGTTCGTCGGCTGTGGAATGATGCCCCGGCCCGCCATCATCCCCCGGCGCATACTGCGCAAACGCCTGCCCTTGAGCGACAACACACGAAACAGCAAGCAACACCACAGATACAGTTTTCTTCATCGAACACTCCCCAAACAAGGTAAGAGTGTTTTCCTTCACAACGATTCAAACAGCGCCCTTACTGTCTCTTACGAGTCGCTTCTAAGCTCACTCAACGGGCAATTCAAGCCGCGCCAATTCAGCGAAATAACGCGCTCCCATCAGCAAAATATCGTCGTTGAAATCGTAAGTAGCGTTATGCAATGGCACGCCGCCCTTCTCTGCCGTGTCACCATTGCCGATGAAAATAAAATTGCCCGGCACAACCTGCAAGAACGCGCCGAAGTCTTCGGAAATCATCATCGGCTGCACGTCGGCATCGACGTTTTCCATACCGACGACGTTGCGCGCCGCACTCACCGCAACATCGACACATTGCGCGGCATTCACCGTCGGCGCGAACTCATGCGTATATTCAAACGTGCATTCGGCGCCATGCGTCCGGCAAATGCCTTCGCTCACTTCCCGCATGCGCGTTTCCAGCAACTTCTGCACGTCGCGTGAATAGCTACGCGTATCGCCCCTGATGATCACGTTCGACGGAATCACGTTGCGCAGTCCATCGGTGATGAACTCGGTGCACGAAATCACCGCCTGCAAACTCGGATCGAGATTACGCGACACGATGGTCTGTAACGCCAGCACGACCTGTGATGCCACCACAATCGGATCGACACCCATGTGAGGCCGCGCCGCATGCGTGCCGCGTCCCTTGATGTGAATGACGAAGTTGTCTTCGCTCGCCATGATGCCGCCCGCGCGCGTCGCGAATGTGCCTGCACGCATCCCTGGCATGTTGTGCGCGCCGAAGATCGCATCGAGGGGAAAGCGCTCGAACAGGCCATCGGCCATCATCGCCTTGGCGCCGCGTCCATGCTCTTCGGCAGGCTGGAAGATGAAACGCACCGTGCCGTCGAAATTACGCCGCTCGGCCAGCAGACGCGCTGCGCCCAGCATCATCGACATATGGCCGTCATGTCCGCACGCATGCATTTTTCCCGGCGTGCGCGATGCGTGCGTTCGTGTGGGTGCCTGCTCGGTGATGTTCAGCGCGTCCATGTCGGCACGCAGCCCGATTGCACGCTTGCCGTCGCCGATCTTCAGGTTCGCCACCAGCCCCGTTCCGCCGATACCGCGATGCACGTCGAGTCCTAGCGTCGTCAGAACATTCGCCACGTAGTCGGACGTATTGCCCTCTTCGAAACCCGTCTCGGGATACTGATGCAAGTGCTGTCGCCAGCTCTTCAATTGTCCCTGCAGCGTGCTTTCCATAGCGTTTGTCCTTGTCGATCGGATTGGATGCGCGGGCTATCGCACGCAGCTTTGCAGCCACGCCTGCTGACGCGCGGCCACTTCTTGCGCAGACTCACCGACGACTTGCGCATAAGCAGCAGGCGCCGTCGCGCCCTCCGTGTTGATCACGAGCACGCGCGCATGCTCATCCAGACCCACCGCACGCGCAAGTTCGCTGTCGCGCATCAAGGTGCAAAGACCCGCGAAACCGGCCGCACCCGATTCGCCCGCAACCAGCGGCACATCGCCACCTGAAGGACTGGCGAGACGGCGCGTGGCATCGACTGCATCGGCATCGTCGATGAGCATGAAATCGTCGACGCACTGCTCAAGGATTTTCCACGCAAGCGGCGATGCTTCTCCGCATGCAAGACCCGCCATCACGGAATCGACCGATCCTGTCGCGTGCGTTGCACGCCCGGCCATCGCGCTCTGATACAGACAATCCGCCTGGCGCGGTTCGACCACGATGAAGCGCGGCCTTTGCGCGCCCGCACGTTCCCACAAATAACTCGCGATACCCGCCGCCAGCCCGCCCACGCCGCCTTGCAGGAACACATGCGTGAACCCAGGCTGCGCATTCATGCTGCTCGCCGATTGCTCGATGATCTCCGCGGCAATCGCGCCGTATCCCTGCATGACATCGCGCGGAATGGCTTCGTAGCCGTCGTATGAGGTATCGGAAACGACATGCCAGCCGTTGGTCTTCGCAAGTTGCGCGGCATGCTCGACGGATTCATCGTAGTTGCCCGCAATGCGCACGATATGTGCGCCGTAAGCGGCAATCGCCTGTTCGCGCTCCGTGCTCACGTTGGCGTGCAGCACAATCACGCAATGGCAGCCGATGCTCTGCGCAGCCGCCGCGAGCGCCTTGCCGTGGTTGCCGTCAGTGGCGCTGATTACGGTGAGGTTCGTAAGCATATCGGCGTAGCGGCCGTTGATGAGCGCGTGCGGATCGATATCGTGCGCGTGCCATAAACGCATGACCAGACGCATCAACGCAACGGGCGCGCCCAACGCCTTGAAGCTGCCAAGCGGCGAGCGGAACGACTCGTCCTTCACACAGAGTTGCGCGATACCAAGCTGTGCAGCTGTATCCGGCAACGTCCACAGCGGCGTCGCTTCGCGGCTGATCAGGTTCCAGCCCGACAGCCATGCACGGCTTTGCTCCGCGGACTCGACATCAAGAATGGCCCGCAGCGTGTCCGGGTAGGTGTCGCGCACGGCACGGGGATTGGCGATCAGCATTCGATATTGCTCCGTTGTGGTCCAGTGATGAAATGATATTGCGCGACACCATCAATAAAGTCCCTGTTTTTCATGGCTTCGTGCAAAAATATCTCTTCCATCACGGCTTCGACGCGAAATCATGGCGACTCAACTCGATAACTTCGACCGCAAACTTCTGATGGAAGTGCAGCGCGATGCGCAAATTCCGCAAACGGAACTCGGCGCGCGCGTGAACCTGTCGACAGCCGCCGTCAACCGCAGGCTGCGGCGTCTTTCGGACGAAGGCGTGATCGACCGTTACTCGGCTATCGTCGCACCGGAAAAGGTGGACTACGCGCTCACGATCATTGCGAACGTCGAAGTCGAGAGCGAACAGATCGATCTGCTCGACGCGATGAAACGCACGTTCTCACAATGTCCGCAGATCCAGCAGTGCTACTACGTCGCGGGTGAATGGGATTTCGTGCTCGTCATGACGGTGCGCAACATGGACCAGTACACCGAACTCACGCGGCAACTCTTCTTCTCGAACAACAACGTCAAGCGC
The DNA here is from genome assembly GCF_003121405.1 of Paraburkholderia sp. C35. Classification (GTDB taxonomy): domain Bacteria; phylum Pseudomonadota; class Gammaproteobacteria; order Burkholderiales; family Burkholderiaceae; genus Paraburkholderia. The sequence goes on along the minus strand of NZ_QBUY01000055.1, from coordinate 49,886 downwards.
TTCAAGACGCTGGTGAGCATGAGCCGCGTGAAAGTCGGTCTCGGCGTGCCGGTCGATATCGACATCGAATGACGTGCATCCCAGATCGACCATGCATCAGCGAATCACGGAGCGGTCGGTCCAGTTGCCCTGATCGAACTGGCGAACGGTAATCGCGCCGTTGCGGATATCGCCTTTGTCGTCGAACTGGATCGCGCCCGTCACGCCGTCGAGCTTCGCCTCACGCAGCTTCGGCAGATACGCTTTCGGATCGGTCGATCCCGCTGCCTGCATCGCGTTCGCCATCGCGATGACGGCGTCGTACGCATACGGCGCGTAGAGTTGCACGGGCACACCGAAGCGCTGCTCATAGCGTTTGAAGAACGCCGGTCCTTGCGGCATCTTCGCCGGCGGCACGCCTGCCAGCGTGCAATAAGCGTCGCTGCTCATCGCTGTGCCCGCGAGCTTGATGAACTGCGGCGTGCAGGCTTCGTCGCCGGCAATGAACTTGACCTTCACGCCGAGCTTCTGCGCCTGCTGCACGAACGCCGCAGCCTGCGTATCGCCGCCCGTGAATACGATACCGTCCGGCTGGCGGCTCTTGATGGTGGTGAGAATCGCCGTCCAGTTGCTGGTCTTGTCGGTGCCGTACTCGCGCGCGACGACATTGCCGCCCGCCGCCTTGACGGCTTTCTCGACTTCGTCGGCGAGTCCTTGCCCGTATGCCGTGCGGTCATCGACGATGGCGACCTTCTTCGCGGCGAGATCGTGAACCATGTACGTGCCGATCACGTTGCCCTGGCGCACGTCGTTGGCCACCATGCGGAACACGTTGGTGAAGCCTTGCTGCGTGAGTTTCGGGTTGGTCGCGGATTCGGTGATCATCGGCACGCCCGCGTCCGAATAGATTTTCGACGCCGGTATCGACGTGCCTGAATTCGCGTGTCCGACCACGCCCGCCACGCCATCGTCGATCAGCTTCTGCGCGACGGTGACGGCGGTTTTCGGATCGGCGGCATCGTCTTGCGAATCGAGCACGAAGGTCACGCTCTGTCCGCCGATGCGCATCTTCCGACTGTTCAGATCCTCGATAGCGAGGCGCACGCCGTTTTCGTCGTCTTTGCCGATGTGCGACAGCTCGCCCGTCAAAGGCGAAACCTGGCCGATCTTCACGGTGAGATCCGCGTGCGCCGCGAGCGGCTGCAAGCCAAGCGCGGTGAACATCAGAAGCGATAGGGGTCGATGTGTTTGCATGGTCGTCTGCTAGGTAAATTGGCTCGCGCTCGAAGATGGACGATTCGCCATCCGCTACCGCCCTGAATGCGTCACAAGGCTGCATTCATCGTATTCGCGCGCCCCGATAGCCAAAATTCGCAGACTGGCCCGCGACGCAAAATCCAGTCGATCACACCCGCGTTCGAGCAATTTTTTATCGCGGCGCCGTTTGCACAGGTTTGCCGCCCGATTCGGCGCCCGCGTTCGCGTTTCAGCCTCCTCATTCTTCGCTAATTCCCCGTCGCTACGATGCATCCCATCGAATCGTACAAACCGTAGTCGCTGCTTACCTACCCGTCTGAAGAATACGTCTGAAGGAGATACCGTCATGTCGCTCGCAGCCATCTTTCAAGGCACACCCATCTGGGTCTGGGTGCTGCTCGCCTTCCTGCTTTCGCGCGGCCTCAAGGCCATGAACAGCGGCACCTCGCCGCTCTCGAAACTCGCCATCGTGCCGGCCGTGTTCGCGGTCTGGGGCATCGTGCATCTGATCACGGACCCGCTGACGGGTTGGGCCGACGCCATCATCTGGGTCGTGGCCGCCATGGTGGGCGTCGCCGCTGGCGTGTTCATCGCGAGCCGCTCGCGCTTTATCGTCGATCCCATCAAGAACACGGTGATGCTGCCCGGCTCGATGCTGCCGCTCGCGCTGATCGTCATCACCTTCGTGGCCAAGTTCTGGCTCGGCGTCGAACTGGCAACCACGACCAGCTTCGCGTCGCTCGGCATGTACATGTTGATCAGCGCAGCCGTGTCGGGCGCCGTGGCCGGCATGTTCGCTGGACGCTTCCTGACCTACTGGCGAGCCATGAGCGCACGCCGCGTCATCCAGGCGTGTTCGCAAGGCGCGTAAGCGGGCAAACCGGGCACGTCCGTTGCACTCCAGGACGTAAAGGAAATATCGCCAGACTTGTTACTCCCAGCGTTTGTCTTCGCCGGTTCAGACTGTCTCACGGCAAGCAACGCGATGAACAACCCGAGAAGCCGCGCCTCATCCGTGAGGCGCGGCGTTCTGTTCACATCAGGAGGTCGCAAGAGCCATGACTACGTCAGACGATAAAACCACCCGCGACGGACAAGCCGCGATGCGCACGCCGCCCGTCGTGTCGCAGGAAGAATGGGAAGCCGCGCGCCAGCAACTGCTGGTGAAAGAAAAGGCGCATACCCGGGCGCGCGATGCGCTCGCCGCCGAGCGCCGCCGCATGCCGTGGACCGCAGTCGATAAGACCTACGCGTTCGAAGGTCCATCCGGCAAGCTCAGTCTGGGCGATCTGTTCAATGGCAGGCGTCAACTGATCGTGTATCGCGCGTTCTATGAGCCAGGCGTATTCGGCTGGCCCGAACACGCATGCCGCGGTTGCTCGATGGTGGCCGATCAGGTTGCGCATCTCGCGCATCTGAACGCACGCGACACGACGCTCGTGTTCGTATCGCGCGCGCCGCAAGCCGATATTGCGCGATTGAAGGCAGGCATGGGCTGGCAGATTCCGTGGTTCACGATCACGGACAGCTTCGACGCCGATTTCGGCGTGGATGAATGGCACGGCACGAACGTGTTCTATCGCGACGGCGAGCGTATTTTCCGCACCTATTTCATCAACAATCGCGGCGACGAGCAGATGGGCGGCACGTGGAATTATCTCGACATCACGCCGCTAGGCCGGCAAGAGGTCTGGGAGGATTCGCCCGAAGGCTATCCGCAAACGCCCACGTACAAATGGTGGAACTGGCACGACAGCTACGTCGACGATGCGCCGCCCGATAAAAAATGGGTCGAAGTATCAGACGCAGGCGAGGCGGCATTCAGGAACAAGACGCACCCGTAACGCCCGACTTTACCGGTCCAGTTGCGTCACAGTCACCACTTCCGGCTGTGCCGCTGCGTCACTGGCATTGCGCAGCTTCACCCGCCAGCTTCCGTACTCGTTGAACGGGAACTGCGCAAACGCGCTTTTGACGAGCCACGGAATGGGATGCAGCGTGTCGGCATTGCGGTCGCGGCTGATCGCGGTGACCTTGTAGACTTCCTTGCCCGTCGAGGCTTCGAACAGACGCAAGGTCATCGAGTGCTGATACTCGCGCCCGAACAGCGAGAAGCTAGGCTGCGCCGCGCCATTGCAGGCTGAACCGGCGCAGTCGCCCACCGTCACGCCGACGGCTGCGGGCCGCGTATCGTATGCAAGCGACAGCATGTAGCTCGCGCGATCCACGTCACGGTCGACCAGACCGTAGTGGCCGAGTTCGTTGTGAATCAGCGCTTCGTACTGCTGGCGTGCCGTGCCTGTTTCCTGCGTCGGCGTCTGCACGATCGCATAGGTGCGCTCGCCCTGCAGCACGAGCGGCGAACCCGACACCTGGACGTCGGTCGTCACAGCCGCGCATCCGGCAAGCGCCAATACGCACGCAGCCACGACAGCACCACCACTCAGCGTTCTTTTCACGTTCTTCTCGCTTCCATCGAATCGGGTTCTGTTGTGCAGGATCTGGCGCTCACGCATCTGTCTCGTCGAGTGCGGGCAGCGTGATCGTGAATGCCGTGCCTTTGCCGGGCGTGCTGTCTACCCGCACATCGCCGCCGTGCCGCATCACGACTGCCTTCACGAACGCCATGCCGAGTCCCGTGCCCGTCGCTTCGGGCCGTTCGCTTTCGTGAAAGCGCTGGAACCGCTCGAACAGATGCGCCTGGTTCTCGGCGGAGATGCCGTAGCCTTCGTCGCGGATCGTGCAGCGCACCCGTGCGGGCCCGGCACCTGACTCGCTTTCCTGCTGCGCGACCGCGCAGGTGATGCGCGTGTCGGGCGGACTATATTTCACTGCGTTGTTCAGGATGTTGACGAGTGCGCGCGTCATCAGCGAGCGGTCCGCGTTGATCCAGTGGCCATCGCCTACTTCATCGTAGGCCGCTTCGAGGCGAATGTGCTTGGCTTGCGCTTGCGGCCACACTTCGTCGCTGGCATCGATCACGAGTTCATCGAGACTGACAGGCTCCAGCACATACGCCTGCGATTCGGCGCGCGCCAGTTGCACGAAATCGTCGGCGAGCATCAACGCGCGTTGCGCATAGCGTTCGACGCGATTCAGCAGTTCGCGCAGGCGTCCCGCATCGGGCGACGGCGAGCGCGCCCGCTCGAGTTCGACGAGCGCGAGAATCGAGGCCTGCGGCGAACGCATATCGTGCGACAGCAGCCGCAACGCATCTTCGCGCAGGCGCTCGGCGGCGTGCACAGCCGTCACATCGACGAGACCCGCAATCCATCCGATCACCGCGCCTTGCGCATCGGTGCACTTCGCATAGCGCAGCAGATGATCGCGCTGGTTACGGTCGCGCACCTCGATGCCGCGCTCCATCAGATCGACGAACGCAGCACGGCCAGGATCGAGCAGCGCGGGCCAATGCGCGCGTCCCAGTGCGTCGGCTTCCGGGCTGGAATCGATGGCCTTCACGAACGCGAGATCGCCCAGCACGTGACGCAGTTGCATGCCTTCGGGCGCTGCCGCGCCGAGCCGCTCGAAGTACGCCTTCGCCGCGTGGTTCGCGATCAGCACGACGCCGTGCACGTCGCCCACGAGAATCGGCTCCGGCACGCTATCGAGGCTGTTCCAGACGAACTGCTTCATGTCCTGCACACGCCGCGCGGCCTGCGCCATCAGCGCCATCTGCTGCGCGAGCGCGTCACCGCGGAACTCGCGGCTGCGCTGCGGCGCTTCGGGCAACAGATACGGTTCATCGGCGAGGCGCTGCAGTTCCTTGCGCAGATACGACATGGTCATTTCGAGCCGCCGCCAGTTCCAGATCGGATACACGGCGGCAAGGCCGACAATCGCCGGCACGGGCGACATCCACAGCCGCATGCCGTACAGCAGCGCGGCGCTGAAGGCGAGCATCGCTGCGCACAGCACGATCGTCATCAGCAGCGAGCGCAGCGGCGACAACACCAGCAGCCCGGCGAGCAACATGGCGAGCGGCACCAGCGACACAGCGAACACCCACAGTCCGCTGACAGGCTCGATCGCGCGGCCCGTCACGAGCGTATCGAGCACGTTCGCGTGAATGTAGACGCCCGGCAACGGCCCGAGCCGCCCCGACACGGGCGTCGAGAAGCGGTCGTAAAGACCCGACGCCGTCACGCCGATCAACACGATCTTGCCGCGCAACAGGTCTTGGGGCACGTCGCCCGCCAGCACGCTTGCAAACGACACGCTCGGATAAGTCTGCGCGAGCGGACTGAATGGAATCAGCACGCGCGCTTCGCTGTCTTTCGTGGTTGCTGCATGGTCTGGCAGGTCCGCTGCTGCCGTGCCGCTCACAGGCGGCACAGGCCGTACCGCGCCCTGGTGGATGGCGCGCCACACGGGCACCATCAGTTGCGGCCAGCGCATGTGCGCGTCGCCTTCGAACAGCGCGACACTGCGCACGATGCCGTCGCCGTCCACTTCGAGGTTGATATGGCCGAGCCCTGCGGCGGCGCTCGCCAGCGGCTCGACGGGTTTGACGGCGACACGCGCACCACCGGCGTCTTCGGGGGAAAGCAGAATGGGCAGATACGTCGGCGTCGCGGCGACTGCGCGCGCGAGTTGCGCATCGTCCGGTGCCGGCTCGGTGAAGAGCACGTCGTACACCACCGCGGCGGGATGATCTCTGGCGATGGCGTCGAGCAGCTGCGCATGCACGGCGCGCGGCCACGGCCAGCGGCCGAGCCGCGCAATGCTCGCGTTATCGATTTCGATGACCGCGATATCGGGCAGCACCGGTTGCGCGCGCAAGCGCAACAAGCCGTCGTAGACGAGATGATCGACGCTCGCCGTCAGCCGTCCGGGCGAACAGGCCAGGATCACCACGATCCCGAGGCAACCGATGCACAGCCATTCGAACAGAAAGCGGCGCCCGACAGGCCGCCCAAGACGTATGCGCGGATCGAAGCTCATGCGCGGGCCACCCGTGGTCATCACCGGGCCAGTGTAAACGAGCGGATCGAACTGCCCTTCTGGTAGAAGCGGCCGTTCTCGAACTGCTCGGCGATCACGGTCCAGTAGTAGACGCCCGGCGGCAAGTCGGACACGACAATCTGCCCCGCCGTCAGATCGGTGCGATCGACGAGCGGGTCGCGCAGATCGTCCGTGGTGGCGAGCACGAAGCGAAAGCGCGTCTCGACACCCGTGCGGCTCGCGAGCCAGCGGAACTCGAAATCGCGGCTGCCCGCGCGCTGTCCCGCCGACACATCGAGCCCGAACTGACGCCGCTCGAATGCATAGGTTTGCGGCAGACCTTCAAGCCCAATTCCATCAATCGATGCAATACGCACGAAGTAGTTGCCGTCGGGCAAAGCACCGAACGACGCGTGCGGCGTAGTCACGCGCTGATCGCGGATCAGGTCGAACAGGTCGGCGTCGCGCGCAATCTGCACGCGATACGCGTGCGCGTTCGGGTCGGGCACGAGATCGAAGGCGACCTCCTTGTCGTCCTGCATCTTGCCGGGATCGGCCAGCGCCGGCGCCGGCAGCAGCGCGACCGGCCCGCCGACGCCGCCCGTCGCGCGCGTGACGCTGCCGAAATGCGCGCCAACAAGTTGCGTCGATGCCTGCAGCGGCACGCCCGGTGCACGCGGCGGCATGCGTGCTGCATCGACGCCGACGGCGCCGTCGAGCACGGCCACGGCGGTCGATTGCTCATCGCCGTCATAGTTCACGCGAAAGCGCGTGCCGCGCACGCCCGCCACCACGGACGGCGAACGGATCTGGAAGCGGTCGTCTTTCTTTGTCGCGTGATTGATTTCGCTGTCCACTTCGCCCTGCTTCAGATTGATCACGCGATCTTTCGAGCCAGTCAGGACGGTCTGGCGTAACGCGCCGATTTCAATGGTGCTGTCCTGCGGCACGGACACGTGGGAACCGTCGTCGAGTTCCAGCGTGACGAAACCTTCGTGTCCCGTGCGCACGCGGTCGCCTTCGACCAGCACCATGCCGACCGTGACGGGCACGAACGGATTCTGTCTGAACGCATGCGTAGCGGGGCCGCTGACGGCAACCACACGCGCCGTACTCGGCTCCTGCTTCAGCAACGTGACGGGCAAGCGCAGTTGCACACCGGGCTGCAGATGCAGCGGATCAGCCACATGATTGAGTTTGCGCAGCACCACCCAGTCGCGCGGATCGCGCAGATAGCGATCGGCCAGATCGTAGAGCGTGTCGCCCGCGCGAGTCACGTAGATCGTGGTCGCTTCGCGTGCAGGCTTGTCAGACTTCTGCGCGTTTGAACTGACAGGCAGCAGGCAGAATGCCGCCGCAAGAACCGCTACCAGGCCGGAGCCGGGAGCGCGCCGCGCCGCGCGCGCCGGGTCACGCGGCGTTGTGTCCGGACCTGCTACCGTCACGCATCCTCCTTTTCGATCCGCTCCAGCCGGTAGCCGTAGCCGTAGATCGGTGTCAACCGGTAGCCGTTTTCGGGGCGAAGGCCGAGTTTGGCACGCAGCATCGACACATGCGTGTCCATCGTGCGCGACGGAATGTCGACGTCCTGCCGCCAGATCGCTTCGAGAATATGGGCACGCGACAAAGGCTGGCTCAGATGCCGGAACAGCAACAGCGCGAGCTCGAATTCCTTTTGCGTCAACGTGACGGAGGTGCCACGCGCGATCACCTGCTTCGATCCCAGTTCGAATTCGAATTCGCCGAAGCTCTCTCTCGTCGCGCTCTGGTTGAGTTGATACGCACGGCGCAGCAGCGAGCGCACGCGCGCAAGCAGCACACTCGATGCGACAGGTTTGACGACGTAGTCGTCCGCGCCCTTGTTGAGCATCGCGGCGATGTCGGTCTCGCGGCTGCGGCTGGTCATGAACAGCACAGGCAGACGGTCGGACAGACTCTGACGCACCCACTGCAGCACTTCTTCGCCCGACATGTCCGGCACGTTCCAGTCGAGCACCAGCAAATCGAATGTCTGTCTGCGCAAATGCTTGACGAGCGCGCGGCCTTCGGCGAACGCATGGCAATCGTGACCATCGACCGCCAGCGACTGGCAGACCAGATCGGCCTGCGCCACATCATCGTCCAGGACTGCAATTCTCATAGAACCCCGCACGCGAAATGATTCATAGGGCCAACGTTGCGCGCATTCGCGCCTCGCTGCGTAGCCATGCGCGGACGCGCGCGCGTCGCGTTGTGTCGTCTGCGGCGCTTACGCCTGAGCGCTGTTCAGCGCCACTACGTCATCGTCTTCTTTGTCGTTCGATCGCCGATACGCCGTCAACGCTTATGCGTGCGCTTGCCCGTCCTGAATGGAATGCGCGTGGTGCCTGGCCTGAAACACACCCGCTCCTCGATAAACAACGACGATTCAGATTCCCTGCGCCGACGCACCCCGTTTGCCCGCGAATCGCCATCCGGCATCAACGTTTTTCACAATAGGGAGGAATAGTATAAAAAGAGGGCGCAATAAAATCATGCAAAGATTGCCGGATCGTCGATTGCGCCCTTCAGCGGATCATGAATTGGCCTCCGCGCTGTCTTACAACTATCGTTGTTCACCTCGTTTGTTTTGTAAATTGGCGAGTAAGACTTTGTCAGTTTCTCATTCGTCATTCCCGCCGAAATGCGAATCGCCGTTTCTCCCTGATTGCTGCCGTTTGTATCCCCCGTAGGCTTCATTGCGAAACCTTGTCCGTACTATATGAGATTCGTATCTCAAAATCTTTTAGCAATTGTCAAGTGATGGAAACACGCGATCATTCGTCTGCGCATATGATCGCGCGGCCGATCGCTGCTAAAAAACGCACTGCGTGCAGTCAAAACTTCACTAACATTGTTTGGCAAACCGGCGCGGATAGTTTTCAGGCCGCTTCAGGCCGTTCTGGCCCATGTGCCGATGCGCCGGGCATGCGCGATCGTATCGAACAGGCGCTGCAGCGAATGCAGCTTGAGCAAGCCAGCTTGAACGCGAGGGGTTCATCATGCTGATGTGGATTGCAAACTGGGCAGCACGCCACGCTCCGACTCCAGAGAAACAGGCCGAACGCGCGCTTAATGAATTACGCATGGAATTGTTTCGCGCGGAGCAACAGGTTCTCGATGCGCAGTTACGGGCCGAGTATTTCCGATCCCGCCTGGTGTTTCTCGAAGATGTCACCCGAAAGGGGATTGAAGCGGTTTCTGATCAGCGCAAGGGGCAGCAGGAGTCGGCACAGCCATCCCGTGTTGGGCCAAGGCTGACGGCGGCGCAATAGTGCGAGGCAGCAGGCAAGAAGGCAAAGCAATAACGCCACAATAAAAAAAAGCCGCAGCGCGATAGCTGCGGCCTTAACTTGCCACTTACTTGCGGTACGGTCACCGCAATTTCATTCTCGGACTTTATGCCCGATCCATCAACGAAGATCTGGCGGATTTGACGATCTTTAACAAGTATCGAAGATCGCCGTCACCACCGCCGTTCCCTCATCAAGCCGACTGATTCAGGCTCGCAAAGGTCGCGCCGCGTTCGACCAGTTCCACCAGCAACGGCGATGGCCGCCAGAACACGGGATCCTGCTTTTCGAACTCACGAATATCCGCGAGCAACGCGGCGAGGCCAATCGTATCGGCGTAATGCATCGGCCCACCGCGATGTGCCGGAAAACCAAAGCCGTTCATCAGCGTCACGTCGACATCGAGCGGCCGCAGCGCAATGCGCTCGTGCAACACGTTCGCACCTTCGTTGATCATCGCGGCCATGTAGCGGCGCACGATCTGCTCGTCGCTGAGTGCGCGCGGCGCCACGCCGGCGCGTTGGCGCTCGGCATCGATGATCGTTTCCACTTCGGAGTCGGGCGCGCCTGCGCGCTTGCCTTCCTCATAACGGTAAAAGCCGCGCCCCGTCTTCTGGCCAAACCAGCCGCGCTCGCACAGACGGTCGGGAATCTGCACGTAGCGCGCGTTCGGATCGCGCGTTGCCGCGCGGCGCTTGCGCGTGGCCCAGCCGATGTCGCCGCCCGCCAGATCGATCACCTGATACGGTCCCATCGGAAAGCCGAATTCGCGTACCGCCTTGTCGATCTGATACGGCGACGCGCCATCCTCCATCAGATGGTCAGCCGCCGCGCGATACACAGCCAGCATCCGGTTGCCGATGAAGCCGTCGCAGACGCCTGCGCGCACGGGCACCTTGCGGAGCTTTTTCGCCAGATCGAAAGCCGTCGCGACGACGTCAGCGCTCACTTGCGCCGGCACCACGACTTCCAGCAGCTTCATGATGTGCGCGGGCGAAAAGAAATGCAGCCCGATCACGTCCTGCGGACGCGAGAGCGTGGCCGCGAGCGCGTCGATGTCGAGATACGACGTATTGGTGGCGAGCACCGCGCCCGCCTTGCATACGCGGTCGAGTTGCGCGAACACGGCAAGCTTCACGGCCATGTCCTCGAACACGGCTTCGATCACGATATCGACCTGCGCGAGCGCATCGTAGGACGTGCTGCCGGTAAAGCGCGCGAGTTTCTTCGCCTTGCCCTCGGCGCTCAAACGCCCTTTTGAAATCAAACCGTCATAGACCTTTTCGACGTTCGCGCGGCCGCGCGCAATCGATTCCTCGTCGCGCTCGACCATCGTCACAGGCAGGCCCGCGTCGAGCAGCGCGACGGCAATGCCCGCGCCCATCGTGCCGCCGCCCACCACGCCCGCCGACTCGACCGGGCGCGGCTGCGCACTGCGCGTCTCGGGCGATTTCTGCACTTCGCGCTCGGCCTGGAACGCATGAACGAGCGCCGCGCGCTGCGGGCTGTCGAGACATTCGAGAAACTGCGCGCGCTCGAAGCGCATGCCTTCGTCGAAAGGCAGGTTAAGCGCCGCCTCGACGCAATCGACGATCTTTAGCGGCGACAGCAGGCCGCGCGATTTCTTCGCGGTATCGGCGCGCGCGGCGGAGATGGCTGCTGCGGTGGCTTCGTTGTCCGCGAGGCCTCGTGCATCGCGCGTGCGCCGCACAGGTGCGTGCTCGACCAGCAGTTGCTGCACATAGGCCAGCCCTTCGGCGAGCACGTCGTCGCTCTGGCCGACGCGATCGACAAGACCGATCGTCAGCGCTTCCTGTTCGCCGATATGTTTGCCGCTCAGCATCAGCGACAGCGCAGCTTCGGCGCCCGTCAGGCGCGGCGCGCGCTGCGTGCCGCCCGCGCCGGGCAACAGGCCGAGCCGCACTTCCGGCAAACCGAGCTTCGCGCCAGCCACTGCCAGCCGGTAATGCGACGCCAGCGCGATCTCCAGCCCGCCGCCCAGCGCCGCGCCATGAATCGCGACCACCACCGGCTTGCTGCACATCTCGATGCGGTTGCACACGTCGGGCAACGTCGGCATCTGCGGCGGCTTGCCGAATTCGCGGATATCGGCACCCGCGATGAAATTGCGACCCGCGCCGACGATCAGCACCGCGCGCGCCGCCGCGTTCGCCTCGGCGGCGTCGATCGCTGCGACAAGGCCGCGCCGCACGTCCACGCCCAGCGCGTTGACGGGCGGATTATCGACGGTGACGAGCAGAATATTGCCGCGCAGTTCATGGCTGACAGGCAAGGCGGGCGCGTTGGCGGCGGGCTGTGACATCGGTTTTGTCTCCTCATGCAGCAGATAGGCGGAATCGTCATGGATTGTCTTGGGGATAAAGGCAATTGACAATCGCATCGCGGATTGACAGAGTGTCAAGGATTTTTTGACAGTCAAACTGCTATGGACGTCAACGCGCTCACGCTGCTGGTCGAAATCATCGACGCCGGCAATCTCAGCGAAGCCGCGCGCCGGCTCAAGATGACGCGCGCCAACGTCAGCTATCACCTGAACCAGTTCGAAAAGTCGATCGGCCTGCAACTGGTGCGGCGCACGACGCGCCGTGTCGAACCGACCGAGATCGGCCTCAAGCTCTACGAGCATGGCCGCGCGATCCGCAATTCGCTGCACGCCGCGCAGGAATCGATATCGACGCTCGGCGAAAGCCTGCAAGGCCGCGTGCGCCTGTCGGTGCCGAGCGGCTACGGGCAACTGGTGATGTCGGCGTGGCTGATCGCGTTCAAGCGTGAATTTCCCGGCATCGTCCTCGATGTGATGTTCGAGAATCGTGTGGAAGACCTGCTGCGCGACGAGGTGGACATTGCCGTGCGCGTGATGTCGGAGCCGCCGCAAAATCTCGTCGCGCGCGACATGGGACCGGTGCGCTGGGTCGCGTGTGCATCGGCGGAATACGCTGCGCAGCATGGCATGCCGACGCAGCTCGACGCGCTGCGCAGCGCGCCGCTGATCACATCGACGGTAGTGGGCCGCCAGCTTCGCCTCGCGGCCTATCTGCGCGACGAACGGCACGAAGTCCTGCTGGAGCCGGGACTGATCTCCGAGAACTTCCTGTTTTTGCGCGAGGCGATTCTTGCCGGCCTCGGCGTCGGTCTGGTGCCCGATTACGTCGTGCACGACGATATCCGGCGCGGCAACGTCGTCACAGCGCTCGACCCGTGGCGGCTCAGCATCTTCGGCACGAACATGTACATGCTGTATATGCCGAACCTGCACCACACGCGCGCGACCTCGCAATTCATCGAATTCATGCTCGACGAAGCGCGCAAGGCGGGACGCGGCGCGTAATCCCATGCCGCTTTGTACTGCCATGTATCGGGCGCGCGGGCGGATACATGCGCATACACACACGCGTTTCCACGACACATGCGAGATACATCCAGGCGCTTCAATACGTGTCATCGATTGCTGGTCCTTCAACCACTTCAAAGGAGCACACACCATGACGCGTATCGACAACGTTCTGTACACAGGCAAGGTTCACACGACGGGCGGCCGCGAAGGCGCCGCGCGCAGCGACGATGGCCGTCTCGACATCAAGCTGTCGACGCCGGGCAGCACGGGCGCCGGCACGAACCCCGAGCAGCTGCTCGGCGCGGGGTGGTCGGCGTGCTTCATCGGCGCGATGGGCCTTGCGGCACGCGGCCTGAAGATCTCGCTGCCGGCGGAAACCAGCGTCGACGCCGAGATCGATCTCGGCACCACCGATAACGCCTATTTCATTCAGGCGCGTCTGAATGTAAGTCTGCCGGGCCTGCCGCGCGACGTGGCGCAGGAAGTGGTTGACCGCGCGCATCAGACCTGCCCGTATTCGAAGGCGACGCGCGGGAATATCGAGGTGACGATTACGCTGGTTTAAGCGAGCAGAGGATGGGCGGCGCCAATGTCGCCCTTCGCTACTGCTAGCGGCCTGGCGCCAGCGCGCGAACTCAGGCCACGACCGGCGCCCCGCACTGCCCACAAAACTTCGCGTCGTGCGCGAGCGCCTGGCTGCAGCTTGCACAGGATCGTGGAACCAGCGAAGTCGCACACTGGCTGCAAAAGCGCGCCTCTGTCGCATTCGCGGCTCCGCATTTCGGGCATGAGCGCTCTGCGCGCGTCGCGGGAGTCACTGTGGGCGCTCTACCCCAAGCATCGTTCGAATGGCGGCTTCGTTCATCACCATAGTCACCTTCATGAGTGCGCCTGTCTCCATGAGAACCACCATGCCCATGCCCATGCCCATGGCCGTGACCACGCCCTCTTCCACCTTGCCCGCCGTGATGCCCACCCAGCATTCGTTCTAACCAGCCCATTTCGCTTCTCCCGTTCACTTGCGCAGCAACCGCAACCCGTTCCCCACCACCAGCAGACTGGCCCCGACATCCGCGAACACGGCCATCCACATCGTGCCGATTCCGCCGATCGTCAACGCAAGGAAAACAGCCTTGATAGCCAATGCCAACGTGATGTTCTGAACCAGCACGGCATGCGTCGCCCGCGACAACCGGATGAACGCGGGAATCTTCCTGAGGTCGTCATCCATCAGCGCGACATCGGCGGTTTCGATGGCGGTGTCCGTGCCCATCGCACCCATCGCGAAGCCGATATCGGCTTGCGCGAGCGCCGGAGCGTCGTTGATGCCGTCGCCGACCATGCCCACCATCGCCCCTTCCGCCGACAGCCGCTTCACCGCGTCGAGCTTGTCTTCGGGAAGCTGATTGCCTTCCGCGCGGTCGATGCCGACCTGGCGCGCAATCGCCGCCGCCGTGTGCGGGTTGTCGCCCGTCAGCATGGCCGTGCGCACGCCTAACGCATGAAGCGCGGCAATCGCTTCCTTGCTGGTGTCCTTCACGGTATCGGCGACAGCGAACAACGCGTACACGCGCGCTGCGTCGATGAGCATGACGACCGTCTTGCCGTCGCGCTCGAGCGCCTCGATGCGCGCTTCCAGTTCCGGCGAGCAACGGCCGAGTTCTTCGACGAGCCTGTGATTGCCCAGCGAATAGCGCGTGCCGTTCGCGATGCCCGCGACGCCGCGTCCGGGGATCGCTTCGAACGCATCGATGGGCAGGCGCGCGACGCCGTCCGCATCGGCGGCACGCGCGATGGCTGTCGATACAGGGTGATCGGAGCGGCCCGCGAGGCTCGCCGCGATCGAGCGGACGAGCTTGCTATCCATGTCGTCGCCCGCACGCATTTCGAAATCCGTTTGCACCGGCTTGCCGTGCGTGATAGTGCCGGTCTTGTCGAGCGCGAGCCATGCGAGCTTGCGCCCCTGTTCCAGATAGGTGCCGCCCTTCACCAGAATCCCGCGCCGCGCCGCTGCCGCGAGTCCGCTGACGATCGTGACGGGCGTCGAAATGACCAGTGCGCACGGGCACGCAATCACCAGCAACACCAGCGCCTTGTACACCCAGTCGAGCCACACGCCGCCCATCAGCAACGGCGGTACGACGGCCACACCGAGCGCGATCACAAAGACAATGGGCGTATAGACCCGCGCAAAACTGTCGACAAACCGCTGCGTCGGCGCTTTCGCGCCCTGCGCCTCTTCGACGGCATGGATGATGCGCGCCAGAGTCGTGTTGCTGGCTGCTGCCGTCACGCGATATTCGAACGATCCCGCTTCGTTGATCGTCCCGGCGAACACTGCATCGCCCGGTGCCTTGTCGATGGGCATGCTCTCACCGGTGATCGGCGCCTGATTCACCGTCGATCGCCCGTTGACCACTTCGCCATCCAGCCCGAGACGCTCGCCCGGCTTGACGCGCACGACGGCACCCACGCTCACGCGTGCGGCCTCTATCTCGGCCCATGTGCCGTCGGGCTGCATGACGGTCGCCGTATCGGGTGCGAGACGCATCAGGCCTTGAATCGCGTTGCGCGCCCGGTCGAGGGATTTCGCCTCGATCAGTTCCGCGACCGTGAACAGCACCATCACCATGGCCGCCTCCGGCCACTGGCCGATCAACAGAGCGCCCGTCACGGCGATGCTCATCAGCGCGTTGATGTTCAGGTTCCCGTTGCGAAGCGCGATCCAGCCTTTCTTGTAGGTGCCGAGTCCGCAACTCACGACAGCCAGCAGCGCAAGCGCAGCGACCAGCCACATGGGCAAGCCGACCCAGCTCGCCGCTTCGGAGCCCAGCGCCGCCACGCCCGCGAGCGCGAGCGGCCACCACGGCTTGCGGCGCTCGGACGCCGCAGGCGCTGCGCCGGCATCCACGACCGGCTCGGGTGCAAAGCCGAGCGCTTCGAGCGCCTTGACGATCGCATCGAGACCGCCTTCCCGGTGCACCACCGTCAATACGCGCTGCATCAGGTTGAACTGCAGTTCGAGCACATCGGGCAGATCGCCGAGTTTTTTGCGGATCAGCGTTTCCTCGGTCGGACAGTCCATCTGCATGATCCTCATCTGGCTGCGCACGGTTTCACCCGTCACCGTCGACTTCGCAAGCGCCTCGACGGCACGCTGCGCGGTGCGAGGCCGGACGCGATCGTCGGCGCTGCCGCCACAGGCGTGTGCGCCGCAACCGTCCGTGTCCGTGTGTCCGCGTCTGAGCGCGTGCTGGTGATCGTGTGCCATGACCCTGTCCTTTTGTGCGGTATGCTCCCAGTACACACCTTGAAGCCACTTCAAGGTCAAGGGCTTCCTGCCGGAGCATCGCCATGAGGATTGGGGAACTGGCCAAAGAGGCCAACTGCACGACCGAGACGATCCGGTTCTATGAAAAGGAAGGGCTGCTCACGCCGCCCGAACGGACGGATTCGAACTACCGCAGCTACAACCAGAGCCACATCGAAAGGCTGCGCTTCATCCGCAACTGCCGCAGCCTCGATATGGCGCACGAAGAAATCCGCGCGCTGCTGGCGGCGTCCGACCAGCCGCAAGGCGATTGCAGCGCCGTCAACGCGCTGCTCGACGAGCATATCGCTCACGTCGACGCGCGCATCGAAGAGCTGACGCGCTTGCGCCAGCAATTGACGGCGCTGCGCACGCGATGCAACGCGGGATCGGCAGTCGACGAATGCGGCATCATGCAGGGTCTCACCACGATGGAAACGAAGCCCTCGAAGCAACGGACCAATCCCCTCGGCTAACGGATCTCCCGTCTGTCATGCGTCGATGGCACACTGCCGTGCTTTGGACAATCCCGCCGGGCCGATGCAGGCAGGCGGCCTCTCGCAGGCACTCGACAGGAGACGTAGCGTCATGTCGGCTGTATCGGCATTCAAACTGATATTGCTTTCGCTGATCGCGATCATCGCGCTCGAACTGCTCGCGAAACGCCTGCGCCTGCCGCCCGCAGCGGCATTGCTTGTCGGCGGCGTGGCGATGGCATTCGCGCCTGGCTTGCCGCCCGTCGTGCTCGATCCCGATCTCGTGCTGATCGTCTTCCTGCCACCGCTGCTCATGGATGGCGCTTACTTCTTCGTCTGGACCGACTTCAAGCGCTACCTCAAGCCCATTCTGCTGTTCGCCATTGGTGCGGTCGCGTTCACCACGTGGATCGTCGGCGTGGTCGTGCACTGGGTCGTGCCGTCGCTGCCCTGGGCCGCGTGCTTTGCGCTCGGCGCTGTCGTGTCGCCGCCCGATGCCGTCGCAGCCAAAGCCGTGCTCGAACGGCTCGCGCTACCGCGCCGCCTGATGGTGCTGCTCGAAGGCGAAAGCCTGCTCAACGATGCCGCCGGTCTCGTACTGTTCCGCTTTGCCGTGGCGGCGGCGCTGACGGGCACCTTCAGCGCGTCGCATGCCGTCATGAGCTTCGCGGCGCTCGCCGTGGGCGGCGTGGCGGTGGGCTGCGTGGTCGGCTATGTGGTCGTGTGTCTGCTGCGCCTGCTCGACGACGACTATCTGATCATCACCACCTCGGTCATCTCCGCGTGGATCAGCTATATCGCGGGAGAAATGCTCGGCGTATCGAGCGTCATTTCGACGGTGACCTGCGGCATGCTGCTCGGCTGGCATCAGCATGAAGTGTTCTCGGCAGCCGTGCGGACGCGCGGCACCGCGTTCTGGCAGGTCGTCGTGTTCGTGTTCGAAGCGCTGGTGTTCGTGCTGATCGGCCTGTCGCTGCGCGGCGTGATGCAGCGGCTCGGCGGCATCGACAACGCGCTCGCGCTGCTCGGCCCGGCGGCGATGGCGACCGTGCTGACCGTGGTCGTGTCGCGCGGCGTGTGGACCTTCGGGCTGGAGTCGATCAACGCGATACTGGATCGCCTCGCGCGCCGCGCCGTGCCGCGCGCCGACTGGCGCTCCGCTTGCGTCGTCAGCTGGGCAGGCATGCGCGGCGTGGTGACGCTGGCCATCGCGCTGTCGTTGCCCGAAACCATGCCGGGCCGCGATCTGATCCTGTTCTCCGCGGTCGTCGTCATTCTCTTCACGGTGCTGCTGCAGGGCACGACGATCGGCTGGGTGATCCGGCTCGTGCGGCCCGCCGGCGACACGCAAGCCGCGACGTATCTGACGGAACCGCAGGCATGGGCACGGCTTGAAGCGGCGCAGCTCGAAGCGATCAAGCCACTGGCCTACGCGCCGGACGGCAGCGTGCTGCATCCACGGCTGCTCGAACAGTACAGCTACCGGGCGCGCATCACGCGCGAGTTCGAAAACGCGGCGGCCTTTCCGCTCGACGCGCGCGCGGCGCACTACGACGTCGTGCTCGCCGCCATCGCAGCAGGACGTTCGGAACTGCTGCGGATGCATCGCGGCGGCCTGATCCACGACGACATGCTGCACGCGATGGAACACGATCTCGACCTGCAGGAAATGGCATCCCGTCACGCCCGCGGCTAGCCGCCCCGGCGCCTCCACGCACACGCGGCGGCCTTCTCAAGTAATGAGAAGGCGTGCCGATATGCAATTGAGGTACTGCCTCGTCCGATTTCCTAGCCGTCGTCAGGGCAAGATATGCGCGTTGCATTCGCCGCGAGCGTTTCCTTACATGCTGCGTCCACGCCGTCACGTCATGTAACCGGCTCCCGGTTCCCCCGCAATCGTTTGCCGCGCGCAGATTCTTCTCTTTCTCCTCCCGAACGGCGAATACCTGTCCGGCGCACATCCTGCCGCCGCTGACGCCCGCCCGACCCATTCCGAACTGAAAGCGATTCTCACGTGCGACGATTTGCGTTTGCTTCCCTGCTATCCGGCCTGGTGACTCTGGTTTTTTTGTCGTTGTACGGTTGCCATCAGAAGGACGCCGCTTCGCCGACGGCCAGCGCGCCGGCCAGGACGATCATCACCGCGATGATCTGGGCGCCCGACTGGCCGGAAGAAATGCTGCAGATCGCCGCGGCATTCAGCAAGGAGAATCCCGGGAGCGGCGTGAACGTGCAGTTCATGGTGGGCAATTCCGCCGAGGCGAATATCAAGCCGCGGGTTGCGTCCGGCAATCTGCCCGATCTCGTCAGCGTGAATCCGAATGCGTATTCAGCGGAACTGGCCGACCAGGGCATTCTCGCGGACGTGAGCAAAACGACCGCGTGGCATGACATGATCGCCCCGCTGAAAAGCGACTGGACCAGCCGGCAAGGCAAGGCGTTCGGCATTTCCGGCGGCGTGGCGACCGTGTTGATGTACTACAACGAGGAGATGTTCGAAAAAGCCGGCATCAAGGCGCTGCCTACCAACTTCCGCGAGTTCCTGGCGGTCTGCGAGCAGCTCAAGCGCGCTGGCCTCACGCCCGTGATGTGGAACGGCGGGTTTCCGAACATGCTGGGCACCGGGCCATTCAGCTTCGGCTTCGCGAACAACGTGGTCGCGCGTGAGCCGGCATGGAAGAAGAAAATCGTCGATGGCACGCTGAATCTGAACACGCCCGCCGTCGCCGATATTTTTGCCAAAATGGCGCTGCTCCCCGAACGCGGCTACGTGCAGGACGGATTCATGGCGACGGATTACGACGGCGGTATCCGGCTGTTCAAGGAAGGCAAGGTCGCCATGGTGATGCACGGCAGTTGGGCCGCGGGTCTGCTGCTGCATGGCAACCCGTTCCAGACAGGCGTCTTCATCCCGCCCTGGAATGCGCCCGGCAAGCAGGTCGTGCCGATCATCGGCAGCGAAACGGGCTTTGCGGTGGCCGAGACGCCGAACAAGGCGGCCGCGACGCGCTTTCTGGAATTCATTGCCAGCAAGGGTTTCGCGATTCTCCAGGCGAAGCGCCAGAACATTTCGCCGTTCCGGCAAAGCACGGGTACGATGGCAGGCGATCCGAAGATCGTCGCGTACACGGAGGCCGTCAGTCGTTATCCCGTCACGGCGAGTCCGTACTATTCCGTGCTTCCGTCGAACTCGATCGAGCGTCTGCACCGGCTGATGCAGGACGTCCTGTTGAATAAGATCACACCCAGACAGGCCGCCCAGCAGCTCGATGCGTCCGTCAAGAATGAAGCAAAGATGCATTACAAATGAGCTCGATCATCAGTTCACTGCAACGCGTTTTTGAATATCTGTCGCAGGATCTGCTGCGCCGCGTGGAGATACGCTACCGGCTCATCACTGCGTTCATTCTGCTGTCGCTGTTGCCCGTGCTCATTTCGGGCTACATATCGTACGCAGAGTCGACGGCGGCCATCAAACAGAAGGCCGAGATCTTCTCGAAAGAAGTCGTCAAGCAGGTCTCGCGCAACATCGTGCTGCGCATGGAACAGATCGAAACGGAAAGCAGCCAGCTGGTGCTCTCCGATCAGGTGCAGTCCGCGCTGATGAAAGTCACGAACGGCAGTCCCAAGGAGCAGACGGAGGCGCGCCTCGACATGACGCGTCTGCTGCTCGATCACTACGGCGCTGTCGATTTCATCAACGAAAAGTATCTGCTCGATGCCCACAATCACGTGATGGATACGCAGGCGTTCGCGCAACTGACGCGCGGCGTGATGCAGTTCGTCAAACAGGCGCCCGACCGCAACGGGCGGCCGTACTGGGGCAGCTACGACAACGGCGTCGGCCAGCTGAATATCGGCATGGTGCGGGCCGTGATCGGCAAGAGCAACAACCGGCGGCTCGGCGATCTGGTGCTCGTAGTCCGCCCCGAGCATTTTTCGACGATCTTCAACGACGTCGCGCTCGGCACCGGCACGGAAATCTACGTGCTCGACACCGACAACAACAAGCTGATCGTGCGCGCCGACGACATGCCCGCGAGCGCCGACGCCATCGCCGAGCCGGGCCTGATCGACAGGATTTCGCACAACACGGAGATGCTCGGCCAGCCGAACGGCTTCGTCAGTTTCGAAGGCAAGGACCACGCGGGCTATTTCGCGGCCTACACGCGCATTCCTGGCACGACATGGTTCGTCGTCAGCACGATTCCCGAAAAGAAGCTCACGGCCGAGGCGCAATCCGTGCGCAACCAGATCGTGCTGGTCGGCATCTCGTGCTTCCTGCTGTCCATCTTCCTTGCCTACTTCATCTCGCACAGCATTTCGTCGCCGCTGAAAGACCTCGTGCGCAAGATGCACGACACGGGCAGCGACGCAGGCGCCGAAGAACAGGCGCTCGCCGAAACCCATGTCGATACCAGCGGCCAGGACGAACTCGGCCGGCTCGCACAGCGCTTCGAACGGATGCGCTGCGCGATCCGGCAGAAGATCCAGAAGATCAACGAGATCAATGCGTCGCTGGAACAGACGGTGGTCGAGCGCACGGCGGAACTCGTCAGCCGCGAGCAGGAATCGCGCACGCTGATCGAAAATTCACCCGACACAATCACGCGCTACGACCGCGATTTACGCCGCACGTATGCGAACCCGGCGTTTTGCGAGTCGGCGGGGCGCAGTCTGAACGAAGCGCTCGGCAAGCGGCCTTCGGAAATTCCCGGCGGCGCGAACGCGCTGATCTACGAGCGGAAAATCAGCGAGGCGATTGCGACGGGTAAAAGCGGGCATTTCGAATTGCGTTGGGTCAGCAAGGACGGGCAGGAACAGTGCTCGCATATTCGCCTCACGCCGGAGATCGATCCATCAGGCCAGGTCAATTCGGTGCTGGCCGTAGGCCGCGACCTGTCCGACCGGATGGCATTCGAAGCCGCGATCTGGCGGCAGGCGAACTTCGACACGCTGACGCAACTGCCGAATCGCCAGATGTTCCAGAACCGTCTCGAGCAGGAAGCGCGCATCGCGCAGCGCTCCGGCCAACGGATGGCGCTGATGCTGATCGATCTCGACCGCTTCAAGGAAGTCAACGATTCGCTCGGCCACGACACGGGCGATACGCTGCTGATCGAAGCCGCGCGGCGCATCACGTCGTGCGTGCGCGAGTCGGACACCGTGGCGCGGCTTGGCGGCGACGAGTTCACCGTGATCCTGCCGCATATCGACGACGGCAGCAGCATCGAGCGGATCGCGCGCAAGATCATCGATACGCTGTGCGAGCCATTCACGCTCGGCCCCGACGAGGCGTTCATCTCGGCGAGCATCGGCATGACGCTGTATCCGGACGATGCGAGCGAACTCGACGTGCTGTTCAAGAACGCCGATCAGGCGATGTACGCCGCCAAGAACGCGGGCCGCAACCGCTTCAGCTACTTCACGCCCGACCTGCAGATCGCGGCGGAAAAGCGTCTGCGCCTGACGAGCGATCTGCGTGCCGCGCTGCCGGGCGAACAGTTCCGTCTCTACTACCAGCCTATCGTCGATCTTTCGACGGGCGAGATCTACAAGGCGGAGGCGCTGATCCGCTGGTTGCATCCCGAGCGCGGCATGATCAGTCCGCTGGATTTCATTTCGCTCGCGGAAGACACCGGCCTGATCGTACCTATCGGCGATTGGGTGTTCAGGCAGGCCGTGCAGCAGGCGAAGCTGTGGCGCAATCGCTTCCATCCGTCGTTCCAGATCAGCGTGAACGTGTCGCCCGTGCAGATTCGCCAGGACAATCTGGTGTGCACGCAATGGTCCGAGCATCTGCATCGCGAAGGCATGCCGGGGCAAAGCATCGCGGTCGAAATTACGGAAGGGCTGTTGCTGCACGCCGACCTGAAAATCGACGAACGGCTGATGACGTTCCGCAACGCAGGCATCCGTATTTCCATCGACGATTTCGGCACGGGCTATTCGTCGCTGGCGTATCTGAAGCGCTTCGAAATCGACTTCCTGAAGATCGACCGCTCTTTCGTGCAGAACCTCGGTTTCGATGCGGACAATCAGGCACTGTGCGAAGCGATGGTGGTGCTCGCGCACAAGCTCGGGCTGAAGGTCATCGCCGAAGGTGTGGAAACCATCGAGCAGCGCGATTTTCTGACGGGCGTGGGCTGCGATTTCGCGCAAGGCTTTTTGTATTCGCAGCCGGTGCCGCCCGATCAGTTCGAGGCGCTGGTATGGCCGCGCGTCGAAGTCGGCGAGGAAAGCGACTGATGCGGCGCGCGGTGTGTAAAGCACCCGTGCCTTACTGCTGCGGCACTTGCGCTTGCGGAGCGCCCGCCTTCATACGCGCGATCACCGCATCCGTGACCTGCCCGGCGGCCTGTTTGATGTCGGCCTGCTGATCGTTGCCCGCCATCACGAATCTGGCCGCCGCTGCGTACGGGTTCATTTTGACGATTGCGCCGGGCATATGTTTGTCCGATTGCCCGTCGACGGTCTGATAAAGCGGCGCGGGAGATTGCTCGGGCAGCGGATCGATGGCGACGGCCAGTTCGATCCGGCCCTGTCCCGCGCCGAAGCCCACCACGGCGCGCTTCACGCGATTGCCTTCATCGACGGCGAGGAATACGCCCCGCACGAGCCATCCCTGGGCGGGAAGCGGTGCATTGGCGGGCAAGCGGCGCGCGTCGATGCCGTCGTGCTGCAAATCGGCGACAAGCGTATCCGACATCTTCGCGACCAGTGCCTGCGCTTTCTGCTGCGGATCCTGTTGCAACGGATGCACCGGCGACAGACTGCCGGCAAAACGCCGCGCGCGGCTCAGACGGCTTTGATCAGGGGTGATGTCCGCTGCGTCGAGTTCGAAGTCGGACACGTAGACGACGGGCGCGGGCGCGCCTGTCTGCTGTGCATGCGCCACGCACGCCGACGCGGCAAGCAGCAGCGCCGCCAGCGGGCGGATGCACCATCGGCTGTTCATCGCAGTCTCCTGATCTGACGATCGTGCGGAAACGGTTGGACATGCGATGAATATACGCCGCCTGCCAGAAACAGGCGGACATGCTTCGCCACGGCGCATCGGCGCCGTCAGGACGAGCCGGAAAGACGGGCGGTTGACGCCCGCCCAGCCTGTTCAGTTTCCGAAGCGCACCGGTTACTGCTTCGGAGCGCCCGTCTGCATCGTGCCGTTCGACGTGCCGCCTACCGCTTGCTGCTCCATCGCGACCTTGGCTTCAGCGGCCTGGATGTCGTCGGGATAAAAAGCGTCCTTGGCTACCGGGCGATAGCCCGCCGCTTCGACGCGTTGCAGGTCTTCACGCACCTGTGCGCGTGTGACCTCGCCCTGATTGGCCTGAGCAAAGGCAAGTGCCGGCGCAGCCAGCGCACACGAAACAGCTACGGCTTGGATCAGTGCTTTCATGATGGTTCACCTGCATGTGAGTCCTCGACCAGCGCCACACTCTTGCGGATGTGACCCCAATGCCCTTTGCTTTGCATGCCTGAAAGGGATAGCGCCATTGTGTGCACTGACCGCTGACCAAACCCTGTCTCTCAGATGACAAATCGGTCATATACGCAATCGGGCCACCGTGTCGCCGTTTATGCTGGCCGCCAGATGTCGAATTTGTAATGTCACAGTCACTCGTGAGTAAGTGCCCCGCCGCCACACTGCGACCCCATGAACTGCCCGGGCGTGATTTGCGTGTGGGTGTGCCGACAGATCACCGTCCAAGGAAACGTCATGTGGATCGTCAAACTGGCCCTGCGGCGGCCCTACACATTCATCGTGCTGGCCGTGCTGCTGTTTATCGTCGGGCCGCTCGCGATCCTGCGCACGCCGACGGACATCTTCCCGAACATCAACATTCCTGTTGTCAGCATCGTCTGGTCGTATAACGGCTTTTCCGCCGAGGACATGGCGCATCGGATCACGTCGAACTACGAGCGCGCGCTCACGACCGACGTAGACGATATCGAGCACATCGAGTCGCAATCGCTGAACGGTGTTGCCGTGGTGAAGGTGTTCTTTCATCCGGGCGCGGACATCAACCGCGCGATCGCGCAGGCCGCGTCGAATTCCGCGTCGATTCTGCGCGTGCTGCCGCCCGGCACGCTGCCGCCTAACATCATCACGTACAACGCGTCGACAGTGCCCGTGCTGCAGCTCGGTTTGTCGAGCAAGACGCTGCCCGAGCAAACGCTCTACGATCTCGGCAACAGTTTTATCCGCACGCAACTGGCGACGATTCAGGGCGCCGCCGTGCCGCTGCCATATGGCGGCAAGATCCGCCAGATCATGGTGGAACTCGATCCCAAAGCGCTGCAGGCCAAGGGTCTCGCGCCTGCCGATGTGGTCAATGCCGTCAACGCGCAGAACCTGATTCTGCCCGGCGGCACCGCAAAAATCGGTT
Source organism: Paraburkholderia sp. C35 (assembly GCF_003121405.1). Classification (GTDB taxonomy): domain Bacteria; phylum Pseudomonadota; class Gammaproteobacteria; order Burkholderiales; family Burkholderiaceae; genus Paraburkholderia. The sequence continues at coordinate 24,864 of NZ_QBUY01000055.1, read as the reverse complement.
CGCGCGAATACAACGTCGAGATGAACGGCAGCACGCAGACGGTGGCTGCGCTCAACGATCTGCCCATCAAGACAGTCAACGGCAGCGTGGTGTATGTGCGCGATGTCGCGCATGTGATCGACGGTTATGCGCCGCAGACCAATATCGTGCGCAGCGACGGCAAGCGCGCCGCGCTGCTGCAAATCGAAAAGACAGGCAGTGCTTCGACGCTCACCATCATCCAGCAGGTCAAGGCGATGTTGCCGAAGATCGCCGCGGGCCTGCCGAGTGCGCTGAAGATCACGCCGCTTGGCGATCAGTCGGTGTTCGTGAAGTCCGCCATTTCCGGCGTGGTGCGCGAAGCGTTGATCGCGGCCTGTCTGACGGCGGCGATGATCCTGCTGTTTCTCGGCAGCTGGCGCGCGACGCTGATCATCGCCGTGTCGATTCCGCTGGCCGTGCTGACCTCGCTGATTGCGCTGGCCGCGCTTGGACAGACCATCAACATCATGACGCTCGGCGGCCTTGCGCTGGCCGTCGGTATCCTCGTCGATGACGCGACCGTGGCCATCGAGAACATCACGCATCATCTGGAAAAAGGCGCGCCGCTGCACGACGCGATTCTCAACGGCTCGGGCGAGATTGCCGTGCCGACCTTCGTGTCGACGATGTCGATCTGCATCGTGTTCGTGCCGATGTTTCTGTTGTCGGGCGTCGCGCGTTATCTGTTCGTGCCGCTGGCAGAAGCCGTCGTGTTCGCGATGTGCGCGTCGTACTTCTTCTCGCGCACGCTGATTCCCACGCTCGCGATGTATCTGATGCGCGCGCCGTCTGCTGACGGGCACGCCGCGTCAGGGCGCTTCGCCGTCTTCACGCGCTTTCAACGCGGCTTCGAGCGGCGCTTCGAAGCGGTCCGCAATAGTTATCACGGCGTGCTGCAACGCGCGATTGCGAATCGCCGCCGTTTTATTCCCGTTTATCTCGCACTGTGTTTCGCGTCGCTTGCACTGATTCCGTTTGCCGGACGCGACTTTTTCCCCGCCGTCGATACGGGCGAAATCCGCCTGCATCTGCGTGCACCAACCGGCACGCGCATCGAGCAGACCGCGCGCATCACCGACGAAGTCGAAGCGAAGATTCGCAGCGTGATTCCGAAATCGGAGCAGGCCGCCGTGCTCGACAACATCGGCGTGCCTGTGAGCGGCATCAACCTGACGTACGACTCCGCGGACCCGATCGGCCCCGAAGACGCCGACGTCATGATCACGCTCACGCCCAACCACAAGCCAACCGCGCAGTACGTCGCGCAGTTGCGCAACGTGCTCACGCAAGCGTTCCCCGGCGTGACATTCGCGTTCCTGCCCGCCGATATCGTCAGCCAGATTCTCAACTTCGGCCTGCCCGCGCCTATCGACGTGCAGATCGTCGGCAACAAGCTCGATCAGAACCGCGTCGTCGCGAACAAATTGCTCGCGCAGATGCGCGGCGTGCGCGGTCTTGTCGATGCACGCATCCAGCAGCCCGGCGACGAACCGACCATCGACGTCAATGTGGATCGCACGAAAGCGATGCAGGCGGGCCTCACGCAAAAAGATGTCGCGCAGAATCTGCTGATCGCGCTCTCGGGCAGTTCGCAGACCACGCCGAATTTCTGGCTCGATCCGAAGAATGGCGTGAGTTATCCGCTGATGGCGGAAGTGCCGCAATACGACATTCACTCGCTGCAAACGCTCTCCAACATTCCGCTGACAACCAATCAGGTAAGCGTCAATCCGCAGAACCAGCTTGGCACGCTCGGCACGATGTCGCGCACCACGCAACAGGCCGTCGTGTCGCACTACAACGTGCAGCCCGTGCTCGATATTTTCGCGTCGACGCAAGGACGCGATCTGGGCGGCGTCGCTTCGGACGTGACGAAACTCGTCGATGCCGCGCGTGCACAACTGCCGCCCGGCTCGTCGATCGTGATGCGCGGCCAGGTGCAATCGATGAACGAATCGTTCACGGGTCTCGGCGCCGGCCTCGTGTTCGCGATCGCACTCGTCTATCTGCTGATGGTGGTGAACTTCCAGTCGTGGCTCGATCCGCTGATCATCGTCAGCGGCTTGCCGGGCTCGCTGGCGGGCATCGCGTGGATGCTGTTCGCCACGCACACGACGCTCAGTGTCCCCGCGTTGACGGGCACGATTCTGTGTATCGGCATCGCGACGGCCAACAGCATTCTCGTGATCAACACGGCGCGCGAATCGCTCGCGGGCGGCATGGAACCGCTGGCCGCCGCACTCGATGCCGGCTTCAACCGCTTCCGTCCCGTGCTGATGACAGCGCTCGCCATGCTGATCGGCATGCTGCCGATGGCGCTCGGTCTCGGCGATGGCGGCGAGCAGAACGCGCCGCTCGGGCGCGCGGTGATCGGTGGTCTCGCCATCGGCACGGTGTCGACGCTGATGTTCGTGCCCGTCGTGTTCGGCATGGTGCACGCGTGGCTCGCGAAACGCCGCGCCAAACGCACGAACGGTTCCACCGATGCCGCCAACGCCGACGTGACCACACACGCCAACTGAGGACTTGCCATGACCACGCCCAATCTGCCCGATCTGCCGTCGGGTCACGAACCGACACCTCGCACCAATCTCGCACTCTCCAGCGCCGCGACCACGCGCGGCAGACGTCGCTTCGTGCTGCCCATGGCACTCGCGGCCGTCGCCGCTGCGCTGCTGGCTATCGGCATCGTGCCGCGTCTGCATGCGAGCACGGCGCTCACGCAGCAGGTCGACGCGCAGCGCTATCTGAGCGTCGAAGCGTTGACGCCGACGCGCGCGCCAGCCTCGCAGGAACTGCTGTTGCCGGGCAGCGTGATGCCATTCGCCGATGCCGCGATCTACGCGCGCACCAGCGGCTACATCCAGCACTGGTACATGGACATTGGCGCCAAAGTCAGCGCAGGCCAGACACTCGCCGACATCCAGACGCCGGAACTCGACGCGCAATTGCGTCAGGCACGCGCCGACGAAGCCAACGCGAAGGCGAATTACAGCTTTGCGAGCAGCACGGCGCAGCGCTGGCAAACCATGCTGCAAACGCAGTCGGTGTCGCAGCAGGACGCCAACGCGAAGACCAGCGACAGCGCCGCGAAACTCGCGGCATGGCAGGCAGCGCAGGCGAACGTTGCGCGGCTCTCGGAACTGGTGTCGTACGAGAAGGTGACGGCACCGTTCAACGGCGTGATCACGGCGCGTAACGTCGATGTCGGCGCGCTGGTGACAGCGGGCGGCTCGCCTGGCATCGCGGCCAATGGCGGCGAACTGTTTCACATCCAGCAGACCGACCGGCTGCGTGTCTTTGTCGATGTGCCGCAGAACGATGCGCAAAGCGTCGCGCCCGGCACGAAGGTCTATCTGACAACGCAGCAGTATCCTGGCCGCCGGTTCGACGCGACGGTCGCGCGCAGTTCGGATGCCATCGATCCGGTGAGCCGCACGTTGCGCGTCGAAGTCGATGTCGACAATCGCGACGGTGCGTTGCTGCCTGGCGCGTACGCGCAGGTTCATCTTGCGCTGGTCACCGCACATCCCGCGCTCGAAGCGCCCGTCAGCGCGCTGCTGTTCCGGCCCGATGGCGTGACCGTCGCGGTGATCGGCAAGGACGACAAGGTGCAACTCAAGACCGTCACCATCGGTCGCGATTTCGGCACCTATGTCGAAGTCGCGACGGGACTCGATGCGACCGACCGCGTGATCAACAATCCCGGCGATGCGATCAGCGACGGTGAAACAGTGCGTGTGTCATCTGTGCAGGCGCCAGCAACATCCGCGACGCACAGCTAAAGACGAGGTTCATCATGTTCAATCTTCATGCGTCGCTGGTTCGCAAGTCGCTTGCCGTCGCGGTCGCCAGCGCGCTCACCGCATGTTCGACGCTGCCGCATTACTCGCAGCCGCAAACGGCTGTGCCCGATCATTTCGCGAGCGTGCCACAAGCCTCGGCGGGCTGGACAGTCGCCGCACCCGCCGACGCGCAGCCGCGCGGCCCGTGGTGGACGCTCTACGGCGACGAAGAACTGAACCATCTCGAAGCGCAAATAGACGTGTCGAATCAGACGGTGCAAAAAGCCGTCGCGCAACTCGAAGCGGCGCGCGCAATGGTGGATTATCAGCGGGCAGGCTATTCGCCCACCGTGACAGCAGGAACGTCCGCGCAGCGCTTTCGGACCTCGCAGAATGTGGTGCATCGCGGTCTCGCAGGCAAAACCGTACCGGACTTTTCCGCTGGCCTCGCGGCAAGCTGGGAACCCGATCTGTTCGGCCGCGTGAAAGACGCCACCGTCAATGCCCGCGATAACGCGCAAGCCAGCGAAGCCGATCTGCAATCGGTGCGTCTGTCCATGGCCGCCGATCTCGCCACCGACTATTTCGATCTGCGCTCGCTCGACCGGCAAAAGAAGCTGCTCGACGACAGCGTCACCGCTTACGCTGCGGCGCTGCGCATCGTGCAGCAGCAACTGAAGGACGGCGCAATCGATGCATCGGCCGTCGCGCAGGCGCAGACGCAACTCGAAAGCACGCGCACGCAGGACAGCGACATCGACGTGCAACGCGCGCAGCTTCAGCACGCCATCGCGACGCTGATCGGCCAGCCGGCTTCGTCGTTTGCGCTGCCTTCGAAGGTGGAAACCATCGCGCTGCCGCAGATTCCGGCAGGTGTGCCGTCGCAATTGCTGGAGCGCCGTCCCGATATCGCCGCTGCCGAGCGGCGCGTCGCGGCCGCCAATGCGCAGATCGGCGAAGCGCATGCGGCGTTCTATCCGAATCTCACGTTGTCGGCTTCGGCAGGTCTCGAGAGCACATTCTTCGCGCCGTGGCTGACGGCGTCGAGCCTGTTCTGGTCGCTCGGTTCGCAGCTCGCGGGCACGCTGTTCGACGGCGGACGCCGCACGGCCACGCTCAAAGGCGCGACGGCTCAATACAACGGCACCGTCGCCGATTACCGGCAAACTGTGCTGGTCGCGTTCCAGCAGGTCGAAGATCAACTCTCGACGCTCGATACGCTCGCGAACGAAGCCGACAGCCAGCAGCGCGCCACCACAGCCGCCGATCTCTCGCTGAAACTCACCACCAATCGCTATCAGGCGGGCGCCGTGAATTACCTCGATGTGGTGACGGCGCAAACCATCGCGCTTTCCAATCAGCGCACAGCCGAACAGATCGACGCACGGCGTATCGATGCCAGCGTGCAACTGCTGAAGGCGCTTGGCGGCGGCTGGAATCGCGCGTCGCTGACGGATGCAGACGCAACCAACTGACATGCACTAACACGAATGCGCCGTGCGAATCGGCGCGACCGCGTGCTGTCTCGACTGCAGCGCCATCCACGCTCGTCGTAATATATGGCCGTTCATAACGTAACGGGGAAATCGTGATGCGTAAGCTGCTGTTGTCGGGAATCGTGTTGTCGGGTCTGCTTTTCACGGGCGCGGCGTCTGCCGATGAAGGCAAGGTCGAGGTGCTGTATGCCGGTTCGCTCGTGAACCTGATGGAGCGCAGCGTCGGTCCAGCTTTCGAAAAGGAAACAGGCATTCATTTTCAGGGCTATGCGGCAGGCTCGAACCTGATCGCCAACCAGATCAAAGGCAAGCTGCGGCAAGGCGACGTGTTCATCAGCGCGAGCCCGAAGGTCAATCCGGGCCTGATGGGCGCGGCGAACGGCGATCACGTCTCGTGGTACGTGACATTCGCCGAATCGCCGCTGATGATCGGCTACAACCCGCAAAGCCGCTTTGCCGCCGACTTCAAGAAGAAGCGCTGGGATGAAGTGCTGCAGGAGCCGGGCATTCGCGTAGGCCGCACCGATCCGAAGCTCGATCCGAAGGGTGCATTCACGGTGGAGATGATGACGAAGGCGGCCGAGCTGTATCACGAACCGGATCTGGTGCAGAAGACGCTCGGCGATCCGGAAAATCCGGCGCAGGTGTTGCCGGAAGAGACGCTGGTGGGCCGTCTGCAATCCGGTCAACTCGATGCAGGTTTCTTCTATTCGACCGAAACCTCCGACCTGAAGATTCCCGCGATCCGCCCCGCGCCCGAACTGCAGGCCAAGGCCAGCTACACGCTCACCATCCTGAATGACGCGCCGAATCAGGCCGGCGCAGCGCGCTTCGTCAACTTTCTGCTGAGCGCGTCGGGCCGTGCGCTGCTGAAGCAACATGGCGTCGATATCGTGAAGCCGGCCGTCACGGGCAACGCGCAAGCCGTGCCGTCGTCCGTGCAGGCTGTGCTCGACGCCGCGCAATGACACGCAAGACCGCGCGGCCGCTGCTCTGGCTCGCCTGCCTGCTCGCTCTTTATCTGTGCGCGCCGTTCATCGCGAGCATTCCGCAGATCGATCACGCGGACTGGGCAGGCGTCGACTGGAGCGGCACGTGGTCGGCCGTCGCGGTATCGGCGGGCAGCGCGAGCATCGCTGCCCTCGTCATCCTGATCGGCGGTGTGCCGCTCGGTTACTGGCTGTCGCGCTCGAACTCGCGCGGGATGGCGCTGCTCGGTTTCATCGTGCAGTTGCCGCTCGCGCTGCCGCCGCTCACCAGCGGCATTCTGCTGCTGTTTCTGCTCGGGCCGTATAGCTGGCTCGGTCGCTTGACCAACGGCGCCCTCACTGATTCGTTCACGGGCATCGTGCTCGCTGAAACCTTCGTGGCGGCGCCCTTTCTGATCGTCGCGGCGCGCTCGGCGTTTGCCGCTATCGATCCCGTCTACGAAGACGTCGCATCTACACTCGGGCATCGGGCGGCGAGCCGCTTTTTCCGCGTGATGCTGCCCATCGCGTGGCCATCGATTCGTGCCGGTCTCGTGCTCGCATGGCTGCGCGCGTTCGGCGAGTTCGGCGCGACGGTGATGGTCGCGTATCACCCGTATTCGCTGCCTGTGTACACGTACGTGGTGTTCGGCGGCCAGGGGCGGCCCGCGATGATGCCGCTGCTGTTGCCGACGCTCGTCATCGCCGTGTTGTGCGCGGCGCTGTCGGTTGCGTGGCGCGACGGGCGTCCGCGTCTGCTGGACGTCATCGACAACGGCGACGCACTGGATCAGCCAACGCAAGAAGACGCGCGCCCTGCCCTGCCGAATCCGCGTCTCGCCTTCGCGCTCAGGCGCAAGCTCGGCGCGTTCGATCTCGACATCGAATGGGCGCCTTCCACACGGCGGCTCGCGATAATCGGTCCGTCGGGTTCGGGCAAATCGCTGGCGTTAAAGCTGATTGCAGGACTCGAACAGAATGAAGCGGGATATGTCCGCTTCGGCGAGACGCAACTGGACCCGCTGCCGCCCGAGCAGCGCCATATCGGTTACGTGCCGCAAGATTACGGCCTCTTTCCGCACATGACGCTGGCCCGCCAGCTGTCGTTTCCCGTCGATGCAGATGCCGCGAGCGCGCGCTATTGGGTCGAGCATCTCGGGCTGTCGGCGCTGATGGGTCGCTTGCCGGGGCAGCTGTCGTTCGGTCAGCGGCAGCGTGTCGCGCTGGCACGGGCGCTGTCACGGCACAGCCAGTTACTGCTGTTCGATGAGCCGTTCTCTGCGCTCGATACCCCGCGCCGCCGCAAGCTCCAGCAATCGCTGCGCGCGTTGCAGCGCGAAATTTCAGCGGTCACCGTGCTGGTCACGCACGATCCCGACGAAGCCGCGCTGCTCGCGGACGAAGTGCTCGTCATCGAGCGCGGGCGCGTGCTGCAGGCGGGCACCGTCGATCACGTATTCCGGCAACCCGCGTCGTTGCAGGTTGCCGCGCTGCTGGGATTGCACAACGTTGGCGAAGGCAAGGTGCTTGCGCCAGGCATGATCGAGACGGCGGCGGGGTTCGTGCTGGAAACGTCACAGCATGACATGTCGGCCGGTAATAGCGTGATGTGGCGCATCGCGCCCTCTGCCATTTCGATTGCATCGGACGGCGCGCAAGCCGGAACCATCGACTCCATCGAGTTACGGCACGGCGATCTTTACGCGGTGGCGGAGATCGGCGGGATGCGTTTCGATATCGCGTGCGACGGTGATGCCGCGCACGTCATCCAACGCGGCCCGGCGCGCTTCGCAATCGATCCGCGCGGCGTCAGCGTATGGATGAACGGCTCGCGCGTCGCGCGGCAGGAAAGCATGCGGCCCGTTTCATCGCATGCGTAGACGGAGCGTGTCAGCCTCCCGGCATGAGCGCCGCGTCTTCGTGTCTGAACGTGACGGGCAAACGCTCGCTGCTCAACTGCTCGGCGAGAAAATCGACCAGAGCACGCACATTCGGCGCAAGATTGCGCCGGCTACCATACGCAACCGATAGGCCCATCGACGGCAGCGGCACGTCGGACATCACCTGCACCAGCGCACGGTCGCTCAGATCGTCTTCGACGAGCGCCACGGGCAGCAGTGCCACGCCCATGCCTTCAATTGCCATACGCCGCAGCATGCCGCTGTTGTTGGCGCGGATATGCGTCGCGTGCGCGGCATTCGTATCCAGCCATCGGCGCACGGGATCATGTTCGGTGCTCGCCGTGCCGTCATCGTGCGAAAGCATGACGAGCGGCTCGATATCGGCCAGTTGCGTGTCGCCACGCCGGGCTGACAGATAGTGCGGCGACGCGACCAGCATCATGTCCAGACGCGCGAACACACGCGAAACGACCGAGCCTGGATGCGGATAGGTGTCACTTGTCAGCGCGGCGTCGAAACGACCTTCGACGAGACTGATCGGGCCGTCGGCGTACATCACCTGCGGTACGACGAGCGGATAGCGCGCCGTATAGCCTTTCAACAGTTTCGCGAGGTAGCCCGCACCGAGGTTGCCCTGCACGGCAATGCGCAAGGTGCCCGAGGGCGCGCCCGTCGCGGCGAGCAGTCCGCCTTCGACGTCGTCGATGTCCTCGACAATCGCCCTGACGCGCTCGAGAAACAGGCGCCCTGCTTCCGTCAACGTCACGTTGCGCGTCGTGCGCTGCAGAAGCCGCGCATCGAGACGATCTTCGAGCGACGCAACACTGCGCGTAGCAACCGCGCTGGATACGTGCATCTGATCCGCCGCGCTCGCGAAACTGCCAAGCTCGGCGATTTTTACAAACATTCTGAGTGACTGCAGATAGTCCATCGTTGCGCTTCTGCCGTTGAAGTCAGAGACCCGAGTGTGGACTGTACAAATGCGGCATGCGTAGATAAAGCCTCTGCCGTTGAATTGACTGTTCACGACGCTCCGACAATTTCATTTAGTGAAATCGTCGGACACAAGTAATGTTGTTGCAGGATTTCTTGCGCAACCGGCGTCAGGTCAGAATCACGATCTTTCCGTTTGCTTCGTTGTTTTCCATGCATTGATGAGCCTCGACGATCTGATCGAGCCGGAACACCCTGCCCACGTTGATGCGCAGTTGCCCTCGCTCGATCAGACGGACCAGACGGGCAAAAGGCGTCGTGATGAATTCCGTCGATCCACCGTTGTACACCGTCAGCCGCACCGTGCTCGGTATCGCTTCGAGCGGATCGAAATCCTTGAACGCCCACGCATCGCCCACGATGCCCGACATGCAGACCACGCCGCTGCGTCTCGCACAACGCAACGAGTCCATCAGGGTGGTCGCGCCCACCAGATCCATGACCTTGTCGACGCCGCCGCCCATTAACGCATTGACTTCGTTTGCGATGTTGCCGGTGTCGATCACGACTTCGTCGGCGCCGTTTTCCAGCAGAAGCCCGCTCTTTGTCCGGCGACGCGTGGTGGCAATCACGAACGCGCCCGCATGTTTGGCCAAAGACGCGGCCGCAAGACCCACGGACGTGGTTCCACCCCGGATCAGCAGACGGTCGCCGTGCTCCAGATCGAGTGCCCTGAATAGCGATCCCCAGGCGGTTTGCAGCATCTCGGGTAACGCGCCGAGTTTTTCCCAGGGCAGGTTGGCATCGAGCCTCTGCACCTGGTTGGCGGGCACGCAGGTGTACTCCGCATAGCCACCATCGAACCGGCGTCCCATGCCGCCCATGGCTGTGGCGACGACATCGCCTTTATGGAACTCGCCGCCCGGCGCGTCTTCGACGAGGCCAACGGCTTCGATTCCGAGCACGCGCGGAAAGTCGACATCGGGCGAAAGGCCGCGCCGCGTGAACAGTTCCGACCGGTTCAGCCCGAACGCCTTCACGCGGATCAATACCTGGCCGAACCTCGGCACGGGAATCTGCAGCTCTTCGAGCCTGAGAACTTCGGGTCCGCCAGCTGTACGGATGACTGCTGCCGTCATCGTCGGCATGACTGCCTCCTTCGGTACTGTTCGAGGAATATATGTACTGGCTGCCTGTGTGCCGCGCCTCAACCTTCGCCTTGCTTCGGATCCCTGTTGAACATGTAGAGAATGATTTTCCAGGTCCCGCCCGTTTGCTTCAGCACGAACAGTTCACGGTTGTGATCGGCGACTTTCTTGCCGTTCTCCATATAGCTCGCGCCAACGTGATGATGGGTTCGCACGAGGGCAATATCGCTGTAGACATCGATCGCGTCGTACGCGAACTTCGTCTGGAAGGTGACGCTTTTGAAGAGCGCGTTATAGCCGTCTATCTTCTGCTGGCGTGTCGCATAGGTGACCTTGTCATTCCATTCGGCAACACTGTCGTCGGCGAACAGGCTGACAATCGCATCGGTATCCTTCGTATTGAGCCCTTTCTCGTAGCGATTGACGACGTCATAGACATCCCGTTGCCGCGCGAGTACTTGTGGATCGCTCGAGAATGGCAGATCTCCCGCAGCGGCCGACAGCGGAATGGCGAGCGTCGCCGTCATCAACACAATCAGAAAGAGGCGCGTACTGCTCGCGACAAAACGTTCACGATGATTCATGGCTTTCTCCTGTTTCGATATTGCCCGCAGTATTCAGGGCGTTTCGACGATTCAGATCACGAAGGCGTAGTGATGCGATAGCCATTCGAGGAAGGCGCAGGTATCGAGAGCGTTTCGGCCATGCCCGCACGGGCTGGCGCACCGACAACCAGTGCGGTTGCAGTTCTCCCCTTAGTGTTGCTCGATATACGCTTCGACCCTGCGCGTTCAGAGAGTAGTCGGAAGGCATACGCGCAGAAAGACGTGGCGGTTCGAACCTGAAGTTCGGTTTGCTCGAACACGTCGGCAATCGCGCGTTGACTCCCCACGTTGCCCGACGACGTAGACTGGATGTATGACGAGCGATGGCGGCGAATCGGCGCCGCGAGAGACCGCGTAAAACCGTTTAGCTGTTCTGCTAAACAAATGGGTGAGTCAGCGGTTCACGACACCTGTCGCGATCAGATGTGCATCCCAGTTGGCAGGATCTTCAACATGCGTGGTCAGAAAATCCACCAATGCCTTGATCTTGGGAGGAGTGCGAACGGCCTTGCGATAGACCACCGACATGTGCCCGCACTGAGGTGCATAGTCCTTTAGCACGGGGATCAGTTCACCGGAGAGAAGCTGCTCGGCAGCGATATAGGTGGGCAAGATGGCGAGACCCAAACCGGCGCGCACAGCCTGCAGCAGCATCTGTTCCGAATCCACGCGCATGCGCGGCTTGACCCGAAACGACTGCCTTTTCCCGTCGACGACGAGACTCCACATGCCGTTCGGTTCGCGATTGTAGTAATTGACGCCGTAATGATTGGCCAGGTCGCGTGGATGGGCAGGCGCTGCGTAGCGTTGAAGATAATCGGGACTCGCGCAGATCACGCTGCGGTATGTGGTGACGGTCCGCGCAACCAGGCTGCTGTCGGGCAATTCGCCCGTATGAATCATCACATCGTACTGGCCGTCCTGCATGCTGATGGCTCTGTCCTGCGTGTCGATATCGAGTTGCAATTCGGCATGATGCTCGGCAAACGACGACAGGATCGGCCCGAGATGCCGTGCCAGCAACGCCAACGGCACGCTGATCCGCAAAGGCCCGCTAAGGCTGCTCTGGACGTCCTGCACCGACTCCTCAGCGAGTTTCACGTCTTGCAGAACGCGCGAAGCGCTTTCATAGAACATGCCGCCTGCCATCGTCATGCGCAGAGGCCGTTCGCGCTCCAGCAACGCGCAGCCCAAACGCCTTTCGAGTTGCCGTATGCGAGTGCTGACGATCGATTTGGTTGTACCGAGTCTGCGTGCGGCTTCGGAAAAGCTCGAGGCATCGACAACGGACACAAACGTGGCCATGTCCACGAACTTGTTCATTGTGGTTCCTGAATTGCAGGTTTTATCTGAAGTTCGCTACGGGTTCTGGCTAAAACTGACGCGCCCAGTACATCGGCGCGAGTCCAGCCAAATAGACGAACAAAGTACTTGTAGATATCGAAGATCTCCGACAGTAGAAAACTAAACCAGATGACGACCATTCGTCAACGATTTCGCATAAGTACCGTGGTCCTATACAACAAATGTTGCTTCGTATTTTTCGGGATCTTCTTGATGTTGTTAGACGACCGTTGCTTGCAATGGAACATCTGTTGAGCCAGTAGATAAACGTCTGGTTTATATCCGCTGTCTGCAATTTCTATTTGCTACTTTTAAACCCAATCGTTAGATTCTTTTAAATAGAGTTAAATGCGGAACTAGTACTTCATTTCTGTATCCAGAGAGTCTCTTCATGGTTGAGTACCCTGGCGGAATGCATTCGGGTCGATGCCGTGGCGCGTGATCTTGTCGTAGAGCGTCTTACGCGGCAAACCCAGTTGCTCTGCAGCCTTGATGACCTGACCACCCGCGTTGCGCAGCGCGTCTTCAATATAGCTACGCTCGGCGCGCACCATACGCGCAGCAAGCGAGTCCGCGCCCATCGGCGGCTGCGGCAGGCCATCGTCCAGCCCGAGCGAGAACCGCTCGGCAACGTTCTTCAGTTCGCGGACATTGCCCGGCCAGTCGTGCAGCTGCCAGCGCATCATGTCTTCGGATGTCCAGGCCGGCTCCCGTTTGTCATAGCGGACACACGCCGCGCGCACGAAGTGGGCGAAGAGCTCGGGGATATCGTCGGCACGTTGCCGAAGTGCAGGCAGTTCGATCGATACGACATTGAGCCGGTAGTACAGATCCGCGCGGAATTGCCCCTGATCAGACAGTTGTTTCAAATCACGTTTGACTGCCGCGATCACGCGCACATCGACCGTCACGGGTGTATTGCTTCCCAGTCTTTCGATGTAACGCTCCTGAAGCGCACGCAGCAGTTTGGCCTGCAGCGCAAGCGGCATCGTTTCGAGTTCGTCGAGAAAGAGCGTTCCGCCGCTCGCGTATTCGAACTTTCCGATTCTTCGTTGCTGCGCGCCCGTGAAGGCGCCCGCCTCGTGACCGAAGATCTCGCTTTCGAACACAGCTTCCGGCAATGCCGCGCAGTTCAGCGCGACGAACGGGCCGCTGCGGCGGCTTGCCGTGTGAAGCGCTCGCGCCAGCACCTCTTTTCCTGTGCCCGTTTCACCGACGATCAACACGTCCGCACCCGTCGGTCCGATTGCACTGATCAGGCTGTGGATGCGCTGCATCGGCGGCGACCTGCCGAGCAAGGTCCGTTCGCTGCCGAGCTGCGCGCGCAGGTTCCGGTTCTCGACGACCAGCGAACGATGTTCGAGCGCCCGGCGCACGGTATCGACGAGTCGCTCGGAGTGGAAAGGCTTTTCGATGAAGTCATAGGCGCCCGAGCGCATCGCACTGACGGCCATTGCAACGTCGCCGTGGCCGGTTGTCAGAATGACGGGGATGTCGGCGCTGTCGGAACGCGCCTTGATGCTGTCCAGCAGCGTGAGGCCGTCGATACCCGGCAAACGGATATCGCTGACGATCACCACGGGCGGCGCATGCCTGAGCGCGGCAAACGCACTTTCAGCGTCGCCGAATTCGCGCACGGCGATGCCTTCGAGCGTCAGTGCCTGCGCGCATCCAAGCCGCACGACGGGATCGTCTTCGACCACGTAGACGAGCATGTTGTTGGGAAGCGTATCGGGCGAGTTCATGGCTTCGTTTCGACCGCTTCGGTCATGCGTTGCAGTTCGACGACGAAAACGGCGCCACCCAGCCCGCTGTCCGCGTCACCGCCGCTTCGTGCTTCGAGACGACCGCCGAATTCATCGACGATAGCCTGCGAAATGACGAGACCCAGCCCGAGTCCTTTGCCTGCCGGCTTGGTCGTATAGAACGGCTCGAACAGCCGCGCCAATGCATGTGGCGCGATGCCGGGACCGCTATCGGCGAAGCGGATGCGCACCAGCGTATCGACGACTTCGGTCGTGACCAGCACTTCGCGGCGCATCGCGGCGTGCGCGCTCGCATCGATTGCGTTGGTCAACAGATTGACGAAGACCTGCTCGATGCGGATCGGGCTGGCCAGCACGACGGCATTGCCGGGCGTAGGCGCGATGCGCACGGTGACGTCCGCCGCCTTGCGATGCTGCTCGACCAGCGCGAGCGCCTGCTGCAGCGATTCTTCGATCGATACTGGCTCTCTGCGCGTGACATCGTATCGGGCAAAGGCTTTGACATGCGAAATGATCTTGCCCATACGTGCCGCGAGTTCGTTGATCAGCGTGAGATTGCGCTTGAGGTCTTCCGGACGGTCGAGTTCGGTCATCCGGATGGCGTTGCTGGCAAGCGTCATGACCGCGGCCAGCGGCTGATTCAGTTCGTGCGTGATACCGGCGGCCATCTGGCCGAGCGCCGCGAGCTTGCCTGCCTGTATGGCGGTGTCACGCGTGTCGCGCAGGATGCGGCGTGCGTCGTCGAGTGCGTCGACTTTTTCTTCGAGTGCGGCATTGGCCTCGGTCAGTTCGACGGTGCGCTCGGCGATACGCTTCTCGAGGTCGCGCTGCGCACGTTGCAGTGCCGCCCGTGCGCGCTGCCGTTCCCTGTCCCGGCTACTGCGCAGCCGCGCGGCCGCGATCAGCGCGAACACGAGGCCGGTCGCCGCGCCCGCGCTGATGCCCGCGAAAACCGCGCTGCGCTCGTCCTGCGTGTGATCTGTGAGGATCGCGACCCGCCATCCGAGCGGACCGACGGGCCGGTAATGAATGTGATACCACGTCGGCCGTTGTCCCGGCGGCGCTATATATAGCGTGTCGGGTTGCGGCGGCGTTGTCGGGCCGCCTTGGTTCGAGCCGCTGGGACGTTCTTCCGATGCGGCTTGCGCAGACGAGCGCGACAGCGCGGTCAGCGTCGCGTTGCCGTATTGCTGCGTCTGCTGAAGCGCGAGGCGTGCCTTGTCTGGAAGCGGTGCGAGTGGCCGGTAGCGCCAGGTCGGAATCGACGACAGAAACACGACGTTGTCGCGATCGACCAGCAGGACGATTTCGCCGCTTCTTGTCAGCGCGCTTTCATAGCGATCCAGCGACGCCTTGATCGCGACGACGCCGAGCGTGCGCGCGCCAGCGCCCGAGCCATCCCGAACAGGTACAGCGAGGAAGTAGCCGGCCTTTCTCGTCGTGTTGCCGACGCCGTAGAAGCGCCCCATTCCTGTTTTCATCGCATCGATAAAGTACGGCCGGAACGCGTAGTCGAAACCCACGAAGCTGCCCGCCTCGTCCCAGTTGCTTGCGGCGAGCGTCTTGCCGTTCGTGTCCATGACGTACGCCGCCGCGAGATCCGCATTCGTCTGGACTGCTTTCAGATAACTGTTCACGGCGCGCTGCAGGTTGCCGTCGTCCGGTTTAAGGAGCAGATGCACGACGGAAGGATCCAGCGCAGCGATGCGCGGCAAGGACTCGTAGCGGGCCAGTTGCGATTCGAGCGTGAAGGCATAGAGCGAGGCGCGCTGACCCAGTTCGCTCACATGTGCCCGTGTATAGGACTGCAGTGCAACGACATAGGCAAGCCCGGCTGCTGCGACGCAACAGCCGAGCACCGCCGCAGCCTTTACAACGTGGCTAATCCGCCTGAGACGATGCGCCTTCACGATGTCGCAACCCGATCAAAGCCATCCGAGACGCGTTGGCACACACCGTCAGTCCTGGATGAGCGAATGCTTGCTCGTGTCGCGCATGCATACGTACACCAGCAGCGAGCAAAAGATCGCAGCCGTGACGTACCAGTAGAAGAGCGGTTCATGTCCTGCCTGCTTGAGCCATAGCGCGAAGTATTCAGCAGTGCCGCCGAAAATGGATACGGTCAAAGCATAAGGAAGTCCAACGCCCAATGCACGAATTTCCGCGGGGAACAGTTCTGCTTTGACTACCGCGTTGATTGACGTGTAACCCGATACGATCACCAGCGCGGCCATGATCAGGAAGAACGCAATCCATGCATTGTGAGTCTCGCTGATGGCCGTCATGATGGGGACGGTGAACAGGGTGCCGAGCACGCCAAATGCGATCAGCACGGGGCGGCGGCCGATGCGATCGGAGATCGCCCCGACTACCGGCTGGAGCAGCGCGAACAGGCACAGCGAAGCCGCCGAAACCAGCGTTGCGTCGTGCTTGCTCATGCCAACCGTGTTCACGAGGAATTTCTGCATGTAGATCGAGTAGGTATAGAAGGCGATAGTGCCGCCCATCGTCAGGCCGACTACCGTCAGCACGGCACGCGGGTGCTTGCGCAATTCGGCGAGCGTGCCGCGGCGCTCCTTCTTGTTTCTGGCTTTTTCGAACTCGCCCGTTTCCTCCATGGTCGCGCGCAGGCGCATCGCGCCGAGCGCGGCGGCGGCGCCGATCAGGAATGGAATGCGCCAACCCCAGCTTTCGAGTTGCTGGGTCGTCAGAAGGAACTGTTGCAGGATCACCAGCAGCGCCAGCGCGAGAAGCTGGCCGGCGATGAGCGTCACATACTGGAAGCTCGAATAGAAGCCGCGGCTTTTCGACGTCGCGATTTCGCTTAGATACGTCGCCGACGTGCCGTATTCGCCGCCCACGCTCAGGCCTTGCAGCAGGCGCGCAACTACCAGCATGACGGGTGCAGCCACGCCGATCATGTCGTAGCTCGGGCACAGAGCAATGATCAGCGAGCCGAAGCACATCATCACGACGGAAACGAACAACGCCGCTCGCCGGCCGTGGCGGTCCGCGTAGATGCCCATCAGCCATCCACCGACAGGGCGAGCAAGAAAGCCGACCGCGAACACGGCTGCCGTATTGAGCAGCTGTGCAGTCTGATTTCCCGCCGGGAAGAACGAACGCGCGAAGTACAGCGCAAACGCGGAGTACACGTACCAGTCGTACCACTCGATGAGATTGCCCGCGGAACCAGAGAAGATCGATTTGAGGCGTCGAAGATGGTCGCGAGAGGCGGAAGCAGAAGATTCTGTCGCGTTCGCCTGAGGACGAACGGCGCGCGCGTCTGCTTCCGAATAGCTGGGATCCATGCTGTCTCCTGGGTTTTATCAGTTGCCACACGATGCGGCGCGCCCTCTTGTGCAACTCCGGTGCCAACTGCGCGAGGCTCGGCGTTTCCGTAACCGTCTGTTTTGTTTGATTTATTTTTCGAGATCGCGCGGAGCGGCGCAGGTGGCTGTGCGGATCGCCAGAATCTGGCCGGTGTGATGTGCGGCTAATCGCACTGTCTCGCGGGCGTGTGTTGCCTGCGCCTGATCGGTCGCCGGGTATGGCGTTTGCTGCTCTCCCGCCGGATTCGCCTGCCCCTGAAAACATGAGATACGGCCGCTACGAGCCGTATCCGCGTTTCGTAACCACGAACGTAAGTCGACAATGACAAAGCTACCGGTCTACGCCAGTCTCGCTTGCCTGATCTGCGGCGCGCCCGCTGCCATGGCGCAAACGCCCTCGCCGCTTGGCGAATGGCAATACTCCGCGGGAATTCCTCTCGAAAAACTGTTCCAGCCCAAGCAGCCTGATTGGCAAGTGCGAATTGGCATCGGCTCCACGTTCGAGCCACGGTACGACGGATCGGACCGGTATCACACGATGGTCGGGCCGAGCACCGACATCCGCTATAAGGATCTGGCCTTTCTGTCGACGGGCGAAGGCCTGGGCGTCAACGTGCTGCAGGGGCCGAACTGGCGGGTCAGCGTGTCGGCTGTGTACGACCTTGGCCGTCGTGCACACGATGATCCATCCCGGTTGTACGGTATGGGCAACATCAACCCGGCGCCGGAAATGAAACTGGCTGGGGAGTACGTGATTTCGAAGGAATTTCCGCTGGTGTTTCGCGGCGCGGTGACACGCAGCTTCGGCGGCTCGAACGGATGGGTCGCGGATCTCGGCGCCTATATGCCGCTGCCCGGCAGCTCGGAGCACTTCTTCTGGTTTGCCGGACCGTCGGTTACGTTCGCGGACTCCAAGTATATGAATAGCTGGTTCGGGGTGAATGCCTCGCAGGCGGCGGCATCTCAATACGGCCAATATGACGCGAGCGCCGGGCTGAAGTCCGCGGGATTTGGCGTGACGATGATCTGGTTCGTCAACAAACACTGGTTCCTCACCGCCGATGGCGCACTCAAGCGGCTGATGGGCAGCGCGGCGAATAGCCCGATTACGCAGACCAAGACGAATGGCGTGTGCGATCTCTCGGTCAATTACCAGTTTTGAGGGTTCGCGCGGGGGCCAAGCCTGACTTGGTTCTGGCGCGATAAGTGGCGTGTATTTTCCCTGGTGATCCTGATTATCTCTTTGCGTTTCGTTTTTTGAAACCCCGAGTGCGTTGCCTGCCATGGGTACGTGGCAGTCGGTTATGTGATCGATGAAGTCGCTTTTGGCGTTACGCAGAGCTGGCAAGCGAGTTGGGTTTTCGGACTGAATGTCCTCGCGTAACTCGCGCATTGATTTGCTGCCACGTGCCGCTTGGGCGTTTTTTTGATATGGGCGCGCGCTCAAACAGTTCTATTTATCGTAAATAAGCTGCTATCCGTCTCTGATGTCCCCATGTGGGGTGACCTCTCGTCTGTCATTGGCGGGCGCCGGTGCGGCAACCGCTGATTGTCCCCAGATAGGGTGCGAGTTTTCGCGAAATTGTGGGAAATCGCTCGTTCGCAGACGGTGCGGGTCCCACTGTGCGTGGTTTTCATCCTGAATTTCACTTCGGATCGGCCAATGTCCCCACTTGGGGCGGTTCCGCGCGGGAATCGTGCGCAGTTCAGCTGTTGTCCCCAGATAGGGGGTGGGCGTTCAACACATTCCGGCATGTCCGTCACTTATTTACGATAAATACGTCTGCTGAATTGAGCAACCTGATCGCGCACTGAAAATTTGCGGTTTGTCGTCAGTGAGTTAGCTGACATTCTTCGACGCGCTTCGAGGTTCGTCGTATTTCTGTATACGCGTGTGTTGGAAGCTGATTTTAGAAATCTCAACGAAAAAACAGCAACATCTTGGCGCGTTTGTCCCTGGATAGGGTGTCTTGATGTTTGTATACCGTTTGGTAAACAACGTTTACAGCGTTTACACACCTAGAACCCATATCCAGTAAGGCTTTCCGGGCACTAATGTCTCCGTTTGGGGTGGGTATCGTCCCCTGCTGGGGTGCCATTTACTACTATACGTCCCCTTCTGGGGCGTCTCGCGCCCCCGACTGGGGTGGAATTGTCCCCGTCTGTGGTGAATTCACCCGAAAGCGCGTTGACCCGTCTCATCGATCCTGGCGAAACGGGACATTTCGCTCAATGAGTAAAATAGATGTCCCAGACGGTGATTGCATGCTGGGGTCATTTAGCGCACAATTCCGGGCATGCCCAGATCCCTTCCGACTGAGGTTCGTACCGAAAGCGTCAAAAAGCACGTGGCCGCGATTCATACAAGCGGCGAACTTTCGTTGCTGGAGCGAAAGCTGTCGAACGTGCTGCTGCTGCATTCCTACGACAACCTGCTGCCCACGAGAACCCACCGTCTTCCGGTGCGGACGCTGATGCTCGTGCTCGGCTGGACGGAAAGCGAGAACACCGAAAAACTCCGCGAGGCGCTACGGCAGCTGGCCACGACAGCCGTCGAATTCAACGTGATGGACGACGGCCGCGAACGCTGGAGCGTGATGCCGATTCTCTCGTTCGCGGAAATTCGCGCAGGCGTGTGCTCGTACCGCTATGACGAGGCGCTGGCAGAAAAGCTGTATGACCCGTCGATTTACGCGACCGTGAATCTCGGCGTGCAGCGCAAGTTCTCGAAGTCGCACGCGTTGACTCTATACGAAAATTGCCTGCGTTTTCAGAAGGTTGGCTCAACTGGCTGGATCGAATTGCCGGTGCTTCGGAAGCTTCTGGGTGCGACCCAGGAGTATTACGACGATTTTCGCCGGCTGAACAGCAAGGTCATTCAGAAGGCGGTGAAAGAGATTAACGACGTCTCAGACATTAATGTCGACGTCGAGTATCAGCGGCTGGGTCGGTCGGTCACGGGCGTGAAGTTTCTTATCCGCCAGGGCGCGCAGCAATCGCTTCTTACGCCCGAGACAGAAGACGAGTTCGCACACGTGCGCGATAGCGAGATTTTCCGGAAGCTCCGCGCGCATGGTATTGGCGACAAGCTGGCGCTCAGTTTTGTCATCGAAGACGAGGAGCGCGCCCGTCTGGTGGTCCAGTTGGCCGAAGAGAAGGACCGCAAAGGACAGATCAAGCGTTCGACGGCGGGCTTTATTCGCACGCTGATCGAGAACAAGGCAGATGTGTCCGAGCCGGAATACGAAAAAGAAAAACGCGAAAAGGCACAGAAACAGGCTGCCGCTGCGCGCTCGCGCACGATCGATGCCCGCATGCAGGAACTGCGGATCGACTTCGACCGCCTCCAGTGCGCTACCGCCGTGAAGGCGTTGACGCAGGATGAGAAGCGCGAGTTCGCGCGTCAGTTCATCGAAGGCGACGGCGCGAAGTATTCGCGCGAGTTCCGGCCGGACAGCCCCGGCCTGTTTTCTGGCTCGGTTGGGCGCGTGAACTTTGCGTCGTGGCTCCGAAATCGGGTTCGTCCGGAATTCGACCTGAAAAAGTTCGACGTATGGCTTTCTGAGAATCACCAGGAAGTTGCGTCGCAACGGAATTTATAGAAAACGCGAAAATCCGTTGAATCGATGGCTTTCTGTCGAGCCATCTGATATAAGCTGACTGCATTGTCTATTGCGGATCAGCTAATGAACATCACTATTCAAGACATCGTCGATCAGGCCGCTCGTGCGACTGACATCGTCTCGCAGGTTCGGGGTCGTATGCTGGCGCCGAACGCCCGCAAAATCCCACCTGTTTTCAACGCTTCGCAGCTTGCTGCCCTGTGCGAAGTCGATAAAAGCCAGATTACTTATCGCACCTCGAAAGGCGACCTGCCCCCAGGCACGGTCAACGCGACGGGGTCGCGCCGCGAATTTTCTCTGCCGGAAGCGCGTGAGTGGGTTCGTGCATATCGCAACAACGCTTTGCGGCCGGAAAACGCGCCGGCGATGACCGTCGCGATCGGTAACTTCAAGGGTGGCGTGAGCAAGACGACCACGGCGATGACGCTCGCGCAAGGTCTTAGTTTGCGTGGACATCGGGTGCTTGTGATCGACACCGATCCGCAAGGCTCGCTGACCACGCTGTTCGGCATTCTTCCCGATACCGAAGTCGATGAAGATTCAACCATCACCGCGCTGGCGACGGGCGATCAAACGAGCATCGAGTACGCGATCCGTGAAACCTACTGGGACGGCATCGATCTCGTGCCTGCATCGTCGTCGCTGTTCAATGTGGAATTCATCTTGCCGAGCCGGCAGATGAAGGAACCCGACTTCGAGTTCTGGAACGTGTTGAATACGAGCCTCGAGCAGGCGCGCAGCAATTACGACGTGATCATCATCGATACGCCGCCGGCATTGAGCTACGGCACAGTCAACGCCTTCATGGCTGCGGACGGACTGATTGTGCCGACACCGCCGAATGCGCTCGACTTCGCCAGTTCGGCGCAGTTCTGGACGCTCTTCAGCGATCTCGCGTCCAACCTCACGGCGGAAACGAATACGGACAAATCGTTCGAATTTATCCATGTGCTGTTGTCGCGCGTCGACCCTGCCGATGCCGCTGCCGGCGTCGTGCGCGAATGGATTTCGGCGACTTATGCCGAGAAAGTGCTGCCCGTCGAGATTCCCAAGACGGCGGTGACGGCGGCAAGCTCGGCCGAATTCGGTACCGTGTACGACATTTCGCGCTACGACGGCAACGCGAAGACTTACCGTCGCGCGCGTGAAGCGTATGACCGCGTGACGGAAATCGTGGAGCAATCCATCGTGGCTTTCTGGGCGAAGTCGGAATAAGGGGAGACATAAATGTCGATCAAAGACAGGCTTGCAAAGAAAACGGGTGACCTGATGGTTCCGGCGGCTCCGTCGCCGGAGACGGGGCGCAGCGCATCGCCTCGCACGGCACCGGGGCAGATGCTCGCGTTTCGGAGCGCGATGCGTGAAAGCTCGGACCGGGTTTCGCAACTTGAAGCGCAGCTCAAAGAGTTCGACGGCGCGGTGGCGATTCGGGCGATCGACCCGAAGACGATTCACGCGTCCAAGTGGGCTAACCGTCAGGATTTCGGCGACGAGAGTTTTGCCGAACTGAAGTTGCTGATCGCGGAGTCGGGCGGCAATACGCAACCGATCAAGGTCCGTCCGGCGAGCGACGGCGACGGCTACGAGATCGTGTTTGGACATCGGCGACATCGCGCGTGTCTGGAACTGGATCTGCCTGTGAACGCGATCGTCGATCGTGAGATCACGGAGCAGGGTCAGTTTGTCCAGATGGATCAGGAGAATCGGGCTCGCAAGAACCTGAGTCCCTGGGAACAAGGCGTCTGGTACAAGCGTGCACTCGATGACAAGCTTTGGCCTTCGCAGAATGCTATGGCGAAGGCGTGTGGGCTGTCGCAGGGGAATATCTCCAGCGCGATGCTGGTGGCTGAGCTTCCCGCCGAAGTCGTCAATGCGTTTCCGTCGCCGCACGATATTCAGTTTCAGGCGGCGCGGAAGTTGTCGGTGGCGCTGAAGAAAGCTGGCGATGAAATTGTGCAGCGGGCTGTCGAGCTTGCGGAAGATCCGTCGCGTACTGCGCCGGAAGTGCTGACGGCTTTGCTGGGCGCTTCGCGCCCGGTAGCGTCTGCGCGGAAGGAAGAGGAAGTGGGGATTGAGCGGAAGGGTGATCTGCTTGTGATTCGGTTGCGGGCTAGTGGCGTGCCGCAAGGGCGTGTCGAAGAGTTGCGCCAGTTGATTACGGGCTTTCTGGAGGATGTGCAGTCGTCTGGTGGGTGATGGGTTGTGGCGCCCGCTTTGTAGAGGCGGGCGCTGGTTGGTGGTGTTTGAGTTGGATGTAGTTCTTCGCGGCGGTTGGTTCGGATCGCCCGCTTCTTTCTTCTGGTCGTTCGACCGAATACTTTCCTTTGTTGTGTTTTCACTCGGCTCATGGTGTTGGGCCGGCGTTGGTTTTCGGCTTGGTTTCTCGCGTGCGATTTTGGCGGTTGTTGGCTTGGCTCGCGGTAGCGTTATCGGCTGTGGTTGCCGTGTACTTTTGATGTTGGTTAGGGTGGTATGAGCAACTTTCCATTGGCGTGCAATTAGGTTTGGTGTTTGAGGGATGTCGCGTTGTGGGCCGAGGTGGTTAGGATGCGGTGCGGCTATTTACGGTAAATAGGTGCTCGTGGTCTGCGATGAAACGCAAGCCGCAGTGTCGGTGGTGCGCGAGGACGCGACAGCGAACCATTGGTGGTGCTGGATCTGATAGGCGAAATTGCGGCTCGCAAATGCTGCCGTCCGGGAGGTTCGTTGTGAGGTGAGCCGTGACGTGTCACCGAAGCGTTCCGTGGACCGCTGTCTATGGGACAGATCGACTGGCCTTATTTACGGTAAATAACTGCGGCGGGGATCGTCCTAACTCTGTGCGGATCGTGAGCGAGTCAGGGTATTTATCGTAAATAGGGCGGTGCTGCTTCCCGCGTTCCGAACCAAACCGTTCTTGGCGAGCACACCCATACAGGCGCTGAAGAGACCCACATTGGATTCTTTGGGATCAGCATTCGGAGTTCGATGCACCGAGAATTCGACACCGCATGTCTGCGGGCATCACGAAAGATCGATTTGCCCGGTACTTCGCCGGGTCTATATGGCGACCTGAAGTGCCGAGGGCCACGTGCTAGATGAGAACTAGATGCTCGCCGACGGTCTCGCCATCCGTTTCAAATTTCGCATTGGAGGCGAGCTAAAAAATCGAGAGAGTGTGTGTACGTGAGACGCGACTGCCCGAGAAGAGAAGCGGTAGTGAAGCGTGGAACGAGTACTACACCGCATGGAGCCTGACCTGCCGAATCTCTACTTCTTGCGTTTGAGCGGTGCAACTAAAAGCGATCAACGAATGCCCTCAGCTAGCCTCGACACCGATGTAGGCCGTGCGCCTCGACGCCTCAACGAATGCGAGGCGCGTCTAACGGGACCGCCGCTAGAATCGTTTGGCCGGACGAGACACGTTTCAGAAAGCAACTTGGGAGACGGCGAGCGACGGAGCAAATTCGCGTCTGCACTGCGTTGGATGAAGACGAGAAGTGCAGTCGTCAGTGGCGAGGGCGAGCGGGGATAGAGTCGTGCGCGTATAGAACTAGGCGCTGCAAAGCGGCACGCCCCACATGGACGGCAGGCGGGAAGCCGTTATCGGGTTGTCCAATGCACGTGGACTCCGGTGCACCGCGGATCAGGCAGCCCGAACCGAGCGGCCGGAAGCGGATGGGAAATCCGTATCCCGGGAAGTTGAGGGCAAAGTAAGTTGCGTGTGATCCGACGGATGAATGCACTCCTTCGTGTGCGCGAGTGCTCCGGACAAAACCGAGAATTGGCGATGGATTCGCAACCCCTATCCGTGAAATCACGGCGCCCAAGGCGCTCGCACTCAACGCGACAAATCAACTTGGATTAGCAAAACGCGTGTAGAGCCGAGCCGAGCCGAGCCGAGCCGAGCCGAGCCGAGCCGAGCCGAGCCGAGCCGAGCCGAGCCGAGCCGAGCCGAGCCGA
>NZ_QBUY01000054.1 GCF_003121405.1 Paraburkholderia sp. C35 | reverse complement strand
AAGATTGATGCCGCGGACAGGACGGGGCCGTTGGGGGCCCGCAGGCAAGGAGAAGTGTTGGCGGTGTTAGCCCGCTTTCTTTTGCCTACTTTTCTTTGCGGCGGCAAAGAAAAGTAGGTGCCGCCCCGCACAGGGGCAACGCTAGCAGCCCGATAACAACACGCGGATGCCATTAACACGCGAACGCCACCAACCGCGACCGCCATCAACAACAACAACAAACCCCACCAACGTCACAGACAAAAAAATCACTTCATCTGCACAGACCCAGAAACACTAACCGTAACGGTAGAAGTCCCGCCTTCGACAGGCACAGGCGCCGCCGCCTTGGCGCTCACATCCGATCGCATGCTCATCATCATCACAGGCCGCGGCGACACACCACCGTTATGCCCGACGTTCACTTCGCGGATCGTATAACCGCTGTACCCGAACGCTTGCGCAGCCGCACCCGCCTGCTGCTTGAACGAAGCGATCGCTTCACCCGTCAGCTTCTGCTCGGCAGTCCGCTGCGCCTCAGGCGACAAAGAAAACTGCACGTTGCCGACCTGCATCACCGATGACAACTGCCCAGCGAGCTTCGAAGCCGCCGCAAAGTCACGCGACTCCAGCACGACCTCAGTACGACCACGCCAGGCCGAAATGCGGCCATCGCGATCCGTCGACGGATAGATCGAGAACGACCCCGTGCGCGCCGTCACGCCGCTCACACCCTTGGCCTTTTGCAACGCCTGATCGGCATGCTGGTTCAGCGTGCCCGTCAACGACGACGGATCGCTCGCTTCCTGTTCGTAGAACAGCGTGATGTCGACCACATCCTGCGGCACTTCGGCACTCGCCTGTGCGTTCAGCGACAACACGCCCGCCGGCTGATACTGCTGCACGACGGTTTGTGCCTGCGCCGCCACCGAGGTGAGCGCAAGAGCAACAGGCGCCGCGCATGCGCCGGCCGCGAGCGCCCACACGAGCGCGGATTTCTTCATCATTGTTCGACTCCTTCGTTTTGCAGGTTGTGCGTGCAGGCATCGGAGCACGCGTCGCCGACAGTTTGCCGGACGCGCGTGGCATGACGCTTGCGGGGCAGTTAG
This sequence comes from Paraburkholderia sp. C35, assembly GCF_003121405.1. Taxonomy (GTDB): domain Bacteria; phylum Pseudomonadota; class Gammaproteobacteria; order Burkholderiales; family Burkholderiaceae; genus Paraburkholderia. The sequence goes on along the minus strand of NZ_QBUY01000054.1, from coordinate 52,772 downwards.
GCAGATGAAAGGTCGCGGGGTTCCCGAGTGTCTATTCGATTTTTTGTGTGAACGTGTACGCGAGCCTCGCACTCACGCAGCACGCTTCGCTAGCTGCTTCGTGATGAAGGTCCACTCTGCTTCCGTCACGGGCGTGATCGACAGGCGATTGCCTTTTGCGAGCACACGCATGTCGGCGAGTTCGGGATGCTCGCGCAACTCGGCGAGCGCGATCAGCTTGATCTTCTTCTTGAAGACCACATCGACAAGCATCCAGCGTGGTGTTTCCTGCGTCGACTTCGCGTCGTAGTACGGACTCTTCGGATCGAACTGGGTGGGATCGGGGTAGGCCGTCGACGACACTTGCGCGATACCCGCGATGCCCGGCTCAGGGCAACTCGAGTGATAGAACAGCACGCCGTCGCCCGTCTTCATGATGTCGCGCATGAAGTTGCGCGCCTGATAGTTGCGCACGCCTGTCCAGGGCAACGTGTGTTGCGGAGCGTTGGCGAGATCGTCGATGCTTGCTTCGTCCGGTTCGGACTTCATCAGCCAGTAGCGCATGAGTCGGATTGAACGTGAAGTGAAGAGGAGTGTAGGTTGGACCGCACAAAGAAAAACGGCACCGGACTAGGTCCGATGCCGTTCGTATGGGTCCCCGCCTTAGCCGCTAGGCCGGCATCCTGAACCTGAGGTTCAGAATTGGTCGCAGTTAGCAGCACTTCGGGTACATCAGACTGAGTGACGCGCACGCCCGTGCTACAAATTTCCGCAACCGTGCATATAGCATTGGTTCAAGGAATATATGACCTTGGCGAACCAGGCAGGGAAGCTTGAAAAACGTTTGCTCTACAACATGGACCCGATGATAAAACAATCAAGCCCTTCAAATTTGCTTTATTGCACGCTGTACTGTTGGATCACAGTGCCCAGCTGCTCATTCATCTGGTGCATTGTACGCCGGATTTCTTCGGCGGGAAATGATTCTCCATGTCGCACGCTGGCCTGCAGCTTAAGCAGTTCCGATGCCAGCGACAACGCCGCCATCACCGCAATGCGATCCTGGCCGCGCACGTTACTGTTCGCGCGAATCTTGTTCATCTCGGCATCGACACGCGCCACTGCTTCGAGCAGGGCGGCTTCCGTTTCCGGCGAGCAGGCAAGCCGATAAGGCTGGCCGAGGATCGACACTTCGATCTGCTTCGTGGTCATACGTTTTCTCCGTGGCGGGTCGCGTCACTGTTCGCGTCGTGATTGGCCTGCGCCTGTTGTTCGGGCGCGAGGAGATCGAGTTGATTGTCGGGCTCGTGAGCGCGAGCACGCGGCAACTTCTCGAGAATGGCATTCAAACGGACCTGCGCGTCATCGATCTTCGCGGACAACGCATCGCGTTCCGCTTGCAATGCGGCGCGTTCTTCGCGGGTCTGTTCGAGTTCTGCGCGGGTCGCGTCGCATTCGGCGCGCGCTTGTGCGAGCTGTTCTTCGAGTGCGAGGCGGGCTTCGTTATAACGCTGGCTGATCTCGATCAGCCGGCCGATGTTCTGTGACAGTGTTTCGAGTTCGGTGAGCATGTGCTGCGTCCTCTAAAGACATGGCATTCTAGCGCGGAATGTCGCACGCTCGGGCATTTGTCTCGTTTCGAGACGTAACAGTAGCGCTTTAACGCGGCTTTATCCAGCGCATTATCGGATGCATGCGAGCGATTCACGCATTTTTACCCTTTAAAAAAGGGCTCTTTTAACACTTCCCCGTCGGCGTGCCATGTGAGGCCGCGCGTTTCTTGACGCGTGTGTGCGTCACTTCTACACTTGCGGCACTTTGGTGCCCGCGCACGGTATCGCGCCGCGCGCAGTTAAACGGGAAGCAGGGAGCGAAGTCCGCCCGGACGAGCCAACCTGCGCTGTCCTCGCAACGGTACAACGACCGCAGTGTCTGCAGGTCGATCCATGCACGCATCGGCGGCTCATCAGCCGGTGCCGTGCGAAACGCCACTGCGCATGTTGCGTGGGAAGGCGGATCGGCCAGTCGTCAGCCCGGATACCGGCCAGAGTCCTGGAGCATGCCGCTCCTTGAACAGGCATCGGCCCACGAGGAGCGGGCCGCGCACGGACCCACAGGACTCTTTCGATGCTCACCCCAGTAGCTGTCCACCCGGCGTTGTCGCGCCCGGTGTTTTCACGCGCGATGTTGTCAGGCGCGAACGTGCCGCGTATCGCGCGCGCGCCGCTTGCCGCGCTTGCCGCATTCGCATTCGCTCAGGCGCCGCACGCTGCGTTTGCGCAAACGGCTGCGTCGGCACAAGCGCCGCAAGCGGCCGATGCAGCGAACCCATCCGCCACGTCCGCGGATCGATCGGACAACGGCTCGACGGCCACGGCCTCAACGACGAACGCGACCGCACTGTCGCCCATCGTCGTGACAGCCGATCGTCGCGCGCAAAAACTTGCCGATGCAATTCCGCAGACCACGCTATTCGACCCGCAGGACATCGCCGACAGCAGCGCGCGCGATCTGCCGGGTCTGCTGCAGTTCGCGCCCGGCGCACAGATCGTGCGCAATGGCGGGCCAGGCGCCACGTCGAGTCTCTTCCTGCGTGGCGCGTCATCGACCCAGTCGCTGGTGCTGATCGACGGCGTGCGTGTCGACTCGGTGAGCCAGGGCAATGCGCAACTCGAACAGATCCCGCTCGATCAGATTGATCACGTCGAGGTGGTCAACGGCAATGTGTCGGCGTTGTATGGCTCGGGTGCGATCGGCGGTGTGGTGCAGGTGTTCACGAAGGATGGCGGCAATCATCCACCGCGTTTTCACTTCGACGTGGAGTACGGCAGCTATCACACGCAACGTCAGTCGGCGGGTGTGGACGGCGCGCTCGACAAGGACGGCCGCACGACCTTCAGCATCACGCTCGCGCGCGCGAAGACGGATGGCTTCTCGTCGATCGACCCGGCGCTGGCGCCCGTCAATCCGAATGCAAACGGCTATTTCAACGAGAGCGTGAGCGCGTCGCTGCGTCACAAGCTCAACGAGAACTGGGACATCGGCCTGCGCTACTTCCAGTCGAACGGCAACGACAGCTTCGACAATCCGTTCGGCTTGCCCACCGATCTCAACAATCTGCACAGCAAGGTGCAAACGGTTTCGGCGTTCGCGAACGGCAAGCTCACCGACTGGTGGACGACGCGTTTCGTCGCGGCGACGGGCAACGATCGCAGCAACACGTCGCTCAATGGCGACTATCTATATCGCTACGATTCGGATAACCGGCAGTACACCTGGCAAAACGATTTTACGTTTGCGCGCGATCAAAAACTGCAGCTGGGCTACGAGCATCTCGACCAGACACTCGACTCGAACCAGTACAGCGCGCCCGATCGTCACGTGAACTCTGTGTTCGCGGGCTACACGGGGCGCTTCGGCAACAGCCAGTTCCAGGCGAATCTGCGGCGCGACCAGTACTCGGATTTCGGCGGAGCCAACAGTTACTATCTGGGCTATGGCTACGACATCGACGAGTACTGGAAGGTGACTGCAAGCTGGTCCGATGCATTCCGCGCGCCGAGCTTCAACGATCTGTACTACCCGTACAGCGGCAATCCGCTGATCCAGCCGGAGCATAGCCACTCTGTGGAGGCAGCCGTGCAGTACGCATCCGATGCACTCGGCCTGCTGAAGCTCACGGTTTTCCAGACGCGCTATACGAACCTGATCGACTATGTGCAGACCACGCCGGGCATCTATGTCGCCGAGAACGTCGGGCACGCGAAGGTGCAGGGTATCGAAGGATCGTGGCAAGGGCATGTCGGCAAGACCGACGTGCGCGCGGCCGTGACCTTCCAGAATCCCGTCGATGAAGACACGCATACCGATCTGAACCGGCGCGCGCGGCACTTTGCATCGTTTGCGGCCAACCGCAATATCGGCGCGTGGCGCGTGGGCGGCGAATGGCTCGTGAGCGGCGAGCGCGACGACAGCGGCACGGCGCTCGGCGGGTATGGCATCGTGAATCTGTCGGCGCGCTACAACATCACGAAGGCATGGTACGTGGCTGCGCAAATCCAGAATCTCTTCGACAAGGACTATGAACTTGCCTACACGTACAACACGCCACGGCGCGGCGCGTACCTCACGCTCGGCTGGCAGCAGCAATAAAGTCGGCCATCACGCGCGATGAGCGGACTCGTTCAAGGCCAGCCGATGCACGCCACGCGAGGCATGAACGCGAAGCGTGCCTTCATGATCTGGGCCGTGCTCGGCCTGGCTGCGCTGGTCGTGTTCATCGCGTCGCTGGCGCTCGGCAGCGTGAGCGTTGCGCCGTCGCGCGTGCTCGGCGCGTTGCTGCCATCGACGGATGCATCGTCCGATCTCGCCGTGCAGATCGTGCGAACGCTGCGTCTGCCGCGCGCGCTGGCGGGCTTCGGTTGCGGCGCGTTGCTCGCGCTCGCAGGCGCGCTGCTGCAGGTGCTGCTGCGCAATCCGCTGGCCGAGCCGTATGTGCTCGGCGTGTCGGGTGGTGCGGCGAGCTTTGCACTCGTCGCGATGATCGCAGGCTGCGCCTGGTGGATCGTCGATGCGTCGGCGTTTGCGGGCGCGTTCGTGTCGATCGTGCTGGTGCTCGGGCTTGCGCGCGGCGCATTGTGGCGCGGCGAGCCGCAGGACGCATCGCCACGCCTGCTGCTGACGGGTGCCGTGATCGCGGCGGGGTGGGGCGCCATCATCACGCTGCTGCTGACCATCGCACCGGACAGCCGTCTGCGCGGCATGCTGTTCTGGCTGACGGGCGACCTGAACGGCGGCGGCATGCCGTGGCTCGCGCTCGGTGCGTTATGTGTCGCGCTGTGCGTCATCGTTCCCATCGCGCCGCAACTCAATATCCTGCTGCGCGGCGACCATGCGGCGCAGGCGCTCGGCGTGCATGTGATGCGTGCGAGGCTGCGTGTCTATCTCGTCGCGTCGCTCGCGGCCGCGGCGGCCGTGACGACGGGCGGCACGATCGGCTTCGTCGGACTCGTCGTGCCGCACATGCTGCGGCTCGCGTTCGGCAACGACCAGCGCATGCTGTTGCCTGCCGCTGCGCTCGGCGGCGGCGTCGCCGTGATGGGCGCCGACCTGATCGCGCGCACGGTGATTGCGCCCGCGCAATTGCCCGTCGGCGTGATCACCGCGTTGACAGGCGTGCCCGTGTTCCTGTGGATGCTGCTGCGACGGAGGCGACCGTGAACGCACGCACGTCTGTTGAAACCCTGTTGCATGTCCACGCGCTGACCTTGCGCGCCGGCTCGCGGACCTTGCTCGACGGCTTCACGCATACGTTTTATCCGGGCGAGGTATGGTGCATCGCCGGGCCGAACGGCGCGGGCAAGACCACCTTGATCTCGACGCTGGCGGGACTCGCGCGTCCCACGCAAGGACACGTCGAACTCGACGGCATACGCATGAGCGACTGGCCACTCGCGCGCCTCGCGCAGCGCCGCGCGTTGATGCCGCAAACCTCGCACGATGCCTTCAGCGCGAGCGTGCTCGACATCGTGCTGCTGAACCGCTTTCCGCATCTGGCCGGCTGGGGCTGGGAGCGTGACGAAGACCGCGCAGCCGCGCAGGCCGCGCTCGACACGCTGGGTCTCGCGCAGTTCGCGTCGCGTGACGTGCTGTCTTTATCAGGCGGCGAGCGGCAACGCGTCGCGCTGGCGGCGGCGCTATGCCAGAACGCACCGTTGCTGCTGCTCGACGAGCCGCTCGCGCATCTGGATCTGCATCATCAGATCGATTGCCTCGAAGCGTTGCGCACATGGACACGCGGCGCCGGGCGTACAGTGATGTTCTCGTGCCACGATCTGAATCTGGCGCGGCGTTTCGCGACGCACGCATTGCTGCTGGAAGGCAACGGCATCGCCCACGCCGGCCCCGCGCGCGATGTGCTGACGCCCGAGCTTGCCAGTCGCGCGTTTGGTTATCCGCTTGTGCTGATCCGCGATGGCGACGATGAAGCGCTGATTCCTGCCGCACGCCCATCGCCTCGCAACGAAACAAGCCACTGAATACGCCTCAACCGAACTCTTCACGCCTACACGAACATGAACACTTCATCTTCCCTGCCTGTCGTCGAGCCGCTCGAACAGACGCTGCGTGCCGACCTGCAGCGCATCATCGATCTGAAGACCAAGCCGCCCGGCAGCCTCGGCCAGCTCGAAACGCTTGCGCGACAGATGGGCATGATCCAGCGCACCACGCAGCCCACCATCACGCGACCCGCAATCATCGTGTTCGCCGCCGATCACGGCATTGCGAACGCGGGCGTGAGTCCGTATCCGCAAGCGGTGACGGCGCAGATGGTGCTCAACTTCCTGGCGGGCGGTGCAGCGATCAACGCGTTCAGCCGTGCAGCGGGCCTCGAACTCGAAGTCGTGAACGCGGGCGTCGCGCACGACTTCGCGCCGCACGCCAAGCTCGTCGATATTCCGCAGGGGCGCGGCACGCGCAACTTCGCGCAGGCACCCGCGATGTCGCGCGACGAAGCCCTCGCCGCCATGCGCGCGGGCGCGGAGCGCGTGCGTCATCATGCGGCGCTCGGCACCAATGTGATCGGCTTCGGTGAAATGGGCATCGCCAATACGTCGTCGGCTGCGTGCCTGATGAGCCGCCTGTGCGGCGTGCCTATCGACGATTGCGTCGGGCGCGGCACGGGTCTCGACAACGCGGGCCTCGTGAAGAAGCGCAACGTGCTCGCGGCTGCGCTTGCGTATCACCCGGCCTCGAACGATCCACTCGATGTGCTCGCAACCTTCGGCGGCTTCGAGATCGCGATGATGGCGGGCGCCTATCTCGCGGCGGCGCAGTCGCGCATGACGATCGTCGTCGATGGTTTTATCGCGACCTCGGCGTTGCTGGTCGCCGATGCGTTCGCGCCTGCCGTGCGCGACTACTGCGTGTTCGCGCATGCGTCGAACGAGGCGGGGCATCGGCGCATGCTCGATCACTTCGGTGCGGTGCCGCTGCTCGCACTCGATCTGCGTCTTGGCGAAGGCACGGGCGCGGCACTTGCTATGCCTTTGCTGCGCGCAGCCGCTGCTTTCATCAACGAGATGGCGAGCTTCGAATCGGCTGGCGTCGCGCAACGCGATGCATGATGCGTCGTCGCGCATCAAACCATGCGTTTGAAACGAGTCAAGGTGATCAACAGGAAACAGCGTACGAATAACGATGAATGAACTGCGTTATTTCTTCACGGCGCTCGGCTACTTCACGCGCGTGCCCGTGCCGCGCTGGGTCGGCTACGAACCGCATTATCTGAACGCGGCGGCGCGTTACTTTCCGTTGATCGGCGCACTGGTCGGCGCAGCTGGCGCAATCGTATACATGGCCGCGCTGCGCATCTTTCCGCCGGGCGTGGCCGTGTTACTGTCGATGGCAACGACATTGCTCATCACGGGTGCATTTCACGAAGATGGCCTCGCTGATTGCGTCGATGCGTTCGGCGGCGCCTACACGCGCGACGATACTTTGCGCATCATGCATGATTCGCGCATCGGTGCGTTCGGCGCGATTGCGTTGATGATCGCACTGGCGCTGAAGTGGCAGACGCTCGCCGCATTGCCGCCGCTGTACGCAGCGTGGCTGATGGTCGCGGCGCACGCGGCGAGCCGGGCGTGTGCGATCAGCTATCTCGTCACGCTCGATTACGTGCGCGCGGAAGGCAAGGCGAAGCCCGTTGCACAACGCATGTCACGCAGTGCATTTGGCTGCGCTATCGTTTTGGGTGTGCCGTGGCTCTTCTGGCCGCAGTGGCGCGCCGGTTGCATCACGCTGCTCGTATTGATCGCGTTGCGCTTCGTGTTGGGCCGCTATTTCGTCAGACGCATCGGCGGATATACGGGCGATTGCCTCGGCTTCGCGCAGCAGATTTTCGAACTGGCCATCTATCTGGTGGGGCTTGCATGGATATCGTACTGATACGACACCCGGCTGTTTCCGTCCAAGAAGGCGTGTGTTACGGACAGAGCGACGTCGCGCTGGCCGATGCGCCGGAGACGTCGGCGGCCGCGCTCGCCGTGCGTCTCGCCACCTTGCAGGTGCCTGCGCCACGCGTGCTGCTGTCCAGCCCGCTTACGCGCTGCGCGACGGTCGCGGCGGCGCTCGCGGCGAATTTCGGTTGTGCATACAGCACCGACGACAGCCTCAAAGAGATGGACTTCGGTGCATGGGAACTGCAGCGTTGGGACGCGATCGACCGCGCGCAGATCGATGGCTGGGCCGAAGACTTCGAAGGCGCGCGCGCCCATGGCGGCGAGAGCGTCGAGCAGTTCGTGACGCGCGTGCGTGCATGGTTCGACGTGTTCCAGCAGACGCGTGAACTGACGCCCGCCTATGTCGTCACGCACGCAGGCGTGATGCGCGTGATCGCGGCCATCGTGCTCGGCTTGCCGGTGCAACGCTGTCTGACATGGTCGATCGATATGTCGGGTTGCGTCTGGTTGCGCCGCGACGACGACACGCTGCAGTGGTCGCTGGTGCGCTGGAACGCCTGATTTTGTCTAGTGACCGGCGCGGTGCGAGCGCGCGGTATCGAGGTCTTCGCACAGTTGCGCCGCGCCTTGCGCGAGACGCGGCGCGGGGCGATTGATCAGATCGCCGTCGATGGCGAACAGGTTGTTGCGCGTCACGGCCGTCATACTGGGCCAGGCCTTCCACTTGTCGAGCGATGGCAACGGGCGGTCGGGTTGCGTCGCGCCGGGCGCAGCCGTGACGATTGCTTCGGGATTGGCGGCAAGCACCGCTTCCGTCGATACCGTCGGCACCAGCGGTTCGAGCTTCGCAAATACGTTGCGGCCGCCGCATAGCGCGATCACGTCGCTGATCATGTGCTCGCCGTTGAGCGTCATCAACGGCTCGTCCCATACCTGATAGAACACGCTGACAGGCGACTGCTTTGCATAGCGGTTGCGCAGCCTCGTGATTTCGTCGCGATACGTGCGTGCTGCGGTATCGGCGGCTGCCGACGTGCCGAGCAATGCGCCAAGCTTCGTCAGCGACACGGCAATATCGTCGAGGTGATGCGGCTCGCTGAAATAAAGCGGAATGTGCAGCGCGCGGAGTTGCTCGATTTGACGCTGCGCATTGCCATGCCGCCACACGACGATCAGATCCGGTTTCAACGCGACGATGCGTTCGAGATCGAGCGACTTGTTATCGCCGACACGCGGCAGCTGTTTCGCTTCGGGCGGATAGTCGCTGTACGACACCGCGCCGACCACTTTCGCGCCGCCTCCTGCTGCGTAAAGCATTTCCGTGACATGCGGCGCGAGGCTGATCACGCGTTGTGCGGGCTGCGCGAGCGTGACGGTCGCGCCCGTGTCGTCGGTGACGGTGATGGCGGCATGCGCGTGCGATGCGATGGCGAACGTGCACGTTGCGGCGAGCATGCGAAGTGAACGGAGCATGGTTTTTACGATGTCGTCATCGCGTGACGCAGGCAGGTCTCGAAGCGCGCCCATTCGCTTTCCGCCGCGGGCAGGCCGAAACGCACGCTCGCGGGATCGGCGAAGAAGCGCGTCCAGACGCCTTGCCTCGCGAGGGCTTCATGAAGTTGCGCGGCGCGTGCATCGGCGATCCATGCGAACAGCGGCGTCGAATGCACGATGAAGCCATATGTACGCAACAGCGCGACGAGGCGCGCGCTTTCCTGAGCGAGTTGTGCACGCATTGCCGATTGCCATGCCGTATCGGCGAATGCGGCACTCACGGCATGACGCGCGGGACCGCTGACGGTCCACGCGCCGAGCATTTCGTCGAGCGACGCAAGCAGGCGAGGGCACGCCAGCACAAAGCCCGCGCGCACCCCTGCGAGACCAAAGAACTTGCCGGGCGAGCGCAGCACCACGAGTCCATCGCGATGCGTCTGCGCAGCGATCGATTCAGCAGGCATCGCATCGGCGAATGCTTCATCGACGATCAGCGTGCCGCCACGTTGGCTCAAGGTTGCATGCCACTGCAGCAAGGTCGCTGCGTGCAGATGGTCAGCCGTCGGGTTGTTCGGATTGACGATCACGGCATGGGTGATGTCATCGGGCAACGTTGAACATGTGACATCTAATGTCGTCACGCGATGTCCCGCACGCGCAAACGCTGGCGCGTATTCGCCATACGTCAGCGGCGCAATGCCGACCGTGCCCTGTCGCAACAGTTGCGGCAGCGCACGGATCGCCGCCTGACTGCCCGCGACGGGCAACACATGCGCTGCATCCGGCGCGCCGTAATAACGCGCCGCGCGTTCCGCGAAGCCGTCGCCGCTATCGGGCAAACGGCGCCACGCATCGGCGGGAACGGGCGGCACGGGATAGCCGTGCGGGTTGATGCCCGTCGACAGATCGAGCCACGCGTCATAGGGGATGTCATAGCGGCGCGCCGCTTCATGCAGATTGCCGCCGTGCTGGATGGTTCGCGTCATCGTCTAGCTCTGGAACGGCACGCTCAGCAGCGCAATCGCGATGAACGCGGCGAGCCACAGAATCATGCTGCGTTCAACGAGGATCAGCGCGGCCTCGATGTGCGACGCGCTGGCCGAATGACCCGCACCGAGCGTCGGCCGCTGTTCTATCACGCCGTGATAGACCGCCGCGCCGCCCAGCAGCACATTAAGACTGCCCGCGCCCGCTGCCATCACCGGCCCGGCGTTCGGGCTGTCCCAGCGCGGCGCCTGTTCGCGCCAGCATTGCAAGGCCGTGCGGGTGTCGCCGAGCAGTGCGTAGCTCAACGCCGTCAGGCGTGCGGGCACGTAGTTGAGCACGTCGTCGAAGCGTGCCGCTGCCCAGCCGAAGCGCAGATAGCGCGGCGTGCGATAACCCCACATCGCGTCGAGCGTATTGGCAAGACGGAACGCCAGCGCGCCCGGTCCACCAAAAATCGCGAACCAGAACAATGCGCCGAAGATCGCGTCGTTGCCGTTTTCCAGCGCGGATTCGACAGCGGCGCGCGAAAGCGCACTTTCGTCCGCATGCGACGTTTCGCGCGACACGATGCGCGCCGTCAACACGCGCGCCTGCGCAAGGTCGCGTTTGGCGAGCGCGCGGCCGATCGGCGCGATGTGATCGTGCAGGCTGCGTGCGCCGAGCGCGAAGTAGAGCAGCGCGACGTGCAATGCGCACGACCAGATCAGCGGCAAGGTCAGCACCAGCCATGTGGCGATCAGCACGGGCGGCGCGACCGCGAGCAGCCACGCAAGAATCCCGAACAGGCGACCGCGCCGACCTGTGTTCAGCGCGCCTTCGATCTTCGCAGCAAGTTTGCCGAAACCCACAAGAGGATGCCCGTGCTGTGGCTCACCGAGCCATTTGTCGACTGCGACGGCAGCAGTGGCGAGTGTCGCGACGAGCGGCAAGGACAGCAGCATCATGCGCGGCTCGCAGTCTTCAGATGCATGGGCAGGCCCGCGACCATCATCGTCGCTTGCGTGCTGATCGCCGCGATGCGCTGGTTGAGGCGCCCAAGCTCATCGACGTAGAGACGCGTCGCGGCGCCTAGCGGCACGACGCCCAGACCAATCTCGTTGCTCACCACGATGATCTTCGCGCGTGCCTGCGCAAGCGCCATTTCGAGTGCGGTGAAACGATGGAGATAATCGGCGAGCGGCGGCGAGCCATCGGCAGGGCAGAGCAGGTTGGCGAGCCACAGCGTCAGGCAGTCGATCAGGATGCAATGCCCAGCCTGATCGATTGACGCGATGGCTTGCGGCAGATCAAGCGGCGCTTCGAGCAGCGCCCATTGCGCGGGCCGTCGTTCCCGATGACGCGCGACACGCTCAGCGAACTCGTCGTCGCCGATCCGTGCAGTCGCGACATAAGTCACGGGCAGAGCGCTCGCGCTCGCGAGCTGTTCGGCGTGCAGGCTCTTGCCCGAGCGTGCGCCGCCGAGGACGAAGGTGAGGTCGCGGGAAATCATCGCGTGATTGTACTGGCACTGTTGTGGCCAGCGCGCGTGCGCTTGAGCGCGATGGGATAATGCCTGCACCTTTCTTGATCTGTTCGCACACGTGGCCACTGTGTCTTCCTTTCCCGCTGTTCCGTCTGACTCGCCCGACATGCCGCGCGGCACGCTGATGATTCAGGGCACCACATCCGATGCGGGCAAGAGCACGCTGGTCGCCGGCTTGTGCCGTCTCGCGCGGCGCGCGGGCGCGCGGGTCGCGCCGTTCAAGCCGCAGAACATGGCGCTCAACAGCGCGGTCACGGTCGACGGCGGCGAGATCGGGCGTGCACAGGCGTTGCAGGCAGTGGCCGCGGGCATCGATGCGCATACCGATCTCAACCCCGTGCTGCTCAAGCCGACCAGCGACCGCGGCGCGCAGGTGATCATCCACGGCAAGGCGCGCATGAATCTCGATGCGCGTGCGTATCACGACTACAAGCCCGTTGCGTTCGAAGCGGTGCTGGAGTCGTATGCGCGGCTGAAAGCATCGTATGACACGATCTTCGTCGAAGGAGCGGGCAGTCCCGCCGAAGTCAATCTGCGCGATCGCGACATCGCCAACATGGGTTTTGCGGAAGCCGTGGATTGCCCTGTCGTGCTGGTGGCCGACATCGATCGCGGCGGCGTGTTCGCGCATTTGACGGGCACGCTGGCGTGTCTGTCGGAGAGCGAGCAGGCGCGGGTGCGCGGCTTTGTGATCAACCGTTTTCGCGGTGACGTGAGCCTGTTGCAGCCAGGGCTCGACTGGCTCGAAGCGAAGACGGGCAAGCCGGTGCTTGGCGTCATACCGTATCTGCACGGCCTCACGCTCGATGCTGAAGACATGTTGCCGCGCGAACTCCGTGCGTCCGGCGCGAGCGGGGCCGACGTGCTGCGCGTGGTGGTGCCCGTGCTGCCGCATATCAGCAATCACACGGACTTCGATGCGTTGCGCGCGCATCCTCAAGTCGATTTTCACTATGTGCGCGCGGGCAGCACGCCGCCGCCCGCCGACCTGATCATCCTGCCCGGCTCGAAGAACGTGCAGGGCGATCTTGCGTTTTTGCGTACGCAGGGTTGGGATGCCGTGCTGCAGCGGCATCTGCGTTACGGCGGCCGCGTGATCGGCATTTGCGGCGGCATGCAGATGCTCGGACGCGAGGTTGCAGATCCATATGGCGTCGAAGGGCCGCCCGCGACGGTGGCCGGACTCGGCTGGCTCGACTTCTCGACCACGCTCACGCGCGAAAAGACCCTCAAGAACGTGACGGGGCGCCTTGCCGGCGGATCGGCGGAGGTCGCGGGTTACGAGATTCACATGGGCGAAACGCAAGGTCCAGCGCTCGATACACCCGCGCTGATGCTTGTCGACGAAGCAGGCAACATGCGCCCCGACGGCGCCCGTTCCACCGACGGCCAGATTCTCGCGACCTACGTGCATGGTCTGTTCGACACGCCCGCAGCGTGCGCCGCCTTGCTCGCCTGGGCGGGACTCGACGATGCCGAGGCAATCGACTACCCGGCGCTGCGTGAAGCGTCGCTGGACCGTCTCGCCGATACCTACGCCGAACATCTCGATCTGAAACGGTTGTGGGCGGCTGTCAGTTGATTCGTTCTTGTTGAGAATTAATCTAAGCCGATAGCGCAGTTTTTCTCACGCATGGGTTCGAATAAAGTCCGTTCCATCGACGGCGCACTTCGCGCTGTCACCCCCGATCTGAGGAACCGACATGAATCCGACCGCCGTCAACAAAGCCGATCTGGCCGCCACGATCCTGCGCGTCGCGCTAGGCGTGCTGTACCTCGCGCATAGCCTGCAGAAGATCTTCGTTTTCACGCTGCCGGGCACGGCGCAATTCTTCCAGTCGATTGGTTATCCGGGCTGGCTTGGCTATCTGACGGCTTTCGTGGAACTGTTCGGCGGCATCGCGCTGCTGCTTGGCGTGCAGGTCCGCTGGGTCGCGCTGGTGCTGCTGCCGTTCATGCTCGGCGCGATGTCGGTGCATCTGCCGAACGGCTGGGGCTTCGCGTCGCCGCACGGCGGCTGGGAATATCCGGCGTTCTGGGCGGTCACGCTGGTCGTGCAATCGCTGCTGGGCGAAGGGCTGTTTGCGGTGGGCGGCGTGAAGGCTGCGTCGATCGGCCAGGCGCGCAAGCCGGCCTGATCGCCGGATTCAAGGAAGCACCGAGCGGGCGAGGCGGCATGCCTGCCCGCCCGGTCAGTGTGTAGTCTGCCGCAACGTCTGAGCCATACGTTCGGCCACGTCCGGCCAATCGCGTGAATCCGATTGCCTGAACAGGCGCATCACGCCCGGATACCAAGGCGAATCGTCGCGTTCGAGCAGCCAGCGCCAGTCGGTCCAGTCGCGCGGCAACATCAGCCAGCACGGTTTCCCAAGCGCTCCCGCCACATGGGCGGCCGCCGTATCCACCGTAATCAGCAGGTCCAGCTGCGCGATGATGGCTGCTGTATCGGCGAAGTCGGTGATGTCTGAGCCAAGGTTCACGATAGGCTGACCAGCAGGCGGCGCAGCCGCTTCGTCTTCACCCTGGCCTTTCTGCAGACTGAAGAAGTTTGCGCCGGGCACGTCCCACAACGGCGCGAGTGGCGCGAGACCTGGCAGCGAGCGGGTGGCGTCGTGCGCGTTCTCGGCAAAACCCTTCCACACAAGACCGATCCGGATGCCCGGCTGCGTGCCGAGCCGTACACGCCAACGCGCGATGCGCTCCGGCAGCGCTTGCAGATACGGCAACGAGGCCGGCATGGTGTCGAGCGTCGTGCCGAACTGCAAGGGCATGCTCATCGGATACGCCCAGTAGTCGCTCGGTCCGATCTCGCTGGTGTGCGTGCAGACCTGGTCCACGCCGTCGAGCGTTGTCATCAGCGGTTTGAGCGGTTCGGGGCACATCAGCGTCAGATGGCGGACGCCGCGCGCTTTCAGCAGCGGCGCATAGCGCGCGAACTGGACGCAATCCCCGTAACCCTGCTCGTGCCACAGCACCAGCGACTTGCCTTCGAGCGGCTCGCCTTGCCATTGCGGCGTGCCGGAAGGCGGCGGAACGTGCTTCTGGTGTCGCTGCGGCGAATAGCGCGCTTCGGCGTGCGGCCACGCTTCATCGAGACGCCCCAGCATCAGCAGCAGGATGCCGAGGTTGAAGCGGGCGTCGGCGAAGTCAGGATGGCTTGCCAGCGTCTGCCGATAGCAATGCTCTGCTTCGGCGTAACGGCCCGCGAGCTTGTACGTCGTCGCAAGGTTGTGCAGGGCGTCGCGATGATCGGGTCGCACGTCGAGCGCGCGCCGAAATGCCGTTTCCGCCTCGTCCAGCCGCAAGCTGCGCAACTGCGCCATGCCGAGGTTGTATAGCGCGTGGATGTAGTGCGGATCGACAGCGAGCGCCGAGTGGAACATCGCGACGGCTTCGTCCAGCCGGTTGACGGACATCAGCAGCGTGCCGAGGTTGTTGTGGGCCGCGATCAGATCAGGCTGGCATGCGATCGCCCGACGATAGGTCTGTTCAGCTTCCGCCACTCTCGCCGCGCCGTTCGCGGCCTCAGCCAGAAGAAAATGCGCGAGCGCGCAGCCCGCGTCGATTGCGATAGCGCGGCGGCACGCCGCTTCGGCTTCCGGTATGCGCCGGCGCTTCATCAGCAGATCGGCGAGATTGGCGTGGAAGCTGGCGTCGTCGCGCAGGGAAATGGCCCAGCGAATGAGCGCTTCCGCTTCGGCCCATACGCCGCCCGACAACAGCACCACGCCGAGCAGATGCAGCGCGTCAGCGTGATGCGGATCGGCTTCGAGGGTTTGGCGATAACCGCGTTCGGCTTCGTCGAGACGGCCGGCGAGATGGGCGTCGAAGGCCGCCTGAAAACCGGGTAGTGCAGAAGACATGGTGCGGGAGCGCGGCGGCGGTGAAGATGTCGGGTCCGATCATACTGCGGCGGCATCGGAATGATGCGCCGCAAATGTCGTAAATCGTCACAGGCGCGCGCTTCGCCGGTTCCCGTTCTTCAGTACAGCACGATTTGCGTGCAGCGAAACAGTGCCATCGTCTTGCCGTCGGGCGCGGTCACGGTCGCATCCCACACCTGCGTGCTGCGGCCCAGATGCACGGCCTTCGCGACAGCGCGGATCGTGCCCTCTGTCGACGTTCCGACGAAATTGCTTTTCAGTTCGATGGTCGTGAAATTGCGCGCGGTCTCGGGCAGATGCGCGAGGCATGCATAGCCGCAAGCCGTGTCGGCGAGTCCGATCACGGTGGCCGCGTGCAGGAAGCCGTTCGGCGCGAGCAGTTCGCTGCGCACGGTCAACTCGGCTGTCAGCGTGCCTTCCTCGAGGGCGAGCACCCGCACGCCCAGCAAGCCCGGCAAGGCGCCTTTCTGGCGTTCGTGAAGCCGTTCGATCGTGTATTCGCTGCGCAGTTTGCTCATGGTCGTGTTTTCCGGGAAAAAGGGGCTGGAAGCGTCCCTCAGGCGCGTAGGGGCTTCGGCCTGACGGGTTTTGCCGATATTATCAACGCCTGTAAGCAATGGCCCACGCCGCGTGCACAGGCAATCGACGGCCGCGAGCGCGATCAGCGAGCGGCAGCGCGTGGCCAGGCCGGAAGTCGAGCGGCAATCCGGCTGGCAGTGCCAGCCATCTTCCCGGGAGAATTCATGACGGTGATCGTGGTGGCGAATCCAAAGGGCGGCGTGGGCAAGAGCACGCTGTCGACCAATCTGGCTGGCTATTTCGCGGCTGAAGGCCAATGGGTCGCGCTCGCCGACCTCGACCGGCAGCAGTCCGCGCACGCGTGGCTCGATCTGCGGGCGGAAACGCTGCCGGCCATCGAAACGTGGCAGGTCGATCCCGATGCGCCCGTCAAGCCGCCCAAGGGCCTCGAACAGGCCGTGATCGACACGCCCGCCGGGCTGCACGGCAACCGGCTGAACGTGGCGCTGTCGCTGGCGGACAAGGTGATCGTGCCGCTGCAGCCGTCTATCTTCGATATCCTCGCGCCCAAGGAATTTCTCGAACGCCTCGCCAAAGAGAAGGCCGTGCGCAAGGGCGCGATCGAAGTCGGCGTGGTGGGGATGCGGGTGGATGCGCGCACGAAATCGGCGGATCAGCTGCATCGCTTTGTCGAAGGGCTGGATTTGCCCGTGCTCGGCTATCTGCGCGACACGCAGAACTACGTGCAGCTGGCGGCGCATGGCCTGACGCTGTGGGATGTCGCGAAAAGCCGCGTCGAGAAAGATCTGGAACAGTGGGCGTCGATTACCGAATGGGTCGACGGCAAGGCCGCGAAGGGGAAGGGCGGCGGCAAGAAAGACTAAAGGCGCTTTCGCAAGCGCCTTTAGCGGGGTTCTACAGTTTTGGGAGCAGCGAGCGCTCAGCTCCAGCTTTGCGTCGGCACGTGGTCGCGGCTGCCCTTGATCACGTTGTTTTCGTCGACGAACACCAGATCCGGCTTCCAGCCTGCCTTCAGTTCCGCTTCGTCGACATTCGCGAACGCCGCGATGATCACCAGATCGCCCAGTTGCGCGCGCCGCGCCGCCGAGCCGTTCAGCGAAATCATGCCGCTGCCGCGCTCGCCCTTGATCGCGTAGGGCGAAAAGCGCTCGCCGTTGTTGATGTTCCAGATGTCGATGCGTTCGTTCTCGACGATATTCGCCGCTTCCAGCAGGTTTTCGTCGATGGCGCACGAGCCTTCGTAGTGCAGCTCGCAGTGCGTGACCACGGCGCGGTGAATCTTCGACTTCAGCATGTTGCGTTGCATAACCAGTCCTTCCAGCCTTCAGATTTCGAGGTTGTCGATCAGGCGCGTGGCGCCGATTTTCGCTGCCGCGAGCACGACGAGCGGTGCATCCACGTCGTCAGCGGCGGGCGCGTTCAGGTTCGAGCGCTTGCGGATCGCGATGTAGTCGGGCTGCCAGCCGCGTGCGGCGAGCGATGCCATCGCTTCCTGTTCCAGCTTCAGGAAATCGCGGTTGCCCGCCAGCACGCGTTCGCGCACGCCTTGCAGCGTGGCCGCGAGCATCGGCGCTTCGGCGCGCTCGGCTTCCTTCAGATAGCGGTTGCGCGAGCTGAGCGCGAGGCCGTCGGCGTCACGCACGGTTTCGGCCGCGACGATGTCGCACGGCAGCGCGAACTGCTCGGTCATCGCGCGCACGATCATCAGCTGCTGGTAATCCTTCTTGCCGAATACGGCGACGCGCGGCTGCACGCACGACATCAGCTTCATCACGACCGTGCAGACACCCGTAAAGAAGCCAGGCCGGAATTCGCCTTCGAGGATGTCGCCGAGATCGTGCGGCGGATGCACGCGATATTCCTGCGGCTGCGGGTACATGTCGCGCTCCGTCGGCGCGAACAGCACGTAGACGTTTTCCTTCTGCAGCTTCTCGATGTCGTCCTGGAGCGTGCGCGGATACTTGTCGAAATCTTCGTTCGGGCCGAATTGCAGACGGTTCACGAAGATGCTCGCCACCACCGGGTCGCCGTGCTGGCGCGCGAGGCGCATCAGCGACAGATGGCCCTCATGGAGATTGCCCATCGTCGGCACGAAGGCGGTGCGGTTCTGGCCGCGCAACTGGTCGCGCAATTCCTGGATCGAACTGATGACTTTCATGATCGGGCGGTGTTGTGAGCCACGCGGGGCGCCGTCAGGCGGCAGCGTAGTTCGCGGTTGTCTCGTCCACGCGCCGTTGCGCGCGGTGTCGTAAGTGCACGACGAAGCAGGAAATGGCCGGCTTCAAAGCGCGGGATTGTAGTGGATTTATTGTCGTGCTGCACCGAGTTTGGGCGGCGGGGTAAACGCCTGGCGTTCCGGATAGTGGAACGCAATGCGCGTCGTCAGGCGGGCAGATAGGCCAGCCGCACGTAAATCGGCGCGAACGGCTCGGCTTGCGTGATCTCGATCAACGATTCACGCGACAGTTCGAGCATCGCGATGAAATTCACGACCACGACGGGTACGCCGCGCGTCGTGTCGAACAGCTCGGAAAACTCCATGAAGCGCGCGCCCTGCAGCCGGCGCAGGATCACGCTCATGTGCTCGCGCACGGACAGTTCTTCGCGCGAAATCTTGTGATGCTGGACCAGCTTCGCGCGCTTGATCACGTCGGCCCACGCGGAGCGCAGGTCGTCGGTGTTCACATCGGGGAAGCGCGGCGTGATGCTCTGCTCGATGTACACGTCGGCGCGCAGGAAGTCGCGGCCGAGCTGCGGCAAGTGGTCGAGGCGCTGTGCGGCAAGCTTCATCTGCTCGTATTCGAGCAGGCGGCGGACCAGTTCGGCGCGCGGATCTTCCGCTTCTTCGCCGGTGTCGGCTTTCTTCACGGGCAGCAGCATGCGCGACTTGATCTCGATCAGCATCGCGGCCATCAGCAGATATTCGGCGGCGAGTTCGAGATTGGTCTTGCGCAGCTGTTCGACATAGCCGAGATACTGGGCCGTCACATCGGCCATCGGAATGTCGAGCACGTTGAAGTTCTGCTTGCGGATCAGGTACAGCAGCAAGTCCAGCGGGCCTTCGAAAGTCTCCAGAAAAACTTCGAGCGCGTCCGGCGGAATGTAGAGATCCTGCGGCAGCTTGAAGAGCGGCTCGCCGTACAGGCGAGCGAACGCGATGCCGTCGACGGTGTTGGTCGTCGAATCGGTGGCGGGCGCGGCGAGCGCCGCGTCGGATTGCTCCTGAGCGGCGCGGGCCTCGTCGGCGGTGGTCACTTAGAAATTCTGGTAGTAGACGTAGGAGGTCTGCTTGACGCGGGCAGCCTGATTGGATGCGCGCTCGTCGAGGTCGATCGGCTGCTTGTCCCACAGCAGCGAACGGCCGCGGCGCTGCTCTTCTTCCAGATTGGGCTTTTGTTCTTTCAGTTGATTCAGGAACTGCGTGATATCCGATTGATACATGGCTCGACGTCCGTGAATGAGGATGACGGCGCCCGGATGCGCTTCTGGCGCGGGGCCGCCGGTGCAGAACAGGATTTTACCGCAAGCCCGTGAAGCGCAAGCGAAAAGTCAGCGGAACCGCGCGCGGCGAGGCGCGTCCAAGCGCGGGCGCGCGATGAGCAGGGCGGCTGACGCATCGGCCGCGCGGCAAGAGCGGCGTGCCTTACCGAGCTTGTCCCGTAAATTGCGCGTCGCTGCCGATGTGTTCAAATAGCGCTCGGCCCCTCGCGCCTTGTCTGGCGGGGCCGGGTGTCGGCATTTTTCAACAAACTGTCAATAAGAGCCGGAGGTCGTGTTTGGCGGGGTGGGCCATCGAACGGTCGCGCAAGCGCCGCAGCGAAAGCACCGCGACAGGCCGTCGCGCGATGCGGCGCGCATCGTTCGCGACGATGCTGCTGCGCGCCTGTCTGTCGTGCGCATTGTGCGTGCTGCTGCTCGCCACGCTGCCGGCACACGCCGCGCGGGCGAAGCCGACCTACAAGGTCGACGTGGAAGCCGAGCCGCGCTCGCTGCGCAAGCTGCTCGAAGAGCATCTGGACATCTCCCGCTTCGCGAAACGCGAGGACATCAGCCCCGAGCAGTTCGACTTTCTCGTCACGGCCACGCCGCAGCAGGTGCGCGATCTGGCGTCGACGCAAGGCTATTTCACGCCGGTCGTGCGCACCGACGTGCGCACCATCGACGATAAAAAGGTCGTGCGCGTTTCCGTTGATCCCGGTCCGCGCACCATCATTTCTTCGATCTCGCTGTCGTTTCGCGGCCCCGTGCTGACGGAAGACCCAGAGCAGGAGAACAAGACCCGCTTCGCGTTCTCGCTGCACGAGGGCGATCCTTTCACGCAATCGGACTGGGATGACGCCAAGAATGCGTCGCTCAAGGCGTTGCAGTCGCGCCGCTATCTGGGCGCGAAGATTGCCCGTTCGGAGGCGCGCATCGATCCGCGCACGCACGACGCGAAGCTCTCCGTCACGTTCGAAAGCGGCCCGACCTTCACGATGGGCAAGCTGGATGTGGAAGGCACGCGGCGCTATCCCGAGCGGATCGTCGAGAACGTCAACCCGATCTCGCCGGGCGAAATCTACGACGTGCAGCGCGTCACCGAGTTGCAGCGCCAGTTGCAGAACACGCCGTACTACGCGAGCGTCGCCATCGACGTCGGCAACGATACGGAGAAGCCGCTCGATACGCCCGTGCACGTGAAGGTCAGCGAGTATCCGTACAACAGCGTGCGCGGCGGCGTCGGCTATTCGACGGATACGGGCGCGCATATCCAGGGTTCGTATTCGTATCTCGACACCTTCGGCGCGGCCTGGCCGTTCACCGTCGAAGGCCGCCTCGACCAGATCCAGCAATATGGCCAGGTCACGCTTGCGATGCCGCCTGGCAGCCGCGGCTGGACCAATAGCGGGCTGGTGTCCTACACCAGCACCAACGTGTCGGACACGCGCATCTACAGCTTGCGTGCGGGTTTGCAGCGCACGCGCACGTCGCAATACATCGACTACGCGTACTCGCTGCTCTACTACCAGGACAGGTTGGACCAGAACACCCAGGCGCCGACCACCAGCCGCGCGCTGGTGCCCGCGTGGTCGTGGACCCGCCGCAATACCGACGATCCGCTGTTTCCGCGTTCGGGGAACCTGATTCACGTCGAAGCGGGCTTTGCCGTCAAGGGTGCGCTGACCGACCAGACCTTTATCCGCGGCTATGCGCGCGGGCAGCAATACGTGCCCGTCGGCGCACGCGACCTGGTGCTGTTCCGCGCGGAACTGGGCGGCGTGTTCACGAGTGGGCCGTCGAGCGGCGTGCCCGCCTCGCTGCTGTTCCGCGCGGGCGGCTCGAACTCGGTGCGCGGCTACGGGTATCAGAGCATCGGTAACAACGTCGGCGGCTCGATTCTGCCGACCAAGTATCTCGTCACGGGCACGTCCGAATACCAGCACTGGTTCGACCGCGACTGGGGCGCCGCCGTGTTCTTCGACATCGGCACGGCCACCGACGCATGGGGCGAAAAAGTCTTCTATCCGGGCGTCGGCGTGGGCGCGCGCTGGCGCAGCCCGGTCGGCCCGGTGAATATCGACGTCGCGTACGGCACCCGCAACCGCAGCGTGCGGCCCTACCTGACGCTGGGCATCGCGTTCTGACATCACACTGAATCGACGGCACTTTTTGAGCATGACGACGGACCCTTCCGACAACCCATCCGATCAACCGTCCGGCGGCGCCCAGCCGGGCGGCGAGCCGCCGCGCGGCCCGGATGGCGCGGAGACGCCGCCGACGCCGCCTGGCAGGAAACCGCGGCGCGTCAGGCGGCTGTGGAAGGCGATCGCGTGGGGCATCGCGGTGCCGGCTGTGCTGGTCGCGCTGGTGGGTGGACTGCTGTACGGCGTGGTGGTCACCGAGCGCGGCACGGCGTACGCGTGGCAGACGGCTGTGAAGCTGCTGCATGGACAGCTCGAAGGCAAGCTCGACGGCGGCTCGATTGCGACGGGGCTGCATATGCGCGACGTGCGCTGGCGCAGTCTCGATGGCAGCGGCACGGACATCCGCGTCGATCGCATCGACGGGAAATGGGCGCTGTCGGACAAGCCGTGGCGCTTCGTGGTCGACTATCTGCACATCGGCACGGTCGAGGCGCGCATTGCGCCGTCCACGTCGAAATCGGAGCCGATGAGCTTGCCGAAAGATTTGCGTCTGCCGTTGCAACTGGCCGTGCGCGATCTGAGCGTCGACAAGCTGATCCTGCACGAGGGCGCGTCGACTTCCGAATATGCGCGGCTGCTGTTCCATGGACGCAGCGACGGGCAGCATCACGAGGTGTCGGTCGAACGGCTCGACACGCCGTTCGGCGCGGTGACGGCGAATGCGAAGCTCGACGGCGTGCGGCCGTTTCCGCTGACGGGCGATGCGGGCTACTCGGGCAAGGTCAACGACGAAGCCGTGCAGGTGCGCGCGCATCTGTCGGGCACGCTCGAAACGCTGATCGCCGAACTCGACGCGTCGGGGATGAAGCTGACGGGGCATGCGCGCGTCGAGGCGACGCCGTTCGCGGACGTGCCGCTGCAACGCGCGACACTCCCCGTCGATCACGTCAATCCGCAAGCTTTTGCGCCGGGTGCGCCAGCCGCCGATCTAGCGGTGCGCGCGGAATTGCAGCCGGTGCAGGCGGGTGCGGCGGTGGCGGGCGCAACGGAACTGGCCAGCGCCGTCGTCGTTTCCGGTCCAGTCAAGACAGCGAGTGCCGTGCGTCCGGCGAGTGCAGCGAAATCGGCGAGTGCAGCGAGTGCCGGGCGCGCAGCCAGTGCTGCCATCCTCGCGAGCGCGGCAAGCGTGCCGCAGGCAGCCTCGGAAGCGCAAGCCGATGCCGCGCATCGCCCCCAAGGGTTCGCGGTGCAAGGCCAGATATCGATCGTGAACGCGAAGCCCGGTTTGATCGACCAACACCTGTTGCCGCTGATCGACGCACGCGCCGACGTGCAACTCGACGCGAAAGCGCAGCGCATCTCGAACCTGAACGTGCGTCTGCTCAAGGACGCGACCATCACGGGTGCCGGCGCGCTGACGGGCAAGCGCGGCCACTTCGATCTGAAGGTCGCGAAGCTCGACCTGAACGCGCTGCAATCGAGCGTCCGGCCGACAGACTTCGCCGGTCCCGTTTCGATCCGTCTGAACGACGATGTGCAAAGCGTCACCCTCGATCTCAACGATCCGAAGGCGGCCCTGCGCGCGCAAGGCAAGATCACGCTCGACCCGGCGCGCACCAGCTTCAACGATGTGCGCGTGAGCTCCGGCAAAGGCCGCATCGACCTGAGCGGCGCGATCAAGCGCGACGCCAGTTCGACCTACAACCTGAAGGCGACACTGACCGATTTCGATCCGTTGTCGCTTACCATGCAGACGCCGTCGCGTGCCGCGGCGCCTGCGGGCGGCGGCGCGGGCAAGGGCAAAGGCAAAGCGCCACGGGCAGCGGCTGGCGCGCCCGACACGTCGAAAGCGCCGTCCAAAGCCGTATCGAAGGCACCTGCCAGCGCAGCCGTTTCGCGCAAGATCGAAGCGCGCGTGAACGGCACGCTGACGGCAGCGGGCGTGCTCGCACCGACCTTCACCACGAAGGCCGAGTTCCGTCTCGGCGAAAGCGTCTACGACAACCTGCCGATGACAGGCAGCGGCACGATCCAGCTAGCCGGCTCGCGCATTCTGCCGAGCCGCGCGAATCTGTCGGTGGCGGGTAATCAGGTCGATCTGCAAGGCAGCTTCGGCGCGCGTGGCGACCGGCTGCGCTTTCATGTCGATGCGCCGGATCTGGAGCGTCTCGGTTTCGGTCTCGCCGGTCAGGTCGCAGCACAGGGCGATGTGACGGGCAGCTTCGAGCATCCCAACGTCGCGCTCGACTACAAGGCCGACAGCGTCGTGTTCGGCTCGAACAAGGTCGGACACGCCGAAGGGCACGCCGAGTTGCGCGACGGCGCGAACGGCGCGATGGTTTTCACCACGGACGCGCGCAATGTCAGCACACCAGGCGTCGAACTGAACACGCTGACGGCGCGCCTGAACGGCACGCGCGCGAAGCACACGCTCGATGCCGCCGCCACGGGTACGCTGGAAGGCCGCCCGCTCGACCTCGCCGTGGCCGCCAATGGCAAGCTCACCGACGCCCGCGACGGCACGCACTGGGACGGCACCGTCACGCGGCTGTCGAACAAGGGCACGCCCGCACTGAACATGGAAGCGCCGCTCACCGTCAGCGTTGGCGGCCAGCGCGTGACGCTCGGCCCGACGCGGCTCACGCTGGAAGGCGCGGTGCTCGATCTGAAGTCGTTTGCGCTCGATCATGGGCGCATCAAATCGGCGGGGACGCTGACGGGCGTGTCGGTGGCGCGCATGCTGGAATTGCGGCAGGAATTCACAGGCGTGCCGTCGACACTGAAGACCGATCTCGTATTCGACGGCAACTGGGATTTCGCGCTCGGCGACACGGCGACGGGGCATGTCGAATTGAAGCGACGCGGCGGCGACATCACGGTCGAAGTGGGGCGCGGCTTCGCGCCGCTCGGTATCACCGATGTCGCCGCGCGCGCGGATTTCAGCGGCGGCAATCAGCTGAACGCGACCGTGCATGCGCAGGCGAGCCGTATCGGTGTGATCGACGCGTCGGCGCATACCACGCTGGTGCCGCGCGACGGCGTGCTGACCGTCAACCAGGAAGGGCCGCTCACGGGTTCGATCAACGCCAGTGTGCCGTCGCTGAAGACGACGGGTGGCCTGTTCGGGCCGAGCTATCTGCTCGATGGCCATCTGGCGCTGAAGCTCGCGCTCGGCGGCACGATCGCGAAGCCGAACCTGTCGGGATCGCTGGTTGGCGACGGGCTGTCGGCGACGATGGTCGATCTCGGCGTGCAACTGAAGGATGGCGTGGTGCGCATCGCGCTGTCCGAGAATCTCGTCGATTTCCAGCAGGTCGAGTTTCACGGCGCCACGGGCACGCTGCGCGCAACGGGACGCGTGCGGCTCGACAATGCCGAGCCGGATCTGACGGCGAGCATCGTCGCCGATCAGCTTGAACTGTTCGCGTCGCCGGACCGGCAGCTGACGATGTCGGGCAGCGCAAGCATCGCCAATGCGGGCAAGGAAGGCGGCATGGCGATCAACGGCAAGTTCGTGATCGACCATGCGTTGTTCGATATGCCGGACAAGTCGGAACCGCGTCTCGGCGATGACGTCGTGGTGGTGCGTCCCGATGGGTCGGTGGCAAGCGGCAAGCCGCAGGAAGTGGGCAACTCGAACAAGCCGGTGGGGCCGTTCGCGCCGCGCGCGAACATCGATATCGATCTGGGCAAGAAATTCCGCTTCCGTGGCCAGGGCGCCGACGTGGGCCTGACGGGCACCATCACGGCGCTGTCTGCTCCGAATCTGCCGCTGCGCGCAGTCGGCAACGTGCGCGTGACGGAAGGCTCGACCTACACGGCGTTTGGCCGCAAGCTCGGCATCGAAAACGGCTTCTTTACGTTCAACGGGCCGGTGGCGAATCCGGGTATCAATATTCTCGCGATGCGCCGCAATCAGCAGGTCGAAGCGGGCGTTCAGGTGACGGGCACGATCCAGTCGCCTGTCGCCAGGCTGGTGTCGGAGCCGAACGTGCCGGACAACGAAAAGCTGTCGTGGCTGCTGTTCGGCCACGGTACCGATCAGGGCAACAACGTCGGCCAGCAGAGCACGATGACGACGGCGCTCGCGTTGCTCGGCAGTGCGAGCGGCAAGCGGATCGCCCAGGAATTCGGGCTCGACGAATTTTCGATCGGGCGCAGTGAAGTGGGCTTGACCGATCCGCAGGTCGTGATGGTGTCGAAGGCGATCAGCGAGTGGCTGGTGATCGGCTATGAGCAGGGCTTGCAGTCGGCCAGCAACGCGATCAAGGCGACGGTGAACCTGACGCGTTACTGGTCGGTGGCCGCGTATGGTGGCACGTTCCAGGGGATGGATCTGCAGTACACGCGGCGCTTCGACCGCTTGCGCTGGTAATAAAAAAGTCCGGGCTGCAAAGGCCCGGCCTGGTTGCTGCGTTGCGAAGCGCGCTATGTGCGTTGCGCCTGTTCCTTCACGAGCGCGAGGACGTTGCGGCCGAATGCTTCGGGCCGTCCTTCGAAAATCCGTTCGACGGCTTTCTCCGCGATCATCGTGCTGCGCAGCGCTTCGCGCTCCTCGTGACGCGGCGCAAGACGCACGACGGCGCGCACGTAATCGTCGATCGAATGCGCCGTGAGCCAGTCAGGCATGCCGGCGCGTTCGAACAGACCGGCGTCGATATGCTCGAACACCTCGCGGCCGCACAGGTTGACGCCGGGCAGGCCGAGCGTAAAGGCGTCGACGATGCCGTTCGTATTGCCGAACGGGAACGGGCTGACGAACATGTCCATCGCGTTGATCACTTTCAGGTACGTGCTGTACGGAAGCCCGCCATACACCAGCACGTTGCTGCGCGGCAGCGCCGCTTCCACCAGACGGCGCACATAGGCGATGTCGAGACCTTCGGCCCACGACGTCATGAAATGAAAGCACACGGGAATGCCCGCCGTCTCGATGACCTGCCGGCATGCGGCGAGGAAGCGCGGATTGAGCTTCATCGCGCTCGCGGTCACGGCGATGTTGACGTAGTGCCCACGCTCGGGAATGCTCGGCGTGATGTCGGTCAGCAGTTTCGACGGCACGTAGGGCTGGCCGTCCTTCGGCAGGCGCATCAGTTTTTCGCTGAAGCAGGCGGGATCGCCGACGAAGTCCTCTTCGACGCTCACGTAATCGATGCACTCGGCGTGCATCGTCGCCGGATGGCCGAGCGCGGCGATCTGCAGCGGTGCGATGCGCACATTGGTCATGAAAATAGTGTGCGGGAACATGCCGACACTCGGCATATACAGCACGGCAGGCGGATTTTCACGCGCGAAATCCTGCACCTGACGCACGATCTCGCCGACATATTCGGGATGCTCGAACGGGATAAAGCGGTCAAAAATCTCGCGGCCAGCCGCATCGACATGTTGCGATTCGCCGAACGCGACCACTTCGAAGCGCTCACGCGCGGCGAGCATCGTGCGTGAGTGCGTGCGATAGATCGAATGGCCGCCGTTGAACCATTCGAGCACGACGATCATCAGCGGCTTGCGGTCGTCCTGCTGCGCGGACGCGTGGCCGACTTCGGCTTCATGTTCGAGCAGACCGAGCACGCCCAGCTTCTTGCGCACGAGCTTGCTGATGCCGCGCTTGAGCGCATGCCGGTCCGGTAGGTCAGAATAGCTGCAATGCATGTAGGCGCCACACACGGCGCCGCCCGGCATGTCGTCGAGATCGTCGATGGCGTCGAGCGTTTGCGGCAGCCATTCGATCAGACGCTCCCGTTTCGCATGCGCGGCGGGCGAGATCACCACCGCAGAGCCGACGATCGACATGCCGAGACTCGTCGCCAGATCCGGTTCGTTTTTCGCGAGGTCGGCGAGATCGATTTCATATTCGGATTCGACCGTGTACAGCACCATCTGCTTCTTGATCAGCGCTTTCGTGTCCTGGTGATCGTTCGATTGGGCCGCGTGCGCGAGCAGTGCGCGCAGGATGTGATCGGTGTTGCCATACTACGACGCCACGAACAGCATGTTGAGCCAGTGACGCGCGCTGAACAGCTGGCCGAATTGCCGGTCGTCGAGCCTGAATTGCGGATCGGCGAGCAGGGCGGTGATGGCGTCGGCAATGCGCTGCAGGACCACGGCGGCTTCGTCGCTGGGAGCGCGAGTGGGATCGGCAAAGGCCAGATCGACGCCCGGCAGGCGGCTGCGATTCGAGATGAACGTGTTGATCAACGTGATCAGCGCTTCGTGTGCGGCTTCGAAATCGCGCGCGAGGACGAGGGTTTCGAACTGCTCGAGGGAAAATTCGGTGCTCATGTCAGTGATCGATTGAAGACGGCTCGAGTCTCGTCGAGCGCGTCGGTGAACAGGGATGCGAGCGGTCTTGCCGCACGAGACGCAACGGCGCGATGGCACCGTCGATACACCCGCTGTGAGACGTGTCCCGCCAGCAAACTCGGACGCTGACGCACGTCTCACAAACCGATCTCAATCTTCAAAGAATTCGCTACGAATGAATCTAGGAGCAGTCTGATTTTGAAAAAGGAGCGAGCGGTATACGCGCGGCGAGCAGGCGAAAAAAAAGCACGTCCGAAGACGTGCTTTTTGCTTGATGCGCTAGTTGCGCCGGTTGTGCCGATCGCGCCGGAAAGACGCTGCGCCTGGCTTACTTCACGCGCATGCCGGGCTTCGCGCCGCTGTCCGGTTCGAGCACGTAGATGCCCGGTTCGGCCTTCTCGTCAGCCGCCGATGCCGCGAGCACCATGCCTTCCGACAAACCGAACTTCATCTTGCGCGGCGCCAGATTCGCGACCATCACCGTCAGCTTGCCGACCAGTTGCTCCGGCTGATACGCCGACTTGATGCCCGAGAACACGTTGCGCGTCGTCTCTTCGCCGACATCGAGCGTCAGTTGCAGCAGCTTGTCCGAGCCTTCGACCGCACGGCAATCGACGATCTTCGCAATGCGCAGATCGATCTTCGCGAAATCGTCGATCGAAATGATGCCGCTGTCTTCGGGCTTGGCCGCCGCGTCGCCATGTGCAGCCGCCGTCGCCTTCGCGTGCGCCTTGGCTTTGGCCTTGGCATCCGCCGGTTGCGCTTCGGCTGCGGCAGTCGGTTGCAGCGAGCCGCGGTTCGCGTTCAGCAGTGCCTCGATCTGCTTCGGGTCGACGCGCGTCATCAGATGCTTGTACGCGTTGATCGGGCGCGCCGAGCTGAGCGGCGTGTCGGCGTGCGCCCACGTCAGCGGCTCGGTGCCGAGGAACGCCTCAGCCGATTCGATCACCTTCGGCAGCACCGGCTTGAGCGCGAGCGACAGCAGGCGGAACGCTTCCAGCGACACGCTGCACGTCTCATGCAGCGCGACGGCGTTGGCAGGGTCTTTTGCCTGATCCCACGGTTTGGCCGTATCGACGTACGCGTTGACGGCATCCGCGAGTTCCATGGTCTGGCGCAGCGCGCGGCCGTAGTCGCGTGCTTCGTAGTGCGCGGCGATCTGCGGAATGGCCGTGCGCAGCGACACCAGCAGCGGATGCTGCATCGCGCTGTCCTGCACGCGGCCTTCGAAACGCTTGATCAGGAAACCCGCCGCGCGGCTCGCGATGTTCACGTACTTGCCGACGAGGTCGCTGTTCACGCGCGCCTGGAAGTCTTCGAGGTTCAGGTCGATGTCTTCCATCGTGCT
Organism: Paraburkholderia sp. C35; assembly: GCF_003121405.1. Lineage (GTDB taxonomy): Bacteria > Pseudomonadota > Gammaproteobacteria > Burkholderiales > Burkholderiaceae > Paraburkholderia. The sequence goes on along the minus strand of NZ_QBUY01000054.1, from coordinate 23,124 downwards.
GTTCAGCTTGGCCGCGAAGTAGTAGCGCAGCCACTCGGGGTTCATGCCCGTTTCGATCACGCTGTTGGCCGTGATGAACGTGCCGCGCGACTTCGACATCTTCGCGCCGTCGACGGTCAGGAAGCCGTGCGCAAACACGTTGGTCGGCGTGCGATGGCCCGAGAATTCCAGCATGGCCGGCCAGAACAGCGTGTGGAAATACAGGATGTCCTTGCCGATGAAGTGATACTGCTCGGTCGTCGCGCCTTTCTGCGTCCACGCGTCGAAGTCGAGGCCGCGCTTTTCCGCGAGATTGCGGAAGCTCGCGTAGTACCCGACGGGCGCGTCCAGCCACACGTAGAAGTACTTGCCCGGCGCGCCGGGAATTTCGAAGCCGAAGTAGGGCGCGTCACGCGAGATGTCCCAGTCGGCGAGCTTCGCTTCGCCTGCGTCGCCGAGCCATTCGCGCATCTTGTTGGTCGCTTCCTGCTGCGCCAGACCGCCAACCCAGCCGCGCAGGAAGTTCTCGCAGCGCGGATCGGACAGTTTGAAGAAGTAGTGCGGCGAGGTCTTCTTGATGGGCGTCGCGCCGGATACAACCGAATACGGATTGATCAGCTCAGTGGGCTGATAGGTCGAGCCGCACACTTCGCAGTTGTCGCCGTATTGATCCTTTGCGTGGCACTTCGGGCACTCGCCCTTGATGAAGCGGTCCGGCAGGAACATTTCCTTGACGGGATCGTAGGCCTGCTCGATATCGCGCGCTTCGATCAGACCGGCCTTCTGCAACGCCGTGTAGATCGACTCGGACAATACGCGATTCTCTTCGGAATCGGTCGAGTAGTAGTTGTCGAACGAAATGCCGAAGTTGTCGAAGTCGCGCTTGTGTTCCTGCCACACACGGTCGATCAGCTGCTTGGGCGTGATGCCTTCCTGCTCAGCCTTCAGCATGATCGGCGTGCCGTGCGTGTCGTCGGCGCCGACGTAGTAGACCTCGTGCCCGTGCATTCGCAGCGCGCGGACCCAGATGTCCGTCTGGATATATTCGACCAGGTGGCCGATATGGATTTGCCCGTTCGCGTACGGCAGGGCAGACGTGACGAGGATCTGGCGGCGGCCCTTCGGCGCGCCGGCGGCGGTGAGGGCCGCGGATTGAACCGCGGTGGCGTCGGTTGCTGACATGTGGGTTCTATGGACTGGCGGAAGGTTCGGGCGGCCGTCGCGACGTTTTGACGTCGGCGGACGGCGCAGTGCCCAGGACCGCATGAACGGGGTATACGCCCACGCAGCTCGGGTGTCGAACGCGGCTTGGCGGACTTTCATCGCGCGTAACCGGCCCGAACCGTCGATTTTACCAGTGTGAACCCATCACGGCAGTGCGCAACCGATGATCGCGCCAGCTTTGCGGGAAGAAGTCACAGGGAAGGGGGAGGCGCTGCTTGCGCGGTGCGTATCGTCGCCGTGCAAAAAACGGCAAAACGCAGGCAAAAAAAACCGGGGCTAATGGGCCCCGGAGCAACAACGACAAGAGGAGAATGGTGACGCGGCGGCATCGCCGCACACGTACCGTAGAGACAGACCACGGATTTTCACAAGAGTTCGAAAATTTTTTCGATTTGCCTGGGAGACCCGTGAGACCCACCCGGTGGGTTGTCAGGCAGTCTCACCCGGTCCCGCCATGGCCTGTCCTTTCCTCATGACTTTACTGAGCGTGCTGTGCCGTCGCGCGCAGATAGATTTCCACGCGGCGATTCTGCGCGCGGCCTGCTTCCGTGCTGTTGTCGGCGATCGGCTGGTTCGCGCCCATGCCCGACGCTGCCAGGCGCTGCGGCTGGACGCCGTCTTGCGCCAGCTGGTTCACGACGCTTTGCGCGCGGTTGACGGACAGCGTCTGGTTGTACGCCGGCTGGCCCGTGCTATCCGTATGGCCGACGACCTGCGCGACCACTTCCGGGTTCTGGTTCAGCGTTTGCGCAACCTGCGTCAGCACCGGCGCGAAGCTCGGCTTGATTGCGTAGCTGTTGGTGTCGAACGTGACCGAGCTCGGAATGTTCAGCTTGAGCGAGCCGTCCGGCTGTTCGGTGATCTGCGTGCCCGTGCCCTTCGTCGCGCCCGACAGCTTGTTCTTGATGTTCTGCCAGTTGTAGCCGGTCACGCCGCCGACCGCCGCGCCGACGCCTGCACCGATGGCCGCGCCCTTGCCGCCGCCGAAGATCGCGCCGAGGGCAGCGCCCGTGCCTGCGCCGACGCCCGTGCCGACAGCCGTGTTAGTGCCTTGCTGGGTCGCGCAGCCGCCGAGCAGCGCACCGACGACAGCCAATGCCGACAAACGGGTCATGATTTTTGCATTCATTTCTGGATCCTCTCTTCAAATAAACAGTCGACAGTTGCAAGGGCCGCCGATACGCGCCGACAGCCGGAAAGGGTCTTCCGGCAGCCCCAGGCGTCAGCCACTACAATGACGACTGAGCAGACGCCGATTCGGCCCTATTGCAAACTTGCGCGGCAAGCGTGCCTATGAGATGGGTTTTAGGCAATGCCGCATAACAATTTCTTTCAATATTTCAGGCGCGTGGCGCTGACTTCGATCGCGCACCACGCCGAGCGTTCCCACGGAGACTCAATGAGCATCGATCGGGCTATGGTAGACGCGGCCCTCGCGGCCATCACCGACCCTAACACCCAAAAGCCCTTCGCCGCAGCGAAGAACTTCCGGAATGTCAGCGTCGATGGTGCCACGGTCAGCGTCGACGTGGTACTCGGCTATCCGGCCAGGCGTCAGTTCGACGCGATCCGCGCGCAGGTCGAGCAGGCGCTGCGCGCAGTGCCGGGTGTCGAGGCGGCGCGCGTGCAGGTTTCGCAGGAAATCGCCGCGCATACGGTGCAGCGCGGCGTCAAACTGTTGCCGAACGTGAAGAACATCGTCGCCGTGGCGTCGGGCAAGGGCGGTGTCGGCAAGAGCACGACGGCCGTGAACCTGGCGCTGGCGCTGGCGAGCGAGGGCGCTTCCGTGGGCATTCTGGACGCCGACATCTACGGCCCGTCGCTGCCGATGATGCTGGGCATCGAAGGCCGCCCCGAGTCGCCTGATGGTCAATCGATGAACCCGATGGCGGGCCACGGCGTGCAGGCCAACTCCATCGGCTTTCTGATCGAGCAGGACAACCCGATGGTGTGGCGCGGCCCGATGGCCACGTCCGCACTCGAACAGCTGCTGCGGCAGACGAACTGGAAAGATCTCGATTATCTGGTCGTCGACATGCCGCCGGGCACGGGCGACATCCAGTTGACGCTGTCGCAGCGCGTGCCCGTGACGGGCGCCGTGATCGTCACGACGCCGCAGGACATCGCACTGCTCGACGCCAAGAAGGGCTTGAAGATGTTCGAGAAGGTCGGCATCCCCATTCTCGGCATCGTCGAGAACATGGCGATGCATATCTGCTCGAACTGCGGCCACGAAGAGCATATCTTCGGCACGGGCGGGGCCGAGCGGATGTCGAAGGAATATGGTGTGGACGTGCTCGGCAGCCTGCCGCTCGACATCACGATCCGCGAGCAGGCCGACTCGGGCACGCCGACCGTGGTGGCCGATGCCGATGGCCGCATCGCCGAGATCTATCGGACGATTGCACGCAAGGTCGCGATCCATATCGCCGAGCGCTCGCGTGACATGAGCTCGAAGTTCCCGACCATCGTCGTGCAGAACACATAAGGGCGCGTTGGCTCGCACGGGAATCCAACCGAACAACGTCTCAGGAGCGGGGAGAAAGGGGTCTGAATGCGGCCCCGCTCGCGGTATCATGTCGGCTTCATCAGGTCCGGCAACGCGGTCGCGGGGACGGCCGGCTCGACAAGAGGATCGCATGAGAAAACGAATCGGCGGCGAGGCGATCAAGACCATCGTCGTCCTGGCTGCGGCCAGCGCCCTGCTGTCAGGGTGCATGGGCTTCCTGAAGCCACAGGAGAAGCGCGCCGACGCGCAACTGCTGCCGACGCTGGGCAACCAGACGCGCGGCATGGTGACGTTCATCGAGCGTTCGGACGGCGTGCAGGTGACCTATAACCTCACGGGTTTGCCGCCCAACAGCGATCACGCGCTGCAGGTTCACGAGCGCGGCGACTGCAATTCCGCCGATGGCTCGGGCGCGGGCGCCGTGTTTGCTCCCGCCGCGGAACGCCTGAAGTCGGGTTCGCGGGTCGAGGGCGATCTCGGCAATATCCATGCGGACGCGGCGGGCGTGGCGGCGGGCTTCATCGTCGCGCCGGACGTGTCGCTCGACGGCGTGCGCTCGGTGCTGCAGCGCGCCGTGCTGCTGCACCGCGAAGCCTCCGATCCCTACGCCTATCCGCAGCATGGCGCCGGTCCCGCGCTCGCATGCGGGCTGATTCGCCAGTAAGCCGGGCCGCTGCTGGCCGTCGTTTTGCCAATTTTCCGTTTGCCAATCGTTTGCGCTGTGTGCAAACCGCCTGTTTCCGCGTCAAGTCCCGCGCTTATCCGTTCTGCATCGTTACGAGCCTCGAAGGCTGGTCTGCCTCGCTGCATGTGCGCATCTTTATGCGCGATTCAGGTCGCATCCGGCACGCCCGCCAGGTTCGCGTAAAATAAGCGCCTTTCTTCCGGCGGCATGCGTGGCGTAAGCCGCGCGCAAGCGTCAGCCGGTCCGATTTCCTCTCCGTCAGCAGCGTTCACCTATGAGCATCAAATCCGACAAGTGGATCCGGCGCATGGCCGCAGAGCACAAGATGATCGAGCCGTTCGCGCCAGGCCAGGTGCGCGCGACGGACGATGGTCGCAAGATCGTCAGCTACGGCACCTCGAGCTACGGCTACGACATCCGCTGTGCCGACGAATTCAAGATCTTCACGAACATCAACTCGACCATCGTCGATCCGAAGAACTTTGACGAGAAATCGTTTGTCGATTTCAAGGGCGACGTCTGCATCATCCCGCCGAACTCGTTTGCGCTGGCGCGCACGGTTGAGTATTTCCGCATTCCGCGCAGCGTGCTGACGGTGTGTCTGGGCAAATCGACGTATGCGCGCTGCGGCATCATCGTCAACGTGACGCCGTTCGAGCCGGAATGGGAAGGGCACGTTACGCTCGAATTCTCAAATACGACACCTTTGCCTGCCAAAATCTACGCGAACGAAGGCGTTGCGCAGGTGCTGTTCTTTGAAAGCGTCGAGATTTGCGACGTGTCGTACGCGGATCGCGGCGGTAAATATCAAGGACAACATGGCGTGACGTTGCCGAAGACGTAACGAAAACGCGCATTGAATCACCAGCTATTCGGGTGACCGCTGCGCTTAACCGGCCCAGCGGTCGTTCTTTTTGGAGAATCGCCCATGAAGTTTCGCTTCCCCGTCGTCATCATCGACGAAGATTTCCGCTCCGAGAACATCTCGGGTTCAGGCATCCGGGCGCTTGCCGAGGCCATCGAAAAAGAAGGCGCGGAAGTGCTGGGTCTCACGAGCTATGGCGATCTGACCTCGTTCGCGCAGCAGTCGAGCCGTGCCTCGTGCTTCATCCTGTCGATCGACGACGATGAACTGCTGCCCTACGTCGAAAACGGCGATGGCCAGGCGCAAGATATCGCGCCCGCAATCGTCGATCTGCGCGCGTTCGTCGAAGCCGTGCGCAAGCGCAACGCGGACATCCCGATTTTCCTGTACGGCGAAACGCGTACCTCGCGCCACCTGCCGAACGACATCCTGCGCGAACTGCATGGTTTCATCCACATGTTCGAGGACACGCCGGAGTTCGTCGCGCGCCACATCATCCGTGAGGCGAAGGTGTATCTGGATTCGCTCGCGCCGCCGTTCTTCAAGGAACTGGTGCAGTACGCGGACGAAGGCTCGTACTCGTGGCACTGTCCGGGTCACTCGGGCGGTGTGGCGTTCCTGAAGAATCCGCTTGGCCAGATGTTCCACCAGTTCTTCGGCGAGAACATGCTGCGCGCGGACGTCTGCAATGCTGTCGACGAACTCGGCCAGTTGCTCGATCACACGGGTCCCGTTGCCGCTTCCGAGCGCAACGCGGCGCGTATCTTCAGCGCGGATCACCTGTTCTTCGTGACCAACGGCACGTCGACGTCGAACAAGATCGTCTGGCATGCCACGGTTGCGCCGGGCGACATCGTGCTGGTGGACCGCAACTGCCACAAGTCGATCCTGCACGCGATCACGATGACGCACGCGATCCCCGTGTTCCTCACGCCGACGCGCAATCACTTCGGCATCATCGGGCCGATTCCGCGCGACGAGTTCAAGCCGGAAAACATCCGCAAGAAGATCGAGGCAAATCCGTTCGCGCGTGAAGCGCTGGCGAAGAACCCGAAGGTCAAGCCGCGCATTCTGACGATCACGCAGAGCACGTACGACGGCGTGATCTACAACGTCGAAATGATCAAGGACCTGCTCGGCGATCTGCTCGACACGCTGCACTTCGACGAAGCGTGGCTGCCGCACGCCGAGTTCCACGAGTTCTATCAGGACATGCACGCGATCGGCGCGGGCCGTCCGCGCACGGGCGCACTCGTGTTCGCGACGCACTCGACACACAAGCTGCTTGCCGGTATTTCGCAGGCTTCGCAGATCGTGGTGCAGGACAGCGAGAACAGCACGTTCGACCGCCATCGTTTCAACGAGGCGTATCTGATGCACACGTCGACTTCGCCGCAATACGCGATCATCGCGTCGTGCGACGTGGCGGCAGCAATGATGGAGCCGCCGGGCGGCACGGCGCTGGTCGAGGAATCGATTGCCGAAGCGCTGGATTTCCGCCGCGCGATGCGCAAGGTCGATGCCGAATACGGCGACGACTGGTTCTTCAAGGTCTGGGGCCCGGAAGAACTCGCGGAAGAGGGCATCGGTTCGCGCGACGACTGGATGCTGCGTCCGAACGACCGCTGGCACGGCTTTGGCCCGCTTGCGGACGGCTTCAACATGCTCGACCCGATCAAGGCGACGATCATCACGCCGGGCCTGGACGTGGACGGCGAGTTCGGTGAAACGGGCATTCCCGCTGCCATCGTCACGAAGTATCTGGCCGAGCACGGCATCATCGTCGAGAAGACGGGTCTGTACTCGTTCTTCATTATGTTCACGATCGGCATCACGAAGGGCCGCTGGAACTCGATGGTCACTGAACTCCAGCAGTTCAAGGACGACTACGACAACAACCAGCCGCTGTGGCGCGTGCTGCCCGAGTTCGTCGCGCAGCATCCGGCGTACGAGCGCATCGGCCTGCGCGATCTGTGTGAGCAGATTCACAGCGTCTATCGTGCCAACGACATCGCGCGTCTGACGACGGAGATGTACCTGTCGAGCATGGAACCGGCGATGAAGCCGTCCGACGCCTTCGCGAAGCTCGCACACCGCGAGATCGACCGGGTACCGATCGACGAACTCGAAGGCCGCGTGACGTCGATCCTGTTGACGCCGTATCCGCCGGGCATTCCGCTGCTGATTCCGGGCGAGCGCTTCAACCGCACCATCGTCAACTATCTGCGCTTCGCACGTGAGTTCAACGAGCGCTTCCCGGGCTTCCATACGGATATCCACGGGCTGGTCGGCGAAACGATCAACGGACGCATCGAGTATTTCGTCGATTGCGTGCGCGATTCGTGATCATGAAGACGGCACTGCGCTGGCCGTCGTGGCATCGTGCTCGCGTGATCGCGAGCGCGGCGGCGCTGCTCGCCGCATGGCTTGCCGCGCCTGGCGCGGCGCATGCGGAAGTCGCCGCCGCCGATCCCATCGACGCATCGATGCGTACCTGTCTGGCGCGTGCCGACATGTCGTCGACGGTCGGGCAGGTTCAGTGCATGGACACGGCGCGGATTGCGTGGAAGGCGTCGATGGATCAGTCGCTGCAGCAACTGCAGTCGGACGCGCCTGACGCGCAGCGCAAGAAGTGGGAAGACAGCCAGAAGCGCTGGCTGGCCTGGCGCGAGGCCGACGGCAAGCTGCTCGCCGCCGTGCTCGCGACCACGCACGGCACCGCGTATCAACTCGCGGGCGCCGACATCCAGTTGCAGCCGGTGCGTGACCGCGCGCTCGCGCTGCGGGCTGCCGCCGCGGCGTCAGGCAAGCAGGACCCGAAGACGCGTCCGCGTGCCTGTTCGTTCGATGCCCAGTGCGAGCACGCGATGTTCGACCTGAACCGCTACTACCGGCGTCTGCATGCGAAGCTGCCTTCGCACGCGCGCCCGCTGCTGTCGCGCGCGCAACGCGCGTGGACGGCGTATCGCGATGCGACCGTGCCGTTGATGGATGCCCGTTCGCAGATCGATATCATCGGCACGCGCGTCGCGCAGCTCAAACGCATGGGCGACACGGCCGGCAACGACTGAGCGTGGCTGCCGGGCGCCTGTCGTGCATCCTGATTGATTCGGATCGCTAAGCTTGTTCTTTCACATGCGCTCTGCATGCCTGCATGCTCTCGTGCGTTGATAAAGCGCAATCGTTTGTCATTTGATCCGACGAATGCTCAAGTTGCATCGTAGAGTGCCGTTAGAACGTATTACCAGAACGCCTGAGTGACGGGCGCATGCAGTCTGCACGTTTCGAAGGCACTGGGAATACGAGTCACTCTTTGAGCAGGATCAGCACTTTGAAACCAACTACAAGCATCACGCTGCTCGTCGCCGCGGTAGTCAGCGCGGCACTGAGCGGTTGCGCGACGGAAGCGTCGCGCGCGCTGCCGACGCCTGAAGTCAGCAGCGCACAAGTGCCCTATGCGGGCAAACCGGTGGCCGTCGCGGTCGGCAAGTTCGATAACCGTTCGAGCTATATGCGCGGCATCTGCTCCAACGGCATCGACGTGGTCGGCAGCCAGGCGAAGACCATCCTCGTCACGACCCTGCAGCAAAGCCGCCGCTTCTCGGTACTCGAGCGCGACAACATGGCCGAGCTCGCGCAGGAAGCCTCGATTGCGAACAAGTCGCAGAAGCTCAAGGGCGCCAGCTACGTGATCACCGGCGACGTCACCGAGTTCGGCCGCAAGGAAGTCGGCGATCACCAGCTGTTCGGCATTCTCGGGTCGGGCAAGAGCCAGATTGCGTATGCGAAGGTCAGCCTGAACATCGTCGATACGACGACCTCCGAAGTGGTCGCATCGAGCCAGGGCGCGGGCGAATACAGCCTGTCGAATCGCGAAGTGATCGGCTTTGGCGGCACGGCATCGTACGACTCCACACTCAACGGCAAGGTGCTCGACCTCGCCATCAAGGAAGCCGTCAATCACCTGGTGCAGCAGGTCGACGCGGGTGCACTACAGGCATCGAAGTAAAACACAAACGAGAGATTTCCGAGGCATAACAATGAAGAACCAACAATGGCTGACGGGCCTTGCGCTGCCCGTCGCGGCAGCGTGCGCGCTGCTGACGGGGTGCGCGAACACGGCGAAGCCGGTGGCGCTCTATCAATGGGACGGCTACCAGCCGCAGGTCTACGAGTACTTCAAGGGCAAGAACAGTCCGCAACAGCAGATCGACGCGCTCGAAAAGGCCGGCCAGCAGATCGCTTCGAAGGGCGCGGCGGTGCCGCCGGGTTTCCATGCGCATCTGGGCATGCTGTACGCGAGCGTCGGCAATGATCAGCGCGCGAAGCAGGAACTGCTTGCCGAGAAGCAGTCGTTCCCCGAATCGACCGTGTACATGGACTTCCTGTTGAGCAAATTCCAATGATGATGAAACGCCTTCTATCACTCAAGCTGATCGCCGCCATGTCCGTGCTGGTCGCGCTCACCGCGTGCGTCTCGAAGCCCTCGCGCCAGATGGACTACACGGCATTTCGCAACAGCAAGCCGAGCACGATTCTCGTGCTGCCGCCCGTCAACGATACGACGGACGTAGGCGCGAGCTACGCGATGCTCTCGCAGATGACCATGCCGCTCGCGGAAGGTGGCTACTACGTGGTACCTGTCGTCGAGATGGAAGAGACGTTCAAACACAACGGCCTGACCAACGCGAACGACATTCAGGGCGTCGCACCCGACAAGCTGCGCAGCATCTTCGGCGCCGATGCTGCGTTGTACACGCAGGTCTCGCAGTACGGCTCGAAGTACATGGTGATCGACAGCACGACGGTGGTCACGGCCAGCGCGAAACTGATCGACCTGCGTTCCGGCAATACCTTGTGGACGGGCGTGGCCAGCGCGACGGGCAAGGAGCTTGGCGGCAACGTCAATGTGAATGCCGGGCTGATCGGTGCGCTGGTGCAGGCGGCCGTCAAGCAGGTCGCACACTCGCTGACGGATGAAGCGCACGACGTAGCAGGCCTGACGAGCGAGAAGCTGCTGTCGAGCGGTGGCCCGAATGGCTTGATGTATGGTCCGCGTTCGCCGAAGTACGGCACGGACTGAGTGTTCTTCAGGTGGTGCAGTTCACGGCGCGAAGCGGCGCCCGTGAACTGCGCATGCCGTGCTCACCGTTCAGGTGAGCACATGTCCTTCCCTGACGCCCATCTTCTGCAGCGAGGGTTCGCCGAGCAGATCACGCGCCGCATCTTCGATGAACGCGGACAGCGCGTCGAGTGCGAGGTCGTTATCGTCGGTGCCGAACGGCTCTTCGATCTGTGACGCGATCGCGTCGAGCGCCATAAACGTGTACGCGACGAACACCGAGAACAGCGGCGTGAACGCGCCGACACTTTCCACCAGCCCGAACGGCAGCGCTGCACAGAAGAAATACACGGTGCGGTGAATCATCACCGAATACGCGAACGGCAGCGGCGTCGACACGATCCGCTCGCAGCCGCCGAGCACGGTGGACATCCCATTCAGATTGCGGTCGATGGCCTGCACGGTCCATGCATCGAGCTTGCCGTCGCGCGCCTGGCGCTGCACCCATTCGCCGAGCCACAGCAGGATCGTGGCGGGGCGGTAGCGCGAATGCATCACCCGCTCGAAGAGTACGGGATCGAGCCGGCTCGACAGATCCTGCGACGGATCGGTGCCGCGCAACTGATGCCGCAACGCATGACCGAATGCGCCCAGCGTTTGCACGAAGGCCTGGGTTTCGCGGGCGTCGATTTGGCCGGTGGACATCGTCAGCACCTGGCGCGTCAGTGAGCGGGTTTCGTTGAGCAGTTGCCCCCACAGCTTGCGCGCTTCCCAGTAGCGGTCATAACTCGCGCTGTTGCGAAAGCCAAGAAAGATTGCCAGTGCGATGCCGATCAGCGAGAACGGCGTCGTGGTCATGTTGACAGTGATCTTCAGCAGATGGTCGTGCACGCCGAGCGCGACCAGCGAGATCAGCAGGATGAGGCACAGGCGCGGCAGCAGTTCGGGAAGCACGGAGCCGCGCCACGCGAGCAGCATGCGGAACCAGTGGAGTTGCGGACGGATGATCATGACGGGGCAGGATTGAAGCCGGGTGTTGCCGTGATAGTAGCCGACGAGGCGCCGCACCAGGGAGAGAGGGCCGCGGCCAATTGTCTCTGCATGGCCGCGCGAAGGGTCGAGGCCGAAGCCGCAGGCAATTCGTGCGAAAATAAAAAAGGCGAACTCTCGGCAGAGAGTTCGCCTTCTGGAAGCCTGAACGAAGCCGGTTAGCTCAGCGCAGCCCTTGCAGCAGCAATCGCGGCGCGCACCTGATCCGGCGCCGTGCCGCCCGGATGGTTGCGGCTTGCCACCGAACCTTCCAGCGTCAGATAGCCGAACACGTCTTCGCCGAGCAGCGACGCGACGTTCGGCAATTCAGCCTTCATCTCGTCGAGCGACAGATCGGCGAGATCGCAGCCGCGCTGTTCGCAGAAGCGCACCGCGTGGGCGACGGCTTCGTGCGCGTCGCGGAACGGCAGGCCACGCTTGACGAGGTAATCGGCGAGATCGGTGGCCGTCGAGAAACCTTGCAGCGCAGCTGCACGCATGTTGTCGGCCTTCACCGTGATGCCCGCGACCATTTCGGCAAAGATGCGCAGCGTATCGGCGACGGTGTCGACGGTATCGAACAGCGGTTCCTTGTCTTCCTGATTATCTTTGTTGTACGCGAGCGGCTGGCCTTTCATCAGCGTGAGCAGCGCCATCAGATGGCCGTTCACGCGTCCCGTCTTGCCACGAGCGAGTTCGGGCACGTCCGGGTTCTTCTTCTGCGGCATGATCGACGAGCCGGTGCAGAAGCGGTCGGCGATGTCGATGAAGCCGACGCGCGGGCTCATCCACAGCACGAGTTCTTCGGAGAAGCGCGACACGTGCGTCATCACCAGCGCCGACGCAGCCGTGAATTCGATCGCGAAGTCGCGGTCGGACACGGCGTCGAGCGAGTTCGCGCAGATGCCGTCGAAGCCGAGCGTCTTCGCCACCGCGTGACGGTCGATCGGATAGCTCGTGCCCGCGAGCGCCGCTGCGCCGAGCGGCAGACGGTTCACACGCTTGCGGGTGTCGAGCATGCGCTCGGCGTCGCGCGAGAACATTTCGACGTAGGCGAGCAGGTGATGGCCGAACGTCACAGGCTGCGCCACTTGCAGGTGCGTGAAGCCCGGCATGATCGTGCCGGCGTTCTTGTCGGCGAGGTCCAGCAGCGCGACGCGCAGATCTTTCAGCAGATCGCCAATACGGTCGATTTCGCCGCGCAGCCACAGGCGGATGTCGGTCGCGACCTGGTCGTTACGCGAGCGGCCCGTGTGCAGGCGCTTGCCGGCATCGCCGATCAGGGCGGTCAGGCGCGCTTCGATGTTCAGGTGCACGTCTTCGAGATCGAGTTGCCATTCGAACTCGCCGCGTTCGATTTCACCCTTGATCTGTGCCATGCCGCGTTGAATCGACGCGAGGTCGTCGGCGCTGATGATCTTTTGCGCGGCCAGCATCGACGCGTGCGCGAGCGAGCCTTCGATGTCGACGAACGCGAGGCGCTTGTCGAAGAAGACCGACGACGTGTAGCGCTTGACGAGTTCCGACATCGGCTCGGAGAAGCGAGCCGACCAGGCTTCGCCTTTTTTATGCAGTTGGGACGTCATGGTGATGGGCAGTAAGCGAGGTGAAGACGCGGACGGCGCGGCGTGCCGGGCAAATGCTTGCCTGATGCTGCGACGTCTCGAAGGAGACAACGATTTTAACACCCGCCGCGCGGGCCGCTTTTTCGGGGCCAGGCGAACTCATTCGCGCACGAGCACGACCAGTTTCAGGTCTTCGCGATGCGCGGGCTTGAAGGTGATCTGGTTGTAGACGACGTGGCCATCGCGTGGATGATTGAAGCGGCGCTGGCCGCCTTCGCGCTCGTTGACGTCCTGCGACGCCCAGAAGCGCGCGAACGCGTCACTGGCGGCGGACAGCGAATCGATCAGCGAGCGCGTGGGTGCGTCGTTCTGATGGCGGATCGAATCGGCACGGTATTCGGCCGCGAGACGCCGCGCACGGATCTCCCAGTCGTCGATCAGATTGCGCGCATCCGGCGACAGGAACGTATAGCGCAGCAGGTTGCGGTCGTGCTCGCCGTCGAGCCAGCCGACGAACAGATCCGCCGCCGGGTCGTTCCACGCCAGCGCGGTGAACTGGCGATCGAGCACGTAGGCGGGCGCGTTCACGAGTTGCACGGTTTTGAGCAGCAGCGTGGGGGTGTCGGTGGGAGCGAGGGCCGGTTCGGCAGGGTCGCGCTGGGCGGCCAGTTCGAACAGATACGCGCGCTCGGCCCGCGACAGCTGCAGCGCGACGGCGATGCGTGCGAGCGCGTCGGCGGACGCGGACACCGGGCGGCCCTGTTCGATCCACGTGTACCAGGTCGGGCTGACGCCGCACAGTTGCGCGACGTCCTCGCGGCGCAGACCGGGCGTACGTCGGCGCGGGCCGGGCGGCAGGCCGACCGCTTGCGGCGTAAGCCGTTCGCGATGGGCACGGATGAATTCGCCGAGCGCGCGGGCGGGCGATGCGTCGAGCGGCGGGGCGGAATCGGCGGAAGACGGCGTGTTCATGGGGTGGACTGCGGTGACGGGTAATCTCGATACCAGAATAATTGCTTGACTTGTACCGGTACAGCGCGGGCTCTATTGTAACGACAGGCGAGGCGCTTCGCGACCTCGGACCAGTCCTCACGAACTACTCTGAAAGCCCCGGCGGGGCAGGAGCACACGATGAAGCATCACGATCAGGTAGCCGACGCGTTCGGCTCGACAGCGGCCTCGTATCTCACGAGCCAGGTTCACGCGACGGGCGCGGATTTGCAGACGCTGGCGGCTGCCGTGGCTGCGACGCCGGGTGCGGCCGTGCTCGACATGGGATGCGGGGCAGGGCATGCGAGTTTCGCGGTGGCGCCGCATGCCGGGTCGGTTGTTGCTTACGACATTGCGCCGCAGATGCTGGCGACAGTCGCGTCCGCGGCTCAGGAGCGCGGGTTATCGAACATCCGTACCCAGCAGGGCGCGGCTGAAAAGCTCCCGTTCGACGACGCTTCGTTCGACTGGGTCGTCAGCCGGATGAGTGCGCATCACTGGCACGACGTGCCGCTCGCTTTGGCCGAAGTGCGGCGGGTGTTGAAGCCGGGCGGGCGAGTGCTGTTCATCGACATCGCCGGCAGCGGGCATCCTTTGCTGGATACGCATCTTCAGGCTGTCGAGGTGCTGCGCGATGGATCGCACATTCGCGACTATCGTGATGACGAGTGGGTGGCGTTTTTCGAAGCTGCGGGGTTTGAGGCGGTCGTGCGGGTGCGCTGGCGGCTCGATATCGAGTTTGCTTCCTGGGTCGCGAGGATGAGGACGCCCGAGGTGCGCGTCGTGGCGATTCAGTCCTTGTGGGCGTCCGCACCGGATGAAGTGCGGGAGTACTTTGCCGTGCAGCAGGATGGGTCTTTCAAGCTCGATGCGCTGATGGTCGAGGCTTGGTGAGGTTTCGCAACAGCGAATTCACGTTCAAACAAAAAACGGCGGCCTCAAAAAGAGTGCCGCCGTTTGCAGGACAAAAACAGCAACCTTAGCCAGTATTTCTCAACCCAGCCGCAATCCCGTTGATCGTCAGATGAATCCCGCGCCGCACGCGGACGTTGTCATCGCCTGAGCGATGCCGCTTGAGCAGTTCCACCTGCAGGTGATTCAACGGATCGAGATACGGGAAGCGGTTTTTAATCGACCGCGCGAGCAACGGATTATCCGCGAGTCGCTCCTTCTTGCCGGTAATCTCGGACAGCACATTCGACGTCCGCTCCCACTCGGCCACGATCCGTTCGAACACGTGCTTGCGCAGCTTCTTGTCGGTCACGAGCGCTGCGTAGCGCGAAGCCACGGCGAGATCGGTCTTCGCCAGCACCATGTCCATATTCGACAGCAGGTTCGAGAAGAACGGCCACGCCTTGTGCATCTTGCGCAGCAGATTCAGACGACGCTCGCGTTCGACATTCGTGTCCGCACCTTCGAGCCAGCCCGAAACGGCGCTGCCGCACCCATACCAGCCCGTCAGCAGCAGACGGCATTGTCCCCACGAGAAGCCCCACGGAATGGCGCGCAAATCTTCGATCTTGCGTTGCTTCGGATCCTGCAGCTTGCGCGACGCCGGACGGCTGCCGATATTCAGTTCGGCGATCTCCGAAATCGGTGTCGACGAGAAGAAATACTCGGTGAAGCCAGGCGTCTCGTAGACCAGCGCGCGATACGACGCCATCGCTGCGTCGGACAGCGCCTGCATCACTTCCTCGAACTCGGGCAGCTGCTTGGGCGCATTGCCGTGCGGCAGCAGCGATGCTTCGAGCGTGGCAGCCACCACGGTCTCCAGATTGCGCAGGCCAATCTCCGGATTGCCGAACTTGCTCGCGATCACTTCACCCTGTTCCGTCAGACGGATCTGGCCGTCGACCGTGCCAGGCGGCTGCGACAGAATCGCCTGATAGGTCGGGCCGCCGCCGCGTCCTACCGTGCCGCCGCGGCCATGGAACAGGCGCATCGTGATGCCACGCTCGTTGAAGAGCGACACCAGCGCGAGTTCCGCGCGATACAACTCCCAGTTCGACGTCAGGAAACCGCCGTCCTTGTTGCTGTCGGAGTAGCCGAGCATCACTTCCTGCTCGTTGCCCTGGTGTTCGATGAGGGTATCGATGCCCGGCAGCGCCATCAGGTCGCGCATGATGTGCGGGGCGTTGCGCAAGTCGGGAATCGTTTCGAAGAGAGGAATCACCATCAGGCCCGCGCGCGCCGGGTCGACGCTGTTGCCGAGCAGGCCCTGCAGCAGTCCCGTTTCCTTTTGCAGCAGCATCACTTCGACCAGATCGCTCACCGTCTCCGTGTGCGAAATGATGTAGTTGCGCACCGCGCGCGCGCCGAACTTCTCGCGTGTCACGCGTGCCTGCTCCAGCACGCCGAGTTCGCTCTTCACGAGATCGGAATACTCGACATACGGTGAGCGCAACAGGCGAGGCTGCGCCAGTTCCGACAGCAGCACGCGCAGCTTGTCGGCTTCGGAGAGGGCCGCGTAATCGCTTTCCACGCCCGCGCGGCGCAGCAGTTCGGCGATCACCGCTTCGTGGATGTCCGAGCTTTGACGCAGATCGATGCTCGCGAGGTGGAAGCCGAACACTTCCGCGGCGCGCGTGAGCGGCGACAGACGCGGCGTCGCCAGCGAAGCGCCGTGATGCTCGGCGAGCGAATCGATCAGCACGTGCAGATCGCGCACGAACTCGGATGAATCCTCATAAGGCGTCGCGCGAATCTTCGGCACGCCGGGGCCGGCGCTGCGCAGCGGCACGACGCCTTCGCCCAGCCGCACGCGCGCGCTCGCACCAAGCCGCGTGTAAATGCCGATCAGCGCACGGCGATACGGCTCGTCCGTGCGATGCGGCGAGTGATCGGGCGACGCTTCCGCGAGCGCCTTCAGTTCATCGTTCGCGCCCGCCAGCAGGTTCGACACCGATAGTTCGGCGCCGAGCTTGTGCACCTGTTCCAGGTAGTGCTCGAAAATCACCGCGGCCTGGCGCGTGATCGCGTTTTCGAGCGTCGCGCCTGTGACGTTCGGATTGCCGTCGCGGTCGCCGCCGATCCAGCTGCCCATCTGGAAGAACGACGGCAGGCGCGCATCGAGACCATGCTCGACGAGCGCTTCCTCGATGTCGGCGTAAAGCTGCGGAATCTCTTCGAGGAAGGTCGCGCGGTAGTACGACAGCGCGTTTTCGATTTCATCGGCGACCGTCAGGCGCGAATCGCGCAGCATGCGCGTCTGCCACAGCGACGTCACGCGTGCGCGCAGCAGCGATTCGTTCTGCAGACGCTCGCGCGCCGTCAGCGGCTGGTCGCGCTCGGCGAGCAGGCGCGCGATGTCGTGCTGCGCGTCGAGAATGCTCTTGCGCTGCACTTCCGTCGGGTGCGCCGTCAGCACGGGGACGATCAGTGCGTCGTTGAAGAACTGCTGCAGCACGGGCGTGGCGGCGGCGTTCGCTTCGACGAGGCGGTCGAGCGCATGCGCGATGGTGCCCGGCTGCGAGGTCGAGCCGGCCAGATCGTGGATGCGGTGACGGCGGTTGCGATGGCGGTCTTCCGCGATATTGGCAAGGTGCGAGAAGTAGCTGAACGCGCGCACCACGCTCACCGTCTGTTCCGGCGACAGCCCGCGCAGCTTCTTGTCGAGTGCCTGCGCGGCGACGCTGTCGTCCTCGCGGCGAAAGCGCACGGCCGTCTGGCGGATCGTTTCGACCACGTCGAACACGGCATCGCCTTCCTGCTCGCGGACCACGTCGCCGAGCAGCCGCCCCAGATAGCGGATGTCTTCGAACAGCGGCTGGTCCTTGTCTTCGCGCGTGCGGGCGGTGTCTTTCGCCTGCGTCGCCGCGCCGTTCTTTGCTTGCTTCGACGCGCGCGCGGCCTCCTGCTTGCCGCCGCCGTCTGATTTGATTCGTTTCGAGGCGCCGTTGGCGGCTGCCTTGGTCTTCGTGGATTTGCCGGTCTTGCTGGTATCGGGGGCTTGCGTTGCTTTCAGGGCCTTGGCGGCCTTGACGACGGAAGCGGCGGAGGCGGCCGATGCGCTGTTGGCAGCGTCGGGCGAGGCAGTAGTGCGGCGGGCAGGGCGCGCCGATCCGGAAGACGTCACGATGTTTCCTCAGGAAAGCCAGGGTCTAAAGAATGGTGAACTGCAACTGCGGGTACTGCGGGTTGCTGCGGAGAACAATGCGGCGCGCGCGACGAAGGAAGAGCCGGGTGCGCGTGCTGCGCCGCATTAAATCATCGCGCATGCGGCGCATCGACGCGCGCACGACCGTGCTAGGGCTTCTGGCGGCCCTGCGGGCAACGATCGATACGGCTCGTGGACGTGACTGCGCGCAAGACAAGCGGGCGAGTCTGTCTCCTGCTATGCGTTCGCCCATGCAGCCGCAGACACTGAGAGTGAGCGCCCTAGCGCTTCCTTTCGTTGACGGCAACTGCCCGACGAACAGCTTTGACATGGCCGTGCGGCCAGCGAGAGGTGCCAAAGCGCGTGCTAACATTGTTTGTTATCACATCCCGTCTTTCAATGACTCAAACAATGAATTCCGAGACGTTTGCGCCCACGCCGCCCACTACGCTTGTCATAGCGTCGCGGGAAAGCCGGCTCGCGATGTGGCAGGCCGAGCACGTGCGGTGTGCGCTGCACAAATTATATCCATCTTGTGACGTAAAAATCCTCGGAATGACGACACGCGGCGATCAAATTCTCGATCGCACGCTATCGAAGGTCGGTGGCAAGGGGCTGTTCGTCAAAGAGCTGGAGAATGCGCTCGCCGATGGCCGCGCCGATCTCGCCGTCCATTCGCTGAAAGACGTGCCGATGGAATTGCCCGACGGCTTCGCGCTGTCCACCATCATGGAGCGTGAAGATCCGCGCGACGCCTTTGTCTCCAGTCAGTACGACTCGCTGGCCGCGCTGCCGCCCGGCAGCGTAGTCGGCACTTCCAGCCTGCGCCGCGAAGCGATGCTGCGGGCACGTTATCCCGAACTCGTCGTGAAGCCGCTGCGCGGCAATCTCGACACGCGCCTCGCGAAGCTCGACCGCGGCGATTACGCGGCCATCATTCTGGCCGCGGCCGGCCTGAAGCGGCTGGGTCTCGGCGATCGTATCCGCGCACTGCTCGATCCCACCGACAGTCTGCCCGCAGCCGGGCAGGGCGCGCTCGGCATCGAGATCCGCGCGGACCGTGCCGATCTCGCCGCATGGCTTGCGCCGCTCCATCACGAGCACACGGCAACCGCCGTCGAAGCGGAGCGCATGGTGTCGCGCTCGCTCGGCGGCAGTTGCGAAGTCCCGCTCGCGGCCTACGCGACGTGGCATGACGGCGCGCTGCATCTGCGCGGCGTGGTCGCGACGCCCGACGGCCTGCGCGTGCTGAGCGCTCACGCTTCGGCGCCTGCCGCGACCACGGGCGCCGCGCTCGAACTGGGGCGTGAGGTTGCGCAGCAGCTCGAAGCGCAAGGCGCGCTCGACATCGTGCGCGCGCTCTCCACGGCGAGCGGCCCGGCCGCTTCCGCGTGATGGCGGCCAGCTCGAACCCGACACCCGACGCATTCCCGTCCACGGACGGCGCAGGCGCGCCGCACGCGGCGGCCTCGCGTCTGACGGTCGTGCTGACCCGTCCGGCAGGGCAATCCGATGCGCTGGCGCGCACGCTGCGCGACGCGGGTGTCGCAAGCATCGACTTTCCGCTGCTCGACATCGCCGCCGCCGACGACGAAGGCCCGCTGCGCACCGCGCTCGCGTCGCTCGACCGCTACGCGCTGGTGGTATTCGTGTCGCCGAATGCCGTCGATTACGCGTTCGCGAGCCACGACGCGATCTGGCCGCATGCACTGCCCATCGGCGTGGTCGGGCCGGGCAGCGTGGCGGCGCTCGCGAAGCACGGCGTCGAAGCGCCTGCTTACCGCGTGATCAGCCCCATCACGTCATCGGACGATCATGACGGCGCGCGCTTCGATTCCGAGGCGCTGTACGCAGCGTTCGAAACCCTGCTCGGCGACAACGCTTTCGAAGGCAAGCGCGTGCTGATCGTGCGCGGCGACGGCGGGCGTGAATGGCTCGCCGACCGTCTGCGGGAAGCAGGCGCCGAAGTCGAGACGGTCGCGGCCTACCGGCGCCTTGTGCCGGAGCCGTCGATCGGCGCCTGGTCGCGCATCCACGCCTTGCTGTCCGACGGATCGAAGACGCCGAGCGCGTGGCTCGTGACCAGTTCGGAAGGCGTGCGCAATCTCGCCGAACTCGCGCACGACCATCTCACCGCCAGCGAGCAGGCGCATCTGAAGCAGGCGATGTTCGTCGCGCCTCACCCACGCATCGCGGAAACCGCGCGGGCATTGGGTTTTGATAGCATTACGGTGTCCGGTGCGGGCGATGAACGGATTGCCCGTACGCTGCTGTCGATTGCGGCACCTTTAGTGGCACCCGCTGCGGCACCCGTCGCGGCACCTTTCGAAGTTCAACCGGTCCAGTCCAACCCGGCACAAGAACGCATGTCTGATACCAACGCATCCACCACATCCTCGCCCAACCCCGCATCGCGGCCAGCCGCTTCGCTGCCGCCGAATCAACCCTTTACGCCTTACGAAATGCAGCAGCCCAAACCCAAGGGCAACGGCCTGCTGTGGGTTGTCATCGCGCTGGTGCTGATCGTGGCGGTGGCGGGCGGCGTTGCATTGAACCGCAGGATCATCAAGCTCGATCAGCAACTGTCGCACCGTCAGCAGATCAACGACTCGACCACGGCCGAACTGCGCGTGAAGACCGAGCAGGCGGTCGCGACCGTGCGTCAGGCCGACGCGCAGATCGCGCAACTCGAAGGCAAACTCGCCGACGCGCAGGGCGCACAGCAGGCGCTGCAGCAGCAATATGCCGACCTCGCACGCAAGCGCGATGACTGGACCATGGCCGAAGTCGGCCAGATGCTGTCGGCGGCGAGCGAGCAGTTGCAACTGACGGGCAACACGCAACTCGCGCTGTTCGCGCTGCAAAGCGCCGACACGCGGCTGGCTGCATCGGACGGCGCGCAGGTCGTGGCGGTGCGCAAGGCGATCGCGCAGGACATCGACAAGCTGAAGTCGGCGCCGTCCACCGACCTGACAGGTCTCGCGATCAAGCTCGACAACGCCATCGACCAGATCGACCAGTTGCCGCTGTCGGGTGAAGCGCAGATCGCGCATGCCACGCCGCATGCGTCGACGCCGAAGGATGTCGACCGCGTTGCCGCGGCGACGGGCGAGCCGAAGTGGAAGGCGTGGTGGAACCAGTTCGTCGCGGGCGTCGGCCAGCAGCTGACGAGTCTCGTGCAGGTGCGCCGCATCGACAACGCCGATGCGATGCTCGTGGCGCCCGATCAGGGCTACTTCTTGCGCGAGAACCTGAAGATGCGCCTGCTGTCTGCGCGTCTCGCGCTGCTCTCGCGCAACCAGACCACGCTCAAGTCCGATCTGCATGCCGCGGATGATGCGCTCGCGCGTTATTTCGATGCATCGTCGAAGAACGTGCAGACGGTGCGCGGCCTCGTGAAGGAGGTCGACGACGGCTCGGGTGCCGTCGATGTGCCGAACCTGGATACGAGTCTGCAGGCCGTCCATCAATACCGGAGCCGGGGTTAATCATGGCGCTGCGTGGACTTCTCTGGCTTGCCTTCCTGTTCGCGATCGCCGTCGTGCTGGCGATTGTCGGGCGCTTCGACACCGGTCAGGTGTTGCTTGTCTATCCGCCGTATCGCATCGATATTTCGCTGAACCTGTTTATCGTCGGTCTGATCGTCGCGTTCATCGTGATCTATGCGCTGCTGCGCATCTTGCGCAACATCTGGCGCATGCCGCAGCGGGTCGCGGCGTATCGGGCGCGGCAGCGTGTCGCCAAGGCGCATTCGGCCTTGCGCGATGCGATCGGCAATCTGTATGCGGGCCGTTTCTCGCGCGCCGAGAAGGCTGCGCGCGATTCACTGATCAATCCCGATAACAAGGGCGCGGCCGGGTTGATCGCCGCGAACGCTGCGCACCGCATGCACGAGTACGCGCGCCGCGATGAGTACCTCGCGCAGATCGACTCAGCCGACTGGCAGGATGCGCGCCTGATGGCGACGGCCGACATGCGCGCCGATGGCCGCGATGCGGACGGCGCGCTGCTGGCGCTGACTGAAATGCAATCGCAGGGCGGCCGGCGGATTCACGCACAGCAGATTGCGTTGCGGGCGCAGCAGCAGTTGAAGAACTGGGGCGAAGTGCTCAAGCTCGTGAAGACGCTGGAGAAGCGTGAGGCGATTCATCCTGCTGTTGCTGTGCGTTTGCGGCAGCTGGCGGCGGAGAATCTGCTACGCGATCGACGGCACAATGCCGATGCGTTGCTGGAGTTGTGGCATTCGCTGACGCCCGTCGAGCGGCATTCGCCGCGGCTTGCCGATCTCGCTGCTGAGTTGCTGGTGGCGTTGAATCGTCCGCAGGAGGCGCGTCGGAGTGTCGAGGAAGCACTGGCGCAGAACTGGGATGCTCGCTTGTTGCGGCGGTATCCGGATACGACTGGGGGCGATGCGTTGCCCTTGATCCAGAAGGCCGAGGCCTGGCGGAAGGAGCGTCCCGAGGACGCGGATCTGATGTTTGCGCTTGGACGGTTGTGCCTGCATCAGCAGTTGTGGGGGAAGGCGCAGTCGTTTCTCGAACAGGCGCTCAAGCTTGCTGATAATGAGACTTTGAAGATTCGCTCTCATCGGGCGTTGGCAAGGCTGCATGAGCAGCTTGGGGACGCTGATAAGGCTAGCGCGCATTATCGGGAGTCGGCGCTGGCTATGAATGTGGTTTGAGGTTTTTTTTGCCTGCGGCGGGTTTGGGTTGGTTTGCTTTTGGTTTTGGTTTTGCTGGCATCCGCGATTTCGTACTGGTCTGCTAGCGTCGCCCCTGTGCGGGGCAGCACCTACTTTTCTTTGCCGCGGCAAAGAAAAGTAGGCAAAAGAAAGCCGCTGAACACCACCCACTACGGTCCTTGCCTGCGGGTCCCCAGCCGGTCCTATCCTTCATGCGGCATCACTCTTGTTGATGCCCGCTGCCAGCGCTCTTTAAGGGCGCATCACCCTCTTCAAGCACCCGCGTCTCAGCGGGCCTTACCAGTTCGGCCCAGGCCGCCCAGGTGGCAAACGGTGTGTCGGCCGTCGCGCCTTATACGCTCCACTCCGGACTGAAAAGCAAAGGCGGTGTGTCTTGTAGGATCGCCGACGCAGAATGCGCGACAACCTACACACCGTT
>NZ_QBUY01000053.1 GCF_003121405.1 Paraburkholderia sp. C35 | reverse complement strand
GACACACCGTTTGCCACCTGGGCGGCCTGGGCCGAACTGGTAAGACCTGCTGAGACGCGGGTGTTTGAAGAGGGTGATGCGCCGTTAAAGAGCGCTGGCAGCGGGCATCAAGAAGAGTGATGCCGTGTGAAGGATAGGACCGGTGGGGGACCCGCAGGCAACTACAAGAACTGGCGGTGTTCAGCGGCTTTCTTTTGCCTACTTTTCTTTGCCGCGGCAAAGAAAAGTAGGTGCCGCCCCGCACAGGGGCGACGCTAGCAAACCAGAAGCAAACCGCGGACGCCAGCACAACAACAAAAAAGCCGCCCAGTAAAAAAACCAGACGGCTTCCACAACAAAACACCAGACAAGCGCCCGCCAAGGGCAAAAAAAATCACACCACGACAGTCTGCGCTTCACCTTCAGCGCTGTCGCGAACAACACCAATCTTCCAGACCTGCTCGCCAGCGGCGGACAAAAGCCCGATCGCAGCATCAGCATCAGCGGCAGAAACGATCACAGCCATACCAATCCCGCAATTAAACACACGATGCATTTCCGCATCAGCGACACCGCCATGCTTCTGCAGCCATGCAAACAGCGGCGGCAGCGGCCACGCGCGATGATCCAGCTCAGCCGTCAGGCCTTCACGCAACACGCGCGGAATATTCTCGACCAGCCCGCCGCCGGTGATGTGCGCCATGCCCTTCACTTCGAGCTGCTGCATCAGCGCCAGCAACGGCTTCACATAGATATGCGTCGGCGCCATCAGCGCCTCGGCCAGCGTGCGACCGTCGAAATCGGCATTCAGGTCCGGCTGCGCGCGCTCGATGATCTTGCGCACCAGCGAATAACCGGTCGAATGAATCCCGCTCGACGCCAGACCCAGCACGACATCGCCCGGCACGATCTTGCTGCCGTCGATGATCTTGCTCTTTTCCACCGCGCCAACGGCAAAACCCGCCAGATCGTACTCGCCGTCCGGATACATGCCCGGCATTTCCGCCGTTTCGCCGCCGATCAGCGCGCAACCCGCCAGTTCGCAACCCTGCGCGATACCCTTGACGACGGTGGCCGCCGTGCCGACGTCCAGCTTGCCGCACGCGAAGTAATCGAGGAAAAACAGCGGCTCGGCGCCTTGCACCAGAATGTCGTTGACGCTCATCGCGACCAGATCCTGGCCGACCGTGTCGTGACGGTTCAGCTGGAATGCCAGTCGCAGCTTCGTGCCCACGCCGTCCGTGCCCGACACGAGCACGGGCTCCTTGTAGCGCTTGGGCACTTCGAACAGCGCACCGAAACCGCCGATGCCGCCCAGCACGCCTTCGCGCAGCGTCTTCTTGGCAAAGGGCTTGATCGCATCGACCAGGGCGTCGCCTGCGTCGATGTCCACGCCCGCGTCGCGATACGACAAACCTTGGGTCGAATCAGGGGAATTCGGGGCGGATTTCGGTTGATTCATGGGGGGAGTGCTCGAAGGTCGGTAAAATGCGATTTTACCCGATGCCGGCCGCACGGCTGGAATTTGAGACGCCGGAACGACACCAGGGAAACCCGCTTTGCAGCAAAACAGTCCGATCCTCACGCCGTACCAGCGCCGCGCCTTTATCTGGCTTGCCATTGCGCTTGCCGTGGGCATTCTGCTCTGGCTGTTGAGCCCCGTGCTCACGCCGTTCCTGCTCGGCGCGATCCTCGCCTATATCCTGCAGCCGGGCGTCGCGTGGATGACGCGTCGCCGCGTGCCGCGCGGCCTCGCCGCGACGCTGATGATCCTGTTCTTCGTGGCGATCGTCACGTTGCTGGTCCTGCTCGTGCTGGGCGTCATCCAGAAAGAAGTGCCGCAGCTCAAGCAGCAGGTGCCTGTGTTCTTCTCGCACCTGCACGGCTGGCTGACACCGAAACTCGCCATGCTGGGCGTGAGCGACTCGCTCGATTTCGCCAGTATCCGCGACATGGTGATGGGCCAGCTCGAAGGCAGCGCGCAGACGGTCGCGCTTTACGCGTGGACGTCGATTCGCACCAGTTCGAACGTGATGATCACCGTGGTCGGCAACGTCGTGATGGTGCCGCTCGTGCTGTTCTATCTGCTGTACGACTGGAACGCGATGCTCGCGCGCGTGCGCGGCTTCATCCCGCGCCGCTTCTTCGCGAAGACGATCCATCTCGCCCGCGACATGGATCACATGCTGTCGCAATACCTGCGCGGCCAATTGCTCGTGATGGGCGTGCTCGCGGTGTTTTATGCCGTCGCGCTGTATATCGCCGGATTTGAAATCGCGCTGCCCGTCGGCATCTTCACGGGGCTGGCCGTGTTCATCCCGTATCTCGGTTTTGCCACGGGCCTCGGCCTCGCGCTGCTCGCCGCACTGCTACAGTTCGGCAACTGGTACGGTTTCGGTGCCGTCGCGTTGATCTACGGCGTCGGACAGATTCTCGAAAGCTTTATCCTGACGCCGCGGCTGGTCGGCGAACGGATTGGCCTGCATCCGCTTGCCGTGATCTTCGCGCTGCTCGCGTTCGGCCAGCTGTTCGGCTTTTTTGGCGTGCTGCTCGCGCTGCCCGTGAGCGCCATACTCTCGGTCGCGTTCCGTGAGCTGCGGCAGAGTTATCTGTCGAGTTCGCTTTACAAGAATTGATGCCTTATCGATCCGCTTATTCGTCTTAACGGCTTATCTATCGTGTCGCGCCAACTGACGCTCGATCTCGGCACCCCGCCGCCATCGACATTCGACAACTTCTTCGCCGGCACCAACGCCGAGCTGGTCACGCGCCTGCGCGAACTGGACGCGGCGCTCGCGGCCGGCCCGGTCGCGGACCGCTCGTTCTACGTGTGGGGCGAGACGGGCAGCGGCCGCACGCATCTGCTGGAAGCGCTCGTGCACGAAGCGCCGCCGGGCCATGCGCGCTACGCCGGCCCGCAGAGCAGCCTCGCCGCGTTTTCGTTCGATCCGGCCGTCGCGCTGTACGCAATCGACGATTGCGACCGCCTGTCGGGCGCGCAGCAGATCGCCGTCTTCAACCTGTTCAACGAGGTGCGCGCGCATCCGACCAGCGCGCTTGTCGCGACGGGCAACGCGGCGCCGATGGGCCTGAACGTGCGCGAAGATCTGCGCACGCGCCTCGGCTGGGGCCTCGTGTTCCACGTCGCGCCGCTCGCCGACGAAGGCAAGGCAGCCGTGCTCAAACGTGCGGCTCGCGAGCGCGGCATCAATCTCGCCGACGACGTGCCCGCCTATCTGCTCACGCATTTCCGCCGCGACATGCCGAGCCTGATGGCGCTGCTCGACGCGCTCGACCGCTTCTCGCTCGAACAGAAGCGCGCCGTCACGCTGCCGTTGCTGCGCACCATGCTCGCGTCGCCCGATAACGCAGGCAGCGCCGCCGACAGCCCACGCCGCGCCGCTCTGCAAGCCCAGTCATCCGCTTCAAGTAAAATAGTCCCCCATGGCTAACCTCGCTCTCTTCGACCTCGATCACACGCTCATCCCCACCGACAGCGACCACGAATGGGGCCGCTTCATGGTGAAGCTCGGCATTGTCGACGCCGACAGCTTCGCGCGCGAAAACGATCGCTTCTTTGCCGACTACAAGGCCGGCAAGCTCGACATTCATGCGTATCTGGTCGCGATGCTGACGCCGCTCGCGAAATATCCGCGCTCGCAACTGAAGGTATGGCACGACCAGTACATGCACGAAGTGATCAAGCCGGCCATCGTTCCCGCTGCAATGGAACTGGTGAACCGGCATCGCGACGCCGGCGATCTGTGCTGCATGGTCACCGCGACCAACGAGTTCATCACGGCGCCCATCGCTGAAGTATTCGGCGTCGAGAAGCTGATCGCGTGCGAAGTAGAGACCGTGGATGGCCATCCGGCATCTGACTACACCGGCTACCCGAAAGGCACGCCGAGCTACCGTGAAGGCAAGATCGTGCGCACGGAAGAATGGCTCGCGTCGCTGGGCAAAACCTGGTCGGACTTCGAGCGCAGCTATTTCTACAGCGATTCGCATAACGACATCCCGCTGCTCGAGAATGGCACCGACCCGATCGCGACCAACCCCGACGACACGCTACGCGCACACGCGCAGAAGAAAGGCTGGCGCATCCTCGAACTCTTTCAACCCACGTGATCAAGAAACTCATTCGCAAGCTGTTTGGACAGGACGCAGAGCCCGCTGACGAGGCCGCGCCCGCCACAGAATCAGACGACTCCGCGCGCGACGAACGCGCGCCGCATACCAGCCGTTCGACGCGTTCTACGTCGAAGAGCGGCACAGGCGCAGCCAAGAGCGGCGCCCGGCGCAAACCGGCCGCAGCCGCTGCCGTGCCTGAGCCGGATGCGCCCGTCATCGTCTCCTCCGATATCCATGGCATCGACCCGTCGCTGATCTCGCGTAACGCGATTCGCGTCACGGAAGGTCTGCAGCAGGCGGGCTTCCGGGCGTTTATCGTCGGCGGCGCGGTGCGCGATCTGCTGCTCGGCATCGCGCCGAAAGACTTCGACGTCGCCACCGCTGCCACGCCCGAACAGGTGCAAAAGCTGTTCCGCCGCGCGCGCATCATCGGGCGGCGTTTCCAGATCGTGCACGTGCAGTTCGGCCAGGAAATCATCGAGACATCGACGTTCCGCGCGCTGGTGGATGCACCGCCCGCCGATGCGCCGCCGCCGCGCCGTCTGAAGCGCGACGAGCTGGATCGCCGCACGCACGCCGTCGATGCCAGCGGCCGCGTGCTGCGCGACAACGTCTGGGGCGAGCAGCATGAAGACGCGACGCGCCGCGACTTCACCGTCAACGCGATGTACTACGACCCCGCCACGCAGACGGTGCTCGATTATCACAACGGCATGGCCGACATGCGTGCGCGCCTGCTGCGCATGATCGGCGACCCGGCGACGCGTTTCCGCGAAGACCCGGTGCGCATGCTGCGCGTGGTGCGTTTCGCGGCGAAGCTCGATTTCGAAATCGAAGAAGCGACGCGCGCGCCGATCAAGGAACTGGCCGATCTCATCAACAACGTGCCCGCCGCGCGTCTGTTCGATGAAATGCTCAAGCTGCTGCTGTCGGGCCACGCGCTTGCGTGCCTGCAGCGTCTGCGCAAGGAAGGCCTGCATCACGGCCTGCTGCCGCTGCTCGACGTCGTGCTCGAACAGCCGCACGGCGAGAAGTTCATCACGCTCGCGCTGAACAATACGGACACTCGCGTGCGCGCCGGCAAGCCGGTGTCGCCGGGCTTCCTGTTCGCTACGTTGCTGTGGCATGACATGCAGCAACGCTGGCAACAATACGAAGCCAACGGCGAGTATCCCGTGCCCGCGCTGCATCGCGCGATGGACGACGTGCTCGACATGCAGACCGAGAAGCTCGCCATCCATAAGCGCTTCTCGTCGGATATGCGCGAAATCTGGGGCTTGCAGCATCGCCTCGAAAAGCGCTCGGGCCGCAGCGCGCTGAAGCTGCTGGAACACCAAAGATTTAGAGCGGGGTATGATTTCCTCCTGTTGCGCTGCGAATCGGGCGAGCTGGATGAAGCCGTCGGTACGTGGTGGACGGAGTTCATCGAAGGAGACATCGCCGCGCGTGAAGCACTGCTTTCGCAAGGCGGGAAGGACCGGGCGCCCAGAAAACGTCGGCGGCGTAGCAATAGCCGGAACCGCAGCAAACAGGGCGACGGAATGGAGGGCGGCACGGCTTCAGGAGACCGCGCAGCAGACGATGCGAGCCACGACGGCCCGCACGAAGACTGACGCAGTTCCGGCCCGCGCCGTCGAACGCAAGTTGCAGGAAGTTATGCCATGACGGTTGCCTATCTCGGCCTCGGCGCGAACCTCGGGGACGCGCGCCAGACCCTGAAAGACGCGGTGGTGTGCCTCGCACAACAGCACACCATCACCGTGCTCGCCAAGTCGAGCCTGTATCGCACCGCCCCGATCGACGCGGGCGGCGACGATTATCTGAATCTCGTCGTCAAGCTCGATACCACGATGCCCGTGCGCCATCTGCTCGCGCTGTGCCACAAGATCGAGCATCACTTCGGCCGGGAGCGTCCCTTTCGTAACGCGCCGCGCACACTCGATCTCGATATCCTGCTGTACGGCGAACACGCCATCGACGAACCCGATCTGATCGTGCCGCATCCGCGCATGACGGAGCGCGCGTTCGTGCTGGTGCCGCTGGTCGAAGTCGAACCCGAACTGATCATTCCGCAACGCGGCCGCGCCGATGCGTTTCTGGCTGCCGTCGCCGATCAGCGTATCGAGAAGTTGAAATCGCCCTGCCAGTGCCTTGCGCCCGGCGCGGTGGACAACATCGGAAGCGCGGACGCCGCGCCCAAAGGCGGCTGCCCATGAGTTCGCTGCCCATGACCGCCCCGCCGCTCACCGTGACGGCGCCCGATCTGCGCCCGCCGCATGGTTACCTGACCATCGAAGGGCCGATCGGCGTCGGCAAGACCTCGCTCGCGCGGCGTCTCGCGCAACGCTGGTCGATGCACGAACTGTTCGAGCGCCCGCAGGACAATCCGTTTCTCGAACGCTTTTATCGCGATACGGCGCGCTATGCGTTGCCCGCGCAACTGAGCTTCGCGCTGCAACGCGCGCAGCAGGTGCAGGACATCAACGCGTTGCGCACGGCGAATACGCCACTCATCACCGATTTCATGACGCAGAAGAACGACATCTTCGCGCGTCTCACGTTGCAGGACGACGAGTATCAGCTGTATCGCGCGCTGGGCGCGAAGCTCGATGCGCCGGGTCCGTCGCCCGATCTGATCATCTATCTGCAGGCCAGTCCTGAAGTGTTGTTCTCGCGCATCCAGAAACGCGCGCTGCCGATGGAACTGCAGATTTCGGACGCGTACCTGCGCTCGCTGTGCGACGCGTACAACGACTTCTTCTATCACTACAGCGGCGCGCCCGTTCTCACGGTCAACGCCGAACACCTGAATCCGCTCGATTCCGACGCGGACCTTGCTTTGCTCGTCGAACGCATCGAATCGATGCGCGGGCGCAAGGAATTCTTTGTCAAAGGCGGCACGCTATAGCGTCTGGCTGTAGCGTGACGCCGTCTTTCCAACGGATCACCCATG
This sequence comes from Paraburkholderia sp. C35, assembly GCF_003121405.1. GTDB lineage: Bacteria > Pseudomonadota > Gammaproteobacteria > Burkholderiales > Burkholderiaceae > Paraburkholderia. The sequence continues at coordinate 49,632 of NZ_QBUY01000053.1, read as the reverse complement.
ACCTATTTGCAGGAGACGAGTCGCAGCGCCGTCACCGTCCCGAAACTTCAGGCGATGCGCGAAGCCGGCGACAAGATCGTGATGCTCACGTGCTACGACGCGAGCTTCGCGGCGCTGCTCGATCGCGCGGGCGTCGATTCGCTGCTGATCGGCGATTCGCTCGGCAACGTGCTGCAAGGCCAGAGCACGACGCTGCCCGTCACCATCGATGAGATCGCCTATCACACGGCCTGTGTCGCGCGCGCGAAGCCGTCGGCGCTGATCGTCGCCGATATGCCGTTCGGCACCTACGGCACGCCCGCCGACGCCTTCACGAACGCCGTCAAGCTGATGCAGGCAGGCGCGCAGATGGTGAAGCTGGAAGGCGGCGAATGGCTCGCCGATACCGTGCGCTTTCTGGTCGAGCGCTCGATTCCCGTGTGCGGTCACGTCGGCCTCACGCCGCAATCGGTGCACGCGTTCGGCGGCTTCAAGGTGCAAGGCAAGACGGAAGCGGGCGCGGCGCAGCTGCTGCGCGATTCGCTCGCGATGCAGGACGCGGGCGCGCAACTGCTGGTGATGGAAGCGATGCCGACGCTGCTCGCCGCCGAGGTGACGAAGCAAGTGCGCATTCCGACCATCGGCATTGGCGCGGGCGTCGATTGCTCGGGTCAGGTGCTGGTGCTGCACGACATGCTGGGCATTTTCCCCGGCAAGCGCCCGCGCTTCGTGAAGGATTTCATGCAGGGACAGCCGAGCATTCTTGCGGCCGTCGAAGCCTACGTGCGCGCCGTCAAGGACGGCACGTTCCCAGGTCCTGAGCACACGTTCTGAAGTTTTGACTGAATTGCGCGGCGCTTCGAAGCGCCGCTTTTTCTTTGAGATTATCTTTAAGACCGTTCTGATTCGGCCTGCAATTGGCATCCACTATCTTCGTTCTCTTTTCAACGCGCTCACCGCGCGCCACCGGAGATACGAACATGAGCCCCTTCTGCCTGATCGACGTCACGAGTATTCGTGACCACGGCAATCATCCCCACGAATACGACGTCACCTGGCATGCGCGCCTGACTGCATGGATCGGGCGCCTGTTTCACCGGCATCCCGTCTGATGCGTATTTCTTCTACGTTGCCGGCTCAATCATTCAAGCAATAATCCGCGCCGGCAACGCGCCACGCAGCGCATTGCAGAGCATCAGCGATTGCGCGTTCAACACGTCTTCCCGGGTCAATACCCGCTCGCCCGCCTGCATGTCGGGATCTCCCAGCAGCACACTGCGCATCACGCCCGGCAACACGCCCGATGACAACGGCGGCGTCCACCAGCGCCCATCCAGCATCACGAAAACGTTCGATCGACCGCCCTCGGTCAATTCGCCATGTTCGTTGAAGAACAGGGTATCGAACGCATCCTGCGATTCGGCTTCGCGCCAGCCGCGATCGTATTCCGCGCGACGTGTGGTCTTGTGGCGCAGCAGCGGATCGGTTGCGTGCATCGTCGCAAAACCGTGGTCCGGACCGAGCAGCACGCCGACCACTTCTTCCGCGAGCGGCACGAGCGGCGCGACCGTGATTTCCACCGCGCCCGCCTTGTCCAGCGTGAGACGCATCCGGTATTCCGTCGCGCTGCGCAGCGCCGCGCATTGAGCGACGAGTTGCGCGCGCACGCCTTCGCCGTCGAATGCGAAGCCCAGCCATCTCGCGCTATTGCCCAGCCTTGTGAGATGGCGATCGAGATGCCGCACGCCGTCTTCGCGTGTCGCGTACATCGTTTCGAATAGCTGGAAGCCTGGGTCGGCTTCCGTCAGGAAACGTGCTTTCAATTTGCACTCCGCGTATTCGTCTTGCGCAACGCTATCGAGCACGATGCCCGCGCCGATACCCATTTCACCGTGGCGCACGCCGTCCGGCGCCGCGGCACCGATCGACAGCGTACGAATGGCGACCGACAGGCAAAAGTCGCCGCATTGCTTGCCGACCGCGTCGCCGAGATCCGGCTGCGCGTCGAGCCAGCCGATTGTGCCTGTATACAAGCCACGCGGCGTCGATTCGAGTTGTTCGATCAGCTGCATGGTCTTGTGCTTCGGCGCGCCCGTGATCGAGCCGCACGGGAAAAGCGCACGCAGCACGTCGGCGAACGAGGTTCGCGGGCGCAATGTCGCCGTCACGGTCGACGTCATCTGCCAGACGGATTGATACGGCTCGATCGAGAACAGCGCAGGCGTTTTCACCGTACCCGTTTCCGCGATACGCGACAGATCGTTACGCAGCAGATCGACGATCATGACGTTTTCCGCGCGGTTCTTCGGATCGTTCGCGAGAAACTCGGCGGCTGCACGATCTTGCGCTGCGTCCGAGGCACGCGGCGCGGTGCCCTTCATCGGCCGTGTGCGCAGCGCAGCGCCTTTCTTCTCGACGAACAGTTCCGGCGAACACGACACGATCCAGCCGTCATCGGGCAGTGCGATCAGCGCGCCGTAGGGCACCGCCTGGCGCGCGCGCAGCCGCCTGAACAGCGCGGCGGGCGTGCCGAACACATCGAAGTACAGCCGGTATGTGTAGTTGATTTGATAGGAGTCGCCGACGCGCAGCGCGTCGTGAATCGCGCCGATGGCCTGCGCGAACTGCGCTTCGTCGACGCTCGCGTGGACGCCGCCGATGCCCGCCACGGAAGGCTCGACTGCCGCGCTGTCATGGAGCACGAGCCACGCATCGACCTCGTCTCGCGACATCTTGCGGCACTGTTCGAACAATAAAAAACGCAGCGTGCCGCTGGCACGCTGCGTTTTTTGCTGCAAAGCCTGTCCAAACTCGTAGTCGCCCAGCACGACTGCGAACAGCCCGCCGTCGACATCGGCCGAAGCCGCCTCGCACACAGCCTCGAGCTGCGCGGGATCAGTGCAGACGTGCTCGCGCCGAAACCCCGTGTACAGCCGGCTAGACCGGCGACTCGCACTCGAATCGCAGTCGTCCAGCAACGCGAACACCGAGCCTGTTTTTTGAGCCGCCATGCATACCGCCAACTTCTGAACGCGCGTCAGAACAGATTAGTCGAAAAAGCTCTTCACGCGGTCGAACCAGCTTTTGCTTTGCGGGCTGTGACGCGCACCGCCTTCCGTCAGCGACTTCTCGAACTGCTGGAGCAGATCGCGCTGCGCGTCGGTGAGCTTGACAGGCGTTTCGACCTGCACATGCACATACAGATCGCCCGCGATGCTGGAACGCAGACCCTTGATGCCCTTGCCGCGCAGACGGAACGTCTTGCCCGACTGCGTGCCTTCCGGCACCGTGAAGCTCGCGCGGCCAGCCAGCGTCGGCACTTCGATCTCGCCGCCCAGCGCTGCCTTCGTGAACGGAATCGGCATCTGGCAATGCAGATCGTCGCCGTCGCGCTCGAATACCGCGTGCGCCTTGATGTGAATCTCGACGTACAGATCACCCGACGGCCCGCCGTTGATGCCCGGCTCGCCATTGCCAGCCGAACGGATGCGCATGCCGTCGTCGATACCAGCCGGAATCTTCACTTCCAGCGTCTTGGTTTCCTTGGTCTTGCCTGCGCCGTGGCAGTGCGTGCAAGGCTCGGGAATGTAGGTGCCCGTGCCATGGCACTTCGGGCAAGTCTGCTGGATGCTGAAGAAACCTTGCGACATCCGCACCGCGCCCGAACCGTTACAGGTCGGGCAGGTTTCCGGCTTGGTGCCCGGCTTCGCGCCGGAGCCGTGGCAGATTTCGCACGATACCCAGCTCGGCACGCGGATTTGCGTGTCGTAGCCGTGTGCGGCCTGCTCGAGCGTGATTTCCATGCTGTAGCGCAGATCTGCGCCACGATAGACCTGCGGACCGCTGCGGCCGCCGCGTGCAGCGCCGCCCGCGGCCTGGCCGAAGATGTCGCCGAAAATGTCGCCGAATGCATCGGCAAAACCGCCAAAGCCCTGAGCGCCTGCACCCGCCATGTTCGGATCGACGCCGGCGTGGCCGTACTGGTCGTACGCGGCACGCTTTTGCGAGTCCGACAGCATTTCATAGGCTTCCTTCACCTCTTTGAAATGCTCTTCCGCATCCTTGTTGCCCGGATTGCGGTCAGGGTGGTACTTCATCGCGAGCTTGCGATAAGCCTTCTTGATTTCGTCGTCGCTCGCGTTCTTCGCGACGCCCAGAACCTCGTAGTAATCCCGTTTCGCCATATCGGTTCAACGCCATCCGCGCAATGGGGCGCGGCGGCTCCTCTTGAATGCTGGAGTCTCGCGACTCGTAAGGCCCGGACTTGCCCGCAATTTACGGGTCAAAAGCCCTGCCCTCCATAAAACAAATGTGCCCGGAGAGCCAGAAAGGCTCGCCAGGCGCGTATCCGGTTCGGTCACCCGGCCATGCCGGGCGCCAACCTTGTTAGCCGGGCTGCGCATGTCGCCATGCACAGCCTTACGGTCAAACCGCGACCCGGCTTTAGTCCTTCTTCACTTCCTTGAACTCGGCGTCGACGACATCGTCGGCCTGCTGGCTCGCGCCCGCTGCTGCTTCGGCACCCGCTGCGCCCGCACCTGCCGCGCCTGCTGCACCTTGCGCCTGCATGTCGGCGTACATCTTTTCGCCGAGCTTCTGCGATGCCGTTGCCACCGTTTCGATCTTCGCTTCGATCGCGGCCTTGTCGCTCGCGCTGTTCTTCAGCGTGTCTTCAAGGTCCTTCAGCGCGGTTTCGATCTTTTCCTTCTCGCCTGCGTCCAGCTTGTCGCCGTACTCGGTGAGCGCCTTCTTCGTGCTGTGGACCAGCGCGTCGCCCTGGTTACGGGCATCGGCCAGTTCACGCAGCTTGTGATCTTCTTCCGCGTTCGCTTCCGCGTCCTTCACCATCTTCTCGATTTCGGCTTCCGACAGACCCGAGTTCGCCTTGATCGTGATGCGGTTTTCCTTGCCCGTCGCCTTGTCCTTCGCGCCGACGTGCAGAATGCCGTTCGCGTCGATGTCGAAGCTCACTTCGATCTGCGGCACGCCACGCGGTGCGGGCGGAATGCCTTCCAGGTTGAACTCGCCCAGCAGCTTGTTGCCCGCTGCCATTTCGCGCTCGCCCTGGAACACCTTGATCGTCACGGCGCCCTGATTGTCGTCCGCCGTCGAGTACACCTGAGCGTGCTTCGTCGGGATCGTGGTGTTCTTGTTGATCATCTTCGTCATCACACCGCCGAGCGTTTCGATGCCCAGCGACAGCGGCGTCACGTCCAGCAGCAGCACGTCCTTGCGGTCGCCCGACAGCACCTGGCCTTGAATCGCAGCGCCGACAGCAACGGCTTCGTCCGGGTTCACGTCACGGCGCGGTTCCTTGCCGAAGAACTCCTTCACCTTCTCCTGCACCTTCGGCATACGCGTCTGGCCGCCGACGAGAATCACGTCGTCGATGTCGCTGACCTTCACGCCTGCGTCCTTGATTGCGACGCGCGCCGGCTCGATGGTGCGCTCGATCAGGTCTTCGACCAGCGCTTCCAGCTTGGCGCGCGTGATCTTCAGGTTCAAGTGCTTCGGACCCGATGCGTCTGCCGTGATGTACGGCAGGTTGATTTCCGTCTGCTGGCCCGACGACAGTTCGATCTTCGCCTTTTCAGCCGCTTCCTTCAGGCGTTGCAGCGCGAGCACGTCCTTCGACAGATCGACGCCCTGCTCTTTCTTGAACTCGCTGATGATGTAGTCGATGATGCGCTGGTCGAAGTCTTCACCGCCGAGGAACGTGTCGCCGTTCGTCGACAGCACTTCGAACTGCATTTCGCCGTCCACGTCAGCGATTTCGATGATCGAAATATCGAACGTACCGCCGCCGAGGTCGAACACGGCGATCTTGCGGTCGCCCTTTTCAGCCTTGTCCAGACCAAACGCGAGCGCAGCTGCCGTCGGCTCGTTGATGATCCGCTTGACTTCCAGACCGGCGATGCGGCCTGCGTCCTTGGTAGCCTGGCGCTGGCTGTCGTTGAAGTACGCCGGCACCGTGATCACGGCTTCCGTAACCGGCTCGCCGAGGTAGTCCTCAGCCGTCTTCTTCATCTTGCGCAGCACTTCTGCCGAAACCTGCGACGGTGCGAGATTCTGACCGTGCGCTTCGACCCACGCGTCGCCGTTATCGTGCTTGACGATCTTGTAGGGCATCAGGCCGATGTCCTTCTGCACCTCCTTTTCGTCGAAGCGGCGGCCGATCAGGCGCTTGACCGCGTACAGCGTGTTTTTCGGATTGGTGACCGACTGGCGCTTGGCAGGCGCGCCGACGAGAACTTCGTTGTCGTCCATATAGGCGATGATCGACGGCGTGGTGCGCGCACCTTCCGAGTTCTCGATCACCTTGACCTGGTTGCCTTCCATCAGCGCCACGCACGAATTGGTGGTGCCGAGGTCGATGCCGATGATTTTGCCCATTTTTACTAATCTCCTGACTTTGATCGCTGCGGGCATCGCTGGCTGGACCATTTGGCCACCGGGCGCCCCGCCCCTGAATTTCATCCTGCACTCAAAATGAGTGCCGCTGCATCGTTTTCAAGACCCTGAATACGATGCGGTCATTAATTTTTTTCAATCGGTCTGGCCAGCGATTGAGCGAGACAAACCCGCAACCGCCGTTCCGACGCCGGCCGCGCCTGCTTCAGCCGCGGCGCGGATTCTCTCACGAGCCGCCGAGACGGCCGCTTCGAATTGCGCCAGACCATGCCAGCCCGTCGCCCGCCCGAGGCGCTTGCCGCGGTGAAAGAAGAACCACGTGGGCACGCCATGCAGCAAAAAGCGCCTGCCAAGCTCGCGATGCTCATACACATTGCTGTGAAACCAGCGCAGGCCAAGGGCGCGAATCGCGTCCGGCTGTGCCAGCATGGCTTTCTTCGCGATTTCGCAGTTGAAGCAGTCCAGTCCCCAGAAGAACACCGCCGCCAGTTCGTCGCCCGCCGACTGGAGGCCGGCATCGAAGTTCGTGGCAGTGAGTTCCTGCATGTCGAAGACCGCGAACGCGGTGCTGTCGACGGGGATACCGGACATGGCCGCGCGAACTGCGCGTACTTCGGTGCCGCAACCGTGACGAGCGCCGGACGCAGCACGCGGTCGGCGATCACATAGCCCTTTTGCAGCACGGCAACGACGGTGTTCGGCTCCTGATCGGCCGGAACCATCGAAATGGCTTGATGGCGATGCGGATCGAACTTCTCGCCAACGGGGTTCAGAGCAACAACCTTGCCCTTCTCCAGCGCGCCCACCAGCTGGCGCAGCGTGAGCTCGACGCCTTCGCGGACCTTCGCGAGGTCATCAGTGGAGTGTGTGACGGCCGCTTCGAGGCTGTCCATCACGGGCAGCAGATGCTCGGCGAAGCTTTCGATGGCGAACTTGTGCGCCTTCGCCACGTCTTCCTGACCACGGCGGCGGACGTTTTCCGTCTCCGCCTTGGCGCGCAGGAAGCTTTCCTGCATCTCGGCCAGCTTGGCTTGTACTTCCGCCAGCGCGGCTTCGGCGCCGGACGGTTGTGCCTGCTGTTCGCCAGCCGCTTCCGGCTGTTGCGCCTGAGCTTGCGGCTCGCCCGATGCGGCCTCTGCGGCCTGGCGCGCGGCTTCGTCGGCGGGCGTGGGATTCTGGCTCGTCGGATTCTCTTGCGTGTTTTCCATGTCGCTGAAATTCAAATAAATAAGGCCAAGAAACGGCGGCAGTTTAATGGGACTCGCCCGTTGGGCGTGGTGCCGATACAACATGCCGGCCGCGCATCAACGGTGCAAGTAAGGGTGCGCCCGCCGTATTTCAAGGCTCCCGTCGATGCTTTTTGCACCTCGCAGGGGCCTGGAAATCTGGCGTAACAAGCATTTCGAGCGCGTCATCATATTGAGATTGAGCGCGGTGCGCGAGTGTCCTAAACTCAACTCAGGCGTCCGAAAAGGCACGTTAACCCTAATCTGACGTACGGCTTACTACTAGCTGAATCAACCAGATCAACCGTTTCCGCTTGCAATCTCAAGGGGGAGTACCGTGAAACTGACCTTCGCCATATCGGTGGTGGCATTGGTACTCATTGCTGGCACCACGACCATCTGCATGTCCGGCGTCGTCAACGAACACACGACCGAGTACGGCGGCGTTCACGCGACCATGGAACAGCTGTTCAACCCTCACGCGAAAATTTGTCGATAACGCGCCGGTCGCGTTTGGTCGGCCTTCCGTGCAACTCCGCGGTCGGCTCGCGATACGTCTTGCGCCGTTCGTGCTCCTGCACCCGCTTCACCTTGCTCTCTTCCGATTCGGCATAATGCGTCTGCGCGACGCTCGCCGGCCCGCGGACGTCGCACCCGCCTAGCACCTCGACCTGCCACACGATCCGCTCGATCTCGATCTCGACCAGATCGCCGACGCGCACGTCCTTGGCCGGCTTCACCGTCGCGCCGCCAATCCGCACCCGGCCCTTCTCGACGGCATCGGCGGCAAGCGAGCGGGTCTTGAAGAAGCGAGCCGCCCACAGCCATTTGTCGATGCGCAACCGCGCGCCCGGTTCGATAGAAATCTTGTAGTTCATCAGTCCTTCTTCAGGCGTTTTCAAACGTCTCAAACCGCTGCCCGAATGCAGATTGCATGCCGGACCCGCAGACTCAGGCAACCGACGCGCTTTGCGGCGCGCTCACCTGCACTGGCCAGCCCTGCAGATGCTGCGCGACGATTTCGCCCAGTGCCGCAATCCAGGCCGGCGACGCGTTCAGGCAGGGAATGGCGTGAAAAATTTTCCCGCCCGCGTGCACGAATTCATCGCGCACTTCCATGCCGATTTCCTCGATCGTCTCCAGACAATCAGCCGTGAAGCCTGGACAAAACACGTCCGCGCGATTCACGCCTGCCGCGCCCAGTTCCTTCAGCGTCGGTGCCGTATAGGGCTGCAGCCATTCGGCCTTGCCGAAGCGCGACTGGAATGTCACGCGGCATTCGACGGACGTCAACCCGAGCGCGTGCATCAACAGCGACGCCGTCTGCTGACATTGTTCGTGATACGGGTCGCCGAGATCGAGCGTGCGTTTCGGCACGCCGTGGAAGCTCAGCACCAGCTTGTCGCCCGCCGCGAAATCCGGGCGGCCGTGGGTGTGCCAGTAATGGTTGACCTGCGCGGCAAGCGCCGAGATGTAAGCGGGATGATCCGCGTACTGGCGCACCGTGCGGATTTCGGGCTGGTTGCGCATGCGCTTGAGCGCGGCGAACGCGTCGTCGAACGCCGTGGCCGTGGTCGACGACGAATACTGCGGGTACATCGGCATCAGCAGGATGCGGTCGGCGCCCGCGAGCTTCAGCTGGTTCAGCATGCCGGGAATATCGGGCGTGCCGTAGCGCATCGCGTACTCGACGATCACCGCGTAGTCGTTCAGATGCAGCAGATGCCGCAGCCCTTCAACCTGCTTGACCGTATGGACGCGCAGCGGCGAGCCTTCCGGCATCCACACGGCGGCGTACTTCTTCGCCGAGGCCACGCCGCGCGACGGCAGGATGAGCAGACGCAGAATGATTTGCCATATCAGCGACGGAATCTCGACCACGCGCGGATCCGACAGGAACTGCGCGAGATAGCGGCGCACGGCACGCGGCGTCGGCGCATCGGGCGTGCCGAGATTGATCAGCAAAACAGCAACGCGATGTGCCGCAGCAGACTGCAAGGGCCGCTCGAGGTCGAAGCGCATAGGCAAAGGAAAGAGCCGCACAGGCGCGCGGCACGTAATGAATCGAGAAGGTCATTATAGCGGCGCGGTCTGCCGCCGATACCTGGCCATTCGGCCAATTGGCACGGCGGAAAACGCCGCGCATGATTCACTCCATGCCGACCGCGGCGTCACCCCTGACTGAGCGTCATGGAAAGCAGACGTGCGGTGATATCGACGATCGGAATCACGCGGTTGTAGGCCATGCGCGTCGGCCCGATCACGCCGAGCGTGCCGACGATCTTGCCGTTCACTTCGTACGGTGCCGTCACCACGCTCATTTCTTCGATCGGCACGAGATTCGACTCGCCGCCAATGAAAATCTGCACGCCCTGCGCGTGACTCGACACGTCGAGCAACTGAAGGAGACTGGTCTTTTGATCGAACACATCGAACAGTTTGCGCAGTCGCGCCATGTCCGACGAAAGGTCGGCCACTTCGAGCAGATTGCGCTCGCCGGAAATCAGCACGGTTTCGCCCGTGTCGGTCATGTCCGTGCTCGCGGTGACGGCCGCGTGCATCAGCGTCGTCATGTCGCCGCGCAACTCGTCGATTTCCCCGCGCAGACGCAGACGCACCTCGTCGAACGAAAGACCCGCGAAGTGCGCGTTGATGTAATTGGACGCTTCCGTGAGCTGCGACGGCGAGAAATCGCGCTGCGTGGCCATGATGCGGTTTTGCACGTCGCCTTCCGGCGTCACGATGATCAACAGGATGCGTTTATCGGACAGGCGCAGGAATTCGATCTGCTTGAACACGTGGCTGCGACGCGGCGTCAGAATCACGCCCGCGAACTGCGACAGGCTGGACAGCACGCTCGCGGCGGCCGCAACCACCTTCTGCGGCTCGCCCGGCTGCAGCGTAGTCTTGACGGCGCGCATCACGGCGTCATCGTCGGCGGCGGGTTCGACGGTCAGCATCGTGTCGACGAACAGCCGGTAGCCGCGCGGCGTGGGAATGCGTCCCGCCGACGTGTGCGGGCTGATGACGAGTCCCAGTTCCTCCAGATCGGACATCACGTTGCGGATGGTCGCCGGGCTGAGCTCCAGCCCCGAGTACCGCGACAATGTGCGCGAGCCGACCGGCTGACCTTCGGCGATATATCGCTCGATCAGCGTTTTCAGGAGGGTTTGTGCGCGAGGATCTAGCATGGCGTGAAAATTTTAGCGTAACCACCGCATGGCGGCGAGCGCGCGGCGGCCCGCGGCGCAGCGGCTTGGCGGCCGCACACGCCCTGCGCGGCTCCCCGCCCGCGCTCGAGCCACAGTGCATGGATCGATGCAGTCGTCACGTCTGTCATGAGGACTTCACCATTCTAACGATAATCGGACCAGGTCTGTCCGGCGTCACGCGCGCGTCACGTATCCGCCCCGGCGGGCGCGCCAGCGGGGCGGACGGTTCTTTTCAGGTCGCACCTATGGTGTAATGCGGGCATGCAAGCTAACAGCCAGTTCAAGACCGTTGCGCTCGTCGGGCGCAGCAATACGCCGGGCATCGGGGAGCCGCTGACCGCGCTCGCCACGTGCCTCGAAAAGCATGGCTACGAGATCGCGTTCGAGGCAGAAACCGCCCAGGAAATCGGCGTGACGCAATGGCCTGCGCTGCGCCCGGCCGAGATCGGCGCGCGCGCGGACGTGGCGATCGTGCTCGGCGGCGATGGCACGATGCTGGGCATCGGCCGGCAGCTGGCGCCGTACAAGACACCGTTGATCGGCATCAATCATGGCCGGCTGGGCTTCATTACGGATATCCCGTTCTCCGACATGCGCGAGATCATTCCGCAGATGCTGTCGGGCAGTTTCGAGCGCGAAGAACGCACGCTGCTCGAATCGCGGATCATGCGCGACGGCCAGCCGATCTACCACGCGCTCGCCTTCAACGATGTGGTCGTGAACCGCTCGGGCTTCTCGGGCATGGCGGAACTGCGGGTGTCGGTGGATGGCCGCTTCATGTACAACCAGCGCTCGGACGGTCTGATCGTCGCGACGCCGACAGGCTCGACGGCCTATGCGCTGTCGTCGCAAGGACCGATTCTGCATCCGCAACTGCAAGGCCTGGTGCTGGTGCCGATCGCGCCGCACGCGCTGTCGAACCGCCCTATCGTCATACCGGACGATTCCAAGGTCAGCATCCAGATCATCTCGGGCCGCGACGTCAACGTGAACTTCGACATGCAGTCGTTCACCGCGCTCGAACTGAACGACACCATCGACGTGCGCCGCTCGCGCCACACGGTGCCCTTCCTGCATCCCGTCGGCTACAGCTATTACGCGACGCTGCGCAAGAAGCTGCACTGGAACGAGTATCCGTCGCACGAAGACGATCCACGCGACTGACGGCGTGCCGCCGCTGCCTGCCGGATAGTCGAACGCACCACCACTGCAACACGCCAACCCACGCACGCCACGCCATACAGATAGACGCGCCATGCTCCGCCACCTTTCGATACGCGACTTCGTCATCGTCGCCGCGCTCGACCTCGAATTCGACAGCGGCTTTACGGTCTTCTCCGGCGAAACAGGCGCCGGCAAATCCATCCTCATCGACGCCCTCGCGCTGGCGCTCGGCGCACGCGCCGATGCGAGCGTCGTGCGAACGGGCGAGGCTCGCGCCGACATCACCGCCGAGTTCGACACGCACCCGCTCGTCGATGCCTGGCTCGATGAACAGGCGCTCGCCGCGGACGAAACCGAGCACGGCAACATCGTGATGCTGCGCCGCGTGGTCGATGGCAACGGCCGGTCGCGTGCGTTCATCAACGGCACGGCCGCGACGCTGACGCAATTGCGTGAAGTGGGCGAAATGCTGGTCGACATTCACGGCCAGCATGCGCATCAACTGCTGATGCGGCCCGACGCGCAGCGCGAACTGTTCGACACGCACGCCGGTCTGCTCGACACCAAGGCCGGCGTCACGCGTGCGTGGCGTGCCTGGCGCGATGCAGCACAAGCCGTGGAAACCGCGCAGAGCAAGGACCGCGAACTGCAACTCGAACGCGAGCGGCTCGCCTGGCAACTTACGGAACTCGACAAGCTCTCGCCGCAGCCTGGCGAATGGGAAGAGATCAATACGGAGCATCGGCGGCTGTCGCATTCGGCGAATCTGATCGACGGCGTGCAGGGCGCGCTGTCGGCGTTGTCCGAATCGGACGAAGCGATGCTCGGCCATCTGTCGTCGATCATTTCGAAAATACGCGATCTCGCCGAGATCGATCCTGAACTGAACGATGCGCTCGCCGCGCTCGAACCCGCCGAAATCCAGTTGCAGGAAGCGTCGTACTCGCTGAGCCATTATGCGCAACGGCTGGAGCTCGATCCCGACCGGCTCGCCCAGGTGGAAAAGCGCCTCGACGCGCTGCATTCGGCCGCGCGCAAATTCCGGCTGCAACCGGAAACCTTGCCGCAAGAACATCAGGAGCGCCGCGAGCAGCTTGCCAAGCTCGACGCCGCCGCTGACATCGACGCGCTGCGCGCTGTCGAAGCCAAAGCCAAAGACGCCTTCGTTGCCGAAGCAAAGGTGCTGTCGAAGGCCCGCGCGAAGGCCGCGAAGGCGCTAGGCGCCGCGGTGACGACGGGCATGCAGGAACTGTCGATGGCGGGCGGCAGCTTCGAAGTCGCGCTGGTGTCGCTGCCCGAAGGCGGTCCACACGGGATGGAGCAGATCGAATTCCGCGTCGCCGGTCACGCAGGCGTGCCGCTGAGGCCGCTGGCAAAAGTGGCTTCGGGCGGCGAACTGGCGCGTATCAGTCTGGCGCTGTCGGTGATCGCGAGCGCGGCCAGCCCGACGCCAACACTGATCTTCGACGAAGTGGATACGGGTATTGGCGGCGGTGTCGCCGAAGTGGTCGGCCGTCTGCTGCATCAGCTTGGCGAGCAGCGTCAGGTGCTATGCGTCACGCACCTGCCGCAGGTTGCCGCGCGCGGCGATCATCACTTCCAGGTCGCCAAGAACAGCAAGGGCAAGAGCGGCACCGTCAGCACCGTGACGCCGCTGAACAAGTCGAGCCGCATCGAAGAAGTCGCGCGCATGCTGGGCGGTATCGAAATCACGGCCACGACGCGCAAGCACGCGAAGGAAATGCTCACAGCCGCGTGATCCATCGGTAAAGACGCGGCGCGGCAGTCAACGGGCCGCGCCGCCGCCGCTCACAGATTCAACCAAACACCCGCCGCCACAACCGCAACACGGCTTCGCGTTCTTTCTCGACGCTGTGCGGTTCGACGCGCGCTTTCTCCATCCCGTCGAGCCGCAGCTTGTGCTGCAGCTTCCGGTAAGTCCGGTAAGCCGCGCCCACCGTATCCGCCTCTTCGCCGCTCATCAGCCCGAAACGCGATACTTCCCGCAGCAGCGCGATATTGCCCGTGTTGCGGATCAGATCGGGATCGCGCGCCGCGTGCAGCAGCACCCAGTACTGCACGGTGAACTCAATATCGACCATGCCGCCGCGATCGTGTTTCAGATCGAACAGTTCGGTGCGGTTCGGATGCCCTTCCTCGACGCGCCGCCGCATATCGACGATTTCAGCGGCCAGCGGCGCCGCCTCGCGCGGCGTAGTCAGCACCTGTTCGCGAATCGCCTCGAACTGCGCGCCGACAGCAGGATCGCCCGCGCAGTAACGGGCGCGCGTCAGCGCCTGGTGCTCCCAGACCCAGGCCGTGTTGGCGGCGTCGCCCTCGCGCAACTGGTAGCGGCGGAACGCGTCGAGATCCGTCACGAGCAGACCCGATTCGCCGTTCGGCCGCAGCCGCAAGTCGACGTCGAACAGCGTGCCAGCACCCGTCGCCGTCGTAAGCCACGTGATAAGCCGGCGCGTGAAGGTGGCGTATATATCGGACGCGTTGTCGTCAGGATCGTCGTACAGGAAGATCAGATCGAGGTCCGACGCGTAGCCCAGTTCTTTCCCGCCCAGCTTGCCGTAAGCGATGATCGCAAAGCGCGGCACCGGCCGATGACGCTTGGCAAGCTGGTTCCAGACGGCTTCGATGGTCACGTCGAGCACGGCATCGGCGAGTTCGGACAGACGGTCGCTCACATGCTCGACGCTCAGCTTGCCCGCCAGATCGATCAGCAGAATGCGGAACACTTCGGCCTGGTGCGCGTGACGCAGCAGGTCCATCTGCTGCTCGACGCCATCGGCGGCGGCGAGGCGCGCGCGCAGCGTGCGCTTGAACTCGGGCCAGTCGAACGGGCTTGCCATCGCTTCGTCATCGAGCAGTTCGTCGAGCAGTTGCGGATGGCGGATCAGATAACCCGCCGCCCAGCGTGACGCACCCAGCACCGACAACACGCGATGCAGCGCCTGCGGATACTCGGTCAGCAGCGCGAGGTACGCGCCGCGCCGCCCGATCGCTTCGAGCAGATCGAACAGGCGCACCAGAATATCGCCGCGCCGTTCGGCAGGCTCCAGCGTCTGCGCGGCTTCGAGCGCGCGCTGCGCGACGATATCGAAGCGCTCGCGGCTGCGTTCCGCCAGCCCCGTATAGCGCGACGACTGCCACACGGCTTTCAGCCTCGACAGCAGATCGGCGGGATGCTCGATGCCGAGTTCGACCAGACGCGCGGCGAGCGCATCGTCGGCACTGTCGTCGGTGAGCGCGCTGCTCCAGATCCACACGGCCGCGCCGTCTTCGCGTGCGCCGCAGCCGCCCTGCCCGCTCACCTTGTCGGCGAAAATCTGGTCGAACTGCTGCTCGACCAGCTCGCGATGCGTTTCGAGCTTCGCCATCAGCGCCGCGTAGTCGTCGAATCCCAACGACTTCGCCAGATGCGCACGCTCGGCGGGATCGACAGGCATCGCGTGGGTCTGGGCGTCGTTCCTATATTGGAGACGATGTTCGAGTTCGCGCAGAAACAGATAGGCGCTGGTCAGATCGGCGCACACGCCCGGCGAAATGAGACCGCGCGCCGCCGCGTGACGCAGCACGGCGAGCGTCGGCCGCACGCGGAAGCCCGCGTCCTGACCGCCGCGAATTAGCTGGAACACCTGCGCGCTGAACTCGATTTCACGGATGCCACCGCGGCCGAGCTTGATATCGTCGGCCTTGTCGGGACGCATCGACGCGCGCCGCTGCGCTTCCTGGCGGATCTGCAGATGCAGCGACCGGATCGCGCTGATCACGCCGAAGTCCAGATAGCGCCGGTAGACGAACGGCTTCACGATCGCGTCGAGTTGCTTCGCGAGCCGGCGCGCCGAATCGCTGGCGTGTTCGGACACGACCCTGCCCTTGATCCACGCGTAGCGCTCCCATTCGCGGCCCTGCACGTAGAAATACTCTTCGAGCATGCCCAGGCTGCACACCAGCGGCCCGGAATCGCCGTTCGGCCGCAGCCGCATATCGACGCGAAACACGTAGCCGTCCGCCGTCACTTCGGCGAGCGCCGCGATCAGCCGCTTGCCGAGCCGCGTGAAGAAATCCTGCGTGGCGATGGGCGAGCGCTGGCCGCCCGTGGTCTCGCCATCGTCTTCATAGACAAAAATCAGATCGATGTCGGAAGACGCATTGAGTTCGCGTCCGCCAAGCTTGCCCATACCGACCACGCCGAGCGACAGCCGCTCGCCCTGCGAGCCGCGCGGCTCGCCATAGAGCGCTTCGAGATCGGCGCTGACCACGGCCATCGCGCGCTGCACGGTCGCTTCGGCCAGATCGGTCATCGTGCCCGTGACCTCGGCGACGTCGGCCGCGCCGGACAGGTCGCGCTCCATCACGGCGCAGAACACCTCGGCCCGAAGCTGCCGGAGCGCCTTTTTCAGTGCATCTTCGGAAAGCGGCGCATCGGGCGACGCACGCAGCGCGCCGATCAGCGCGTCGAGCCGTTCGTCGATCCGCTGGCGGCTGATCGCCGACGCCGCCAGCGAGGCGACGCGCGGCGCAAGACCTGGATTCGCCGCATAGGCGCGTGACGCAAACAGTGAATAGCTGGAACTCAACAGGGATGGTTCGGTCATCAAAGAGCTGGCTCGCTCGTTGCTTGAATTCTGCGTCGGGCCCCGGCGGCGGTTAGATGTGCCATCTGCCGGAACCGCGTGTGGCCTTGCCCATACAGGCCGTACCAAAGGCCCGTGGCTGCTGGCCTGTGTGATACATTTCGTCGTTAGACCGCAAAACTACCATACGCCTACCCCGTCGCAGCATGTCCGAGCGAAACTCATCCGCCGACCCGCACGAAGCTGGACGCGTCAAGCCCGTAGGCGGAGGCGATCATGCAGTGCTGCGCCACACACTGCGCGTCCTGCTCGGTATTGCGCTGTTCATCTATTTCATCGTCGTGCTGGCCGTGCTCGGCCTGCGCTACATCGTGCTGCCCCAGGCCGATTCGTTCCGGCCAAAAATCGAAGCGGCTATCTCCGAGAAAATCCACGCGCAGTTCAGGATCGGCAAGATCGCGCCGCACTGGACGGGTTTTCAGCCGGGCCTCGAAGTCACCAACGTCACCATCACCAATCGCGACGGCAAAGTCGCGCTGAACATTCCGCACGCCAGCGCGGCCGTGTCGTGGTCGTCCGTGTGGAAGCTCGCGCCGATCCTGTCGAGCGTGATCGTCGATAAACCGGATCTGCTGATCGAGCGCGAGACGGACGGCTCGCTGTCAGTCGCGGGCGTGATGGTGCCGACCACGCATTCGGGCAACGACACCTTCAGCACCTGGCTGCTGCGCCAGCAGGCCATCATCCTGCGCGGCGGCACGCTGCGCTGGCACGACGCGCGCCGCGACGCGCCCGAGATCGCGCTGCAGAACATTCGCCTCGCCATTCTGAGCGAGGGCTACGATCACCGCGTCGCGTTGCAGGCGCCGCCCGACGGCAAGGTGCTGTTCGGGCCGCTCGACTTTCGCGCGAACTTCCGTCACGCGCGACTTTCGGCGATGGGCAAGCCGATCAACTGGACGGGCGAAGCCTATATCTCGACAGGCACCGTCGATCTGCCCATGCTCGCCCGCTACATGGATTTCCCGATCGAAACCTATGCGGGCCGGGTGAACAGCGCGATCTGGCTGCAGTTCGCGCAAGGGCGCGTGCGCTCGGCATCGGGCGAACTGTCGGGCAACGACATCGCGCTGCGCGTGAAGCCGACCCAGCCGAAGCTCGACGTGCCCGTCGCGAGCTTTTCTTGGGCGGTCGCGCATGACGGCGACGAGTGGACGCTCGATCTGAACCACCTGCACGCCGAACTCGGCCAGCCGCCGCTCGCCGACGGCACGCCCGTCACCCGCATCCTCGCACTGCATACGCTGTCGAGCCGCTACCGGATGCCGAGCGTCCAGCACGGCCAGTTGATCAGCATTTCCGGCGATCGCGTCGATCTGGGCATTCTCGCGGAATTCAGCCGCGCGCTGCCGCTGCCCAGGCGACTGCTGAACAGCCTCGTGCGTTTCAACCCGCGCGGCCTGGTGGCGAATTACACGATCGAAGTCGAGCGCGGCAAGCCGGATTCGGGCGAAGCGGCTAGCGAGCATCGCGAGCCGAACGCGGAACCGATCATCCGGTATCGCTTCAAGGGCGATCTGCAGGGTATCAGCGTGGCGGCTCAAGAACCGCCGCCGGGGCTGACGGCGCGCGGCCATCCACGCGCGGGCATTCCGGGCGTCGAAAATCTGTGGGGCACCGTCGATGCCGACGACAAGCACGGCACGATCTCGATCGACACGGCCAACGCCGCGCTCACGCTGCCGGGCGTGTTCGACGATCCGCGTCTCACGTTCGATCATCTGAGCGGCAAAGGCACGTGGACCATCGGCTCTACGGTCGAGCCGGGCCAGTTGCACAAGGCGTTCAAGGTCGATGTGTCGGAGCTGAAGGTATCGAATGCAGACACAGCCGCGAAGGCGACGGCCAGCTATGCGAACGTCGGCAGCGGACGCGGCTCGCTCGATCTGAAAGCGGACTTCGAGCGCGCCCAGGTCACGCGCATCACCCGCTATCTGCCGACCAGCATCAGCGAAAAGCTGCGCGTCTATCTGACCCACGGTTTGCAGGCCGGGATTTCGCGCGGCGGCACGATCGAGATTCACGGCAATCTCGAGAAATTCCCGTATTCGCGTGATCCGAGTGCAGGCGTTTTCAGAATCATCGCGCCGTTCAAGGGCGGGCGCTTCGATCCATCGCCCTATCCGCCGCGCACGCTGAAAAACGGCACGCCGAACGTGTGGCCCGCGCTCGATGGCATCGACGGCACGTTCCAGCTGAAAGAGAACCTGCTGCGCTTCGACGTCGATCGCGCGCACTACAAGCACGTCGAGATGGGCAAAGTGACGGGCAAGATCGACGATCTCGGCAACCGCGCGTCGAGCCTGATCATCACGGGGGGCGGACACGGTCCGCTCGCCGATATGCTCGACTACGTGAACAACAGCGCGCTCGGCGGCATGGCGAAGCATGAGACCGAGAAGATTCACGCCGATGGCCCCGCCGCGCTCGCGCTCAAGCTGACCGTGCCGCGTAATCCGCCTACGCCGCCGGGCGTACCGCCGCCCAAGATGCATGTCGCGGTGGAAGGCTCGCTCGCGTTCGAGAACAACCGGCTCGCCGTGGACAATGTCCCGCCGCTGTCGCAACTGCGCGGCAAGGTGCGCTTCACCGAACGCACGGCGCAGGTCGATCAGTTGACGGGGCAGTTCATGGGCGGCGACGTGCGCGCGAAAGGCGGCCTCAGCGACAAGGGCAGCTATGCGCTCAACGTGTCCGGCCAGGTCGCCGTCGATGCCGCGCGCGACCTGAATCTGCACGGCCTGCCCGCCCAGGTGCTGACACACATGAGCGGCAGCGCGCCCTATGACATCAGCGTGCGCGGCGCGAAAGGCCGGCTGCCGGATGTCGCCGTGCATTCGGATCTGACGGGTCTCGCGCTCAATTTCCCTGCGCCGTTCAACAAGCCGGTCGGCACGCCCATGCCGCTCGATTTCACGTTCCGGCCCATCGGCAATGGAGACGGCAACGCGGGTGGAAGCGGCAGTAGTGCGAACAACGCCAGCAAGGGCAGCAGCGGCGGCAGCGACAACACCGCCAGCGCCAACACTGCCAGTGGCAGCAACGACAGCCCAACCGCGACCGGCCTGCAACGCGCCGACCTCACGTTCGGCCCGATCGCCGCGCCCTATCTGCTGCGCCACACGGCCGGCGAGCCGCCCCAGGTCGTGCGCGGCGCGATTGGTGTCAACCGGACGCCCGAATTGCCAACGGAAGGCGTGATCGCCGCCGTCGATATCGATTCGCTCGACGCCGATGCATGGCGCGCCCTCTTCCTGCAGATGCGCAAGGCCAACGAAGGCGTCGCGCCCGTGCCGCCCAGCGCGACGGCCGTGCAGTTCATGCCGAACCGCTTCGCCGTACACATTGGCACGCTGACGCTGCTCAAGCGCCACTGGGAAAGCGTGGTGGTCGGCGCGTCGCACTACGACCGGCAATGGCAGGCGAATATCGCGTCGAACCAGGTGGCGGGGCACGTGTCGTGGCTGCCGGGCGCCCAGCCGGGTTCGCCCGGCACGCTGCAGGCGCGGCTCGCGCGTCTGGTCATTCCATCGGCGACCGAGAACGATCTGCTCGGCCCGGCGATCAACCAGCCGGCGCAGAACATTCCGTCGATCGATCTCGTCGTCAACGAACTGATCGTGCGCGAGCGCAATATCGGCAAGCTCGAAGTCAACGCGCATAACTTCGAAGACAACGGCACGCCCGTCTGGCAACTCGACTCGCTCGAAATCAGCAATCCTGCCGCCGTGCTGAAGGCGACGGCGAACTGGCGCACGGGCCGCAACTACGGCCCGAATCAGGACGACGAGACCGAGCGCAGCACCGAAGTCGATTTCAAGCTGGACATCAAGGATGCCGGCCTGCTGCTGCAACGCGCCGGCCTGCCGCGCACGCTCAAGGCGGGCGAAGGCTCGCTGTCGGGCAAGCTCGGCTGGCAGGGCGGCCCGACCAAGCCCGACTATCCGACGCTCAACGGCAATCTCGCCGTCGATCTGCGGCACGGGCAGAGTCTCAAGGACGATCCGGGTGTCGCGAAGCTGCTCGGCGTGCTGAGCCTGCAAAGCCTGGCGCGCTACGCGCAGATGGACTTCCGCGACGTGATCGGCGAAGGGCTGCCGTTCGAGCATGTGACAGGCACCGCGCAGGTGGTGAACGGCATCGGCTCGACCAGCAATTTCGAACTGGTGACGGCGCCGGCACGCGCCAATATGAAAGGCACCGTCGATATGACGACGGAAACGCAGAACCTGAACGTACATATCGTGCCGACTGTCAGCGCGGGCGCGGGCGTGGTGGCGGCGGCCATCATCAATCCGCTGCTCGGTCTCGCCGCGCTGGCCGGCGATTTCGCGCTGTCGCATTCGATCGAACACGCGTTCGCGCGCGACTACTCGATCACGGGTTCGTGGGCCAAACCACACGTCGAGCGGGTGAAGGGAGATAGCGGTAAGATGGACGCGCCGGCTGCCATCGCGGCGCCGAACTGAGGGCCGGACCGGGTTCCTCAGACTCGGCGAGCGCACCAGATTCTGGTGAATCGCGCCGGCGTCCGCTGTCCGCACTGCCCAACGCAGGAGTTTTCCGAACGCCTATGAGCGACCTGAACACGCAGTCCGCGAAGTCCCCTTCCCACGCTGGTCCTTTCCGCGTCGCCGCCTTGCAGATGGTGAGCACGCCCGATCGCGACCGCAATCTCGCCGATGCCGAACGTCTGATCGCCCAAGCTGCCGCCGATGGCGCGCAACTCGTCCTGCTGCCCGAGTATTTCTGCTTCATGGGCTTCAAGGACACCGACAAGCTCACGGTGCGCGAAACCTACGGCGACGGCCCGATCCAGCAGTTTCTCGCCGATGCCGCGCGCCGCCACCAGGTGTGGGTGATCGGCGGCACGCTGCCGTTGAAAGCGCCCGAAGAAACCCGCGTGCTGAACACGACGCTCGTGTTCGATCCACAGGGCAACGAGGCGGCACGCTACGACAAGATTCACCTGTTCAACTTTGAAAAAGGTGAAGAATCGTTCGACGAAGCGCGCACCATTCGCCCCGGCGACACCGTGCGCACCTTCGAGGCGCCGTTCGGGCGCGTGGGCCTGTCCGTCTGCTACGATCTACGCTTTCCCGAGCTGTACCGGCGCATGGGCGACTGCGCGCTGATCGTCGTGCCATCGGCGTTCACGTACACGACGGGCCGCGCGCACTGGGAAACCCTGCTGCGCGCGCGGGCCGTCGAGAACCAGTGTTACGTGCTCGCCGCAGCGCAGGGCGGCAAGCACGAGAACGGCCGCCGCACGTGGGGCCACAGTATGCTGATCGACCCGTGGGGCGAAATCATCGACGTGCGCGACGAAGGCGCGGGCGTCGTCGCGGGCAATATCGAGCGTGCACGTATCGACGAAGTCCGGCAAAGCCTGCCGGCCTGGCGTCACCGCGTGCTCAGCTGATTACGTTTGACCTGAAATGCACGTATTGAAAGTGCCGCTGCCGTCACCCATCTGACAGGCGTGCACGTCAACTGAATACCCTGAATCGAGCGAACTTCGCATGAACATCATCGAACCCAGCATCCGTAATCTCGCGACAGCCAAAGACGTGCTTCTGACGCCCTACGGCCTCGACGAAGCCGTGCTGACCCGCACGCTCGCCGAAATCTTCACGCATCGCGTCGATTACGCCGACCTCTATTTCCAGGCTACCCGCAGCGAGGCGTGGAGCCTCGAGGAAGGCATCGTCAAATCGGGCAGCTTCAGCATCGACCAGGGCGTCGGCGTGCGCGCGGTGTCGGGCGACCGCACGGCGTTTGCGTATTCGGACGATCTGTCGCCGGAAGCGATCCGCCAGGCGGCCATCGCGACGCGCGCGATTGCCAAGGCGGGTGGCGGCAAGCAGAAGATCAAGGCAGCTTCGACGCTGACGGGCGTGGCAGGCCGCGATCTGTATCTGCCGTCCGATCCGCTGCATTCGCTCGACGCAACCGCCAAGGTCAAACTGCTCGAGCGCATCGAGCAGATGGCGCGCAGCCGCGATCCGCGCATTACGCAGGTGATGGCGGGCCTCGCCGGTGAGTACGACGTCGTGCTGGTCGCGCGCAGCGACGGCGCGCTGGCCGCGGACATCCGTCCGCTGGTGCGCGTGTCGGTGACGGTGATCGCCGAGCAGAATGGCCGCCGTGAAATCGGCAGCGGTGGTGGCGGCGGTCGCTATGACTACGGTTATTTCACGGATGAAATGCTGTCGAAATATGTCGACGACGCCGTGCATGCCGCTTTGGTGAATCTGGACGCACGCCCGGCACCGGCCGGCGCGATGACCGTCGTGCTCGGACCGGGCTGGCCCGGCGTGCTGCTGCACGAAGCGATCGGCCACGGTCTGGAAGGTGACTTCAACCGCAAGGGCTCGTCGGCATTCGCTGGCCGTATCGGCGAGCAGGTCGCGGCCAAGGGCGTGACGGTCGTCGACGACGGCACGCTGCCGAATCGCCGCGGCTCGCTGAACATCGACGACGAAGGCAACCCGACGCAGTGCACGACGCTGATCGAAGACGGCATCCTGAAGGGCTACATCCAGGACACGCTCAACGCGCGCCTGATGAAGATGCCCGTGACGGGCAACGCACGCCGCGAATCGTACGCCGCGCTGCCGCTGCCGCGCATGACCAACACCTACATGCTCAACGGCGACAAGGATCCGCAGGAAATCTTCGCGTCCGTGATGAACGGGCTGTATGCGGTGAACTTCGGCGGCGGCCAGGTCGACATCACGAACGGCAAGTTCGTGTTCTCGGCGTCCGAGGCGTACATGATCGAAAACGGCAAGATCACGTATCCCGTCAAGGGCGCGACGCTGATCGGCAGCGGTCCGGAATCGCTCAAGTACGTGAGCATGATCGGCAACGACATGTCGCTGGATACGGGCGTCGGTGTGTGCGGCAAGGAAGGCCAGAGCGTGCCTGTCGGCGTCGGCCAGCCGACGCTGCGGATCGACAAGATGACGGTCGGCGGTACGGTCTGATTTTGCATCGCCCGCACGTTTCGTGCATGTCAAGCATGAAACGTGCGGATTTCCCGCATTTTTGACCCTAACGGCTTGCCAGCCGAGCAAACCTCGGGTTATAAAGCCAATCAACCTTTTCGACGAGCCATCCCTTTTTCGCCATGTCCGCCAAGTTTTATTTTTACTTTTTTTGGGCATCTCAGACCGCTGGCGGATCGAGAGGGGTGTGAACGTACATAGGCACCTAGAATTCCCGAAAAAACCGCCAGCGAGTCTGGCGGTTTTTTTTCGCCCCTACCCACTTTGAATTTGAACTTTTAAGCCTGTTGATCTGTTCGTTGCGGCGCCGTCAGTCATACGCAGACCGCTCGAACCGCACCACACGCAAGGAACGAGGAGAAAACCATGCCCCCGCACAATACCGACGATGTCCGCATCCGTGAACTGAAAGAACTGACGCCGCCCGCTCACCTGATCCGCGAATTCCCGTGCGACGAGAAGGTATCGGACCTGATCTACAACTCGCGCCAGTCGATGCATCGCATTCTGCACGGCATGGACGACCGGCTGATCGTGATCGTCGGGCCGTGCTCGATTCACGACACGAAGGCCGCGATGGAATACGCCGGCCGTCTGATCGAGCAGCGCAAGCGCTTCGCGGGCGAGTTGGAAATCGTGATGCGCGTGTATTTCGAAAAGCCGCGCACGACGGTGGGCTGGAAGGGTCTCATCAACGATCCGTACATGGACAACAGCTTCAAGATCAACGACGGCCTGCGTACCGCGCGCGAACTGCTGCTGAAGATCAACGAACTGGGTCTGCCAGCAGGCACCGAGTACCTCGACATGATCAGCCCGCAGTACATCGCCGATCTGATCTCGTGGGGCGCGATCGGTGCGCGCACGACGGAATCGCAGGTGCACCGCGAACTGGCATCGGGGCTGTCGTGCCCGGTCGGCTTCAAGAACGGCACCGACGGCAATGTGAAGATCGCCGTCGATGCGATCAAGGCGGCTTCGCAGCCGCACCATTTCCTGTCGGTGACGAAGGGTGGCCATTCGGCCATCGTATCGACGGCGGGCAATGAGGATTGCCACATCATCCTGCGCGGCGGCAAGGCGCCGAACTACGACGCCGAGAGCGTGAACGCTGCCTGCAGCGATATTGGCAAGGCGGGGCTTGCTGCTCGTCTGATGATCGATGCGAGCCACGCGAATAGCTCGAAGAAGCATGAGAACCAGATTCCCGTTTGCGCGGATATTGGCCGCCAGATTGCTGCCGGGGACGAGCGGATCGTTGGCGTGATGGTCGAATCGCATCTGGTGGCGGGCCGCCAGGATCTGCAGGAAGGCTGCGCGCTGACGTATGGGCAGAGCATCACCGATGCGTGTATCGGGTGGGATGAGAGTGTCGCTGTGCTTGAAGGGCTTGCTGAATCCGTCAAGCAGCGTCGCGTTGCGCGAGGTAGCGGTAACTGATTGTCGGTTGTTTTGCTCTGGCATCCGCCGGTTGGTTTTTTGCTGCTTTCGCTGGCATCCGCGGTTTGCCTTCGCATTTCATGCGTTGCCCCTGTGCGGGGCGGCACCTACTTTTCTTTGCCGCCGCAAAGAAAAGTAGGCAAAAGAAAGCGGGCTAACACCGCCCACTCCGGTCTTTGCCTGCGGGCCCCCAACGGTTCCTATTCTTCACACGGCAATCTCTCAGTCCCCGCCCGTTGCCTTCGCTTCGAATAAGCGCCTACCCCACTCCAATCACCCGTAGCGCCCCAAGCGGCAGCGACTCGCATATGCAGCCCAGGTGGCAAACGGTGTGTAGGTTGTCGCACATTCTGCGTCGGCGATCCTACAAGACACACCGTCTTTGCTTTTCAGTCCGGAGTGAAGCGCATAAGGCGCGACAGCCGACACACCGTTTGCCACCTGGGCGGCCTGGGCCGAACTGGAAAGGCACGCTGAGACGCGGGTGCTTGAAGAGGGTGATGCGCCCTTTAAGAGCGCTGGCAGCGGGCATCAAAAAGAGTGATGCCGTGTGAAGGATAGGACCGGCTGGGGGCCCGCAGGCAAGGACCGTAGTGGGTGGTGTTCAGCGGCTTTCTTTTGCCTACTTTTCTTTGCCGCGGCAAAGAAAAGTAGGTGTGTAGCCCCGCACAGGGGCGACGCTAGCAGACCACTAACAATAAGCGGATGCCAGCGAAAAAAAGCAAACCGCGCCTGCCAGCAAAAAACACCCTCCCCCATACCCTGGCCATTCAGCCGAATCGAACCTTTCCCTTCCCTTCTGTAACTTCAAATCTCGTCCCGGTACTGCAAAAGCAGATTGAACACCGGAGGCCGCAGGTATAAAATTTTATACATGAAGGGACTACATGGAGCTGGAAAAAGAGATTCGCTGGATCGGCTCCAGCTACGAAGACCTGCTCGCGTTTCCCGATGCACCGCGCCGCCAGGCTGGTTTTCAGCTTGCCAAGGTTCAGGCAGGTCTCGATCCGGACAACTGGAAACCATTCGATATCGTCGGCGCGGGCACGCGCGAGATTCGCGTCAACGAGCAGGAAGGCGCCTTTCGCGTGATGTATGTCGCCAAGTTCGTCGAGGCCGTTTATGTGCTGCACTGCTTCCGCAAGAAGACGCAGACCACCAGCCGGCATGACAGGGAAATCGCCGAGGCGCGCTATCGCGCCGTGGCCAATGTGAGGAAACTATGAAGACCATCGACACCAAGGTCCGGCACGTCACCAAACCGGGCGCCAACCTGTTTCTCGAACTCGGCTTTCCCGCCGAGGAAGCGAAGCGCCTGCATGCGGCGTCGCAGAAACAGATCAACGACACGCGGGTGCTCAAGGAACAACTGATGACCGAGCTCTCCACGTGGATCGAGCAGCATCATCTGAAGCAGTCTGAGGCGGCCGAGATCCTGATGGTGTCGCGGCCACGCGTGTCCGATGTCGTGAACAAGAAAACCGCCAAATTCACCATCGATACGCTCGTCGAAATGATGAGCCGTATCGGCAAACCCGTGACGCTCGCGGTTGGCTGAGCAACGCAGCGAGCGGCGCCGTTACACGTTGCCTGGCTCAGTGGCCTTGCTCGCGCCGCGATCATGCCGCCACAGCACGTCGCTGCCACCGTCCACGCGGTTCAGCACGCGTGCCAGTACGAACAGTAGATCCGACAGCCGGTTCACATACCGGCGCGGCGCATCGTTGATGGTCTCGAGCGTGCCGAGCGCGACAATCGAACGTTCCGCGCGGCGGCAAACCGTGCGGCACACATGCGCCAGAGACGCCGCCCGCGTGCCCGCCGGCAGGATGAACTCCTTGAGCGACGGCAGCGTCGCGTTGTACTCGGCCAGCCATGTGTCGAGTTGCGCGAGGTGGTTATCGGTGATCATCGAATGTCCTGGAATGCATAGCTCGCCGCCCAGATCGAACAGATCGTGCTGGATCGCCGTCAGCGCAGTGCGGACCTCGACGGGTAAGGTCTCGCACAGCAACACGCCAATGTTCGAGTTCAGTTCGTCGACGTCGCCGATCGCGGCAATACGCGCATCGTCCTTGCGCACGCGGCTGCCATCGCCGAGACCCGTGGTGCCGTCGTCACCCGTGCGTGTCGCGATTTTGCTCAAGCGGTTGCCCATGATCCGTGTCCTCATAACGTGTTGCGATGCATCCACACGGATATATCGCGGCATGCCGTATAGCATTGATCCATTATAAGGAGGCCGGCGCCAACGTCCGTCGCGCCCATCTGCAAGCCTGGCGCCGCGCCAGCGATCGATGGGCGTAAAATGGGCATCAACCATCAGAATATTCGCCAACAGGAGACGCAGGTGAACCATCCCGTGCCGCCCGCCCCCGTGCGCCGCCCTTTTCCTGCTGAACTTCTTACTGCGCTCAAGTCGGCCTTCGGCGAACGCGTAGCCACTTCCGAAGCCGTCCGCACCCATCATGGCCGCGACGAGTCGCCTTTCGACCCGCAATTGCCCGACGCCGTCGTGTTCGCGCACAGCACGGAGGAAGTGCAGACCATCGTCAGGCTGTGCGGCCAATACGGCGTGCCGATCATTCCCTACGGCAACGGTTCGTCGCTGGAAGGTCACCTGCTCGCGGTGCAAGGCGGCGTGTCGATCGACCTGTCCGGCATGAACCGCGTGCTGTCCATCAATGCCGAAGACCTCACGGTGACCGTTGAACCGGGCATCTCGCGCAAGCAGCTGAACGACGCACTGCGCGACACCGGGCTGTTCTTCCCGATCGATCCGGGCGCGGACGCCAGCATCGGCGGCATGTCGGCCACGCGCGCGTCGGGCACGAACGCCGTGCGCTACGGCACGATGCGCGAAAACGTGCTGGGCCTGACCGTCGTACTGGCCGATGGCCGCGTGATCCACACAGGCACGCGCGCGCGCAAATCGTCGGCGGGTTACGACCTTACGCGTCTGTTCGTCGGCTCGGAAGGCACGCTCGGCGTGATCACAGAAATCACCGTCCGGCTTTATCCGCAGCCCGAAGCCGTGTCGGCGGCCGTGTGCACGTTCCCGTCGATGGGCGATGCCGTGCGTGCCGTGATCGAAACCATCCAGATCGGCGTACCGATTGCGCGCGTCGAGTTCGTCGATTCGCTCGCCGTCCGCTCGATCAACCGTCACTCGAACCTGACGCTGCGCGAAGCGCCCACGCTGTTCTTCGAATTTCACGGCACGGAAGCCGGTGTGAAGGAACAGGCCGAACTGGTGCAGGACATCGCCGCGCAAAACAATGGCGAAGGCTTCGAATGGGCCACGCGCCCGGAAGACCGCAGCCGCCTGTGGAACGCGCGTCACAACGCATACTTTGCGATGCTGCAACTGAAGCCAGGCAGTCGCGCGGTCACCACGGACGTCTGCGTGCCCATCTCGCGTCTGGCCGAATGCGTGGTCGAAACGGAAGCGGATCTGAAAGCGTCGCCGCTACCCTGCCCGATCGTCGGCCACGTTGGCGACGGCAACTTCCACGTGGCGATGCTGATCGACCCGAACAAGCCGGAAGAGCTGGAAGAAGCCGAGCGCCTGAACCATCGCATCGTGCAGCGCGCGCTGCGCATGGACGGCACCTGCACGGGCGAGCATGGCGTGGGCCTGCACAAGATGGGTTTTCTGCTCGAAGAGCACGGCCCCGTGGCCGTCGACGTGATGCGCTCGATCAAGCATTCGCTCGACCCGCACAATCTGATGAATCCCGGCAAGATCTTTACGTGGGCGGCATAGCGTAATCGTATGTCCGGCTGCATCGCGCACAAGCGCGCGGCCGTTGAAGGAGGAGACATTCCATGAACGCACCCGGCGAGCTGTCCCCCGAACTGTCGCCCGAGATGCTTGCGCAACGTCAGCGCGAAGTCGTGCAGGCGTTGATGGCCGTGCTGCCAACGCACTGCCTTTTGTATCGCGAGGAAGACACCGTCGCTTATGAATGCGACGGCCTTGCTGCTTACCGGCGCTTGCCGCTGGCTGTCGTATTGCCCGAGACGGAATCGCAGGTGCAGCGCATCGTGCAGATCTGCCACCGGCTCAACGTCCCCATCGTGCCACGCGGTGCGGGCACCAGCCTGTCAGGCGGCGCAATGCCGATCCGGCATGGTGTGGTCGTCTCGCTTGCGCGCTTTCGCAAGATAATCGAAGTCGATCCGTATGCGCGTACGGCGACCGTTCAGCCCGGCGTGCGCAACCTGTCGATCTCCGAAGCCGCCGCACCTTACGGCCTCTACTATGCGCCCGACCCTTCGTCGCAGATTGCCTGCACGATCGGCGGCAATGTCGCGGAAAATTCCGGCGGCGTGCATTGCCTGAAATATGGGCTGACCGTCCATAACGTGATGCGCGTGCGTGCCGTCACGATGGAAGGCGAGATCGTCGAGTTCGGCTCGCTCAGCCCCGATGCGCCGGGGCTCGATCTGCTGGCCGTGGTGATCGGCAGCGAAGGCATGTTCGCGATCGTCACGGAAGTCACCGTCAAGCTGATTCCGAAGCCACAAGCCGCACAGGTCATCATGGCCAGTTTCGACGATGTCGTGAAAGGCGGCGACGCCGTCGCGGGCATCATCGCCGCGGGCATCATCCCGGCCGGCCTCGAAATGATGGACAAGCCGGCCACGCGCGCCGTCGAGGAATTCGTGAAAGCGGGCTATGACCTCGACGCGGCAGCCATTCTGCTGTGCGAATCGGACGGCACGCCCGAGGAAGTCAGCGAAGAAATCGTCCGGATGACGGCTGTCTTGCGCGAGCAAGGCGCGACGCGCATCCAGATCTCGCGCACGGAGGCCGAACGACTGCGCTTCTGGTCGGGTCGCAAGAACGCGTTCCCCGCCGCCGGCCGTATTTCGCCCGATTACTACTGCATGGACGGCACGGTGCCGCGCCGCAGCATCGGGCCGCTGCTCGCACGCATCGAAGCGATGGAAAAGAAGTACAACCTGCGCTGCATCAACGTGTTCCATGCGGGCGACGGCAACATGCATCCGCTGATCCTCTTCAACGGCAACGATCTCGACGAGTGGCACCGCGCCGAAGCATTTGGTTGCGACATCCTCGAAACCTGCGTCGAACTGGGCGGCACGGTGACGGGCGAACATGGCGTGGGCATCGAGAAGATCAATTCGATGTGCGTGCAGTTTTCGCCGGAAGAGCGCGATGCGTTCCACGCGGTCAAGCGCGCCTTCGATCCCGCCTGCCTGCTCAACCCCGACAAGGGTATTCCGACGCGCGCCCGCTGTGCCGAGTACGGCAAGATGC
This sequence comes from Paraburkholderia sp. C35, assembly GCF_003121405.1. GTDB lineage: Bacteria > Pseudomonadota > Gammaproteobacteria > Burkholderiales > Burkholderiaceae > Paraburkholderia. The sequence continues at coordinate 19,254 of NZ_QBUY01000053.1, read as the reverse complement.
ACGTGCGCGGCGGCTTGCTGCCGCATCCCGATCTGCCTCGTTTTTAAGCAGTACGCCGCGCTGCCGGGCCGGGCAGCGCCGTTGCATCGTCATACCGCATGAATAATGCCGTCCTGTGATACGGGTCGGAACCGGGTTGCCAGCGCGGCGTGCCTCGGTACAATCGAACGCACTACAACGAAGCAACGCACCATGAAAGAGGACGACATCGTCGCCGCGTGGTCGGAACGGGTTCGTGCAGCTACGGCTGCAGAACAGCCGATCCGCATCCGTGGCGGTGGCACAAAGGACTGGTACGGCCAGTCATTGCAGGGTGAGATCCTCGACACGCGCGCGCATCGCGGCATCATCGCGTACGATCCGGCCGAGCTGGTCATCACGGCACGCGCCGGCACGCCGCTCCTCGAAATCGAAGCGGCACTGGCCGAACACGATCAGATGCTCGCCTTCGAGCCACCCCACTTCGGCCCGCAAGCGACCCTTGGCGGCTGCATTGCCGCGGGTATCGCGGGTCCGCGCCGCCATTCGGCGGGCGCGGCGCGGGACTTCGTGCTGGGCGCCGTCGTCATGAACGGCCAGGGGCAGGCGCTGACATTCGGCGGACAGGTGGTGAAGAACGTCGCCGGTTACGACGTGTCCCGTTTGATGGCCGGTTCACTAGGCACGCTCGGGCTGATTCTCGAGTTGTCCGTTAAGGTGCTGCCACGTCCGAAGGCTGAAGCAACGCTCAAGTTCGACATGAACGGCACCGACGCCGTCCGCAAGCTCAACGAATGGGGCGGCCGCCCGCTGCCCATCACGGGGAGCGCGTGGCGTAACGGCACGCTGGCCGTGCGGCTGGGTGGCGCCGAAGCAGCGGTCAAGTCGGCGCGTACGGGGTTGGGCGGCGAAGTGGTCGATGCCGTCGAAGCCGAACGCTTCTGGGCGGGCCTGCGCGAACAGACCGATCCGTTCTTTGCGGCCATCGCGCCGAAGTCCGCGTTGTGGCGCCTCGCACTGCCGACCATCACCGAGCCGCTGCAACTGCCCGGCGCGCAACTGATGGAATGGGGCGGCGCACAACGCTGGTGGATCACCGACGCCGACGCTCAAACCGTGCGCATGTCCGCGAAACAGGCTGGCGGCCATGCGACCATCTTCCGCACCGGCCTCGGCTACGACCGCGGCGCAGGCGTATTCACGCCGCTGCCCGCGCCGCTGATGAAAATCCATCGCGGCCTGAAGGCCGCCTTCGACCCGGCCCGCATCTTCAACCGCGGCCGGCTGTACCCCGACTTCTGAGCGCACGATGCAGACCAACCTCGCCGACTTCATGCGCAACACACCGGACGGTGAAGAAGCCGACGCCATCCTGCGCAACTGCGTGCATTGCGGCTTTTGCACGGCCACCTGCCCGACCTATCAACTGCTCGGCGACGAACTGGACGGACCGCGCGGGCGCATCTATCTGATCAAGCAGATGGTGGAAGGCGCACCCGTCACGCGCAGCACGCAACTGCATCTGGACCGCTGCCTCACGTGCCGCAACTGCGAATCGACCTGCCCTTCCGGCGTGCAGTACGGCAAGCTTGTCGAGATTGGCCGCAAGCTCACCGAAGAAAAGGTGCCGCGCCCGTTCGGCCAGCGCCTGATGCGCCGGATGCTCGCGAGCTTCGTGCCGAACGCCACGCTGTTCACGCCTGCCATGCGCCTTGGCCAGCACTTCCGCCCACTGCTGCCGAAGAAGCTGCGGGACAAAGTGCCGCAACGCCAGCGCCAGCTCGAATGGCCGACGGCCACGCATGCTCGCAAGATGCTGATGCTCGCAGGTTGCGTTCAGCCCTCGATGATGCCGAACGTCAACATCGCCACCGCGCGCGTGCTCGACGCACTCGGCATCCAGACGGTCGTCGCGCCCGAGGCAGGCTGTTGCGGCGCGATCCGCCTGCATCTGGGCTACAACGACGAAGCGCTCGACGACGTGCGGCAGAACATCGACGCATGGTGGCCGCATGTCGAACTGGGCGCCGAGGCGATCGTGATGAACGCGTCGGGCTGCGGCGCGACCGTGAAGGAATACGCGCATCTGATGCGCAACGATCCCGCCTACGCGGAAAAAGCGCGGCGCATTGTCGAACTGACGCGCGACATCAGCGAGATCCTGCCGGACTTTGAGGAAGCGTTGACGCCACTCACGCGCCGCCGCGCGATTCACACAGTCGCGTATCACCCGCCCTGCACGCTGCAGCATGGCCAGCAGATTCGCGGCAAGGTCGAGCATCTGCTGGGTGCGTTGGGCATCGACGTCAGACTGCCCGCCGACAGCCATCTTTGCTGCGGCTCGGCTGGCACTTACTCGCTCACGCAGCCCGCGCTGTCGTACGCGCTGCGCAACCAGAAGCTGGACAAGCTGAAGGCACAGGAGCCGCAGATCATCGTGTCTGCGAATGTGGGTTGTATTTCGCATCTGCAAAGCGGCACCTCCACGCCTGTCGTGCATTGGGTCGAACTCGTCGAGCACATGCTCGCGTCCTGATCGACAGCTTGCCGCTTTGCGAATGGGCACACCACCTGGCCGATCGGCCGGGTCGTGCCATGCGGGCGGCGTCCGTATAATCCGATTCGTCGCCCTCGCATCGGTACACAACGTTTCATGCCCGATCTCGCTCACAATCTCGACGCAGTGCATCAGCGCATCGCCCTCGCCGCGCAGGTCGCGGGCCGCGATCCTGCTTCCATTGCGCTGCTCGCCGTCTCCAAGACATTTCCCGCCGAAGACGTCCGCGCCGCGCATGCCGCGGGCCAGCGCGCTTTCGGCGAAAACTACGTGCAGGAAAGTCTCACGAAAATCGAGGCTTTGTCCGATCTGCGCACGTCGCTCGAATGGCATTTCATTGGGCCGTTGCAATCGAACAAGACGCGGCCGGTCGCTGAGAATTTCGCCTGGGTGCATTCCGTCGACCGACTGAAAATCGCGCAACGTCTGTCGGAGCAGCGGCCGGAAGGCTTGCCTGTGCTGAACGTTTGCCTGCAAGTCAACATCAGCGGCGAGGCATCGAAAAGCGGCGTGACGGCTGACGATGCTGTCGATGTCGCGCGCCAGATCGCCGCGCTGCCCAGGCTGCGTCTGCGCGGCCTGATGGCCATTCCCGAACCGGCGGGCGATGTCGAGCAGCAGCGCGTACCGCATCGCGCATTGCGCGAGCTGTTCGAAAAACTGCGCTCGGAAGGGCTTGAACTCGACACGCTATCGATAGGCATGTCGGGCGATCTCGAAGCCGCCGTGCTCGAAGGCGCGACCATCGTGCGCATCGGCACCGCCATTTTCGGCGCCCGCGATTACTCTCACTGACCATCCCGAACATCATGAAAATTGCCTTCATCGGCGGCGGCAATATGGCCGCTGCACTCATCGGCGGACTGATCAAGCGTGGCGTCGCGCCGTCGGACATCCTTGCGATCGATCCCAACGAAGACGCCCGCAAGCGTAGCGTCGAGCAGTTTGGCGTTGGCGCGAGCGCTGCGGCGGATGCGTCGCTGCAATCGTTCGATGCCGTCGTGCTGGCCGTAAAGCCGCAGATCGTGAAGGACGTCGCGGCTGCGCTCGCGCCGCACCTCACGGCGTCGCAACTCGTCATCAGCATCGTCGCGGGCATTCGCGGCGAAGATCTCGTGCGCTGGCTCGGCGGCCACGCGCGTGTCGTGCGCACGATGCCGAACACGCCCGCGCTGATCGGCATGGGCGTGACGGGTCTGGTCGCGCTGGAAGGCGTCGATGAAGCGGGCCGCGAGCTCGCGTCTCAAGTGCTTGGCGCGGTCGGTCAGACCGTGTGGTTCGACGACGAAGCGAAGATCGACGCTGTCACTGCCATCTCCGGCAGCGGCCCGGCGTACGTGTTCTATTTCATCGAAGCGATGCAGGAAGCGGCACGCCAACTCGGCATGGACGAAGAGCAAGGTCGCGCGCTGGCCGTCGCGACGTTCACCGGCGCGGCTCAACTTGCCGCGCAATCGGGCGAACCGGCGAGCGTGCTGCGTGAGCGCGTCACGTCGAAAGGCGGCACGACGGCAGCCGCGCTCGCTGCATTCGACGCGCAAGGCGTGAAGGACGCGATCGTACGCGGCGCATTGGCTGCAGACGCGCGTGCGCGTGAAATGGGCGAGGAATTTGGCAAGCAGTGATATTGCTTGCCTTGTGACTGGGACGGTTTGAGACGAAGCGGCGACACGCCTGCTTCGTCTGGCGGGTCAATCAGTCCTAGAACGCCTGAGCCGCATAGTGCGCGGCGATACCCGCGAACAACGCGCCGCCCAGCCAGTTGTTGTGACGGAACGCAGCGAAACAGGCCATGCGCTCACGGTCCTTGATCAGCGTGTAGTGGTAGACAGCGCAACCAGCCGCAGCGGCCAGACCGATCCAGTACAGCACGCCAAAGCCCAGCATCACGCCGATACCGGCATAGATGCCAAGCGTGACGGCATAGCAGAGCATGATCGCGAGCACATCGAAGCGGCCAAAGGTCAGCGCCGAGGTACGGATGCCGATCTTGATGTCGTCGTCGCGGTCGACCATCGCGTATTCGGTGTCGTACGCAACCGACCAGAACACGTTCGCCAGCAACATGACCCACGCGAGCACCGGCACCTGATTCTGAATGGCCGCGAACGCCATCGGAATGCCGAAGCCGAACGCGATGCCCAGATACGCCTGCGGAATCGCGAAGAAGCGCTTGGTGAACGGATACGTGCCCGCGACGAACAGCGCAGCCACCGACAACTCCTTCGTCAGCGCATTGAGCGGCAGGATCAGCAGGAACGCCAGCAAAGAAAGTCCCGCGGCCAGCGCCACCGCTTCCCATGCCTTGATCTTGCCCGACGTGATCGGACGATTTTCGGTGCGCTTCACGTAGCGGTCGAAATCGCGGTCCGCGTAGTCATTGATTGCGCAGCCGGCCGAGCGCATCAGCACCGTGCCGAGCGTGAAGATCACCAGCAGGGACAGCGACGGATGACCGTCCGACGCAATCCACAATGCGTTGAGGGTCGGCCACAGCAGCAGCAGGCTGCCGATCGGCTTGTCCATGCGGACAAGGCGCAGAAAGAGCGGGAGTCGGGCGAACATGGCGGTGCGCGGAGATACGATCCCGGTATTTTAGAGCAGCGCGCGTGACAGCCCTGCTCAGGTGCGCATGAACAAATGCAAAAGCCCGGCGGGCACTCACCCGCCGGGCTTTTATCGATGCATCTCGTTACGCGGCCGCGAACGCTTCAGACACTGTCAGCGCTACACAGCCTTCTCGATCATCAAGCCAGCATCGAACGCAGCATCCACGCGTTCTTTTCGTGCGTCTGCATACGTTGCGTCAGCAGGTCGGCCGTCGGCTCGTCGTGAGCCGCGTCCGTCACCGGGAAGATCGCGCGCGCGGTGCGCACCACGGATTCCTGGCCTTCCACCAGCTGGCGGATCATGTCTTCGGCGGCGGGCACGCCGTCCGCTTCAGCGATCGACGACAGCTTGGCGAATTCCTTGTAGCTGCCCGGCGCTGCAACACCCAGCGCGCGGATGCGCTCGGCGATCAGATCGACAGCCATCGCGAGTTCCGTGTACTGCGTTTCGAACATCAGATGCAGCGTGTTGAACATCGGACCCGTCACGTTCCAGTGGAAGTTGTGGGTCTTCAGATACAGCGTGTACGTATCGGCGAGCAGACGCGAGAGACCTTCGGCGATCTTCTTGCGGTCCTTGTCGCTGATACCAATATTGACGTGCGGTACGGCTTCTTTCTTGGCCATGATGACTCCTTTTAAGAGTGATTTGAACCGGTCTGCATGCCCGGAACTGCGCGTGTGCAATCGTTCAACGCTCGAACGCCCGCCAGTTTAGCGTAGAACCGCTAACCGTTCGCGAGACCCATCGCCGCGCTGCGCGTGCGTTTCAGACCACGCATGGCCATCCGCGCGATACGTCAGCCGTGAACTGCGCGCACCAGCGTCGCGACGATCGCCACGTAGCCACTGCTCACAATCGCGAAGCCCACGAGCTTCTGAAACAACATCGGCGCGCGCACCTGTTGCGCGATGCTGCGAGTGCCAGCGCTATTTGCACGACTTGCGCGGCCTGCCTGAAATCCAACTGCGTTCATCACCATCTGCACCATGATCTTTCTCCTTCACGGGCGACAGCGCTGCGCTGCCGCCCTTCACTCTCTATATCGTTACTTCGCGTTCGCTTTTGCGAGCGCCTCGATTGCACCGATCACACCATCGGCATAGGCCGGATCTATCTTGCGGAAATGCTCGACCTGACGCGCGACGATATCGGCAGGCACGCCTTCGATCGAACGCGCGATATTGCTGAACAGACGCTCGCGCTGCGCATCGTCGAAGAGCCGGAACAGCGCTGCCGGCTGGCTGTAGTAATCGTCGTCCTCGCGATGGTTGTAGTGATCGACATTGCCTGCCGCGAGCGGCGGTTCCATTGCGTTACGGTCCTGCGCGAAATCGCCGAGACGGTTCGGCTCATAGTTCACGTTGCCGCCGAGGTTGCCATCCACGCGCATGCCGCCGTCACGATGGAACGACCGCACATGCGGTGCACGCGATGCATTCACGGGAATCAGATGGTGATTCACGCCCAGGCGATAGCGCTGCGTGTCGCCGTACGAGAACAGACGCCCTTGCAACAGACGGTCGGGCGAATAGCCGATGCCCGGCACCACATTCGCCGGCGTGAACGCGGCCTGCTCCACGTCTGCAAAGTAGTTCTGCGCATTACGGTTCAACTCGATCACACCCACATCGATCAACGGATAGTCGTTGTGCGGCCAGATCTTCGTCACATCGAACGGGTTGTAGCGATACGTCGCGGCGTCCGCTTCAGGCATCACCTGAATCTGGAAGCGCCATTTCGGAAAGTCGCCGTTATCGATCGAGCCGACCAGATCGCGCTGCGCACTCTCACGATCACGCGCGACGACTTGCGCGGCTTCTTCATCGGTGAAATTCTCGATACCCTGCATCGACTTGAAATGAAACTTCACCCAGAAGCGCTCGTTGTCCGCGTTGATGAACGAATACGTGTGCGAGCCGAAACCGTGCATCTGCCGGTAGTTCTTCGGAATGCCGCGATCGCTCATCAGAATCGTCACCTGATGCAACGACTCCGGGTGATACGCGAAGAAGTCCCACGCATTGGTCGCGCTGCGCATGTTCGTGTACGGGTCGCGCTTTTGCGTGTGGATGAAATCGGGGAACTTCAACGGATCGCGGATAAAGAACACGGGCGTGTTGTTGCCGACCACGTCCCAGTTGCCCTCTTCCGTGTAGAACTTGATCGAGAAACCGCGCACGTCGCGTTCGGCATCGGCGGCACCGCGCTCGCCCGCCACTGTCGAAAAGCGCATGAACAACGGCGTTTCCTTGCCGACCTGCCCGAACACCTTGGCCTTCGTGTAGCGCGAGATGTCGTGCGTCACCTTCAACGTGCCGAACGCGCCCGAACCTTTTGCGTGAACGCGGCGCTCGGGAATCACTTCGCGGTCGAAGTGCGCGAGCTTTTCGATCAGCCACACGTCCTGCAGCGCGACGGGGCCGCGCGGGCCAGCCGTCAGCGAGTTCTGGTTGTCGGCGACGGGTGCGCCCGAGGCGGTGGTGAGATTGCGTTCAGACATATTGTTCTCCGGGTGTTTCTGAAATGTGCGTGTGGGGTGTGTTCGGATGAGGAGATGTGCAGCGCCGTGTCAGGCGGACAGCGCGCGATCGACGAGCAGTGCAAACGCGACCGAGCGGAAACTGGACGCGCTACTAGCGGCCGGCGCGGCCTGCTGCGATGACGGCGAGGGAGAAACTGACGGGAACAGCGAAGACGTGGACGGCTGCATGATTTCCTCCGGTTTGTCGTGTTGGATCTCGGCGACCCATGGAGGAAATCTTAAAGAAAACTATCGAACTAGACGATTTGATTAATTTTATATATTCGATAGGGCCGCCTCATGCAGAGGGCGGCGAGCGCATCGGCTTCGAAACGGCCGATGCGCGCAGGACTAACGCTTAAGCGATGGCGGCTGGCAAATCCAGCTTTTTTACGCCGGGAAGATCACACGCGGCGATGGCGTCGCAGATTGCGTCGATGGCAGGCATGCGCGTGAAGCTCTTGCGCCACGCCAGCACGACACGGCGGTCCGGCACCGGCTCGTCGAATGGCACGTAGCTGAGCAACCCGGAATCGACGCCGCCCGCGTGCGGCTTCACTTCATGCACGGACATGCGCGGCAGCACCGTAATACCGACGCCGCTCGCCACCATATGCCGGATCGTTTCCAGCGACGATCCTTCGAAGGTCTTCTGGATGCCGTCCGCGTTCTGCGAAAAGCGCATCAGTTCCGGGCACACGCCGAGCACGTGATCACGGAAGCAATGACCGCTGCCGAGCAGCAACATGGTTTCCTGCTTCAGATCGCCTGGATCGATCTTGTTGCGCGACTCCCATGCGTGGCCCGACGGCAATGCGACCACGCACGGCTCGTCATACAGCGGACGTAGCATCAAACCCGTTTCCGGAAACGGCAGCGCCATGATGGCGACGTCGATTTCGCCCTGCTTGAGCAGTTCGATCAGCTTGAGCGTGTAGTTTTCCTGCAGCATCAGCGGCATCTGCGGGACGCGCTTGATCATCTGCTTGACGAGTGTAGGCAGCAGGTACGGCCCGATCGTATAGATCACGCCGAGACGCAGCGGCCCGACCAGCGGATCCTTACCTTGCTTGGCAATTTCCTTGATGGCGAGCGTCTGTTCGAGAACGCGCTGCGCTTGCGTGACGATCTGCTCGCCAATCGGCGTGACGCTGACTTCGCTCGTGCCGCGCTCGAAAATCTGTACGTTCAGCTCGTCTTCGAGCTTCTTGATCGCGACGGACAACGTCGGCTGGCTCACGAAACACGCTTCTGCCGCGCGCCCGAAATGCCGCTCGCGCGCTACGGCAACGATGTACTTCAGTTCTGTGAGGGTCATTGGGGACCAATCAGTGCGATGAATTCGATAGGTTTCTGTTATACACCTATGGGGCCAATTCGCCAACCTTCAAGCGGGAATCAGGCATGGTGCGGTGCGGAAACGCTTCCACGCCCGTCTTTCACTAGGCCTTCAGATACTGTTCGCGCGTATTCAGCCAGCGCAACAGATGCTGCGTGACGACGTTCGGATACTGCGCGAGCAGCGTCGTGGCCGCCTCGCGCGCCGGCTCGATCAGCCAGCCGTCGTTTTCGAGATCGGCGAAGCGCAGCATCGCCGCGCCTGACTGTCGCGCGCCGAGAAACTCGCCGGGTCCGCGAATTTCGAGGTCGCGACGGGCGATTTCGAAGCCGTCGGTGGTTTCGCGCATGGTTTGCAGACGCGCGCGAGCCGTCATCGACAGCGGGCCGGTGTAGAGCAGCACGCACACCGACGCTGCGCTGCCGCGCCCCACCCGTCCCCGCAACTGGTGCAATTGCGCGAGACCAAAGCGCTCGGCGTGCTCGATCACCATCAGGGACGCATTCGGCACATCGACACCCACTTCGATCACCGTGGTCGCGACCAGCAACTGCACTTCGTTGCGGCTGAACGCGTCCATCACCGTGGCTTTTTCGACGGGCGTGAGGCGTCCGTGCACCAGCCCGACCTTCAGTTCCGGCAGCGCGGCGACGAGCGTTTCGTACGTTTCGACGGCAGTCTGCAACTGCAACGTCTCGCTTTCCTCGATCAGCGGACACACCCAGTACACCTGGCGGCCCGTCAGCGCGGCCTCGCGCACGCGACCGATCACTTCTTCGCGGCGGCCATCGGAAACGAGCTTGGTCAGGATCGGCGTGCGGCCGGGCGGCAGTTCGTCGATGGTCGACACTTCGAGATCCGCGTAGTAAGTCATGGCCAGCGTGCGCGGAATCGGCGTCGCCGACATCATCAGCTGATGCGGCTGGAAGTCGCGTGCGCCATCGGCGGCGTTTTGCGCCTTGGCGCGCAATGCCAGCCGCTGAGCGACACCAAACCGATGCTGTTCATCGACGATCACGAGGCCCAGCCGTGCGAATTCGACCGCGTCCTGAATGATCGCGTGCGTGCCGATCACGAGTTGCGCGGTGCCTAGCGCGGCGGCTTCGATCGCGCTGCGCTTTTCCTTCGTCTTCAGGCTGCCCGCCAGCCACGCCACTGACACGCCCAGCGGCTCCAGCCAGCCGCGCAGCTTCCGCGCGTGCTGCTCGGCGAGGATTTCGGTGGGCGCCATCATCGCGGCCTGATAACCGGCGTCGATGGCCTGAGCCGCCGCGAGCGCGGCGACGACCGTCTTGCCGCTGCCGACGTCGCCCTGCAACAGACGCTGCATCGGATGCGGCTGGGTCAGATCGTGCGAGATTTCCGCGCAGACACGCTGCTGCGCGTTGGTCAGCCCGAACGGCAGCGTTTTCAACAAACGCGTCACCAACGAGGCTTCATTACCCGGTTCACTGCGCGGCATGACAGGCGCAGCACGCGTGCGACGCTCCTCGTGCGCACGCTTGAGCGACAGTTGCTGCGCGAGCAGTTCCTCGAACTTGATGCGCGTCCACGCCGGATGCGTGCCGTCGATCATCGCCGCTTCGTCCGAATGCGAATTCGGATGATGCAGCGTGCGCACGGCGTCCATCAGTTGCGGCACGTCGAGCGGTTGCAGGTATTGGCGCGCGACGGGTTCCGGCAAAAGCTCAGGCAGCGACGTACGTGCCAGCGCGTTGTCGATCGCCTTGCGCAGATATGCCTGCGACACGCCCGCCGTGCTCGGATAAACGGGCGTCAGCGCCTGCGGCAACGGCGTGTCTTCATCGACCACGCGCACGGCCGGATGCACCATCTCCATCCCGAAGAAACCGCCGCGCACGTCGCCGCGCACGCGCAGGCGCGTGCCGATTGCCATCTGCTTGACCTGCGAGCCGTAGAAATTGAGGAAGCGCAGGATCAGTTCATCGCCTGCGTCGTCGCGCATTTTCACCAGCAACTGACGGCGCGGCCGGTACGCGATCTCGTTGTCGTAGACCACGCCTTCCGCTTGCGAAACGCCGCCCGGTAGCAACTCGCCGATCGGCGTCAGCGAGGTTTCGTCCTCGTAGCGCATCGGCAGATGCAGGACGAGGTCGATATCGCGCGTCAGGCCCATTTTTGCGAGCTTGTCGGCGGTTTTGGCTAACGTGGTTTTCTTCGCCGCTACGGGCTTTTTCGCGGCGTCGGCGGCAGGCGCATCGGGCGTTTGAGCCGCGTCCGCGTCCGCCTTGCTCCGGGCGGCGCGGCGCTTCTTCGGGGCGCTGTCGTCGTCGGTGTCGAGAGGTGAACGGGTATCGGACAAAGGCATGAGTCGCTTCGCAAGTACAATATCGGCTTCAGAAGTTTCGCGGCCAGCGCGTGTGTGAGTCACTCGCGCGCAGGGCCGCTGCGGCAATGTCCCGCAATCATAGCCGCTCGACGGGCGCTGTCGTAGACGCTGATGCTCCGCAGCGCGTTCCGCCCGAGACGCAATTCCATTGAGTACCGCTTCAAGCCAGCCCGCATGTTCACGCTTTCCGATTTCGATTTCGACCTGCCGCCCGAACTGATCGCGCAGGTCGCCTTGCCCGAGCGCAGCGCCAGCCGCCTGCTCGAAGTGAATGGGCAAACCGCGCCCGCGACGCTCGTCGACCGGCGTTTTGCCGAACTGCCCGACTGCATCGAGTCCGGCGATCTGCTCGTCTTCAACGATACCAAGGTTCTGAAGGCGCGCTTCCTCGGCCAGAAGGCCAGCGGCGGCAAGATCGAAGTGCTGGTCGAACGGCTGACGGGCGAACGCACGGCGCTGGCGCAGATTCGCGCGAGCAAGAGTCCGGGCGAAGGCACCGTGCTGCGTCTGGCCGACGCGTTCGATGTCACCGTCGGCGAGCGCGTCGAGCCGTTCTACACGCTGCACTTCCCCGACGACTGCCTGACGCTGATCGAACAGTTCGGCCGCCTGCCGCTGCCGCCGTATATCGAGCACGATCCCGACGCATTCGACGAAACCCGCTATCAGACGGTCTACGCGCAGAATCCTGGCGCCGTCGCCGCACCCACGGCCGGCCTGCATTTCGACGATTCGATCTTCGCGCGTCTAGATGAAAAAGGCGTCGAGCGCGCGACGCTCACGCTGCATGTCGGCGCGGGCACGTTCCAGCCGGTGCGCGTCGAGAATATCGCCGAGCACAAGATGCATAGCGAGTGGTATCAACTGCCGCAATCGCTGGTCGACAAGATCGCTGCGACGAAAGCGCGGGGAAATCGCGTGATTGCGGTGGGCACGACCTCGATGCGCGCGCTCGAAGCCGCCGCGCGCGATGCTGACCAAGCTGGAAGGCCTCTCGCCGCAACCAGCGCCGAGACGGACATTTTCATCACGCCGGGCTATAAGTTCCGCGTGGTCGACCGGCTGGTGACGAACTTCCATCTGCCGAAGTCCACGCTGCTGATGCTGGTGTCGGCGTTCGCGGGCATCGAAACGATCCGCGCGGCGTACCGGCATGCAATCGACGAGCGCTATCGCTTTTTCAGCTACGGCGACGCGATGCTACTCACGCGCAGCGAAGACGCGCTTAACGCATAATCCCTCACCCGCCGCCGGGAGCCTCCCGGCGGCGCACATCACATTGCGCCGAACTGTTCTTCGGTTGCATACGGAGTCAAAACATGACCGACGGTCATCACACCGCTGCACGCGCCGACGGCGCCTACCTCGGCGACCACGTTCGCCCCGACAACGGCCTGAAATTCGAGCTGCTGAAAACCGACGGCCAGGCGCGCCGCGGCCGTCTGACGCTGAATCACGGCGTGATCGAAACGCCGATCTTCATGCCCGTCGGCACGTACGGCACCGTGAAAGCGATCCAGCCGCGCGAACTGGAAGAAATCCACGCGCAGATCATTCTCGGCAACACCTTCCACCTGTGGCTGCGTCCCGGTCTCGAAACCATCGGCGCGCACGGCGGTTTGCACAATTTCATGGGCTGGAAGCGACCGATTCTCACGGATTCGGGCGGTTTCCAGGTCTTCTCGCTCGGCGATCTGCGCAAGATCACCGAAGACGGCGTCACGTTCGCGTCGCCGATCAACGGCGACAAGCTGTTCCTGTCGCCCGAAGTGTCGATGCAGATCCAGAAGGTGCTGAACTCGGACATCGTGATGCAGTTCGACGAATGCACGCCCTACGCGACCAACGGCGTGGCGACTTCGCATAAGGACGCTGCCGATTCGATGCGCATGTCGATGCGCTGGGCAAAACGTTCGATCGACGAGTTCAACCGGCTCGGCAATCCGAATGCGCTGTTCGGCATCGTCCAGGGCGGCATGTTCGAAGATCTGCGCGACGAATCGCTGGCGGGTCTGTCGGAGATCGGCTTCCACGGTCTGGCGATAGGCGGGCTGTCCGTCGGCGAGCCGAAGGAAGACATGATGCGCGTGCTGAACCACATCGGCCCGAAGCTGCCCGCCGACAAGCCGCACTACCTGATGGGCGTGGGCACGCCGGAAGACCTCGTGGCGGGCGTCTCGGCAGGCGTCGACATGTTCGACTGCGTGATGCCGACCCGCAACGCGCGCAACGGCTGGCTGTTCACGCGTTTCGGCGACATCAAGATCCGCAACGCGACCCACAAGAACTCGCTGCGTCCGCTCGACGAACAATGCGGCTGCTACACCTGCCGCAATTTCACGCGCGGGTATCTGCACCATCTGCATCGCGTCGGCGAAATTCTCGGCGCGCAGTTGAACACGATCCACAACCTGCACTACTACCTCGAGCTGATGCAGGAAATGCGCGACGCGATCGACGCGCAGATGTTCGACACCTTCCGCAAGCTGTTCCACGAGAACCGCGCGCGTGGGACGGACTAAAGTAAATGGAGCATTGGGAGACGCGTAAAAAAACCGTTCTCCCACATAGCGCAGCAGACATTACAATTAACTTTCGGATTCTCGGCAAAAACCCCTTGACAGCCCGTCAGGAAAACCCGTTCCGGGTGCCGTCCCGTAAATGGCCGGTGGTAGAATAACCGGCTGATTTTTTTCGATTGTTATAACGGAGAGACCAACGTGTCGTTCATTACCGATGCCTTCGCGCAAGGCAGTGCAGCAGGTGGCGCCGAATCGAGCCTGATGAGCTTCCTGCCGCTGATTCTGATGTTCGCGGTGCTGTATTTCATCATGATTCGCCCGCAAATGAAGCGCCAGAAGGAACACCGCAACATGCTTTCCGCCATGGCGAAGGGCGATGAAGTGGTGACGAACGGCGGTATCGTCGGCAAGGTGACCAAGGTGGGTGAAGCCTACGTTGGCGTCGAAATCGCAGAAGGCACCGAAATCACCGTGCAGAAGGCGTCGGTGACGACCATTCTGCCGAAGGGCACCCTGAAGTCGCTGTAAGGCCTGCTCTCTCGCGTCCGGCGCGGCCTCGCGCCGATCGAAGCCCATCACGCATGCTTCGCCTCCTCGCGCTCATCGCCGGACGCATCGCTTTCAAGCCAACCTCCCGTTGGACCACTCCATGAATCGTTACCCCCTCTGGAAGTATGCCGTGATGCTGGTGGCGCTCGTCATCGGCCTCGTCTACACGCTGCCCAATTTCTTCGGCGAAGCGCCGGCGGTGCAGGTGTCGAGCGGCAAGGCAACGGTCAAGCTCGATTCGACCACGCTGTCGCAGGTCGAAGCGGCGCTCGCATCGAGCCAGATCAAGCCGGACGATGTCACGTTCGACAACTCGACGCAAAACGCGAATATCCGCGTGCGTCTGAAGGACACCGACACGCAGTTGCGCGTCAAGGATCTGCTGCAGAAAGCGCTCAACAGCGACCCGAACGATCCGCAGTACATCGTTGCGCTGAATCTGCAGAGCGCGTCGCCGCACTGGCTGACTGCGCTGCACGCGCTGCCCATGTACCTCGGTCTCGACTTGCGCGGCGGCGTGCACTTCCTGCTGCAGGTCGACATGGCGGGCGCACTGAACAAGAAGCTCGATTCGGACGCATCGGATGCACGCACGCTGCTGCGTGACAAGGGCATCCGCGACGGCGGCGTGAGCCGTAACGGCCAGACGGTGGTGGTCAATTTCGCCGATCAGGACGTCGCGGAGGGCGCACGCAAGCAGTTGGCAACCGGTGTTGCCGAGCTTCAGTGGGCGACGCAGCCGAACCCGGCTGGCGGCTTCCAGGTGGTAGGCACGTTCACGCCGGCGGTGCAGAAGACGGTCGAGGACGCTGCACTCAAGCAGAACATCACGACGCTGCATAACCGCGTCAACGAACTCGGCGTGGCCGAACCGGTGATCCAGCAGCAAGGCTCAGACCGTATCGTGGTCGAACTGCCGGGCGTGCAAGACACGGCAAAGGCGAAGGACATCATCGGCCGCACGGCGACGCTCGAAGCGCGCCTTGCCGATCCGAACGGTCTGCATCCGAATCCGAACGATCCCGTCCCTGCTGGCGACGAACTCTTCACGCAAGGCAATGCTGTTCCCGTTCTGCTGCGCAAGGCCGTGATCTTCACGGGCGACCGCATCATCGACGCATCGGCGGGCTTTGACGAGCATCAGCGTCCGTCCGTGAACATCCGTCTGGATTCGGCGGGTGGCCGTGCCGTGCGCAGCGTGTCGCGCGACAACATCGGCAAGCCGATGGCGATGGTGCTGTTCGAAAAGGGCAAGGGCGAAGTGCTGACGGTTGCGACGATCCAGTCGGAACTGGGTGACCGCTTCCAGATCACCGGCCAGCCGACGCCGCAAGCCGCAACCGATCTCGCGCTGCTGCTGCGCGCCGGTTCGCTCGCTGCGCCGATGGACATCATCGAAGAACGCACGATCGGCCCGAGCCTCGGCGCGGACAACATCAAGAAGGGCTTCCACTCGGTGGTGTGGGGCTTTGCCGCGATCGCGGTCTTCATGATCGCGTACTACATGCTGTTCGGCCTGATCTCGATGATCGCGCTGTCGGTCAACCTGCTGCTGCTGATCGCCGTGCTGTCGATGCTGCAGGCCACGCTGACCTTGCCGGGTATCGCCGCTATCGCGCTGGCGCTCGGTATGGCCATCGACGCGAACGTGCTGATCAACGAGCGCGTGCGTGAAGAACTGCGTAACGGCGCGCCGCCGCAACTGGCTATCCAGAGCGGCTACGCGCATGCATGGGCGACGATTCTCGACTCGAACGTGACCACGCTGATCGCCGGCCTCGCGCTGCTCGCCTTCGGTTCCGGCCCGGTGCGCGGCTTCGCTGTCGTGCACTGTATCGGCATCATGACGTCGATGTTCTCGGCTGTGTTCTTCTCGCGCGGTCTCGTGAACCTGTGGTACGGCGGCAAGAAGAAGCTGCAATCGCTTGCGATCGGTCAGGTGTGGAAGCCCGCTCCCGCTGAAGGCGCTGCCGCTTACCTCGACAACGCGGACACGCAAACCGACACGGCTCGCGCCATGGCTGCAACGGTAGCGCCGAAGCAGAAGGCCAAGGCGAAGGCCGCGGCCGGCGCGAAGGCCAGCGCCGCCAAGCCGACGCTGCGCAACCGCAACGCGTCAGGTGGCACGAACAAACCGGGTTCATCCCGCTGAGTCCCGGAGAAAGAGAACATGGAATTTTTCCGCATCCGTAAAGACATTCCGTTCATGCAGCGCGCGTTGATCTTCAACGCGATCTCGCTGCTGACGTTCATCGCTGCCGTGTTTTTCCTGCTGCATCGCGGGCTGCATCTGTCCGTCGAGTTCACGGGCGGCACTGTGATCGAAGTGCAGTATCCGAACGCCGTGCCGCTCGAACCCGTGCGCGACACGCTGTCGAAGATCGGTTACGGTGACGCGCAGGTGCAGAACTTCGGCACCTCGCGCGACGTGCTGATCCGTCTGCCGCTCAAGCAAGGTCTGACGTCTGCGCAACAGAGCGATCAGGTGATGGCTTCGCTGAAGTCGCAGGATTCGAATGCGCAATTGCAGCGCGTCGAATTCGTCGGTCCGCAGGTCGGCAAGGAACTCGCCACCGACGGCCTGCTCGCGCTCGCGTGCGTGGTCGCGGGCATCGTGATCTATCTGTCGTTCCGCTTCGAATGGAAGTACGCGGTGGCGGGCGTGATCGCGAACTTGCACGACGTCATCATCATTCTTGGCTTCTTCGCGTTCTTCCAGTGGGAGTTCTCGCTGTCGGTGCTGGCTGCCGTGCTGGCCGTGCTCGGTTACTCGGTGAATGAGTCCGTGGTTATCTTCGACCGGATTCGCGAAACCTTCCGCCGCGAACGCAAGATGAGCGTGATCGAGGTAATCAACCACGCCATTACGAGCACGATGTCGCGTACGATCATCACGCACGGCTGTACGCAGATGATGGTGCTGACGATGTTCCTGTTCGGCGGCCCGACGCTGCACTACTTCGCACTCGCGCTGACGGTCGGTATTCTGTTCGGTATCTACTCGTCGGTGTTCGTCGCGGCAGCGCTGGCGATGTGGTTCGGCGTGAAGCGTGAAGACCTGATCAAGGACAAGAAGGAACGCCACGATCCGAATGATCCGAACGCGGGCGCGCAGGTTTGATCGCGCAAAGCGTCTGATACTTTTAGCAGCAAAGAAAAAAGGCCGGTTCGATATGAACCGGCCTTTGTCGTTTACGGCGGTGCAGCCATCACCGGAAGCCGAGCTTGCTCCGTGCTGCGAGCAACGCAATCACGCTCAGCACGGCGGCGAACATCAGATAGAAACTCGGCGCGATTTTCATGCCCGTCGCCTGAATCAGCCACGCGATGATGAACGGCCCGAAGCCACCAAAGATCGTCACGGCGATGTTATAGGCGAGCGACATACCCGTCGTGCGCGTCTGCACGGGGAAAATCTCGGACAGCAGTCCCGGCAGCGAGCCGAAATATGCCGTCATCAGAAAGCCGAGCACGATCTGCATCGCGATCAGCGCGCCGAAGGTCGGGTGCGCGACAAGATAGCTGAAGGCAGGACAGATCAGCAGGAACAGCAACACCGCGGGAACGAGCATGATGCGCACGCGTCCGTGGCGGTCGGACAGATGCCCGACGACAGGCGAGAACACCATCTGGATCACGCCGATCAGACCGATCGCCGCGAACGCCACGGACGGCGCGAGACCGAGTTGCTTGATCGCGAAGGTCGGCATGAAGAGCACGAGATAGGTCGACACCGTGCCGAGCACGACGATGCCCATGCCGACGAACAGACGCAGCTTCTGGGTGGCGAACGTATCGCGGATAGGCGTCTGCGTGGTTTCGGCGGCGAGGAACTCGGGCGTTTCATCGAGTTTCGTGCGGATGTACCACGCCACTGGTCCGATCAGCAGGCCGAAGAAGAACGGCACGCGCCAGCCCCACGACGCCATTTGCTCCGGCGACAGGTTACCCGTCAGCACCATGCCGAACAGCGCGGCGAGCAGCGTGGTCAGTCCCTGACTGGCGATCTGCCAACTGGCGAAATAGCCGCGCCTGCCGGGCACGTGTTCGGCGAGGAAGGCCGTGGCACTGCCGAACTCGCCGCCCGCCGAGAAACCTTGCATCAGCCGTGCGACCACGAGAATCAGCGGCGCTGCGAGGCCGATCGACTGATAGGTGGGCAATACGGCGATGATCAGCGTGCCGACCATCATCAGCAGGATCGAGAGTGTGAGGGCA
This sequence comes from Paraburkholderia sp. C35, assembly GCF_003121405.1. Classification (GTDB taxonomy): domain Bacteria; phylum Pseudomonadota; class Gammaproteobacteria; order Burkholderiales; family Burkholderiaceae; genus Paraburkholderia. The sequence continues at coordinate 606 of NZ_QBUY01000053.1, read as the reverse complement.
GCCTTGCGTCCGGCGCGGTCGGCGTAGGCGCCAAGCACGATCGCGCCCAGTGGCCGCATGAAGAACGACACGCCGAAGGTGCCGAGCGTGAGCAGGAGCGACACGGTGTCGTTGCCTGACGGAAAGAACAGCTTCGAGATGATGACGGCGAAGAAACCGTAGACCACGAGGTCGAACCATTCCAGCGCATTGCCGATCGATGCGGCGACGATCGTGCGCCAGGTGTTGGAACGGCTAGGCGCCGCCGTGCTGGCTAGTGTTGAACTCATTGCGGATCTCCATGTGCGCGGCAGTTTCTGGTTTTTTTTGTCGAATCGCCGGATTCGATGTGCGCACAACGACCGATCCGGTGTTGCGTTCGATTTTTACCGAAATAATAAGTCTGTACGAGGGGTGGAAATGCTTAGTTTTTGGTTTGGAGTGGTGTTGGGGGTTGATTGTTTGGGGTATTTGCTGGCATCCGCTTTTTGTTACTGGTGCTTCATGCGTTGCCCCTGTGAGGGGCGGCACCTACTTTTCTTTGCCGCCGCAAAGAAAAGTAGGCAAAAGAAAGCGGGCTAACACCGCCAACACTTCTTCTTGCCTGCGGGCCCCCTACGGCCCTGT